>NZ_CP092968.1:1826250-2435000 GCF_027571405.1 Methylocystis parvus OBBP
GGAGAAAACTCTCAATTTCGTCTTTTCGTATTCGTTTCGCTTCCCGCTGGCTTGGCGTGAGGGTCGGCTCCATCGCTTGCCACGTTTCCACATGGGTGCGGGTGTCAATTCGCTGGCCGTTCGGGGCTCGCGCTTCTATTGCACAACGAATTTGCGAAGGCGGCGTAGCCAACATTTGCTCAATACCATCAAGGATATCTCTGACGGTTTGTCGCGGACGCCGCGGCAATACAGACGGCGATATTATCCGTCTCGTGAATATCTTGTCGTCACGAACCTGCCGACCGTTCGCGGAAACTAAGACGAACTTCGAGCCGTAGGGTACGCGAAGATACTTGCATAAGCGCTGTGAAAACTCCGCCCAAGTAGACCTTTTCGGAAACCGACGGTAGATATTCGACATCACGCTTCTCCGTAGTGACATTCATAATGTCACCCGGCACATAATTTTTGCCAATGCCGATTGCGTCAAATAGCCCCCCGTGTCGCCGCGCACAGCATCCGCTCGAGGCTCGCTTTATTCTCCGTCACGCAACAAGAGCGCGCGACGTGAAACAGAAAACCTCAAACCCCTTCCTCTGGCTCCCCGGCCAAGGCCCGGACGACGCGGCGCTCTCCCGCCTCCATGCGCATTTCCCCCGCCCCCGCGCGCCCATGCGCGGCGCCTATGTGATGAGCGGCGAGCGCGCGACGTTCGATACCGACGACAACCCGCGCGGCGCGCTCTTCGACATCGCCAGCGCGACATGCAGCTTCGGCGAAGACCGCGAATGGATCGACTGGTTTCATTACCTGCTCGCCGACGAAACGGCCTTCGCCATGCGCGCGGGCGCACTCGAAAGACCGCTGGTCGAAGCGCTGGCGACGGCTTTCTTCGCCATCTACCCCGAAGGTGTGACGCGCGAACCCTATCGCGGCTTCGAGCGCGACGCGCTCAATACGTTCGGCCGCGCGATCATGGGCATGAATTGCTGGGCAGAGGGATGCATCCGGCGCGGCGAAGCGCTTTGCCGGGAAGAAACCCAGTGGGGAACATGGGGCTGGGGAGAGCCAAGCGGAGATCTCTCGGCGTCCTTGTTCTTCTGCCTCAAATATCTCGCGCCCGAAGAAATCCGCCCCTGGCTCGCATCCGCGCTGTCGATCGAAGATCGCTACTGGCGCGCGCAGCTTATGGCCTTCTTTGTCGGCGTCCATGACATGCTGAGAGGAAGCTTGCAGCAGCCGGCGCAGCTCGCGGATGCGCGGCCGCCCGTCGCCTGGGAGAATTCCTTTCTTCTGACGGGCGTCTATTACGGCGCCTTCGACAAGCCGCCTGCGCCTTTCCTGCCGGAGGAGAAATGCGAGGCGGCGCGCGACGCCGTCACGGCCTTTTTCAACGATGAGATCTATCTCGCCTGGCTTTACGCCATCGCGGAGGATGAAGCGCTGGAGACGGAGCTTGCGACCGTTCCGGAGCAGTTCCGTACGATGTATCTGCCTTCGCCAGGGAAAAACGCCTAGCGCTATCCGCGCTCCACGCCATACAATTTGCGCAACTCGGCCTTCGACGCCTCCAGCACGCTGCGTCGCTCTTTCGACAGGCCTTTGCCGGCGCGATTGATGTAAAAGGTCAGCATCGACATGGCGGAGCGGAAGGGCGTCGCCTTTCTGCGCGCGCTCGCTTCGGCGGAGCTTTTCAGCGAGAGCGCAATCGCTTTCGGATCGTCGAAGGTGAAGACCCCTCGCTCGAGGTCGAGCGCATTGCTCCGCCGCGTCACGTCTTGCGACCATTTCGACTTACGCGCGGCCATGAGGCTTCTCCCTCGAAAGCAGGTAGAGCGCGCCGGCGGAATATGGAGCGGACCGAACAGGTCTCGCCCGCCGAGACGAAAAGGCCCGGCCGTTGTCGCGGCCGGGCCGATTGGACCTGAAAGCGCTCCTGAAAAAGCCCCGCTGACTTTCGCCCCTGAAACAACTGCATCGAACGCGCTTAAAGTGACCCTTTCTTAACCCTCCGTCGGTGCGGCCGCGCACAGACCGGCGCCTCCCGCGAACCCTACCGCCACGATTTCGCCATGTCGCCATGGCGATTTACGATGAACGTATTTGTCGGGGCGCATTGAGGGGAAACATTAACAGATGAAATCAACTGCTTGCGCCGCAGTCTTGGCGACTCTCGTCCTCGCCGGATGCTCACAGACAGGGCAGCCGGTGGCGTCCGCGCCGGAATCCTATGTCAACGAGCCGCGGACGGACGCGAATCTCGAAGGAAAAGACGGACTCCACGCCCGCATCTCCCACTACGCCCGGCTGTACGACATTCCGGAGTCGCTCATCCACCGTTCGGTGCGTCGCGAGAGCAATTACAACCCGGCCGCGCGCAACGGTCCCTATTGGGGCCTCATGCAGATCCGGCACGATACGGCCAGGGGCATGGGTTATAAGGGCCCCGCGAACGGCCTGCTCGACGCCGAGACAAATCTCGCCTACGCGGTTCCCTATCTCGCCAACGCCTACAAGCTTTCGGGCGGCAGCGAAGCGCGCGCGATCCAGCTCTATGCCGGCGGCTATTATTATGAAGCGAAGCGCCGCGGCATGCTCGGCCTCCTGCACAAGGAAGCGCTGAACGCGGAATGATTCGCGCGCCGCGCTTCGCCGCTCGCAGCTCTTTGCGAGCGGCTTCTTACTGCTTCGCGGAACCGGGTAGGAAGGTCGAGCGCACGCGGCCTCCTTGGGCGCCCCCGCCCTGTATGCTCGCCACGCCGCTCGTCACGTCATAAACGAGCCGGTCGCCCTTCACGATATTATCGCCCTGAGTCAGCGTGACATTGCCCGAGAGGAAAACCTTGTTCTCGGCCTTGTCATAGCTGCCATGGTCGCCCGTGCCGATCTGATCCTTGGATACGAGCGTCACGGGTCCGTCGGCCTCGATATGCTTCACGCGGTCATTGCTGGTCGCGCCGGACGCGACGCCCTTGCCCTCCAGAAAGATCGTTATGCGCGAGGCCTTCAGGGTCGAAGGGCCGTTCGTCACGATGACGCTGCCCGAATAAATCAGCTTCTGTTCCTGGTCGAAATAATCGAGCTTGCCGGCGTCGATGTTCAACGGGTCCTTCGCCGTGGCGCCGGGCAATATGCCGCCCGAGCGGCCCTTGGCGTCGGCAGGGCCGGCGAGAACCGCGAGACTGGCGGCGATCGAGGCGTAAAATGTCAGGCGTTTCATCGTCTTCTCACTGCGCCGCGCGCAAGCCGTCCTGGGCCGCGCCGTTGTTTTGAGTTTCGCGCTCTCGAGTCTCGCCGCTCGCTTTGACGCTCGCTTGCGCGGCCTCATCCTCCCCATAGAGAATGGAATGGACATTGCCGGCGAAGGTGGCGCGGCGCTCCTTTTGCGAAAATTCCACCGTGTCGGCGACGACCTCGCCACCCTCGATCTTCAAGACGACCTTCTGGTCGGACGTCATGACGCTGGATTTGAAATCCATCGCGGCGGCGGCCATGCGCATGTCGAAATTCTTCCCGTCGGAGACGCTGACGCCGCCGCTCAGCGTCGCCTTGTCGTTTTTCGTGCTGTAATTGGCCTTCGCGGCGGTCAGGACGATCGGATTTGCGCCTTCCGTCTCAACCCTCACATCAAGGCCGTCGAGATCGAAGACGTCCGGCGTCGAAATATCCTGAACGCCCACTTTGGCGCGAATTTCATAGGGCTTGCCGTCCTTGCGATAGCCGACGAGCTTCGGCGTCTCGATGACGATGCGCGTGCCCTTGAGCGCGATGCGCGAGAGATTGAGATCGATGGGCAGGAAGCGCAGGGAGCTCGCCGCGAGGCCGAGCCCCACCAGAGCGACCGTCCCGCCGACGCCCCAGATGATCCAGCGCCGCAGCTGCGTGACGCGCGCCGTATGACGCAACGCCTCGGGAAAGGCGCTTTCGCGCCGGCCCGTGAGCGCGGCGAGCCTGTCCCGGCCGCCGCCGGACGGCGTTCCGGCGGGCGCGCCCTCGCCCCCCGCCGGACGGCGGGCGGTCGGCTTCACTGGCGTCGTGTCGGCGGCGCTGCCCTCGGTCATGGCGCAATTATCGGGCTGCGGCGTGGCGAATTCGGGGCCAACTCACTCATGCGAGAAAATGTCGATCTCCGGCCAGCCGGCGAGATCGAGCTGCGCCCGCGCGGGCAGAAAATCGAAGCAGGCCCAGGCGAGTTCGTTTCGCCCTTCGCGCGCCAGCATCGCGTCCAGCTTCTCCTTGAGCTGATGCAGATAAAGCACGTCCGAGGCGGCGTAGGCCTGCTGCGCGTCGGTCAGGTTCGCCGCGCCCCAATCCGAGGATTGCTGCTGCTTGGAGATTTCGATTCCCGCCAATTCCCGCACCAGATCCTTCAGCCCGTGGCGGTCGGTATAGGTGCGGGTGAGCTTGGACGCGATCTTGGTGCAATAGACCGGCGCCGGCATGAAACCGAAGGTTTTGGCCAGGATCGCCAGGTCGAAACGCGCGAAATGGAATAGCTTCAGTATGTTCGGATCAGCGAGAAGCTTTTCGAGATTGGGCGCGCGCGTCTGGCCCTTGGCGATCTGCACG
Organism: Methylocystis parvus OBBP; assembly: GCF_027571405.1. Lineage (GTDB taxonomy): Bacteria > Pseudomonadota > Alphaproteobacteria > Rhizobiales > Beijerinckiaceae > Methylocystis > Methylocystis parva. The sequence goes on from NZ_CP092968.1 coordinate 1,830,802, forward strand.
AGCTCCGCGTCGCCATTGCCGAAAGAGAGCTGCACGAGGCACAGCCGGTCTCTGTGGGGGTTCAGGCCCAGCGTTTCCGTGTCGATGGCGACGATGTTCGAAAGGGCGGCCTCCGCGGGGAGGTCGCCCTGATGCAGTCTGATGGCCATGGCGTCCGATTCGTTCCTGAATGCTTTCCGCTTATCCTATCCGAAAAACGGAAAGCTTGTCGAAAGGACCGGTTACTTCTTGCGCGGCGGCCGGCGCGGGGCCGGACCTGACACGAAAGGCTGTTCTCCGGCCTGGAGCCTGTCGCCCACGAACCGCGCCCAGCCGATCAGCAATTCGCAGACGGAGGCGGTGATCGCCGCGTAGCGGAAATTGCGGTTCGCGGCCAGCGCCCGCAGGGAGAGACCGAGATAATGGGCCTCCACAAGCGCCTGTTCGAGCTTCGCGCCGTCGCTTTCCGGCTCCCGGTCCGTCCCGGCTTCGTCAATCTCATTCATATATTCAGCTCCCAACACGGCGCGCGAGGCGCGACGCTCGTTTCGACGAAGGCGAGATTGTCGTAGGCTCGGCGGGATGACAGGCACGTACCAGGCGTTAACATGTGACTGTAACGCCATGATTGTTCAGGAGCGTCGCATTTGAGTCGAATTGTCCCGAATGGACAGGCGCTTAAACTCGCCGTGCTGGAGGAGCTGCATCGGGCGTTCGACAGCGGCCTCGACGGGGCGAGCGAGCGCCAGCGCGCGCTCCTCTCCTATCTCGTGACGGAGGAGCTCGAGGGCCGGGGGGAGCGCGTCAAGGCCTATTCGATCGCGACGGAAGTCTTTAGCCGACCAAATGATTTTGATCCGCAGCAAGACAGCATCGTCCGCGTCGAAGCAGGACGGTTGCGCCAGGCGCTGGAGCGCTATTATTTGACCGAAGGCAAAAACGCCTCGATCGTCATCTCCATTCCCAAGGGCCAGTATCGCCCCGTCTTCACGCCGGCGCCGGCCCTCGAGGCGGCGATTCCGGCGGCGGAAGTCGCCGCCGCCAAACGCGGCTCCGGCCGAGCATTTCTCCTGATTGGGTTAACCCTGGCTGTCGCTATCGCCGGCGCCGCAGCCTGGCGATTCCTCGTCATGGCCCCGCCGCCCCTCGCGGCCGGCGCCCGCAGCCCGATCGTCGCCGTCGCCCCCTTCGAATGGCATGCGGACAAAGAAGGGCAGGAATTTATCGCCGGCGGCCTGCAAGCCGATCTGGCCGACGTCCTCTCCGACTATCAGTGGATGACCGTGATCCCGCTCAATGACGAGACGTCGGCCGGCGCGATGGATGGGGGCGCCAAGCCGGACTTCACCGTCCGCGCCTCGCTGCGGCTGATCTCCGATCAGGTCAAGGCGACCGTTCTGCTCCTCGACGGCCGGACCAACGCCGTACGCTGGACCAACCGCTACGAAATGCGCCTTTCCGCCGGAGACGTGATGGCGATGCAGCGGGACCTCGTCGCGAAAATCGGCCGCGACGTCGGCAATCCCTTCGGAATCGTCGCGGATATTGCAAGAGTGCAGGCTGACGCCATTCAGGCCTCAAGCGACGAAGCGCTGTCCTGCCAACTGCGCGCCTTCCATTACTGGAAAACCTTCAAATCGCAGGACTATGCGCCGGCATGGCGCTGCTTCGCGGCGGCCGAGGCGCGAGGACCGCTCGACGCCGAGACCCTGTCCATCGGCGCTCTTCTGACGCTCGACCCGCATAATTTCCGCCTGAGCGACTTCTCGCTGCCGGAGGCGCGGGCCCGGGCGAGCGACATGGCCGCCCGGGCCGCGAGCATGAATGACACGGACTTCCTGGCGCGCGTCGCTCAATACGCGTCGTCGCTCTGCGCCGGCGACGTCGAGGCGTTTCGGGCGCAAGCGCGCGAAACGATCGAGCGATTTCCGAACAACCCCCTGGCGCTCGCGGATGTCGGAGCCCGTTTCGTTCTCGGTTCCGGGGATTATGCCGAAGGCGTCGCGCTGATCGAGAAAGCCCGCGCCATCGCCGCCGATCTGACGCCGACCGATACGATCGCCGTCACTATCGATGCGATGCGCCGGGGCGAATATGACGACCGGCCGCGTCTGCGCCGGGCGGCGTCCCGCACCGACTCGACGATCATCCTCACTGTCGAGCTGGCGCTCGCCGCGGCCCGCGGCGATTATGAGCGCGTCTCGGGCATAAGAGCGCGACTGTCCGATCTCGGGCTCGCCGATCAGCGGCGCATCGGGGAGGCGCTGGACGCGACCTGCTGGTCGCAGAATATTCGCGACCTCGTGAAATCCAAGGTGACGCTCGCCTTCACGGAGGCGCGCGCCCATTAATCCTGCTTCGCGAAAACCGACCTAATTTGCAGTAAACTGCCCTTCCGGCGCGGCGTCTCCCGCAGAGCCGTCCGGCGGCGCGTCAACAGCGCCCCTTGCTTCGCGGGCAAGGCGGGCTCACTCTTGCTGCAGCGCAGCGAACAACGGAACCAACGCGTGCCCGACGACTTGACCAAATTCGGCGGCGGCGAGCGCCGCTTCAACGCCCTCTTCATCGAAATGTCGATCCGGCTCGTCGTGATCGGCTTTCTGGCCTATTGGACCTTCGTCATCATCGCGCCTTTCGGCGCGATGATCGTCTGGAGCGTCGTTCTCGCCGTCGCGCTCTATCCGCTGCTCGACCGGCTGGCGGCATGGCTTGGCGGCCGCCAGACCATTGCGGCGATCCTCATCACGATCGTGGCGCTTGCGCTCGTCATCGGGCCCATGACCTGGATGGGTCTCGGCTTTGTCGATCCGGTCAAAAGCGTCATTGCGGGCTTCGAGAATGGCGACTTCGTGATCCCGCCGCCGCCCGTCTCGGTGAAGGACTGGCCGCTGATCGGCGCGCAGATATATTCGTTTTGGGAGCTCGCTTCGACCAATCTGCGCAGCGCGCTGACCCAGATCCTGCCGCAGCTCAAGCCGGTTGGCGAATATCTCCTCGGCATGGCGCGCAACGCCGGCGTCGGGACGCTGAAATTCCTGCTGTCGGTGATCCTGTCCGGTTTCCTGCTGGCCTATGCCACGCAGCTCCTCATCGGCATGCGCGCGCTGGCGCGGCGCATCGATCCGGCGAATGGCGAGAATTACCTCAATCTGGCCGGCGCCACGATCAACGCGGTCTCGCGCGGCGTCATGGGCCTGTCCATCATGCAGGCGATCGTCGGCGGGGCGGGCATGTTTCTGGCGGACGTCCCCGGCGCAAACGTCCTGACCATCGCCATTCTTGTCCTCGGCATCGTGCAGATCGGACCGCTGCTCATCGTCGCGCCGGTGGTCTTCTGGGCCTGGACGACGCTGTCGACGCCCGCCGCGCTCGGCCTGACGATCTGCATGCTGACTGTTAATTACATGGATAACGTATTGAAGCCATTCATATTTGCTCACGGATTATCGACGCCGATCCCGGTTATCTTCATCGGCGTCATTGGCGGCATCATGGCTCATGGGGTGGTCGGCCTCTTCGTCGGCCCGGTGGTCCTCGCCGTCGTGTGGGAGCTCGGCTCGGCCTGGATCGCAGAGGAGCTGGCCCCCACCGCGGAAGGCGCGGCGGTTCCGGAGGCCGCGCCCGAACCGAACTCCGTCGCGCCGCCGGAACTCAAAATGTCCTGAGCGGCGCCGCGCGCCTCACCGGCCTGAAAGCGGGCGGCCTATCGGCCACGCAGGGCGTTCAGCACTTTGAGACTCGCCCGGCCGTTTCGCGGCAGGCCGGCGCGGCCCTGATAGTCGGCGATGGCTTCCTTGCTCTTGGTCCCGATCACGCCGTCGGGATCGCCGACGTCATAGCCCGCGCGGATGAGGAGCGACTGAAGCTCCCGCCGCTCGGCGCGCGACAGGCCGGGATCGTCCGTCGGCCAGGGCGTCTGAATGCCGTGGCGCCCGCGCAACCGGTCCGAGAGGACGCAGATCGCCAGCGCATAGGACTCGGCGGCATTATAGGCGTAGATGGCGTCGAAATTCTTCGTTACGAGGAAGGCCGGGCCGTTCCTGCCCGCCGGCAGCATCAGGCCCGCCGAGCCGCCGCCCAATCCGCCGCCGTCCAGCCGGGTGACGCCGAGCGATTCCCAGTGGGACATCGGCATTTTGCGGGTGCGCCCCGCGCCGCCGCCATAGCCCTCGGGCAGGCGCACCTCGAAGCCCCACGCCTCGCCCGCGCGCCAGCCGCTTTTCCTCAGATAATTGGCGGTGGAGCCGAGCGAGTCCGCCGCTGAGCTGGCGATATTGCGGCGGCCGTCGCCGTCGAGATCGACCGCCGTGCCGAGGAAAGTCGAGGGCATGAATTGCGTATGGCCGAAGGCGCCGGCCCAGGAGCCCAGCATCTCGTCCTTGGCGACGTCGCCGCTATCGAGAATTTTGAGCGAAGCGATGAATTCCTTGCGCCAGTAGTCATTCCGGCGCGGCGCCTCGCAGGCGAGAGTCGCCAGCGATTGCGGGACATAGCGCTTCCCGAAGCTTTTGCCGAAATCGCTCTCGACCCCCCACACCGCGACGACGGTCGCGGGATCGACGCCGTAACGCGACTGCGCGGCATGCAGGGCGCTCGCATATTTCTGCATCATCGCGCGCCCTTCCTCGACGCGCTCCTCATCGACGAGACCGGCGACGTAATCCCAGACGGGCGTGGTGAATTCCGGTTGCTTGTCCATGAAGGACACGGCGTCGTTCGGCTCCATGCCGTCCGTCGCCGAAGCGATGGTCTGCTGGCTGACGCCCGCGCCGGCCGCGGCGTGACGCAAGCCCCCGAGGCAGGAGGTCCAGTCCGCGCGGGCGGGATTTGCAAGGACGAGCAACGCCGCCGAAGCGAGCGCGAGGTGATTCGCTTTCATGGCGGAGAGCGTAACGCAAGAGGAATAAATTTTCATGCGGCAGCCGGGCGGGCGGCTGCTTGCAGAGCCGCATTTGCGCCGCCCGCCGCGCTTGAAGGCGCATTGCGCAACGCTATCACTAGCTGTCACCGCAGTTAAACCGGAGACTCCCGCCATGGCGCATATCGGTCGCAGTCTTCTGCTCGCATTGGCCGCCGGAGCCGCCGGGGGCGCGGCCGCGACTCTGCTCAATCGAGACAATGGGCAAAAGCGCTCTTTGGCGAAAGGCGCGGTCCGCGCCGGCGTGCAGATGTACGACCGCCTACGCGGCGTTGTCGGCGAAGCGGCCGAAACGATGAGCGACGTCGTCGCGGAAGTTCGCTCGGAACTCGAAACGGAGAGAAGCGACCCCCATCCTGACGGCGCGCATAAGGAAGACGCGCGGGAGCACATCGTGCCTTTCGGCGCGAAGCCCGAGGCCGAAAGGAAGGCCCATGGCTGAAAAGCCTGCGGCCCACATTGTTCACGAGACGCCGTCGCGCCTGCGCTTGCGCATCCCCGAGAAGCGCCACGACAAGGCGTTTTTCGCCGAGGTTTCGCGGCGGCTCGGAGACCGGGCCGACCTCGCGGTCGAGGCGAATGCGACAACGGCGAGCGTTCTCATCGTCTCCGAACATGCGCGCGACGCCGTCCGCGCGCTCGGCGAGTCCACGCCTTTCGCACTTGTCGACGCGCCGCCGGAAACGGGGCTGAGCCTGCCGCAACTGCGCCTGCAGGTCGAAACCGCCAATCAGCGCTTCTCGCGCTTTTTCGGCGGCGACGCGCGCAGCTTCGTCATCCTCGCGCTGATGGGCGCGAGCCTTCTTCAATTCGCGCGGGGCCGGACGCTCGCGCCGGCGGTGACGCTGCTCTGGTATGCGAGCGAGGGGCTCCGTCTCTGGTCGCCCAATCGCGATCGCCAATCCCGCTGACGGGAAAACGCCATGTCGCTTGAAGCATCGCTCGCCGGAGCGGGCGTCAGCATCGTGCACGCCGCCGTGCCCGGCAGACTGAGGCTGCGGGTTCGCGGATTGAAGGGCGTAAGCAGCCTCAAACGCGCTTTGGAAGGCGCGTTGCGCGGGGCGCATTCGATCAGCGCGGCGAATGCGAGCGTTGCGACGGGGACGCTCCTCTTATTGTTCGATCCACGCAGCGCCGCGGCGGCGATCGTCGGCGCGGTTGAAGACGTATTGCTGCGTTATTCCGCCGGCAAATTAGAGTTGAGCGCGCAGCCGCGCGCGGCGCCATGGCATGCGCTGCGCGTTGACGAAACGCTGAAAAGGCTGCGCAGCTCCATGCAGGGCCTTTCAGCCAAAGCCTTTACGCGCCGCCGGCGGCGCTACGGCGAAAACGTGCTTCCCGCCATTCCCGCGCGCGACAGAATGGAGATGCTGCTCGAGCAGTTCCAGAGCCTCCCCGTCGCTCTCCTCATCGGCGCGGCGGCGCTCTCCGTCGTTACCGGCGGCGTGGCCGACGCCATCGTCGTCGTCGCCGTCGTCGCCCTCAATGCGGGCATCGGCTATGTGACGGAAGCGCAGACCGAGCGCGCCGTGCGCGCGCTGTCGCAGCATGCGCGCGAGGGCGTTCCCGTCATTCGCGACGGCAAGCGCCAGGTCGTCCCGGTCGAAAGCGCCGTGCCGGGCGACATGCTCGACCTGCTTCCCGGCGTCATCGTCGCCGCCGACGCCCGCATCGTCGCGGCGGATGGGCTCGCGATCAACGAAGCGACGCTCACCGGCGAAAGTTCGCCGGCGTCGAAATCCGCGCAGCCGCTCGATCATCGCAATGTCGCGCTCGCCGACCGCGCCAACATCGTCTATCGGGGCACGGTGGTCACCGGCGGGAGCGGCCGCGCCGTGGTTGTCGCCACGGGCGCGGCGACGGAGATCGGCCAGCTTCAGAATTTTCTGTCCGGCGCGAGCGCGCCCGACACGCCCTTGCAGAAACATCTCGCGCAGATCGGGCGGCGGCTCACTTTTCTCGCGGGAGGCGCCTGCGCGGCCGTCTTCGCCGTCGGCCTCCTTCGAGGCTTCGGCCTGTTTGCGACTCTCAAAAACGCGATCGCGCTCGCCGTCGCCGCCATTCCCGAGGGGCTGCCGACGCTCGCCACGACGACGCTGGCGCTCGGCGTGCGGGAGATGCGCCGCCGCCGCGTTCTGATCCGCAAGCTCGATGCGGTCGAAACGCTCGCCTCGGTCGACGTCGTTTGTCTCGACAAGACCGGCACGCTGACCTTCAATCGCATGTCGGCGGCGGAAGTCAGTTGCGACGGCGCCGCCTATCGATGCGACAACGTTTTCTCACCGCCGCCCCCCGGCTCGGCGCTGCGCAGGCTCGCGGAGATCGTCGCGCTCTGCAACGAAGCGCCGGAAGACGAGAAAGATCCTCACAACGGATCGGCGCCTTCGGCCACGGAAACGGCGCTGCTGGATTTTGCGAAGAAAGCCGGCGTCGACGTCCGGCGCCTGCGGCGCGACTATCCGCTCGAGCGGGTGTCCTACCGATCGGAGCGGCAGCTCTTCATGACCACGCTGCACAGCGCCCGGCGCGGGGCGAAGCTCGCCGCGGTGAAAGGAAGCCCGGAAGAAGTTCTGGGGCTTTGCAGCCACGCCGCCCTCCGCAATGAGACCGTCGCGCTCACGGCGGAAATGCGCCGCGACGTGAGACAGGAAAATGCGCGGCTGGCGGGAGAGGGACAGCGCGTTCTCGGCGTCGCCTGGCGCGCGTTTCGCGGCGAAAATCCGCCCCCGGGCGGCCTCGTCTTTCTGGGCCTCGTCGGCCTTGCCGACCCTTTGCGTCCCGGCGCCGCCGAATTGCTCGGCGCGCTCAGGCGCGCGGGCGTCCATCCGGTCATGATCACGGGCGATCAGCGGCTGACCGCCGCGGCGGTCGCGCGCGCGCTCGATCTTTGCGACGGCGGCGACCCGCAAATTATCGACGCCGACGCCATCCCCATGCTGGAACATATGTCGAAGGACGCGAAAATTCCGCAGGTCTTCGCCCGCGTCACGCCGGGCCAGAAGCTGGAGATCGTCAAAGCCTTGCAGCGGGCGGGCCATGTCGTCGCGATGACCGGCGACGGCGTGAACGACAGTCCGGCGCTCAAGGCGGCCGATATCGGCGTCGCCATGGGCTCGAGCGGCAGCGAAGCGGCGCGGGACGTCGCCGACATCATCCTGCAGGACGACCGCCTCCAAACGCTTATTCCCGCGATCAGGCAGGGCCGCGCGACGCACGCCAATATCAGGCGGGCGATCCGCTATCTGCTGGCGACCAATATGAGCGAAATCCTGCTCATGCTGCTCGCGCCGGCCTTCAATCTCGGCCAGCCGCTGACGCCCGCGCAACTTTTGTGGATCAATCTCGTCACGGATGTCGCACCCGCCCTTGCGCTGGGGCTGGAGCCGCCGCATGACGACGTCATGAACGGGTCGCCCACGCCGACCGGAGACGACGTGATGGACGCCCGGTCGGCGCGGACGCTCGCCCGCGAAGCCGGCTTTATCACGGCGGGTTCGCTTGGAGCCTATCTCTACGGCGTATTGAAATATGGTTTGTCGCCGCGCGCCCGCACGATTTGCTTTACGAGCATCGTCGCCGCTCAGGTTTTGCACGCGCTCGGCGCAAGGTCCGAAAAGCACGGCCTCATGAGCCCGGACCTTCCGAGGAATCCGACCCTCTCCGGCGTCGTCGCAGGGTCGCTCGCGCTTCAGGCGCTGACCATGGCTTTTCCCCCTCTCAGGAGCCTGCTCGGCGTCGCGCCGATCGGGCGTCTCGATCTCGCCGCCGCGATCGCCGGCGCGGCCGCGCCGCTCGTCGCCAATGAATTCGTCAAGCTGACGGGATCGGCGGGAACCGAGGCGAACGCCGCGCGAACAATTTGAAATAAATCTGTCACATGCGTCTTGAAACGCATGCTGACGGACCGAATTTCCGCGAGCGGCACAACTTGCTTTAGGAGGGTCAGATGGCGCTGCTGGAAGACGTGGCGAAAATGGAGGGAGCCGGCCCGGTCGTGCTCGGAATCGGCGCTCTTATGCTCGCGCCAACCTTGCTGCCTGCCCTCGGCAGGGCGCTTCGGCCGGTCGTCAAAGGCGTCATCAAGACCGGGATGACGATTTACGACGAAACCTATGCGTCAATGCGGGAGGCCACGGGCGATCTGATCGAGGAGGCCCGCGCCGAACTTCGTCACGAGGCGCAGTCGCATAACGGTCAGGCGCATGGCGGCATGTCCGCCGAGGGACAGCGCGGCCACGCGCATGCGTAAAGAGCCTTCACGCGTAAAGAACTTTCCGGACGCCAGCCGCTCAAAGGCTGGCGTCCAGCGTAGCGTCGTCAGACGGGGCGATTGGCGTTGCGGTTGCGCACCGGCCCCATGCGCTCCACGCCCTGCGCGTAGCTGATGACGTCGAATTTGGCGTTGAAACCCAGCGCGGCGTCCGCCACGGCGTCCGTCTTGCCGCCGGTGGTGAGCTTCTTCAGATCTCCCTTGTCGAGATAAAGCAGTTCGAGCAGCTCGTTGTAAACGGTGGATTCGTCGATCGGCAGGACGTTGTAGGTGACGCCGTCGATCTCGACCTCATATTTGGAGAGCAGGTCGATATTGTTGCAGAAAATGAAATATTTTCCTTCGGGCGAGAACAGGCCCTTCGTCACCTGGGCGAGATCGGTCAGCCACTCGAAGGAATGAAGGTAACAGCAGAAGAACGGAATTGTCGATTCTCCGACATTGGCGACAGCGATCACCTGATCGACGGAACGCTCCGGCGGGCGCTTTTCGTCCGCGAGCTGTTCCTGGAAGATGAGCGCCAATTCGCCACGAAAACCAAAGCGGCCTGGCTTTTCGGTCGGGCCCTTGAGGACGGCGTTGAGGAGACGGCCCTGCTCCTCGAGGGTCTTGAAGGCGGTGTCGGCAATGCTGGTCATGTGGTCACTCTTCGCCGTTTGGAATTCGATCGGCGGGATTTGAGCAACCGACATGCCACCGGAAAAAGAGAATGCGCCGGCCGCCTGTGACGGACCGACGCATGTGATTTTTACGAAGACGCCTTATTCGCAGATGCGGCGCGGGCGGGAGCCGATTTCGACGCCATATTCGTCGAAAATCGGACGGCGCTCGACCCAGCAGCGGGGCGGAGGCGGCGGGGGCGCGTAGTAAACCGGCGGGGGCGCCGGCTGGGCCAGCGCGCCGCCGGCGATGGCGCCGAGCGCAAAGCCGCCAATGCCGGCGGCGATGGCGGGGCCAGCGGAGTCGGCGTGAGCCGGCAGGGTCGCGACCCCGATCGCCGAAGCGGCAAGGATCGCGGCGAGGGTGTTTCTCATCTCAACTCTCCTGAGGGGCGATGGGGCAAAGCCAATCAGCCAGGCGACGTTAACCGTCAGAGAGTCTCTGAAACGTAAATGAGCGGCGAAAACTTGACGCTTTTGCCGCTCATCTCGTTCAGATTGCGGAGATTTTCGGTCGCTGCAGCGACTTGGCTGAAGGCGTGGCCGCCGGCTTGGCGGCGCTCGCCGGCGGGTCCTTGACGTTTTCCCACCCGCCCTTGGGCGGCAGCACGTCGTTTGCCTCGCGCCGCGGCTCCTTGGCCTTGAACCCCGCCGCGAGCGATTTCGCGGTCGAGAGATCCTTGGAGTCGAGCCGCGCGGCGACCTCGTCGCGCTTCTTGGCCGCGTCGGCGTCGCCTTGATCGGCGGCGGCCGCGAACCAGAGATAAGATTGCGTCAGGCTTTGGCTGACCCCGAGGCCGCGAGCGTAAAGGATCGCGAGATTGAACTGGCTGTCCCGCACGCCAAGATCGGCCGCCCTGACGAACCATTGGGCCGCCGCCGCGTAATCCGGCTTGCCGCCCGCGCCGCCTTCCGCGAGGAGCACCGCGAGATTATGCATGGCGCGGGCGTTCCCCGCCTCGGCCGCCGACTGATAATATTTTCTGGCGCGGCCGTAATCGCGCTCCACGCCAATGCCCTTTTCGTAGAGCGAGCCGAGGCGGTATTGCGCGGGGGCGAGCCCCTGCTCCGCCGCCTTCTCGAACCACTGCGCCGCCGTCTTGGCGTCGCGAGAAACGCCGCGGCCGTCGGCGTAGCGCACGGCGAGTTCATATTGCGCGGACGCGTCGCCCTGCTGGGCGAGCGACTTGATGACGTTGGTCGCGTCCGGGGCCGTAAGCGGATTGAGGCCGCCAATGGAGCCGACGGGCGTCGAGTCGACCGGCGTATTTTCGGTGTGCGGCGCGATCATGCGCGGCGGGACCGTCCCGCCCGGACCCATTGTCGGCATGTTGCGGGGCGTCTCGGGAGAGAGCGCGGGCGGCCGCACGACGCGCACCGCTTCGGCCGGAGCGGAAGTGACCGGGGGGACGCTCCGCCCGGACGCCGACGCGGCGGGAGCCGGAGCGGGCGTCGCAGCGGGAGCCGCGGCGCGCGCGGGCGATTCCTTCGGCGCGGCCTCGGGCGATTCGGCGGCGGAAGAGGCGGCTGGCGCGGAGTCGGTTTCGGCCGGCGCGGCCTCGGTCACCTGATGATCCTGGTGGTCCGCGTCGCCGCGGCCCTGAAGCGCCATGCGCGTCATGCCGAAGGCGCCGGCGAGCAGAACGACGCCGGCGAGACCCAGAAGCAGCGGGCGCTTGCGATCTTCGAGCGTGGCGGCGAGGCCGGCGGCCTTGCCGGCGGGCGCGCTGGACGCCGGACGGCCGGCGGCGCGGCGCGCCTGCTGGGCCTTCTCGGCCGCGTCGGCGTCAACCGCCGCCTGCTGAGCGGCGCGACGCGCGGCGGCGATGAAATCCGTCTGACCCGCTTCCGGACGGGCGGCGCGATCTTCCGCGATAGGCGAGAAATCGGGCTCCCGGCGCGGCGGACGGGGCGCGCCCGGCGGCACGAGGAAATCCACGAGATCGTCTTCGTCGGACCCGACGCGCGGCGCGCGGCGCGGCTCGACGGTCGGCTCCGGCGCGCGACCGGCCTGAGGCGACGGGGCTTCCTCACGGCGGCGCGCGGGGGCGCCAGGCTCGACCGCGTCCAGCCGCAGGGCCGCCCCAGGCGCGGGGGGGACGTTGCGGATATCCGACAGTTCGTCCTCGAAAATCGCAAGACGATCGACGACGCGCTCCAGCGTCTCGTGGACGGCCAGCAGAGTCTCGTGCGTGCGCTGGCCGCTTTCGTCCTGAATCTTGCGGATGTCGATCAGCTCGCGCTCGAGCGCCTCGCGCAAGGCGCCGGGAGCGGGATTCGCCTGGCGCAGCAGGTCCTGCGTGGCGCGGCGCACCGCCTCCTCCGCAGCCAGCGTCGTCGCCGCCTTTGTCTCCTCCATCTGCGCGACCAGGGCGCCGATGCGCGCCTCGACGCTCGCCAGCGCGGAGCCGCTATGGTCGTTGCTGTCGAGCCGTTGCGAGAGCGCCCCGATCTGGGCTTCGAGCGCCCTCAACGCCTCGGAGTCGGCGCGCGGATCGAGCGCCTGATTGAGACGCCCGGCAAGCTGCTCGACGAGAGCGGCGAGATCGTTCTGCCGCGCCTCGACGCGGTAGCCCTCCTCGGCCCGCTGCGACAAAGCCGACTGCATCCGCTCGAGATGCGTCGCGATCTCCTCGAGCTGCGCATTGCTCTGCGGCTCGGCGAGCATGGCGCCGAAGCGGTTATTAGCGCTGGCGTCCTCGAGACGGTCGACTTTGTGGAAGAGCGCTTCGAGCTGGTGCTGGATCGCCCCGAGATCGGGCGTCCGCGCATTGGCGGCGATTGCGGATTCGATCTTGTGGTCGAGGCCGCGAACGATTTCCTCGATATAGCGGACGTCGGCGGCCGGCGCGGCGGCGGCTCCCTGGTCCAGCCGCTGCGCGAGCGTCTCGCGCACGAAGTCGATCCGCTGCGCGAGTTCGGCGAATTGCCGGTCGGCGACGGGCTGTTGCAGCATCGCCTCGATGCGCGCGATCGAATCCGACGCGACCGGATCGCCGATGCGCGTTTCGAGACGCTCGATCTTGCGGCCGATTTCCTCGAAGCCGGGCGCATGGGGCCGGCCGTCCAGCGCCGAGTCGATCTTGACCGCGAGATTGGCGATGAGCGCTTCGAGCGACTCGGTGTCGACGGGCTTCTGCGCGACGCTGTCGTCGATGCGGCGCGAAAGCGTGCGGCCGAGTTCGTCGATGCGTTCGCCCAGTTCGTCGAAACGCTTGCCGCCGGCGTTCAGGACGGCCTCGTCCAGCTTCGTCGCAAGCTGCTCCAGGCGGCGGTTGAACGTGTCGAAACCGGCGGTCGTTTCGGCGGAAACGATGCTGCGAATCGAGCGCACCAACTCGCCCATATCGAGCGCAGCGGCGGCCTTCGCCGCGCCGGCGCCCGCATGCGCGAGGGCGTCCACGCGCTGGGTGAGATCGAAGAGGCGCGTCTCGATCTTCTCGATCGGCAGCGGGCGCGCGGCCAGCGCGGAAAGCTGGTCGCGGATTTCGCGGGTTTGCGCCGAAAGCTGCCGGATCGCCGCCACATCGGCGGCGTTCGGCTGCTGCATGGCGTCGAGACGGCGGCCGATGGTCTGCACGTCCGCGTGGAGATTGCGCACGATCGGGCTGGGATCGAGCTCCTTGATCACGGCGCGCAGCTCGCCGGCGATGCGTTCGGCGGGCGCGAGAAGATCGTCGGCGACGCCGCGATGGCGCTGCACGTCGACGCGATGGGCGAGGTCGCGCAGGGCGGTCTCGATCGCGGCGACGGAGGCGCGCGGCGCGAGATCGCCGATGGCGCGCGACATGTCTTCGACCTCGCGGCGCAAGCCCTCGATCTGGCGCATCACGACCATCTGCTGGTCGGCGCGCTCCCCGGCGTCCTGACGCACGGTTTCGAGCTGGTGCGAGAGAGAATCGAGCGAGGCGTGCATTTGCGCGAAGCGCTTGGCCGGCGGCTCGCCTTCCCAAATGTCCGGTTCAGGCGCCGCGGGCGGCGCAGCCTCGTCCAGCGCGCGCTGACGCTGCGTGATTTCGGCGATGGCGTCGACCAGCGGGCGGCGCGTCAGCGGCTCGGCCCGGCGCTGAGCCTGATCCAGGGCGGCGGGGCTCGCGCCGGCGAGTTTCGCTTCCGGCGCGGGACCGGGCTGCGACGCGGCCGGCGGGCTCTGCGGCGCGCGGGCATCCTCGTCGAGGCGCCGGGAGATGTCGGCGAGACGCTGGTCGAGACTCGACAGCGCCTGCTCGAATTCGCCGGCGCGTTCGCCGCTCGACAGACGGTCGAGGCGCGATTCGAGACGCGCCAGCGCGGAACGGATCGGACGCACGCTGGCGCCCGCCGCAGGCTGTTCGGCGAGGCGAGACTCGATGCGGCCGAGCCGCTCGGCGAGAAAAGCGAGGCCCTCTTCGGCGGTTTCGCCGTTGCGCCGACCGTCTTCGAGCATGCCGGCGAGATTGTCGAGCGCGCGCGCCGTATGGCGTTCGCTTTCCTGAGCGCGCTGGGCGAAGGCCGCGACGGCGCGTTTGACGACGTCGCCGTCGCTGCGGCGCTGGCCCCGCTTGATCAGATCGGCGAGGTTGGCGAAGGCGCGGGCGGTGTGCCGCTCGCTCTCCGCCACGCGGCGCTCGACGATGGCGGCGGCGTCGGCGACGATCGCTTTCGCATCGAGGCGCGGCTCTTCGCGCGAGCGGCGCCGGCTATGGCTCCAGTCGCGACCCTCGCGCGGCGCGTGGCCGCGCTCGTCTTCATCATCCGAAAAGATGTCGTCATCTCCGCCGCGACGGCGCGCGGCGCGCATTTCGTCGGCGGCGTCGTCGCGCCAACGGCGCGGCTGGCGATAGTCCTCGCGCTCGCGGCGGCGCTCGTCGCCCGCCCCGCTCGGACGCGCAAGGCGGCGCGCGACGGCCTCCAGACGGTCGCCGTCCTCGTGTTCGAACTCTTCCTCCACGCGGTCGTCATCCTCGCGAATGGCGTCGTCTAGCCAGTCGCCAAGGCTTTTTCCCGACCTGCGCGCCTCGGAGCGGGCGGATTCGCGCATGTCGTAATCGTGACCTCGGGATTTGCGGGAAAGAGCCTTGCTCATGTCTGTATCCGGCGCATCCGCTTGCGGATTGCTCGAGAAAAACTAGGGGAACCGACTCGGGGACCGCGCGAATCGCGCTACGCTCGCGACGCCCTGGCGCCGTTGGAGGCGACTTTCCGTCAATCAAGGTAAACAAGCCGTTAAGTTTTGCCTTTCCCTACGGCGTTTCGTTCATGAATATGGAAAAATCCGATCGCCGGGAGGCGAATCGCCTCGCTTGAGAAGAACATTGATCGCCAAGCCCCTTCAAGCGGTTTGAGCCCCGTTCACGCCCTATTGCGCGGAGTCGCGGCCCTCTCTACCTAAGACGCAAACGCCGTTCCCTCCGGTCGCGTTCGCGATTCGGGGAGGGGCCTCGAGGAGATGTCCATGCCGAGCTACAGAGCGCCCGTCGACGACACGCTATTCCTCCTGAACGACGTGCTGCAGTTTCAAAGGTTCGGCAATCTGCCGGGATTCGCCGACATGTCGCCGGACGTCGCGAGCCAGATTCTCTCCGAGGCCGGAAAGCTTTGCGAGGAAGCGCTCGCGCCGCTCAACCAGTCGGGCGACGCCAATGGCTGCAAGCGGAACGCCGACGGGTCGGTCACGGCTCCCGCCGGTTTCAAGCGCGCATTCGAGGCCTATGCCGCAGGCGGATGGATCAGCCTGCCCGTCCCGGAGGAATATGGCGGCCAGGGCCTGCCCTATACGCTCTCCATGGCGATGAACGAATTCGCCTCTTCCGCCAATATGGCTTTCGCCATGTATCCCGGCCTGACGCAGGGCGCGCTCGCGGCGCTGCTGACGCATGGCTCCGAGGAGCAGAAAAAGCTTTACGCGCCGCCCATGGCGGAAGGCCGCTGGACCGGCACCATGAATCTCACCGAGCCGCAATGCGGCACGGATCTCGGCCTTCTGACGACGAAGGCCGCGCCGCGCGGCGACGGCGGCTATTCCATCACCGGCCAGAAGATCTTCATCTCCGCCGGCGAGCACGACCTCACGGAGAACATCGTCCATCTGGTGCTCGCCCGCATCGAGGGCGCGCCGGCGGGCGTGAAGGGCATTTCGCTCTTCATCGTCCCCAAGATCGTTCCCAACGCCGACGGCTCGCTCGGGGCGCGCAACGGCGTCTCCTGCGGCTCCATCGAAGAAAAGATGGGCATTCACGGCAACGCCACCTGCGTGATGAATTACGACGGCGCGCAGGGATTTCTCATCGGCGAGGCGAATCGCGGCCTCAACGCCATGTTCGTGATGATGAACGAGGCGCGTCTCGGCGTCGCCGTGCAGGGCCTCTCGCAATCCGAAGTCGCCTATCAGAACGCGCTCGCTTACGCGAAGGAGCGCCTGCAGGGCCGCGCCCTCACCGGACCGAAAGCGCCGGACAAGAAGGCCGATCCGATCATCGTGCATCCGGACATTCGGCGCATGCTGCTCGAGATCAGGGCTTTCAACGAGGCGGCGCGCGGGCTTGCGCTCGCCGCCGCTCTCGACAGCGACGTCGCGCATCGCTCGGACGACGCGGCCGCCCGGCAGGCGGCGGAGGACCGGCTCGGCCTGATGACGCCCGTGCTCAAGGGCATGTTCACCGATCTCGGCTTCGACAATGCGGTGAAGGCGCAGCAGGTCTTTGGCGGCCACGGCTATATTCGCGAATGGGGCATGGAGCAATTCGTGCGCGATGCGCGAATCGCCATGATCTATGAAGGCGCCAACGGCATTCAGGCGCTCGACCTTGTCGGACGAAAGCTGCCGCGCGAGGGCGGACGCGCCATCATGGCCTTCTTCAAGGACGGCGCGGAGCTGCTCGGCGGCCACAGCGCCAATGAGGCGATGAAGCCATATGTCGTCCCGGCGCAAGCGGCGCTGAGCGATCTGCAGAAGGCGTCGATGTGGCTGATGCAGAACGCCATGGCGAAGCCCGACAATGCCGGAGCCGCGTCCTATGACTATATGCATCTCCTGGGTCGCGTGGCGCTCGGTCTGATGTGGGTGAGGATCGCCGCCGCGGCGATAGAGAAGAAGGCGCGTGAACCCGATATGGCGGCGCTGATGGACGCCAAGCTGACGACCGCGCGCTTCTATATGGAGCGCATGCTTCCCGAGACGAGCCTGCGGCTCGCCCGCATCGTCGCCGGCGCCGACACGATGATGTCACTGGCGCCGGAGATGTTTTAACGACTGGGATGAGCAGTGACGGTCGTGGATGCCTGTAGGGACAGCGCAGGACGCGGCCTTGCCCCTCACCCCAACCCTCTCCCCGCTGGGCGGGGAGAGGGGGCGCGCTCGCGATCGGCTTCGCCCGTGGCCGTGATCCCGCTCCTCTCCCCGCTTGCGGGGAGAGGTTGGGTGAGGGGCAAGGCCGCTGATACGAACAAGAATCGCAGCGCGGGCTGTGCCGACGCGAGAATGAATAGAGAGGAAACGTCATGCCCGAAGCCTATATTTACGACGCCGTCCGCACGCCGCGCGGGCGCGGCAAGCCGGACGGCGCGCTGCATGAGGTCTCCTCGCTCGGCCTCGCCAATACGGCGCTGACGGCGATCCGCGAGCGTAACAATCTCGCGGGGCCGGAGGTGGACGACGTCATTCTCGGCTGCGTCGATCCCGTCGGCGAAGCGGGCGGCGACATCGCCCGCGCCTCGGCCATCGCGTCGGGCTATTCGTACAAAGTGCCCGGCGTGCAGATCAACCGCTTCTGCGCCTCGGGCCTCGACTCGGTGAATTTCGCGTCCGCCCAGATCATGTCGGGCCAGCACGAACTCGCCATCGGCGGCGGCGTCGAGAGCATGAGCCGCGTCGGCATCGGCGCGTCGGGCGGCGCCTGGCCGGTCGACCCGACCATCGCCATCCCCTCCTATTTCATGCCGCAGGGCGTCTCCGCCGATCTCATCGCGACGAAATACGGCTTCTCGCGCGACGACGTCGACGCTTACGCCGTGGAGTCGCAGCAGCGCGCGTCGAAAGCCTGGTCCGAAGGCCGCTTCGCCAAATCGGTCGTGCCGGTTAAGGATGTGAACGGCGTCACCATTCTCGATCGCGACCAGCATGTGCGGCCCGACACCAATATGCAGTCGCTCGCGAGCCTGAAGCCGTCTTTCGGCTTCTACGCCGAACAGGGCGGCTTCGACGCGGTGGCGATTCAGGCCTATCCCGAGATCGAGAAGCTGAATTACGTGCATCACGCCGGCAACTCGTCCGGCATCGTCGACGGCGCGGCGGCCGTGCTCGTCGGCTCGAAGGAGGCTGGCGAGAAATACGGCCTGAAGCCCCGCGCCCGCATCCGCGCCTTCGCCAATATCGGCTCCGAGCCCGCCATCATGCTCACCGGCCCGGTGGACGTGACGAAGAAACTGCTCGACCGCGCAAAGATGTCGCTCGCCGACATCGATCTCATCGAGATCAACGAAGCTTTCGCGGCCGTGGTGCTGCGCTATCTGCAAGCCTTCGATCTCGACCCCGCCAAGGTCAATCCCAATGGCGGCGCCATCGCCATGGGCCATCCGCTGGGCGCGACGGGCGCGATGCTTGTCGGCGTCGCGGTGGACGAGCTGGAGCGAACGGGCAAATCGACCGCGCTCGTCACGCTCTGCATCGGCGCGGGCATGGGCACGGCGACGATTATCGAGCGGGTGTGAACGAACATGCACGACCGTCATTGCGAGCGCAGCGAAGCAATCCAGCGCCCCGTCGCGGCTCTGGATTGCTTCGTCGCTCACGCTCCTCGCAATGACGGATGGCAGATTGATCTGGGGACGAAACAATGAACCTCGCCAATTTCCGCTTCGAGACCGGCGCCGACGGCGTTGCGCTCCTGACATGGGACATGCCCGGCCGTTCGATGAACGTCATCAATCCCGACGTTATGGACGAACTCGGCGCCGTCATCGACGCCGTCGTCAACAACGCCGACATCAAGGGCTGCGTCATCGCCTCGGGCAAGAACGCCTTTTCCGGCGGCGCCGACCTTTCCATGCTGCAGCAAGGCGCGGCGCAATACGCAAAGGCGCTGAAGGAGCAGGGCGAGGAGGCGGCGAACAAGCTCTTCTTCGAGAATTCGCGCAAGCTGTCGCTGCTCTACCGCAAGCTCGAAACCTGCGGCAAACCCTTCGCCGTCGCCATCAACGGCGTGTGTCTGGGCGGCGCTTTCGAACTCGCGCTCGCCTGCCATTACCGCGTGATGGCGGACGACGACAAAACCAAGGTCGGCCTGCCGGAAATCAAGGTCGGGCTCTTCCCGGGCGCCGGCGGCACGACGCGCGTCTCGCGCCTGATGCAGACCGGCGACGCGCTGCAGTTCCTGTTCCGCGGCGATCAATTGAAGCCGAAGGCGGCGCTCGGCGCGAAGCTCGTGCACGAAGTCGCGCCCCGCGAAGAGATCGTCTCGCGCGCGCGCGCATGGATCGTGAATGGCGGCAAGGCGCAGGCGCCGTGGGACGCGAAGGATTTCAAGAACCCGTCCGGCAAGGTGTTTTCGCCGACCGGCATGATGATATGGCCCGCCGCCAACGCCATTCTGCGCCGCGAGACCTATAATAACTATCCCGCCGCCCGCGCCATTCTGCATTCGGCCTATGAAGGCCTGCAATTGCCGATGGATCAGGCGCTCACCGTCGAGTCGCGCTGGTTTGCGCACATCCTGCGCTCGAAGGAGGCGGCGGCGATGATCCGCTCGCTGTTCCTTTCCAAGAACGAACTCGAGAAAGGGGCGCATCGTCCGTCGGAAATTCCGCCGACCAATCTCAGGAAGATCGGCATTCTCGGCGCCGGCTTCATGGGCGCGGGCGTCGGCTATGTGTCGGCCCTGAACGGCCTCGAGGTCGTGCTGATCGATCGCGACCAGGAAAGCGCCGACAAGGGCAAGGCGACGATCGACAAGCTCATTTCCGGCTCGGTCTCAAAGGGACGCGCGACGCCGGCCGACAAGGAAGCTTTGCTCGCGCGCGTGAACGCGACCGCCGATTACGCAGCCCTCGCCGGTTGCGACCTTGTGCTCGAAGCCGTGTTCGAGGATCGCGCCGTAAAGGCCGACGTGACGAAACGCGCGCAGGACGTCGTTGGCGGCGACGCGATCTTCGCCTCCAACACGTCGACGCTGCCGATCACGTCGCTCGCGGAAACGTCGCGCGTTCCGGAGAACTTCATCGGCATCCACTTCTTCTCGCCCGTCGAGAAGATGCTGCTCGTCGAAGTCATCATGGGCGAGAAGACCGGCGACCGCGCTCTTGCGACTGCGCTCGATTTCATCCGCATCATCAAGAAGACGCCCATTGTCGTGAACGACACGCGCGGCTTCTACGCCAATCGCTGCGTGCTGAACTTCGTGCGCGAGGGACAGATCATGCTGACCGAGGGCGTCCCGCCGGCGATGATCGAGAATGTCGCGAAGATGGCCGGCATGCCCGTTGGCCCGCTCTCGCTCAACGACGAGGTGGCGCTCGATCTCGGCTGGAAGATTCTTCAGGCGGCGAAGCAGGATCTTGGGCCCGAGGCGATCGATCCCCGGCAGGAGCGCGTGCTCGGCTATATGGTCGAGAAAGAGGGCCGCTTCGGCCGCAAGAACGGCAAGGGCTTCTATGATTATCAGGCCGACGGCAAGAAGAGCCTGTGGCCCGGCCTCTCGGCTCTCGCGGAGGCGACGCTCGATCCGGACAGCGTCGACGTCGAGGAACTGAAGCGGCGCTTCCTCGTCGTGCAGGCGGTCGAGGCCGCGCGCACTATCGCCGAGGGCGTCGTCACCGATCCGCGGGAGGCGGATGTCGGCTCGATCCTCGGCTTCGGCTTCGCGCCCTTCACCGGCGGCACGCTCTCTTATATCGACGGCATGGGAGCCAAGGCCTTTGTCGCGCTGTGCGACGCGCTCGCCGCCAAACACGGTCCGCGCTTCGACCCGCCGCGGCTCCTGCGCGACATGGCGGCGAAGGGCGAGACCTTTTATGGACGCTTCCTGCCGCAGAAGAAGGCGGCTTAGCAAGCGGAGAAGCGTTTCGAGTCTTTTACGCCGAATGTTGAAGGCCCGCAGCTCGACGAGAACTGCGGGCCCTCCTTTATCTCAAATAAGCTCGCGCCGAGATTCGTCGCTTTACAGATAAATGACGAACGGCCCCAGATTCGTCACCGTTCCCGTGCCGCTGGGCGCCGGGGTGACGATCGTGGACTGACGCGTCGAGCGCACGCCCGTTCCGGGAATGATTTGCTGCTGCGCGTTGATAAAGCCCGGATCGTTCAGCTTGACGCTGTAGACGAGGTAGAGCGACTGCGTCGCCGAGTCGAAGGAATTGAAGAAATAGGGCACGACGATCGGACAACTGAAGTTCTGTTTGTTCTCCTGCACGGTCGCTGCCACAGAGCCGTTCGACGTGGCGCTATTCCCCAATATAGCCGCGCCGAGCGTCGAAATAGCGGGATTTCCTGTCGTATTCGGAACGACATAGAGATAGCCGGTGCAGGTGACTTGTCCGCCCTGCGAGATCGGCAGCCTCAGAAAGCCGTTGATGGTGACGACATAATAGCCCGAAACCGGGGTCGGAGCCGCCGAGACTGGATTGGCCAGCAAAGCCGAGCAGAGCGCCATGAGCGCGGACGCCAACCGGAGCGCTTTCATTTATATTCTCCCTCATCCTGAAAACTAAACGTTTTAACGTTTTGCGATACGTCGCATAAGTATTCTATCTTCATAACAGCGAAGCTGACAAGCTATGGACGTCTGCAATATCATCCAATTATTCATTGTCTGTCAAATATCTGGTATGATATATGCATTTTACCTCTGACTTAACCATTTACAACTTGATGAATGTCAGCATTCATTGAAGAGCGCTACTAGCGCACTTGCTCGGCCAGGATCATAAACGCCGTGTTTCGTCCATGCGTCATCCAAACGGAGTATGCGCCGTCCCTAAGCTGCGCCAGCACTCGCCAAAGAAGCCATGACTTCCCCCGACGCCGCGGTTAAAAGGTCGCCAAGGCGCGGCTCAGGGCCGCGCCTGTGCGGACTCATTTGATGCCTTTCTTCCTGCTGCCCTTCCCCATCGTCGATCCTGTGGCCGTCAATCTCGGCCCGCTGCCGATCCGCTGGTATGCGCTGGCCTATATTGGCGGCTTCATTCTCGGCTGGATCGGCTTGCGCCTGCTTGTCGCGCGCGAGGCCTTATGGGCGCCCGATCAGCGGCGACCGACGCGCGAGGGAATCGACGATCTCCTGGTGAACGCCGCGCTCGGGGTCATCATTGGCGGGCGTCTCGGCCATGTGCTGTTCTACGATCACGCATTTTATCTCTCCCATCCGCTGGAGATCCTGCAGACATGGAAAGGCGGAATGGCGTTTCACGGCGGGCTGCTCGGAGCGGTCGCCGGCATGTGGCTTTTCGCGCGCAGCCGCGACGTGCCCTTTATGACCGTCACGGACATCTGCGCCGCCGTCGCGCCCATCGGGCTTTTCTTCGGAAGGCTCGCAAATTTCATCAAGCCCGAAATGTGGGGACGCCCGACCGACGTTCCCTGGGCCATGATTTTTCCGCTGGCGGGCGGCGAACCGCGCCATCCGAGCCAGCTCTATGAAGCGGGACTCGAAGGCGTCGCCCTCTTCCTTCTGCTTTACCTCGCTGTGAGAAGCGGCGCTCTGAAACGGCCCGGGCTCGTCACCGGGCTCTTTGGAGTCGGCTACGGGCTTGCGCGCATCTTTTGTGAATTCTTCCGCGAGCCCGACCCCGTGCAGGAGGCGTTCCCGGGCGGGCTCACAATGGGGATGGTTCTCTCCCTGCCGCTCTTATTCATCGGCGCGGCGCTTATCTTTCTCTCCCTGCGCCGCCGGAGCGCGCTTGCATGAATCCCTTGAAGCAGGAAATCGCCGCGACCATCGCTCATGAAGGGCCGATGACCCTCGAACATTATATGAGCCTCTGCCTCGGCCATCCGCGCCACGGCTATTACATGACGCGCGATCCCTTCGGCGCGGACGGCGATTTCATCACCGCGCCGGAGATCAGCCAGATGTTCGGCGAATTGATCGGCGTCTGGACGAGCGAAGCCTGGCGCATGTCGGGGTCGCCCTCCCCCGCTCGGCTCATCGAACTCGGCCCCGGACGCGGCACGCTCATGTCGGACGTCCTGCGCGTTTCACGCATTTCGCCCGGCTTTCTCGACGCGGTGAGCGTACATCTCGTCGAGACGAGTCCGACGTTGCGCGCCATTCAGCGGCAAACGCTCGACAATGCTGGCAAGCCGGTCGGCTGGAGCGCCGATGTCGGCGAGACCCCGCCGGGTCCGGCTTTCATTCTGGCGAACGAATTTTTCGACGCGCTGCCGGTACGCCATTACGTCAAGACGATTCCCGGCTGGCGCGAGCGGCTCGTGGGGCTCGATCCGGCGGGCGAACTGACCTTCGGCCTTTCCGACAGAGTCGAAACCTCGCTGAGGGCGCCCGCTCAGGAGGGCTCGATCATCGAGGTGAGCCCCGTTTCGCAGCGCATAATGGGCGAGATCGCCGCGCGCCTCGTGCGGGACGGCGGCGCGCTGCTTATGATCGACTACGGCTATACGGAGACGACTCTCGGCGACAGCCTGCAGGCGGTTTCGAAACATGTCTATGTCGATCCGCTCGCCGCGCCCGGGGAGGCCGATCTCACGGCGCATGTGGATTTCGCCGCGCTGGCCCGCGCCGCCAAAGCGGCGGGCGCCAAGGTGATGGGGCCTGTGACGCAAGGGCACTTCCTCCTGCAACTCGGCATCGAACGCCGAGCGCAAGCGCTGATGAAACGCGCGACGCCCGAGCAGCAGCAGGGCGTCGTCGACGCTTTCGACCGCCTGACCGGCGTGCAGGACCCGCGCCGTCATATGGGCGCATTGTTCAAGGTAATGGCCGTGACGCATCCCGACATGCCGGACATGCCGGGGTTCATTGTGTGATTTAGCCCCCTCTCCCCGCATGGGGCGTCGAAAGACGCCCGTCTTTCGACGGGCTTTGCGAGGAGAGGAAACAAACGCTTCGCCAGGAACGACATGACAATTCCCCCCGCCCTCACCGCGTCCAATCTCGATCTGCCTGGCCTTCGGCACGCTTTCTTCACGCGTGAGGGCGGCGTCTCGGAAGGCGTCTATGGCTCGCTCAATGGCGGCGTGGGCTCGAAGGACGCGCCGGAGCGCGTCGCGCAAAACCGCGCGCGCATGGCGGCGCGCGTCGGCGTGCCTGCCGAGCGGCTTCTGGTGCCGTTCCAGATCCATTCCGCCGACGCGCTGACGGTCAGCGAACCCTGGGCGCCGAAGGAGCGACCGCGCTGCGACGGACTCGTGACGCGCGAAGCGTCGCTGGCGCTCGGCGTCACCGGCGCCGATTGCGGCATGCTGCTTTTCGCCGACGCGAAAGCGGGCGTGATCGGCGCCTGCCACGCCGGCTGGAAGGGCGCCTTCACCGGCATGATCGAAGCGACGGTCGCCGCCATGGAGGCGCGGGGCGCGCGCCGCGCCGACATCCACATCGCGCTGGGCCCCGCGATCGGCCCGCAGAGCTATGAGGTGGGGCCGGAATTCTCCGCCCGCTTCGTGGAGGAGGATATGGACTATGCGCGTTTCTTCGCGCCTTCGCCGCGCGCGGGCCATTCCATGTTCGATCTGCAGGGCTTCATCGCCATGCGCGTGTCGCGGCTCGGCGTCGCCTCCTTCGAGGCGCTCGGCCTCGATACTTACGCGGACGAAGCGCGCTGCTTCAGCTATCGCCGCAGCGTGCATCGACGGGAGCCGGATTACGGGCGGCTCGTATCGGCGATTGCGTTGACGTCGTAACCCCCTCCCCAACTCTCCGCCGCAAGCGGGAGACGGAGCAGACCGGCGCCTTCATCGAGAACGCGGCTGGGGCGCGTCCCCTCTCACTTTGTCGCATAGGTAAACAGCATTGAATGCGGCAATCCGCGCGGCGGCGCCGGGAAGGGGGCGGCGGCGCGGACAGCGGCGAGCGCCGCGGAATCGAGATCCGGCAGACCGCTCGACTTATAGACCGCCTGATGGGTCAGATTGCCCATCTCGTCAATATAGAAGGCGACGACCCCCTTGGACGACATCTGCATCTCGCGCACGCGCGGCGGGATGCGCATATGCGGCATGATGAGGCCGTAAAGGATCGTCAGATAGGTCGTCTTCGCCTGACCGCCGCCGACGGGCGAGGGCTTGGGCGGCGCCGCGAGCTTGAAGTCCGGCAAGGGCGCGAGCGCCGCGACCTGATCGGCGATGGAATTGGCGTCGCCCTTCTTTGCAGGTTTCGCATCCTCCGTCTTCGGCTTGTCGGTCGGCGTCGGAACCTTCTCGGCGCGCTCGATGATCTCGGCGTCGGGCTTGTCCTCCACTTCCTTCTGCTCGGACGCCTCCGGCGGCTTCTCGCCGTCGGCGTCGTCCTGCGCGTCCTTCAGCCCCTGCGGCTTTTCGTCCTTGGGGGCGAATTTCTCCGGCTCGTTACGCTTGGTCTTGGCCTGATCGGCCTCCTCCGGCGCGTTCACCTCGCTCTTGGACTTGCTTTCCGCCTTGGGCGCGTCGAAAGCCGGTTTTTCCTCCTCCACAGGCGGCGGAGGCGGCGGCGGGGGCTTTTGCTGCTCCTGCTTCTCCGGCGGCGGCTCTGGAGGCTTTTCCTCCTTCTTTTCCTCCGGCGGCGGCTGCTCGGGCGGCGGCGGTTCGGTGATCACCTCGACGGGAATTTCCTCGACCGGCGGTTGAGCGAACTCGCTGCGCCTATCCTCCCAAAGGAGGAAGGCGAGCAGAGCGAGGTGGAGCAGCAGGCCGAGCAGGATGAATGCGAAGAAGCGGGGACGCGGCGTCACGCCTCCGCCCTGGCGCGGCTCGAAGAGCCGTTCCATGGCGACAGCGGCGAGCGTCGCGCCACGCGGCTTTTGTCTGACCGTTTCGTTCATCTCGATGGAGGAACCCGTCCGCGAGCCGGGGCAACCTGCATGCCAAGCACAGGGGTGAAATCGCGAGTGAATTTGCCACAGACGGCGCCCCCTTCGCAAACCTTATGGCGTTTTTTGCGGCGAACTGCGCCGCACGGTCGCAATGTCGCCATATGCCGCAGGGTTTTAAGGCCAGCAGGCGCATATATGAGAGCAAGCTAATAAAAAGCGCTGCGGGGAGGGAGAATCAATGAAAGCCGGCTTCGATCTTACGCGTCGGAAAGTGCTCCTGTCGGCGGCCGCCACGCTCGCAGCGCCGGCTTTTACGCGGGCCGCGGGAATGATGACCGCCCCGCCGCGAGGCGCGACGGAGAACTTCAATCCGGACGTCGACGTCGAACTGGTGTGCAAGCGCGACGCCGTCAACATTCTCGACGGCGCGCCGACGCAAGTCTGGCGTTATGCCGGCAACCTTCTCAAAGGCCCGGCCAATACGCTCACCGCATTGCCCGGCAGCTATCTCGGTCCCCTGATGCGCTTCGCCAAGGGTCAGAAGATTCGCATTCGCCTGCGCAACGACCTTCCCGAGCCGACCATCGCCCATTGGCATGGCCTGCATGTGCCGATGGAGGCGGACGGGCATCCCAAGGCCGCGATCGATCCCGGCCAGACCTATGTCTACGAATTCGAGATGCGCAATCGCGCGGGCTTTTATCTCTATCATCCGCACACGCATGAAGCGACGGCGACCCAAGTCTATCACGGTCTCGCCGGCGGCATCGTCGTGGAGGACGAGGAGGAGCGCGCGCTGGGCTTGCCTTCGGGCGAATATGAGATCCCGATCGTGCTGCAGGACCGGTCCTTCGACGACAATAATCAGCTCGCTTATTGGGGCGGCATGCATCGCGACATGTTCGGCTTTTACGGCGAACGCATTCTCGTCAACGGCCGGCCGGATTACGGGCTCGACGTCGCGAGCCGGGCCTATCGCTTTCGCGTGCTGAACGCCTCCAATGCGCGCATTTACAAGCTGCGCTGGGACGACGGGACGCCGCTGACCGTCATCGGCGTCGACGGCGGCCTTTTGGAAAGACCGCAGACGCGTCCATACGCCATGCTGTCCCCCGGCGAAAGGCTCGATCTCTGGGTCGATTTTTCCGGCCGAAAGACGGGCTCGAAACTCGTCATGCGCAGCGGGGCCTTTGACGGCCTCACGCCGCCCATGGCGCAACGCATGGGCGGCGGCCGCCTCCTCGTCGGCGACGATTACCCGCTCTTCAGCGTGACGGTCGCGCGGGAGACGAACGACAGTCCGAAGCTCCCCGAGAAGCTTTCGACGCTGAGACATTATCGCAGGGCGGACGTCGCCAACCCCGACAATCCCCGTCCCATCGCGCTCTCAATGGGGCATATGCAGCTGGCGATCAATGGGCGCGCCTATGGCCATGACGAGGTGATGGATATTGAGCGCATCCCCGTCGACACGGTGCAGCTCTTCGAGATCTTCCATGACCATGGCGGCGGCGGCATGGGCGGCGGCATGGGAATGATGGGCACGATGGACATGGCCCATCCGATCCATCTGCACGGCGAGCAATTCGAGATCCTGGAGCGGCGCTATAGCGGCGACGATCCGGGTTCTTATGCGACCTTTCAGGAGGGGCTCATCGACAGCGGCCTGAAGGACACTGTGCTCGTCGCGCCCGGCGAACGCGTGCTCATCGCCAAGCCCTTCAACGACTTCAAGGGTCGCTTCATGTATCACTGCCACAACCTCGAACATGAGGATATGGGCATGATGCGCGAATTCTCGGTGGAGTGAGCGCTATTCTTCAGCGTCGGTGAAAAGGACGACCTCGTCAGGGAGGCCCGCTGTCGCGCTTTTTTCAAGGTTCAGGCCGGCGACGCGCGCAAAGCCGGCTTCAGCTTCGAGCAGCACGACGGCGTCGCCCGGCATTTGCTGCAGCTTTTCGATGAGTTGGGAAACGGTCATGACGCGCTCGCTATCGTTGCGCATTGCAAGCAATCGGCGCGCCATCGACCATCAACGCGGAAGATCAGATATTGCAGACATAGCTCAGTTCGCTTTGCCGGATCTGATCCGCGACCCAGACCGCGCCCTTGCCGCGATGCGACTCGACGAAGGCCGACGCTTTGGCGAGTTGATCGTCGGAAAGCGACATATTGCACATGCGCGCGACCTGACGGCCGATCTCGGCCTTGCGCGCGATCGGCGTCGGGCGGGAAAGCACGGCGCTGACCGCGTCGACGGCGGATGATCTCGCAAAGGCCGGAACGGCGGTCATGATAAGCGCACAGCAGGCGAATACGCGGATTCTCGTCATTTCGTTCCTTTAAGGTTGAGCGGACGCGACATAAAGGCCGGCATGTCCGTAGCGCCGTGCGGGAAACGCCTCCGCGAAACGGCTTCTCCATATTTAAGCCGCCCGCATTGTGACGACTTTAGGGCCGGGCGACGGATCGGGATAAGGCCGAAACCACAAGCGACGATGATATAATTCCGTCGCATTGTAACTAAAGAGAAATGCTTCGCCGGCGCGCGCGAAAGCCTGCAAGGCCGCATCGAAGATCTGTCGACGAACCGGGCCCCGCATTCGACGATGCGAGGCCCGGCCTTACTTTCAATGGATTTAGTGCTGCATGCCGCCCCCCGAGCCGCCATGGCTCATGCCGCCCATGCCGCCCATGCCGCCCATCATTCCGCCCATGCCGCCGCCCATCATGCCGCCGCCATTCATGGACATGCCGACTTTCATGACATGCGTCATGGCTTCGCCCGCGATTTTCTTCTGCTCGTCGGAAAGAGCGGTGAAGAGCGGTTCGATCGCGGCCTTCTGCGCGCGCACAATGTCGAGATGGTCGGACATGTGCTTGTCCATTTTGTCGAGCTTGTGCAGGATCTGCGGCTTGGCCGGATCCGGGCGATCGTCCGTCGCCGCGCATTTGGCCTGCGCCTTCTGCGCGACGGCGCGCCAGGCGTCGGCGAAATTGTTCCAGGCGGAGACCTGCTGCTCCGTGAGCTTCAGCTCGGCCTTGACATAAGCGAGACGCCCTTCGAGATGCTCGGCGAAGCCGCAGAGCATATGGGCCATCATGCCACCCATTCCGCTGCTCATGCCGCCGCCCATGCCGCCCGCGCCATGCGACATGCCGCCCATGCCCCCGCCGGAGCCATGGGACATGCCGCCGCCGGAACCGTGGTCCATGCCGCCCATTCCGCCGCCGCCATGATCCATTCCGCCCATGCCGCCGCCCATGCCGCCGCCGTGATGGCCGGCATGTTCATCGGCTTTTGGCGCGTCGCTCTTGGGCGCCTCCGCGGCGCCCGACTGCGGCTTGCCGGGATCGGCCCATTGCGCGGCAGGCGCGCCGCCACCCGCGTCATGCGCTGAATGGTCCATCGCGCCATGGTCCATCTTGCTGTGATCCATCTCCGGCTCGGCTTGCGCCATCGCCAGGCCCGCCGCCAATGCAAGCGCCGCAACGCCGGCCGTATTGAGGATGGTTCGCGCGATCATGTTTCTCTCCCTTAAATTTATTGATTTGCTTCAGCGACAGTAGCGACGACCGCCGCACTGTCGGCGACAATGTCACAGTAACGAAGGAGATGGCATCCCGCCAATTGTCGCGCGTCAAATCGAGAAACAATGATGCGGCGCCGCAATCCCGTCGCCGGCGGATCGATGCGGTCGCTCAAGAGCGACCGCACGCTGTGCATTGCGGTTGTTACTTGGCGTCGTCGCGCTTGACTTGATAGCTGCCCTTGTTCTTGGGATCGTCCCTGACGGGACGCGGCGCGCGCACCTCGTCAACCTTCGTCGGCTCCTTATAGCCGGGCTGGCCCGCGACATTCGGCGCGCCCCACTTCACTTCTTCGGCCATCGCGCCGCCGAAGCCGAGAACAGCCGGAACAGCGACGAGCGCAACCAACGCGGAGTGCTTGAAAGCCATCGTTTCCTCCTTGTTATTTAACCACGTCGTGGCTGGAAGCTGACGCTTCCACGCAGGATTATAGAAACCGAGTTTTTCAGGCTCGCTACAGAAAATTGATAATTAGGCGACGCCCCGCGCCCAGCCAGAGGCGCGCGAGAGGAGATTGATAAATATCGGCTACGTGGATTTCTTCTCGGCGATCCCGACCAGCGCGCGCAGGATGCGCCGCGTGCCGGCGAGACGTTGCTTCATCGTGTCGAACTCGCGCACAAAGACGATGCGCATATCAGGCCGCACCTTCGCCTGCGTCCCTTGCTCCGCGACATAGCGGACAAGTCCAGCCGGGTCGGCGAAATGATTGTCGCGAAAGGAGATGATGACGCCCTTCGGACCCGTATCGACTTTCTCGACATGAGCGCGACGGCAAAGGGCCTTGATGGCGACGATCTCGAAAAGCTGTTCGACTTCCGGCGGAATGGGACCGAAACGGTCGATCATCTCGGCGGCGAAAGCCTCGATGTCCTGATCGGTCTCGAGCGTCGAAAGGCGCCGGTAGAGCTGCAGGCGCAGCGTGAGGTCGGGGATATAGTCCTCCGGAATCGTGACCGGCGCCCCGATGGCGATCGTCGGCGACCAGGCTTCTTCCTGCGGCTCCTCGACGCCCGCCTTGAGCAGCGTGATCGCGTCGGAAAGCATCTGCTGATAGAGTTCGTATCCGACTTCCTTAATATGACCCGACTGTTCGTCGCCAAGCAGATTGCCGGCGCCGCGAATGTCGAGATCGTGGCTCGCGAGTTGAAAACCGGCGCCGAGCGTATCGAGCGATTGCAGCACTTCGAGACGTTTTTGCGCCTGCGGCGTGACGCCGCGATTGGCCGGCGTCGTGAAAAGCGCATAGGCGCGCGTCTTCGAACGGCCGACGCGTCCGCGCAATTGATAGAGCTGCGCGAGGCCGAACATGTCGGCGCGCCAGACGATGAGCGTGTTCGCGCTCGGAATGTCGAGACCCGATTCCACGATCGTCGTCGAGAGCAGAATGTCGAACTTGCCGTCATAGAAGGCCGACATTTTCTCTTCGAGCTCGGTCGCGGACATCTGCCCATGCGCGATGACGAATTTCGCCTCCGGCAGGTTCTCGCGCAGGAAGGCGGCGGCTTCCTCCAGATCGTCGATGCGCGGGCAGACGAAGAAGGCCTGTCCGCCGCGATAACGCTCGCGCAGCAGCGCCTCGCGCACGATCAGCGGATCGAAGGGCGAGATGAAGCTGCGCACGGCGAGGCGATCGACCGGCGGCGTGGTGATGAGCGACAGCTCGCGCACGCCGGTCATGGCGAGTTGCAATGTGCGCGGGATCGGCGTCGCGGAGAGCGTCAGCACATGCACTTCGGCGCGCAGCTCCTTCAAGCGCTCCTTGTGGCCGACGCCGAAATGCTGCTCCTCGTCGATGATGACGAGGCCGAGATCCTTGAAGCTGACGCCCTTGCCGAGAATGGCGTGCGTGCCGCAGATAATATCGACCGTCCCTTCGGCGAGTCCCTTCCTGGTCTCGCGCGTCTCCACCGTTCCGACCATGCGCGAGAGGCGGCCGATCCTGATCGGCAGACCGGCGAAGCGCTCGCTGAAGGTCTTGTAATGCTGGCGCGCGAGCAAGGTCGTCGGCGCGACGACGGCGACCTGCTTGCCGTTGATCGCCGCCGTGAAGGCGGCGCGCAGCGCGACCTCCGTCTTGCCGAAGCCAACGTCGCCGCAAACGAGGCGATCCATCGGGCGCCCGGCGGCGAGGTCGTCGAGCACCGCGTCGATGGCGAAGGCCTGATCTTCAGTCTCGTCGTAAGGAAAGCGCGCGCAGAACTCGTCATAGAGTCCTTCCGGCGGAACGAGCTTCGGCGCCGCGCGCAACTGACGCTGTGCGGCGATCTCGATGAGGCCCTTCGCCATTTCGCGGATGCGATTCTTCATCCGCGCCTTGCGCGCCTGCCAGCTCGTGCCGCCCATGCGGTCGAGCTGCGCATCCGCGTCTTCGCCGCCATAGCGGGTCAACAGCTCGAAATTTTCGACCGGCACGAAGAGCTTCTGGCTCTCGGCGTAATGCACCTCGATATAATCGCGCCTCACGCCGCCGCTATCGAGCGTCGTCAGGCCGATAAAGCGGCCGATGCCGTAATCGACATGCACGACGAGGTCGCCCGCCGTGAGCGCGGCGACTTCTCCAAGGAGGTTCTCCGTCGGCTTGCGCTTGCGCCGGCGGCGCACGAGCCGGTCGCCGAGAATGTCCTGCTCGCCCACCAGCGCGTAAGCGCCGGTCTCGAAGCCATGCTCCACGCCGAGCACGGCGAGCGTCACGCCGCCCGGCCCTTTCGCCAGGGCCGAGGGAAGCGAATTGACGAGCGCGAAATCCTTCAGCCCGTGCTCCTGAAGCACATGGCCGAGGCGCTCGCAGGAGCCGTCCGACCAGCCGGCGACGATGACGGCCTTGCCGGTTCCGCGCAGCGCCTGAACATGATCCACCGCCGCCTCGAAGACGTTGGTCTCCGGCTCATTGCGCTCCGGCGCGAAATCGCGGCCGGGCCGCGCGCCGCAATCAATGGCGTCGGCGCGCTCGGAGGCGAAAGGCGAGAACTGCGCCGCCCCGCGCGCCTGCAGTGCGTCGCGCCATTCGTCGCGCGTAAGGTAGAGCGCGCTTGGCTCGATCGGCTTGTAGTTCGCGCCCGCCGGATCGAGATCGAAAGCCTCCTTGCGCGCGTCGTAATAGTCGACGATCTGCTTGATGCGCTCGCTTGCGGCCTCCTCGACCAGCGCGTCGAGCATCAGCGGCGCCTCGCCGAGATAATCGAAGAGCGTGTCCATCCGCTCGTAAAAGAGCGGCATCCAGTGCTCCATGCCGTGATGACGCCGGCCTTCGCTTACCGCCTCATAAAGCGCGTCGCCGCGCGTCTGTCCGCCGAATTTGGCGGCGTAATTCTGTCGAAAGCGCCGCATCGTGTCGGAGGTCAGCCGCAACTCGCTCATCGGCGTGAGATCGAGCGCGCGCAATTGCCCGGTCGCGCGCTGCGTTTCCGGATCGAAGCTCCTGATGGATTCCAGCGTATCGCCGAAGAAATCGAGACGGATCGGCGCCGGGAGACCGGGGGGAAACAGATCGATCAGGCCGCCGCGCTGGGCGTATTCGCCGGTCTCACGGACCGTGCTGGCGCGCAAAAAACCGTTAGCCTCCAGCCAAAGCGCCAACTCGTCGAGCTTGACGAGATTGCCAGGCGTCGCCGAGAAACTCTCGGCCGAAACCATCTTCTTGGGCGGCGCGCGCTGGAGAAGACAATCCGCCGTCGTCGTGACGACGCGCGGGCGCTCGGCGGAAGAGCTGGCGCGCGCCAGACGAGACAGGGCCGTCATGCGCCGCGCGACGACATTGGCGTGCGGCGAGACGCGATCATAGGGCTGGCAGTCCCAGCCGGGAATATCGAGAATTTCTACATCGGGATTGGCGAAACGCAGCGCCTCGCGGAACTGCGCCGAGCGCGCCCCGTCGCGCGCGACATGAACGAAGACGGCCGGCCGTCCCTCCGCTTCGCGCGCGAGCGCGCGGGCGAGATCCGCGCAGAGAAAGGCGTCGAAGCCTTCCGGCGCATGGGAGAAAAGCAGCTTCTCGCGCTTCGCGAGACGCGCCCGCGCATTTTCGAGCGCTTGGGCGGCGCCCCTGGTCTTCACGGCCGCTTTGTTCAATGAATGGGTCCGTCGTGGGTGTGAAAGGCGATAATGGCCTTAAGTAGCGCCGTGTCGCGCTCGGGCGGCGGCGGCGCGGCGCCGGAGAGCCAGCTCAGGAGTTCGGCGTCCGGCAAATCGAGCAGCGTCTCCATTTCATGGAGCTCCGCCTCGCCGAGCGCCTCGATCCTCGCATCGACAAAGCCGCCGATGAGGATATCGAGTTCGCGCATGCCGCGCCGCCAGGCGCGAATCTTGACGCGTCGGCGGCGTATGTCGCTTTCGCTGAGGCTTTCGGCCTCGTCCCGGAAGTTTTCAGACATTGGCGGAATCGCTCGCGCGCGCCGCCCGATCATCCGGACGTCGCTGACATTGGCTGGCTTATCGCAGCCGGAGGGGAAAGAAAAGCGGGCGTCGCCGAAGCGTCGCAAAGAGCGCTTGACTTCGAAAACGGGGCGCCCTATCCCGCAGTCCTCGCGCGAACGACGCGCCGCGCGGGGGAGTAGCTCAGTTGGTTAGAGCGCCGGCCTGTCACGCCGGAGGTCGCGGGTTCGAGCCCCGTCTCTCTCGCCATTCCCCAAATTCGCCTATCTTTATCGCGGGTCACATCTGCGCCAATAGCTGTTGCAGGGCCTCGAAACCCGCCGGCTTGGTGAGCTGCCTGTCGAAACCCGCCGCTCGGGCGCGATCATAGACTTGCTCCTGTCCCCAGCCGGTCAGGGCGACGAGCTTGACGCCGCGCCCCTCCGGCAGGGCGCGGATGCGGCGGGCGGTCTCATACCCGTCCATTCCCGGCATGCCGAGATCCAAAAAAACGAGATCCGGCTTGAAGTCCGCCAGCGCCTCGACGCCGGAGGCGCCGCTATAGGCGACCTGGACAATCGCCCCGAAAGTCTCGAGAAACATGACGAGGCTGTCCGCGACGTCGTGATCGTCGTCGATCACCAGGATGCGGCGCACGGCGCGCAATTCCGTGGGAGCCGTCGCCGGCATGGACTCCTCCGTCGAATCTCTCGCGAGCGTCGGCAAGCGCACGACAAAGGCGCTGCCGCGGCCCGATCCTTCGCTTTGCGCCTCAACTGAGCCCCCATGCAGTTCAAGCAGGCTCTTCACCAAAGCGAGCCCGATGCCAAGACCGCCCTGTGCGCGTCCCAGGGTCCTGTCGATCTGCGTGAACAGATCGAAGACGCGCGGCAGCATCTCCGCCGGAATTCCGACGCCGCTGTCGCGCACGGTGACGACCGCCTCTCCCTCGCACCGTTCCACCATAAGCCAGATGTCGCCTCCATGTTCCGTATATTTCGCGGCGTTGTTAAGGAGATTGGTAAAAACTTGCGCAAGCCGCACCGGATCGGCGTCGAGCTCGAGCGCCTCTGACGGTAAAGCGACATGCAGGCTGTGCTGCGCATGATCGATCGTCGGCTGCGCCGTCTCCACCGCGTGGCGCAATATTTCGGCCAGATCGACGCGACGTTTCTTGAGTTCGATCTTGCCGCGCGTGATGCGCGACACTTCGAGCAGATCGTCTACGAGACGAACGAGATGCTCGACCTGCCGGTCGATCATCGCGAGCAGCGCCAGATCTCGCTTGGCCGTTACGGTCGCGGCCGCGTCATGCCGAAGGACATGGACGGCGTTGCGAACCGGCGCCAGAGGGTTGCGCAGCTCATGGGCGAGAGTCGCCAGAAACTCGTCCTTGCGGCGGTCGGCCGCCTTCAAAGCGTCTTCCACGAGCTTGCGCTCGGAAATATCGCGGCTGACGGTCGCAAATCCGATCGGCTCGTCGCGTTCGTCCCGTAACACGAACACATTGTAAAGCATCCATAAGGCTTCGCCGGTCTTGAAATGACGGAATCTGAGCTCGGTATTGGCGTGGCCTTCGCGCTGAACTTTCGGGAAAAATTCTTCGAATACGAAGTCATGGTCTTCCTGGAAAAAATAGTCGCTCATCCGCACGAAGAACGCCTGCTCCCGCGCAAGCCCGACGAGCTTCGCCCCGGCCGGGTTGAGATAGAGCGGTTCAAAATCCATGCTGCAGAAAGAGACGAACTCCATGCTTTGTTCGGCGAGAGCGACGAATTTCTGGCGCTCGGCCTCCGTATATTTGCGCGCTGTGATGTCCTGCGACGTCCCCACCATGCGAACGGGCTTTTTGTCCTCGAAAAAGACGGCCCCGGTGGCGGCGACCCAGCGTTCGGCGCCGCCCGAGCAGGAAACTCTATATTCCTCGAGAAAGATGCGGCCCGAACCGGGCTTCAACGCGCGATCGACCGCAGATCGAACGCGTTCACGGTCAGCGGGATGAATAACGTCGAAAAACGTCTGGTGGCTGATCGGCGAATTGCTCCGCGCGCCCCATTGCGCGCGCAGGCGATCATCCCAGATCAGTTCGCCGGTCTCGATGCGCCATTCATAGATTCCGATATTGCCCGAGTTCAGCGCGAGCTGGAGTCTGAATTCGCTCTCCCTCAAGGCGGCCTGGGCGCGGGCGCGCTCCGCCGCCGACCAGATGCGCTCAGCCACATCCTGGAGCAGCGCGATTTCCAGCAACGTCCAGACGCGCGGCGCGGCGTTGTGCGCGCAAAGCGCGCCGACCCAGCGACCCCGCTTCGACAAAATGACGCTTGCGAGCGCCGCAATGTCGCCAGCGCTGAACCGCTGCAGCTCATCCGGCGTAAATTGATTGTCAGCGCGGACGTCGGCGATCGCGGCGGCCTCTCCTCTTCTATACTGATCCAGCAAAGACGCGCCGAGATGGACGATCGGCACGCGGACCATGAAAGGCGCGACGCCGCGCGCATAACTCTGCCGCACGACATAATCGTCTCCCTCGATGTCGGCATAGGAGACGCGGCTGACGTCGAGCTGCTCGGCGAGGAGACGGCAAGCCGTCGCCTGGATTTCTCCAGGATCGGCGAGCGGACGCAAGGCGTCGATCAGCTTCAGCATGAACGCCTGACGTTCTTCGCTCTCGCGCAGCGCCGCTTCGGCCTTCTTGCGAGCGTCGATATCGATGATCATTCCGATCCATTTCGAGGGCTTGCCGTCATGCCCGAAAATCGGCGTCGCCCGCACATTGATCCAACGCCACCCGTCTCCCTGCTTGAGACGAAATTCTTCATTGATGATTTCGCGCGCCGCGATCGCATCGCGCCATTGACGCTCCGCGCTGACTCTATCGTCGGGATGGATGGCGCTCACCCACCCTTCACGAAGCCATTCATCGGGCGTCTGCCCCGTGAAGGCGCGCCAGGTTGGACTGTCCGCGACGACGACGCCGTCCGCGTCGGCCTCCCAGATCGCCTGCGCGCAGGATTTCACCAAACTGTGCCAGCGCTGCTCGCTTTCGCGCAGCGCATCTTCGGCCTTTCTGATCTTTGTGATGTCCATAAAGGCGCCGATGGCGCCGCGCGGCTCGCCCTGCTCATCATAAAGCGGCATGGCCTTGGCGAAGACGGTGATCGCCAGACCATCGTCGCGCAAAACGTCGATGACTTCGCCCCCGACGACTTCGCCGGCCGCCGCGCGCTGCATCGGCAGATCGCCCGTCAGCATTTCGCCGCCGTTCCGAAACGCTCGAAAACCCAGGCTCTCTCGGCCGGCTTTCGACAATCTGCTTTCGCTTCCGACCCCCAACATCTGCTCGAGAGCGCGGTTGCCGTGTATGCGCTCTCCGCTCTCGCCGCTCGCAATGGCGAGGCCGATCGGCGCCATGTCGAGCAGCGCCTGGAGTTCCGCCGATCTGAGACGTTCGCGCAACTCGCTCTCTCGCAGCGCTTTCTCGGCGAGCGCCCGTTTCGCCGCATCCGTCGCGCGCTCAGCGGCTTGAAGAATGAGTTCGACCTCCTCGCGCGTCCAGGCTCTCGGCGCAGAAGATGCGACGACGAGAGCGCACGCCTCTCCATCATCGACGCCAAGCGGCGCCGCCGCCAATGCGCGACTTTGAAGCGCATTGGCGCAAGATTCGAGGCCGTCGCTCCCTTCCAGGACGTCGGCGACGGCAAGAGGCCTGCTCTGCTCGATGCAGCGGACCAAAGCTGCAAAACCCCAAACGGGATAGCTCCCGGCGGCGCTTTCGAGGGCCGGACGAAAATAATCCGAGCTGATTGCGACGGCGTTTCTGCTTTTGTCGAGATCGACAAAAAATACGCGATCGGCGGAAAGACGCTCGCCGAGCATTTGACACGTCGCCTCCCTGATCGCGTCGGCGTCGCTCAGGGAACGGAACTTGTCGCCCAACGCGACGAGAAAAGCCTGGCGCGCCTCGCAAGAAGCCGCGGCTTTGACGGTGCGCCGCAGCAGCAGCGCGCCGTCGAAACCGCCGGAAAACCCACAAACGTCGACCGATATACGAGGCTCTGACGGCGAAACGATCGAAAACGCGTTCCGCGCGCCGCAAAGCACGGCTTCGAGGCCGTTCAAAAATTGACGCGAGAAGGAATCCAGAGTTTGTCGTTTGTGCAACAGGTCGAGCAAATCGCTGCCGATCTCGCCCATATCGCCGCATTCAAGATTAGCGGCCATCCACAGATCGTTTGCGCCGATGACGCGGCCGCTGCGGTCGAGCAACGCCGCTTCATACGGAAGCGCGTCCATAACGGCCTCAAGTAAAGCTACAGCTTTACTCTCGCTTCCAACAACATTATCCATTAAATTCAAGCGTATGACCTCGCGCGCAGCGTTACGCAGTGATTTACTAAAATTCGCAATATGCCTATCTTTTTTCAATAGCAAAGCGCTACCTGGACTTTCGGGTAATTTATCCTCTGCGCAATTGATTACGTGTTTCTCCGGAGTTCCTTTGTCGCACGCCTTGCTGTACTAAACAGTTTAGCCGCAGGCTCGAACGACTTAGGCGAAAGCTTGTCTTTAGGCGTAATGCTGTTTCAGCAATGCACAGAGATGTTCAGTCTTGGGTTATATTGGCCTCTCCTCCTTTTGGACCCGAAGCTGCACATGCGCTGGCTTGCGTCTCGAATCCTCAGGCGATGCGCGACGGCGATCGAGCGCGCTGTCGCAACGGCCCATGCGGCGCCTTTGCCGCTTCGCATCACAATGGCGGGGATCGGCTCCGCCGTTGCAGCATGCGCGCGCCTCGCTCTTTTGCGCGCGTCCGACGCGCGGTTGCCCGATGCGGTCGAATATCTTGTCGTGATTCTGGCCGGATTGCTTGGCGGACCACTTCCGGGCGTCCTCGCGGCCTTCGCCGGCGCGCTTTCGCTTCTCTGGCTTTCTGATTCACCGCTGGGCGAGCGCGTCGTAGCCGCAACGCTTTTCATTGTGATAAGCGCATGCGTGCTCGCGCTCGAGGCCGCTTATCGCCACCTGCGTCTTCGATCCGATGCAACCGTATCGGAACAGATCGGGGCAATTGCGCTCGCAACGCCGGGCGTGGTCGGCACGTTCTTTCTGGATGAAAAGCGCCGCGTCGCCTATCGCTACGTCTCCCCTAAGGCGAAAGCGGTCTTTGGCCTCGATCCGGGCGACATTTGCGCAGATGCGGGGGCATTCTACAAACGGCTCGACCCCAGCGAACTCGAGACCATCAATCAAAGCCTGTTCCGCTCCGCGCGCGACCTTTCCTTATGGGTTTGCCAGTTCAGCT
This sequence comes from Methylocystis parvus OBBP, assembly GCF_027571405.1. GTDB lineage: Bacteria > Pseudomonadota > Alphaproteobacteria > Rhizobiales > Beijerinckiaceae > Methylocystis > Methylocystis parva. The sequence goes on from NZ_CP092968.1 coordinate 1,869,810, forward strand.
TCGCGCATCCGGAAAAAGGCGCTGTCTGGATGGAAGCGCAGGGCGCGCCCGTGCGCGAGAAGGACGGCTCCATTGTCTGGCACGGCTACGCGTCCGACATCACATCGCGTAAAAGCGCCGAGCTTTCTCTTGCGGAAAGCGCTGCAAGGCTGCAGGCGACGGTCGACGCGGCTCAGGACGCTGTGTTGACGATGGAAGAGTCGGGACGCCTGCAGACCGTGAATCGCGCGGGCGTTATCATGTTCGGTTATGGGCCAGGCGAAATCGCCGCTATGAATGTGGGCGCGCTTATCTCGCTTGACGGCGAAGACGAGAAAGAATGGACGCCGCCCGAAGCCGGAGAGAGAGTCGAAATCATGGGGCGGCGCAAAGGAGGCGCGTCCTTTCCGGCGGAACTGACCCTGGGGGAAGCGATTTTCGGGGGCAAAAACCTACGCGTCGCCTTTATCAAGGACCTGACCGAACAGCGAATGATCGAACACCATCTGGGCGAACTGTATCGCAGTCGCTTCAAGGCGATAGGAGGCATGGCCGCCGAGCTTGCGCATGAGATCAACCAGCCGCTCGCCGCCAACGCGACCTATCTGCGCGTTGCGCGTCGTCTCCTCGAACAATCCCCGCACGCCGGCGATGCGGCGATCATTGAGGTTTTGGACAAGGCGGCGGCGCAGACTTTGCGCGCCGGCCGGATCGTCACGAGCCTCAGAGAACTGGTTCGCTCGCGGGAGCCCGACAAGACGATGGTCTGCCTGCATGAGGTAATCGGCGAAGCTCGAGAAGAGGCGCTGGAGAATAGCGAGATCGTAGGCGTGCAATTTGAGCTGAGGCTGCGGGCCGCCGAGGATTGCGTCATCGCCGACCGGGCGCAGTTGAAGCAGGTGTTCGCGAGCCTTATTCGTAACGCCGTCGAGGCGATGCAGTCCTCCGAGCGCCGCGACCTCGTGATCGAGACGTCCAACCCTGGCGACGGCACGATTCGCATCGATGTGATTGACTCCGGCTGCGGACTGCCTGAATCCTCGGATATTGGGTGCTTTGAGCCGTTTACGACGACGAAAACGAAAGGCATGGGCGTGGGCTTGTCGATTTCGCACACGATCATCGAGGCGCATTACGGGCGAATCTGGGCCGCTCCCAACGCCAGCGGCGGCGCAGTGTTCAGCTTTACGCTGCCGTTGCAAGACGCGGAAGTCGACGCATGAGCGAACAACGTATCGTCCACGTTATCGACGACGACGCCGCGGTTCGCGACGCCGTGGGGCTTCTGCTCAGCACCGAAGGCTTCAAGGTGCATACCTATCCCTCTGCGCTCGCTTTCCTGAACGCCAGCCTTGCGCATCGAGACGGCTGTGTCGTCACAGACGTCCGGATGCCGGAGATGAACGGCATCGAACTGATTTCAAGAATGAAGGAAGAGCGGATTACAAACCCCGTCATCGTCCTGACCGCACATGCCGACGTGCCGCTCGCCGTCGAAGCCATGAAGCTCGGCGCCGTCGATTTGCTGGAGAAACCATTCGAGGACGCGGCGCTGCTCGCAGCGGTCGACATGGCGCTTGAACGCCGCAATGCGGAAGAAACGCGCAGCCGTGAGTCGGCGGCGATCAAAAACAGGCTCGCGAGCCTCACGCGCCGTGAGAATGAAATTCTGGCGGGTCTCCTGAAGGGGCTTTCAAATAAGGTCATCGCGCACGACCTCGGCATCAGCATCCGCACGGCCGAGGTACATCGCGCAAATATCATGGCCAAGATGCGCGCCGGCAATCTCGCTGAACTCGTCAAGATGGCGCTGGCGGCCGGCGGATCCAGCGGCGAATCCGAGTAATCTTGCCGGCGCGCCGCGCGGCTTTACGCCGAACCCGTTTGACCGAGATCGACGCCCGTCGTCGGGTTGGTCAACGGATTCGACATTGTTCGGGCCGTAAAGCTCGAAAGGTCGCTTTGCTCGGAACTCGTCAATCCGACGCTTGCGTCGCCTTCCCCGCCATCTACGGGAATTCCGCCGACAATGTCGTCCATGCGCCGCCATTGCGGACCGGCGTTCCAGGGCCCTTCGGCGTCGCCCTCGCCTTGCGAGGTGTTGACATAGAGATCGGCGTATTCAGGAATGCCCTGCAGCTTTCCGGGCGGGAAATTCCCTTCGATGGAATAAAGAGCCTTTTCGAAGGATTTTTGATGCGCGATCTCGCGCGTCATCAGAAACCCCAACGCTTCCTTCACGCCGGCGTCGTCCGTCACATTGATTAGCCTTTCATAGACGATCTTCGCGCGCGCTTCCGCCGCGATATTCGACCGCAAATCACACGCCGGATCTCCGATCGAATCGATATAGGCCGCCGACCACGGGACGCCCGAGGAGTTGGTGAGCGCTGGTCCGCCGCCATAGAGTATCGACTGCGTGTGGCTGTCGCCCCCTTGCGTGACCGAGCGGTAGAGATCCGCCTCCGTCTGCGTCGCCTCCGCCAGCTCGCCTTTCACGCCCTTGTTCAGCATCGCCACAATGCTGCCGATGATCTCGAGATGGCTGAGCTCTTCCGTCGCAATGTCGAGCAGCATGTCCTTGCGCCCCGGATCATCTTCGGCGAGCGCCTGCGTGAAGTAGCGCATCGCCGCCGCAAGTTCGCCTTGCGGCCCCCCGAACTGCTCCAGAATCAGGCTTGCGAGCACGGGGTTGGGTTCGGACACGCGAACCGTATATTGAAGCTTCTTGTTGTGCGTAAACATCCGCGTCTCCTGTCGGAAGGGCTTTTGCCGAAACGCCTGTTCGACAGGCCTTGTTCCTTGAACGATGCAAACGCCGTCGCTATTCGGCGGCGACCGGAGCCTGCAACTCGTCTCCACGCGCGGACGGCGCAATTTCCTTCTCGATGCGCCGGAACGTAGCAAGGGCCTGACCGACGACCTGATCCATATTGTAGTAGCGGTAGGTCGCGAGCCTGCCGACGAACCACACATCCGGCTGCGCGAGCGCCAATTTCTCATATCGCTTGTAAAGCTCCATATTTTCCGCCCGCGGAACCGGATAATAGGGATCCCCCTTATCGCACGGATATTCGTAGGTCAGGCTCGTCTTCTCATGCTGCTGACCGGTAAGATGCTTATATTCCGTGACGCGCGTATAGGCTTCGGTTTGCGGATAATTGACGACGGCGACCGGCTGATGCCGTCGTTCCTTTACGGTGACATGCTCGAATCTTAGAGAACGATAAGGCAGTCTGCCGAAGCGGAACTGGAAATATTCGTCGATGGGACCGGTGTAAATCAATCGACGATAGGGAATCCGTCCGCGCGCCTCGTCGAAGCTCGTCTGCAACATGATTTTGATGTTGGGGTGATCGAGCATGCGATGGAACATGCGCGTATATCCACCCGCCGGCATGAACTGAAAAGAATCGCCGAAATATCGATCGTCGCGATCGGTCCGCGTGGGAACGCGCCGTCACGGATTTATCCAGCTCCGACGGCTCCACGCCCCATTGCTTCTTTGTATATCCCCGAAAAAACTTCTCATATAGCTCGCGCCCGACAACGCTGACGACCACGTCCTCCGACGTAAGAATTTCATCCCGCTTTTCCGCGCGCTCGGCGAACCACCTCGCCAAGCCGCGCGAATCGAGATTCAATCCAAAAAGTCGGTTCACCGTATCGAGGTTGATCGGGATGGGAAGGAGCATCCCGTCGACCTTTGCGAGCACACGATGTTCATAGGGCCGCCATTGCGTGAACCGCGAAAGATGGTCGAAGATCGGCTCGGAATTTGTATGGAAGATATGCGGCCCGTACTGGTGGATAAGGAGACCTTCGTCGTCATAGCGGTCGTAGGCGTTCCCGCCTACATGGTTTCGCTTGTCGATGATCAGAACGCGATCGCCGCGCTGCGACGCGAGACGTTCGGCCAGCACGCTTCCCGCGAAGCCGGCGCCGACGATAAGCCAGTCAAACACTGCGCGCCTCCGCCATCTCTGAGTTGTCTGGGGTAACGACGTCGAGATGTTGACGCATGCCCGCCCATGTCTCGTCCCATGACATGCGTGAAAGATGCGCGTCGACGGACGCCAGCCATGGCGAGCGCGGCCGATGAAGCAGAAAGTCAATCTTCCCGGCGAAGGAGTTTGCGTCCGCCGCGATTTCGACGTCCCCCCTTTCGCCATATGGTCGAACCACGTCCTTGATCGGCGTGGAGACGAGCGGCACGCCGGCCGCCAGGAATTCGGGCGTCTTCGTAGGACTGATGTAGCGGGTCGCGTCGTTGATCGCGAAAGGCATGAATCCGACGTCCCAGCCCGCGAGATATCGCGGCAGGGATGCGTAATCCTTGCAGCCGAGCCAGTGGATATTGGCGGCGCGCGGCAAGGTTTCAGGATCGATCTTGGCCGTCGGACCGATCATGACCAAATGCCATTCCGGCCGCAGCGCCGCGAGTTCCGCCACCAGCTTCAAATCCATGCGCTCGTCGATAACGCCGAAGAACCCGATGCGCGGATGCGGAATTGAACTTTGATCCGCCGCTTCGCTTTCGACGAAGCGCGCCTGACGAAAATGCGCGCTGTCCACGCTGCTGGGGAAGACGTGAATATTGCCGTGCCGTTTTCGCTTGGCCTCATAGAGCGAGTGGCCTCCAACATAGACGACATGACAGCGCGACATGAGCCGGCGCTCCATTTGAGCGATGCCATTCGGCGCGCCGGCGAAAGCCGAAAGCTCATCCATATTGTCGTAAACGCAGCGATCCGGCTCGAGCGCTTCCGTAAATTGCAACGCCATCGGCGTATAGTACCACGCGATGAGGCGCTGCGGCCGTATCTGCGAAATCAACCGCGCAAGCATTATTTTCACGGCCGCGTTTCGTTGCCGTTGGTCGAACTCTTTCGGGAGCAACGGCGAGACGACGGTGACACCAGAGGAATCCGCCTCGATATGAAGAAACGGCGGTCCGTCGAAATCTCTCGGCTCTTCGACATACCAGGTCGTGAACTCGCGCGCCGCGCGCGTCATCAAATGTTGCGGCCTTTGAAAAACGAAACTCCATCGCAAATGTGAAAAGCAAAATAGATGTGTTGACGCATTTTTGTTTTTTGTCCGCGAGCGCGCCATGCGATTTCCTCCTCGGCGCGGCAATGTTGCTAGCGCCAACTCGATACGGTCATGGATTTCCCCCCCTTTTTTGTAACGAGATCGCAAGCTTGTTTGTTCCAGCGTCGCCGTTGGCCGCATTTGCGCTAACGGCGCGCCGTCGTCCTCGTCAGACGATCTGAGCGAGATCGGTCATAACGGCGGCGAGAAAACGTCCTGCTTCACCGCCGGAGACGACGCGATGGTCGAAAGTCAAGCTGAGTGGAAGAACGGCGCCGACCTTTACGCATTCGTCCCTTACGATCGGCTGGCGACGTATTTTCCCGGCGCCGAGAATGGCGACGGTCGGCGGCAAGACGACTGGAGCCGCATAACGGCCGGCGATCGTTCCGAAATTCGACAAAGTGATCGTCGCTCCGCGCAACTCTTCGGGCGGGATGCGCCGCGCTGCGACGTCGGTCCGCATACGATCGAGGCCTTCCCTCAAATCGGCGGCGCTCCGCGCTCCGACATCGCGCAAAACCGGAACGAAGAGGCCATCTGGCGTGTCGACGGCGATGCCGAGGTCGATCTTGCGCAACCGGCGCAATGAAAGCGTCGCGCTCTCATACCAGCTGTTGAGAATAGGCTCCGCCTCGCAGGCCTTCGCCAAGGCGCGGATCAGGCGGATCGTTATGTCTGCTCCCGCTTCCCAGCAATCGATCGCCACGTCGTCCATGAGCGTCGCCGCGGCGACCTCGGCTTGAGCGAAGGACATGTTCTGAGCCATGGCCCGCCGAAAGCCGCGCAGCGGCTCAGCAGGCTCGATCTCGGACAGGAGCTTCGCCACGCGTTGCACGTCTTGCGCCGTGATCTGCCCATCCGGACCGGAAGGCGTCACGATGGCGAGATCGACGTCGAGCTTGCGCGCCAAAGCGCGCACGGCCGGAATGACGCGGATCTGAGCGCCGGCGCGCGCCGTCGTAGCGACGTCATGCATGACGCTGGCGCCCGTCTCAACCATGCCGACCACGGTGCCCGCATCTTCGTCCCGCTCGCCTTCGAAGGCGACGAGAGGCGCGCCGACGCGGACGATCTCGCCAGCTTCGCCAAACAGGCGCTCGATCCGGCCCGCGCGGGGGGACGGGATCTCCACGACGGCCTTTGCCGTTTCTACGGAAAGAAGCGGTTGATCCAGCGCGACCTCATCGCCTGGCTTGACGCGCCATTCGACGAGTTCCGCTTCCTGCAGGCCCTCGCCGAGATCGGGCAACCGAAAGGTCTTCATGCGCCCTCCATCACGCCACGTATCGCGCCGATGATGCGTTCGACGCTCGGTATGTAGTCGCGCTCGAGACGATAAAGCGGCACGACGACGTCATAGGCGGCGACGCGACATATGGGCGCTTGGAGGGAATAGAGCGCCCGTTCTCCGATCTCCGCCGCGATTTCTGCGCCGAAGCCATTGCTGCGCGGCGCCTCCTGCACGATTACGCAACGCCCCGTCTTTTCGACCGAGCGAAGGATCGTATCGAAGTCACAGGGCTTGAGCGTGGCGACGTCTATGATCTCGACCTCGACGCCTTCGCCCTCAAGCGTCTCCGCCGCGAGCATGGCTTCCCGGACCATCGCGCCCCAGGCGACGACGGTGACGTCAAGCCCTTCGCGGGTCATGAAGCAGGCGTCGAGCGGCAGCGCCTCGCCATCGTCGACGACCTCCTGCTTGAAAAGGCGATAAAGCCGAGTCGGCTCCAGAAAGACCACCGGATCGGGATCGCGCATCGCCGCGAGCAGCAATCCATAGGCGCGCGCCGGCGTCGATGGAATGACGACCCGCAATCCCGGAATATGCGCGAAAAGCGCCTCGGGACTTTCCGAATGGTGCTCGGGCGCGTGAATCCCCGCGCCGTAGGGCGACCGCAACACCATCGGGCAGGACAGGCGTCCGCGCGTCCGGTTGCGCAAACGCGACGCATGATTGATCATCTGATCGAAGGTCGGATAGATGAACCCGGTAAACTGTATTTCAGCGACTGGACGCAAACCCATCGCGGCCATTCCGACGGCGACCCCGGCGATCCCGCCTTCGGCCAATGGCGCGTCGATCACCCGCTCCCGTCCGAAGCGCGCTTGCAGCCCGTTCGTCGCGCGGAAAACGCCGCCATTGGCGCCGATATCCTCGCCGAGCAGCAGCACGCTGTCGTCGCGCGACATCCCGCATGACAAAGCGGCGTTGACCGCTTCGACAAGATTGAGTTCAGTCATGCGATCCCCCAGCCGAGTAGCGACGCGCGGCGTCCCGCTGGCTGCGCAGGGAGATCGGCAACGTCTCGTAAAGCCAATCGAACATCGCGGTCGCATTTTGAGGCGGCGTCGCAAGATATGCCGCGACGGCGTTCTCCACCTCTTCGCCGCATCGCTTGAGAAGCAGCGCCTCCCTTTCCTTCGACCATAGTCCCTTGCCGAGAAGATAGGCGCGCAGGCGCGCAATGGGTTCGCGCGTCCAAGCCCGACGCACGAGATCGGCGTCGCGATAACGCGTCGCGTCGTCCGCGGTCGTATGATCGCCGAGGCGGTAAGTGAGCGCCTCGATCAAAGTCGGACCTTCGCCGGCGCGCGCTTTGGCGATCGCCCGCCGCGCGACGTCATGCATGGCGGCGACGTCGTTTCCGTCAACCTGCCGGCACTCGATTCCCGCCGCGACGCCCTTTTGGGCAAGCGTCGGCGCGGCGCATTCGAGCGAACGCGGCGTGGAAATCGCCCAGCCATTATTATTGATGACGATAATGACGGGCGCATTCCAGACGCCCGCGATGTTCAAGGCTTCGTAAAACGCGCCATTCGCCGTGCCGCCATCGCCGATGAATGTCACGGCGACCCGTTCCTCGCGCCGCAGCTTGAAGGCGTATGCCGCGCCGACGGCGTGCGAAATCTGAGTCGCAACCGGCACGCAATTGGGAAAGTCGGACCGGCATTGCTGAAAGTCGCTGCCGCGCTCGTCGCCGCCCCAATAAAGGAGGCACTCCGTCATGCTCATGCCGCGCGTAAATTGCGCGCAATGATCGCGATAAGACGGCACGAGCACGTCTCGCGGCTCCATCGCCGACGCAACGCCGACGCCGACGGCCTCCTGGCCGAGCGCCGAAGCGAAGGTGCCGAGCTGTCCCGTTCGCTGCAAGGCGATCGCCTTGCCGTCGAAGAGCCGTCCGCGCGTCATCGCTTCGTAAAACGCAACCAGCTTTTCGTCCTCGACCGGCGCATTCGGGACGAGCAGCGCGCCCTCGACCGACAGATATTGGACGAGTTCGATCTGCGTATCCATGCTCTCGTGCAGGCCCATGGCGGTTCCCGAGCCGGCGCGTCGCGCGCCTCTGGCCGGCGCGCTAGCGTCCCGATGCAGTCAGCAGTTAGCGCGGCGAGGGAGGAAGTCACGGGGTCCGCATGGAAATAGACAGAGGCCCGCTCGCCCGACGCCCGCGCAATAGCATGGATAGGTCTTGAAAGAACGGCCAAGCGGCCGAACTAAACGCTATGGCGACAGATTCTTTCCCGGACCCTTTCGCTTTCGGCGACGAAATCGGCCCTTCCAAGATCGTCTATTTGCAAACGCCTTCCGTGGGTCTACGCGCAATCGTCGTTATCGACAATGTCGCTGCCGGCCCGGCGATCGGCGGCGCGCGAATGGCGCCCGATGTGAGCGTCAACGAGTGTTTTCGACTCGCGCGCGCGATGACGCTGAAGAATGCGGCTTGCGGATTGCGGCATGGCGGCGCCAAATCCGTCATCTTCGCCGACCCGTTGATGCCGCGCGCCGAAAAGGAGCAGCTGATCCGCGCCTTCGCGAACGCCATTGCGCCGCTGCACGAATATATTCCGGGCCCCGATATGGGGACGGATGAAACGGCGATGGGGTGGATTCACGATGAGATCGGACGCGCGGTCGGCCTGCCTGCGGAGATGGGCGGCATCCCGCTCGATTTCATCGGCGCGACCGGTTTCGGCGTCGCTATTTCCGCCGCGGTCGCCGCGCCCTTTGTCGGATTGTCGCTGCAAGGAGCGCGCGTCGTCGTGCAAGGCTTCGGCGCCGTGGGGGAGCACGCTTCCCGATATCTCGAGAAGCGCGGCGCACGGCTTGTAGGCGTCGCCGATATCGCCGGCGCCATCGTCGACGCGGACGGGTTGAATATAGAGGCGCTCGCACAATTGAAACGCGCCGGGAAAAGCGTCTCGGAGTATCGCGGCGGTAGGGTCATCAGCAATGAATCTCTCGTCGCGGTCCCTTGCGACATATGGATTCCCGCCGCGCGCCCGGACGCGCTTCGCGCCGACAATGTCGCGCGTCTCGACTGCAGGTTGGTCGTCCAAGGCGCGAATGTGCCGGCGACGCGAGAGGCTGAGTTGATCATGTTCGAACGCGGGGTCGTCAGCGTGCCGGATTTCATCGCCAATGCCGGCGGCGTCGTCGCGGCGGCGGTCGAATATGCCGGCGGCTCGATCCCGGCGGCTTTCGCCGAGATCGAGGAAAAAATCGGTCTGAATACGCGCATGACGCTCGAGCGGGCGCGCGAGGCGGGCGCGCCGCCGGTCGACGCCGCGACAAAGCTCGCGACCAGCCGGCTGAGGCGAATGATGGAGCTGCGGCGCTGGCGCGTATGATCAGTTGAATTTCCGCCCGCCCGAACGCATAAGGAGGAGTCGTTGAGCTTTGAAGAACGCCGTCTTTTACGAGTCGCATTTTAATGGAAGCGCTGGACCGCAACCGCGGTCGCTTCGCCGCCGCCGATACAGAGCGCTGCAACGCCCCTCTCTAAATCATGGCGTTCGAGCGCCGCCAGCAGCGTCACGATAATGCGCGCGCCGGAAGCGCCGATGGGATGACCCAGCGCACAGGCGCCTCCATGGATATTCACCTTCTCATGAGACAGGTCAAGCTCACGCATCGCGGCCATGACGACGACGGCGAAGGCTTCGTTGATTTCGAAGAGATCCACGTCCTGCGCGCGCCATCCCGTCTTTTCGAGAAGTTTCCGTATCGCTGCGACCGGCGCCGTCGGAAACCGCGCCGGCGGACCGGCATGAGCGGCGTGTCCGACAATGGAGGCGATCGGCTTGCGGCCGATACGCTCCGCATAGCTCGCGGTCGTGAGCGCGAGGGCCGCCGCGCCGTCCGATATCGCGCTGGAATTCGCCGCCGTCAGCGTGCCGCCCTCGCGGAAGGCGGGCCGCAGCCGGGCTATGACCGAGGCGTCCGCGGTCGAAGGCAATTCGTCCTTGGACAAGAAAGGGCTTTCGCATGGAACGATTTCGGAGTCGAACAAACCTTCTCTCGCGGCGCGCTGTGCGCGTTCGAGCGACGTGGCCGCGAAGCCATCCTGCATCACGCGGGTGAACTGATATTCCGTGGCGCAGTCTTCCGCGAAGGAGCCCATGAGGCGCCCTTTCTCATAGGCGTCCTCGAGACCATCGAGGAACATATGATCGAGCGCCTGACGGTGACCCATGCGAAAACCCGTTCGGGCGCGGGGCAGCAGATAGGGCGCATTGCTCATGCTCTCCATCCCGCCCGCGACGATGGCGCGCGCCCCGCCGGCGCACAGACGATCATGGGCGTCCATCACCGCCTTCATGCCGGAGCCGCACATTTTGTTGATCGTCACGCAAGGCGTCGCGTCGCTCAACGCGGCGTGCAGCGCCGCCTGACGCGCGGGCGCCTGGCCTAGCCCTGCGGCGAGGACGCAGCCCATCACGCATTCGTCGATCGCTTCGTTGTCGAGACCGGAACGTGAGGCCGCCGCCTCGATCGCCCGCCCGCCGAGCGCCGGCGCCGGCGCGTCCTTCAAGGCGCCGAGAAAGGCGCCGATCGGCGTGCGGACGGCCCCGACAATGACGACAGGATCGTGCATGGCGCTCTCCCGGAAACGAAGACCTTCTTCTTATCTGGCGCGCGCGCCGTACGGAGAAAGAGACCGCTATGCGAAGGGAAAAAGGGGTTCGCTGCTGCCGTCGCCCGCAAGGATCTTCCGGACGGAGGCCTCATCGACTTCCTCAAGCGTAGCGGGACGCCATTTCGGCGCGGGGTCCTTGTCGACGATCGCCGCCCGTATGCCTTCATAGAGGTCGTGAGACTCGAGAAGGCCGCAGGCCGCGCGATATTCATTGGTCAGACATTGTTCCAAGCTCCGAGCGTCGCGCGCCCGCTGCAAGAGCGCATATGTCGCCTTGAGGCTCGTCGGCGAATTACGCGCGATGGCTTTAGCGGCTGACCTGGCGAAATCCGAACCGTCGCCAAGAAGCGCAGCCAATGCCTCCTCGACATTTTTCGATTTCGCGAGCTTGCGGAGGGTGGCGCGATTTTGCGCCAATTCGCCTGGTTCCAGCCGGCGCGAGAAATATTGCAGGACGGCCGCGACATCCTGCGCGGTATGCGCGCCGGCGACTTGCCGGATCAGCTCTCCAAGCTGATGCGAATAAACGAAATGATCTGCAAAACCCGCGTGAATGGCGTCGGCGGCCGACACGGTCGCTCCCGAGAGCCCCATATAGACGCCGGCGCCCGCCGCCTGCGCCAGCAGCCAGGTGCCGCCGACATCCGGCACGAAACCGATGCTCGTCTCCGGCATGGCCAGCCGCGTGCGCTCGGTGACGATCCGGCAATTTCCATGCGCGGATAGCCCGACGCCGCCACCCATGACGAGGCCGTCCATGATGACGACATAAGGCTTCGAACAAGCGGCGATCATGGCGTTGAGTTGATATTCCTCACGCCAGAAATCTCTATAATAGGATTTGTCGCCGTCGCGAAGCTCGTAAAGCTTGCGTATGTCGCCGCCCGCGCAAAAACCGCGCTCGCCCTCGCCCGTCACCAGAATGGCGACGACATCGGGCTCCCGCACAAATTCCGCGAGCGCGCGCGTGAAATCCCGCACCATGTTCAGCGTCAGGCTGTTGAGCGCGTTCGGCCGGTTGAGTCGAATGCGTCCAATTCGGCCTTCTCGTGCGACGAGCAGCTCCTTGCAGTCGATCACGAGCCACGCTCCTTCAACAGGTCTTTCGCAATGATCACGCGCATGATCTCATTGGTTCCTTCCAAAATGCGATGAACCCTCAAATCACGCTGAATCTTCTCGACCCCGTAATCGGCGAGATAGCCATAGCCTCCGAAAATCTGCATGGCGTCGTCGGCGACCGCGAATCCCGCATCGGTCGCGACGCGTTTGGCCATGGCGCAAAGCCGGGTGGCGTCCGGGGCGCGGACGTCGAGCGCGGCGGCGGCGCGCCAGAGCAGCGCCCGCGCGGCCTCCAACTGCGTCGCCATATCGGCCAATCGAAACTGAAGCGCCTGGAAATCCGTGAGAGACCGACCGAAAGCCTGCCGCTCATGCGCATAAATGAGCGCCTTTTCCAAAGCGCTCTGCCCCCCGCCAAGCGAACAGGCGCCAATGTTCAAGCGGCCACCGTCGAGCGCGGCCATCGCCATTTTGAACCCCTCTCCCTCCGCGCCGAGTCGGTTCTCGAGCGGCGCGACGCAATCCTCGAATGCGACGATGCGCGTCGGCTGCGCGTTCCATCCCATCTTGCGCTCATTGGCGCCGAAACTCAGCCCCGCCGCGCTCCCTTCGACGAGAAAGGCGGAAACGCCCTCGGCGCCTTGCCCGCCCGTGCGCGCCATCACAATGTAGAGATGCGCGTCGCCGCCCGCGCCCGCTCCGGAGATGAATTGCTTTCGGCCGGACAAAACATAGGCGTCGCCACGCCGAACGGCGCGCATGCGGAGAGCCGCCGCGTCGGAGCCGCAATCCGGCTCCGTCAGGCAATAGCTCGTTAGCGTCTCCATCGTAACGAGCTTTGGCAGGAAGCGACGGCGCTGATCCGGCGATCCGAAGGCGTCGATCATCCAGGCGCACATATTGTGGATGGAAAGATAGGCTGAAACGGTCGGACAGCCCGTTGCAAGGGCCTCGAAGATCAGCGCCGCATCGATGCGCGACAGACCGGCGCCGCCGAATTCCTCGCCGACATAAATCGCCGCCATGCCGAGCGCAGCCGCGGCGCGCAGCGTCTCGACCGGAAAGAACTTGTCGCGATCCCACTGCAAAGCAAATGGCGCAATGGCCTCGCGCGCAAAACGCATCGCCATCTCCTGAATGGCGCGCCGCTCGTCGCTCAACCCGCTAGAGGAATATGCAGACAAGACTAGCCTCCGGGAATTTGTCGCGCGGAACGCTCGTCGCTCGAACAAGCGCGCCGCGCATGCGCAACACGGCTTTCAGGCGCGCGCCCGAGGCGTGCGCAGATAAAATCGCCGGCGTCGAGAAGCCGTTCGAGATCGACGCCCGTATCGATCCCGGACCCTTGCAGCATGTAAACCACATCCTCCGTCGCCACATTGCCGGCGGCTCCCGGCGCGAAGGGACAGCCGCCGAGGCCGGCGACGGATGCGTCGAAGATCGTAAGGCCGATCTCGAGACAGGCGAAAATATTCGCGAGCGCCTGTCCGTACGTGTCGTGAAAATGACCCGCGAGGCGCTCGATCGGAATGTCGCGCGACAGGGCCTCGACGAGCTTTCGCGCGGGGAGCGGCGCGGCGACGCCGATCGTGTCGCCGAGCGAAATTTCGTCGCATCCGAGGCGATGCAGGGCGTTCGCGACCGAAATCGTTTGTGCGGGATCGATCCTGCCTTCGAATGGGCAGCCAAAGGCGCAGGAAACATAGCCGCGCAGCCGAAGGCCGCCTTCCTTCGCGGCTCGGGCGACCGGGCGCAGCCGCTCCAGATTTTCATCGATCCCGCAATTGAGATTCTTCCGCGAGAAGGTTTCGGACGCCGCCGCGAGCATCGCGACCTCGCGGGCGCCGGCCGCAAGCGCCGCCTGCAATCCGATCTCATTGGGAACCAGAACGCTGAGCGTCGCATCAAGACAAGGATCGACGCCCGCCAAGACCGCGGCCGTCTCCGCCATCTGCGGAACCAGACGCGCGGGCACGAAGCTCCCGGCCTCGATCGAACGCAGTCCCGCAGCCGCGAGGCGCTCGATCAGCTCGATGCGCGTCGCGACAGGCAGGATGGCGCGTTCGTTCTGCAGCCCGTCCCTCGGCCCGACCTCGACAATGCGTATGCGGTCAGGCAGCTTCATCGCTCGCCCGCCAGGCCAACAGCTCCTCGCCCTCGCGCACGGATTGTCCTTCTCCGCAATAGACGTTCTCGACGACGCCGTCGCCGGGAGCCTTGATCGGTATCTCCATCTTCATCGCCTCGAGCAGGATAAGCGGGGCGCCCTTGCCGGTGTGATCGCCCCGCTTGACGAGAACGCGGATGACGCGCGCGGGAACGGGCGCCAGAAAAGCGCCGTCGAGCGCGACGATCCGCGATGGCGGAGCCAGCGGATCGATCCATTCGAGGAGATGATTTCGTCCGTCGACGATGACGACGCATTTTGAATCTTGGGCGATGACGCAGACGTCGCGACGCAAGCCGTCGATCTCGATCGCAAGGCGCTCCTCTCCCCATAGCGCGGAAACGACGCAGGCGCCTTGTGCGACCTTCATGTGGAAGCTTCGCGCATCGATCGGCTCGATTGAACATTCGAGCCGTTGCGACTCACGACTGAAGGCGAGCCTGATCGTTTCCTTCCCGTACAGCCGCCACCCATCCGCCGCCGACCAGGGAGAACAAGGATCGTTATAGGCGGCGCGCGCGGCGGCCTGCCGCCGCCAGTTCGCCGCAGCGGCGGCGAGCAAGAAACGTTCGTCGGTCGGCGGCTCGGCGGCGTCGACCCCAACGACATCCTGCACGAAGCCGAGATCGATATCGCCCGCCTGGAAACGCGCCTGGCGAAGCAACAGGCGTAGAAAGTCGAGATTGGTTTCGACGCCGACAAGTTCGACGGCGGCGAGCGCCTGCTGAAGGCGCCGCACCGCCGCGTCCCGCCTATCGTCCCAGACCACGATCTTGGCCAGGAGCGAATCGTAGCAGGTCGAGATTCTGTCGCCCCGCTTCACGCCGGTTTCCAGCCGGAGATTCGGGCTTTCCGCCGGGAGTCGTAAATGAGCGATGACGCCCGATGACGGCATGAACCCCTTTGACGGATCTTCGGCGCAAAGACGCGCCTCAATCGCATGGCCGCGCGCTTCGATCATATCGGCGCCTTGCGGCAAGGCCTCGCCGCAGGCGACGCGCAATTGCCACGCGACGAGATCGACGCCCGTCACCATCTCCGAGACCGGATGCTCGACCTGCAACCGAGCATTCACTTCGAGGAAGAAGAATCGCGCGCCATCGACGAGAAACTCGGCCGTGCCCGCGCCCGTATAATCGCAGGCGCGCACGATGTTCCCGGTCGCATCGCGCAATCCCGCGCGCATCGCGTCAGGCAAGCCGGGGGCCGGCGTCTCCTCCACGATTTTCTGATGATTGCGCTGGAGCGAACAATCGCGCTCCGGAAATAGCGCAACGCAGCCATGTTTATCGGCGACAAATTGCACTTCGACATGTCTCGGCCGCTCGACATATTTTTCGAGCAGTAAATGGCCGTCGCCAAAAGCCGCCAGCGCTTCGCGCCGGGCGCTCTCGATCGCGAGCGGCAGTTCATCCTTTGAGCGAACGATGCGCATTCCGCGCCCGCCGCCGCCCGCCGCCGCCTTCACCATGACGGGAAATCCGACCTGCGTCGCCGCCCGGGTGAAGGTCGCGAAATCCTGCGCATGGCCGTGATAGCCGGGAAGAACGGACACGCCGATTTGATGCATCAATTTCTTGGCGGCCGCTTTGTCTCCGACCGCACGAATGGTCTTTGGAGAGGGACCGACGAAAATCAGCCCGGCGTCTATGCATTGCTGCGCGAAGTCCGCCGACTCAGCAAGGAAGCCGTATCCCGGATGCACGGCCTCGGCGCCGCTTCGCCGCGCGGCGTCGATCATGCGCTCAGACGAAAGGTAGCTGTCGCCTGCCGGCGCCGCGCCAATGCGCCAGGCCTCATCCGCCATCTCGACATGCAAAGCGTCTTCGTCCGCGTCTGAAAAGACGGCTACGGTCGAAAGCCCCATCTTCCGCGCCGTTCGGATGATGCGGCAGGCGATTTCGCCTCTATTGGCGATGAGGAGCTTGCGAAACATCGTCTAAAGTCCGCGCCAGTCAGGGCGCCGTTTTTCCAGAAAGCCGTTCAAACCCTCGACGCCCTCCGGCGAGGCGCGACGTTCGGCGAGAAGATGCGCCGTCTCCATCAGAAGCGAGGCGTCCGGCGTCCGATTCTCGTAAAGGCGCACGAGCCGTTTCACCTCGGCTTGCGCGCCCGGGGCGCCAAGCAGCAGCGCTTCGACGATCCTGTCGCGGGCGGAGATCAGCGCGCCTTCCTGCGCAACCTCATGAACAAGCCCCATATGGAACGCGCAATCGGCCCCGACGATTTCGGCCCCGAGCGCAAGCGCGCGCATAGCGCGCGGACCGATCGCGCGAAGGACATAAGGCCCGACCACCGCCGGAACGAGGCCCAGACGCACTTCGCTCAAACAGAATTTTGCGGCCTTCGCGGCGAGCGCGATATCGCAACAGGCGACGAGGCCCATCCCGCCCCCAAAGGCCGCGCCCTGCACCAGCGCGACGGTTGGCTTCGGAAGGCGATCCAGCGCAGCGAACATTTCTCCAAGCGCCAAGGCGTCTCGCTCATTTTCCGTCCGCTCGGCGCTCGCGGCCCGCTTCATCGCCTCGATGTCGCCGCCGGAGCAGAAATTGCCGCCTGCGCCGCTCAGCACGACGACGCGCGCGTCGGGATCGGCCGCGAGACGGGCGAAAGCCTCGGTCAAACGCCGCACCATCGCTGCGTCGAGCGCATTGCGCCTGTGGGGTCGATTCAGCGTCAGGGCGACGACGCCTCTTTCGTCTCTCGACTCGATCAGATCCATGCGCGCCTCACATCCGAAAGAGACCAAAACGCGTCCTTTCGGCGGGCGCGTTGAGACTGGCCGCGAGCGCGAGCGCCAATGCGCGCCGCGTATCGGCCGGATCGATCACGCCGTCGTCCCAAAGCCGGGCGCTGGAATAGAGCGCGTCGCTCTGCCGCTCATATTGAGCGCGAATGGCGTCGGCGTAAGCGCGCTCGTCTTCACTCGTCCAGTTCGCGCCGCGCGCCTCGTTCGCGCTGCGTTTGACGCGCGTCAGCACATTGGCCGCCTGCTCGCCGCCCATCACGCCAATGCGCGCATTGGGCCACATCCAGAGAAATCGCGGCGAATAGGCCCGCCCGCACATGGCGTAATTTCCCGCGCCGAAACTGCCGCCGATCACGACCGTGAATTTCGGGACCGCAGCGGTCGCGACCGCCGCGACCATCTTCGCCCCCTCCTTGGCGACGCCCTGCGCTTCGTATTTCTTTCCGACCATGAAGCCTGTCGTGTTCTGCAGAAAAACGAGCGGCGCGCCATGCTGTGCGCACAGCTCGATGAAATGCGCCGCCTTCGACGCGCTTTCAGGGAAAATGACGCCATTATTGGCGACGATCCCAACGTCATGGCCCCAGATGCGTGCGAAGCCCGTCACCAAAGTGGGGCCGTAAAGCGCGCGAAATTCATCGAAACCGCTATCGTCGACGATACGAGCGATAATTTCGCGCGCGTCATATTGAGCGCGCGGATCGCTCGAGACGACGCCATAGATCTCTTTCGGATCAAAACGCGGCTCAATGGCGGGTCGCGTGACCTTTCCGCGCCTTTCCGGCAAATGGCCGACAATTTCGCGCACAAGCGCGAGCGCATGCGCGTCATTCTCGGCAAGATGATCGGCGACGCCGGATTGCGTGCAATGCACGTCGGCGCCCCCAAGCTCATTCGCCGAAACGACTTCGCCGGTCGCAGCCTCGACGAGCGGCGGCCCGGCCAGAAAGATCGTTCCGTGATTGCGGACGATGATCGTCTCGTCGGACATTGCCGGCACATAGGCGCCGCCGGCGGTGCAGGAGCCCATCACCGCGGCGATCTGCGCGACGCCGTCGGCGGACATCCTGGCCTGGTTGTAGAAGATCCGGCCGAAGTGATCCCGGTCGGGAAAAACGTCTTCCTGGGTCGGAAGATTGGCGCCGCCGGAATCCACGAGATAGACGCAAGGGAGTCGATTCTGCGCCGCGATCTCCTGCGCGCGCAGATGCTTTTTGACCGTCATCGGAAAATAGACGCCGCCCTTCACCGTGGCGTCATTGGCGACGATCATGCAGTCGCGGCCGACGATCCGGCCAATTCCCGCGACCACGCCAGCGCAGGCGAGCTTGCCGTCATACATGCCATGGGCGGCGAAATGTCCGATTTCAAGAAAGGGCGTCAGCGGATCGAGAAGCGCCTCGATGCGTTCGCGCGCGAGCATCTTTCCGCGCGCAAGGTGCCGCGCCTGCGCCTCCGCTCCGCCTCCGAGACGAATGGCCGCCGAGGTCTCGTTCAAACGATCCAGCAGAAGAGTCATCGTCTCGCGATTGCGGGCGAAGGCGTCTCCCCGCCGATCGATGGACGTCTCCAAAATAGCCATGCCGCCTCCAACTGGCGTCAGCTCGTCTCCTCGAACAATTCGCGTCCGATCAACATGCGCCGGATTTCGCTCGTCCCGGCGCCGATTTCGTAGAGCTTCGCGTCGCGCAGCAAGCGGCCGGCGGGATAGTCGTTGGTGTAGCCGTTGCCGCCGAGGCACTGGATGGCCTCGAGCGCCATCCATGTCGCGCGCTCCGCAGCGAACAGGATGGCGGAAGCCGCGTCCTTGCGGCTCGAACGGCCGAGATCGCAAGCCTTGGCGACGGCGTAAACATAGGCGCGCGTCGCGCCGAGCGCCGTATACATATCGGCGAGCTTTCCCTGCATTAGCTCGAATTCGCCGATCGGACGCCCGAACTGCTTACGGTCGTGCACATATGGCAGAACGAGGTCCATGCAGGCGCGCATGATGCCGATGGGTCCGCCCGCGAGAACCGCGCGCTCATAATCGAGGCCGCTCATCAGCACGGCCGCCCCGCCCTCGGGCGCGCCGAGCACATTCTCCGCCGGCACGCTGCACTCGTCGAAGACGAGTTCGCTCGTATTGGACCCGCGCATGCCGAGCTTGTCGAGCTTCGCGCCGGCCTGAAAGCCCTCGAAACCCTTCTCGACGATAAACGCCGTGATGCCATGCGCGCCCGCGGAAGGTTGGGTTTTCGCGTAAACGATCAGCACGTCGGCGTCAGGACCGTTCGTCACCCACATTTTGCGGCCATTGAGACGGTAGACGTCGCCGTGCTTCTCCGCCCGCAGGCACATGCCGGCGACGTCGGAGCCTGCGCCCGGCTCCGACATTGCGAGCGCGCCGACATGTTCCCCGGAGACGAGGCCCGGCAGAAAGCGGCGCTTCTGCCGGGTCGAGCCGTTCCTGTAGATCTGGTTGACGCAGAGATTGGAATGCGCGCCGTAAGAAAGACCAATCGACGCCGAAGCGCAGCTGATCTCCTCCATGATAATGACATGTTCGAGATAGCCGAGCCCAGCCCCGCCATAATCCTCGGGAACGGTGACGCCGAGCACGCCAAGCGCGCCCAGCTTGCGCCACAGATCGTCGGGGAAGCAGTTCTGCGCGTCGATTTGCGCGGCGCGGGGCGCAATCTCTCGCGCCGCGAAAGTCTCGACGGCGCGCCGCAGCGCCTGCGTCGTCTCGCCGAGGTCGAACTCCATGGACGGCGTAAAGTGGCGCATTGCGCCGCGCTCCTTCCCGCCAAACGGCGGCATAGCGGCTATATTTGCCGGCGCTCGATCGTTTCAAGGCGCCGGCGCCGTTTGCGCCGCGTCGGGCTGCGCGGATGGATGCGCCGCGACAATGGCCGGATGCGCGGCGTAGACCTCGGCGACCGCGCGGATCCTGGGAAAGGCCGCGAGCGACACGCCGAAGCGCTCGGCGCTATAAATTTGTGGCGCGAGACAGGCATCGGCGATCGTCGGCTCCGCTCCCAAGCAGAACGGCGCGGGCGCGATCATCGCCTCCAGCGCCGTCATGCCGGAGGCGATCCAGTGCCGGCGCCAAGCCGCAACCCGATCATGGCCGAGCTGCAGCTCTCGCCCGAGATATTCCGCAACGCGCAGATTGCCGAGCGGATGAATGTCGCAAGCGATGGAAAGCGCCACGGCGCGGGCGCGGGCGGCGAGGATCGGATCCGCCGGAATGAGGGCGGGCCGCGGGAAAGCGCTCTCGAGATATTCGATAATCGCCAAGGACTGCGTCAGCACGCTTCCGTCGTCGAGCTCGAGCGCGGGCACGAGCGCCTGCGGATTTTTCGAGCGGTAGACGGCGCCCATCTGCTCGCCGCGCAGAAGACTGACGAAGCGCCGCTCGACGGAGAGGCCCTTGAGCGAAAGGCAGATGCGCACGCGGAATGCGGCGGAGGAGCGCCAGTAATCGTAAAAGATCATGAGACGGCCTCGTGGCGAATGTCGCTAACGTTTCAGATAGGGCTACAAGCGCGCTCCGGTCGCCTTATCTCCTTTAAGGTGAAACCTCGGCAGAGGCAGGAAGGCGATGACCGCCGCTTCAATCGAATGCGCCCCGGCTTTCTCCAGCGACAATCCGATGGGCACGGACGGCTTCGAATTCGTGGAGTTTGCGCATCCCGATCCGGCGCAGCTTGCGGCGCTGTTCGAAAAGATGGGCTTCACCGCCGTCGCGCGGCACAGATCGAAAGACGTGACGCTCTACCGCCAGGGCGAGGTCAACTATGTCCTCAACAACGAGCCGGAGAGCTTCGCCGCGAATTTCGCGCGCGACCATGGTCCTTCCGTCTGCGCCATGGGCTTCCGCGTGCGCGACGCCGGCCTGGCCCTGAAGCGCGCCGTCGCGCTTGGCGTCGACATCGTCTCCCGCCGGCCCGGTCCGATGGAGCTTCACATACCAGGGATAGAAGGCGTCGGCGGCGCGCTCATCTATCTCGTCGATCGCTATGGAGAAAAGGGCTCGATCTGGGACGTCGACTTCCGCTGGACCGGACCCGCCGATCCAAAGCCGGAAGGCGTAGGGCTTCTGACCATCGATCACCTCACTCACAATGTTCGGCGCGGACGCATGGACGCGATGGCGGATTGGTACGAACGCCTCTTCAATTTTCGCCAGATCCGCTATTTCGACATTGAGGGCCGGTTCACGGGCCTGCATTCGCGCGCCATGGTCAGTCCCTGCCGCAAGATCCGCATCCCGATCAACCAAAGCGCCGACGATTCGAGCCAGATCGAGGAATTTCTCGACGCTTATAATGGCGAGGGCGTGCAGCACATCGCCTGCGCCTGCCGCGACATTTACGAGACAGTCGAATCGTTGCGCCGCAACGGGCTCGATTTCATGCCGGCTCCGCCCGACGCCTATTACGAGGCGGTGGAGGCGCGGCTTCCGGGAAATGGCGAGCCGGTCGAACGGTTGAAAGAGCTTGGCGTTCTCATCGACGGCGCCAGCAGCCCCGATGCGCAGCCCCTGCTCTTGTTGCAGATTTTCTCGAAGACGGTGGTCGGGCCGATCTTCTTCGAATTTATCGAACGAAAGGGTGATGAAGGTTTTGGCGAGGGCAATTTCCGCGCGCTCTTCGAGTCGATAGAAGAGGACCAATTGCGGCGCGGCGCTTTGAGGCCGGGGGCGGCCCCATGAGTTATATGAGCGGCTTCGGCAATGAGTTCGCTTCCGAAGCTCTGCCCGGCGCGCTTCCCGAAGGCCGCAATTCACCGCAGCGTTGCCCTTATGGGCTATATGCGGAGCAGCTATCCGGCTCGGCCTTCACAGCGCCCGCCCCCGCCAATAGGCGCTCATGGCTCTATCGCATTCGCCCTTCCGTGTTGCATGCGCGCCGCTTCGCGCGGACAAACTTGCCGCTCTGGGCGACGGCGCCCGCGCGCGGCCGCGAGGCGGCGACGATCGGTCCTCTCCGCTGGGATCCGACGCCATTGCCGCGTGAGCCGCTCACTTTCATCGAAGGCGTGCGGACCATGACATGCTGCGGCGATGCGGACGCACGCATCGGCATGTCGGCTTGCGTCTATCTCGCGACAGCCGATATGGACGATGATTATTTCTACGACGCCGATGGCGAACTTCTCATTCTGCCGCAGCAAGGCGTCCTTCGTTTCGACACGGAATTTGGCCGCATCGACGTTGCGCCCGGCGAAATCTGCGTCATCCCGCGCGGCGTGAAATTTCGCGCCCGTTTGGCGTCCGGCGCCGCGCGCGGTTATCTTTGCGAGAATTACGGCGCGCCCTTCGCCCTGCCCTATCGCGGCGCGATCGGCGCCAATGGCCTCGCCAATCCCCGCGATTTTCTTACGCCGGTCGCCGCCTATGAGGATGTCGAGCGGCCGGGGCGCCTTACGGTGAAATGGGGTGGACGTTTCCATTCGTGCGAAATTGAATGGTCGCCGCTGGACGTCGTCGCCTGGCACGGAAATTACGCGCCATACAAATATGATCTGCGCCGCTTCTCGCCGATGGGCGCGCTACTTTACGATCACCCCGATCCCTCCATCTTCTGCGTGCTGACGTCGCCTTCAGCTCAGGCCGGCGTCGGCGAGGTGGATTTCGTCATTTTCCCCGAGCGCTGGCAGATCGCGGAAGACACGTTCCGTCCGCCCTGGTTCCATGTGAATGTTATGAGCGAATTCATGGGCCTGATTTTGGGCGCCTATGACGCCAAACCGCGAGGCTTCGCGCCCGGCGGCATGTCGTTGCACAACGCCATGCTGCCGCACGGGCCGGACGCCGAGGCCTTCGCCGCGGCGAGTTCGGCCGAGCTTCGCCCCTCGAAGCTCGAAGATACGCTCGCCTTCATGTTCGAAACGCGTTTGCCGCAGCATCCCACCGATTTCGCCCTCGCGCTCGAAACGCTGCAGCGCGACTATGCGGAGTGCTGGACGGGTCTGCGCAAGCGCTTCCAGGCGACGCAATGAGGCGAAGATGAAGCTGGCTTCCTTGAAAAGCGACCGCGACGGGAGACTGGCGGTCGTCTCGCGCGACCTGACGCGCGCCGCTCTCGCCGCAGAAATGGCGCCGACGCTTCAGGCCGCGCTGGATGATTGGGAGAACGCGTCGCCAAGGCTCGCCGCTCTGGCCGAGCAAGTCGAAGCGGAGACCACTACGACCTTCCGCTTCCGCGAGCGCGATTGCGCCGCGCCGCTGCCGCGCGCGTTTCAATGGGCGGACGGATCGGCTTACGTCAATCATGTCGCGCTCGTGCGCAAGGCGCGCGGGGCGGAGATTCCGGGAAGCTTCTGGACCCAGCCATTGATGTATCAGGGCGGGTCCGACGCCTTTCTTGGACCGCGCGACGCCATCCCTTTTCTCGACGAAAGCTTCGGCCTCGACGTCGAAGGGGAGATCGTCGTCATTACCGGAGACACGCCGATGGGCGTCTCGCCGGAAGAGGCGCGCGCGCATATCAAGCTTGTGATGCTGGTCAACGACGTCACCTTGCGCGGGCTCGTGCCTGACGAGCTCGCCAGAGGCTTCGGCTTTTTCCAGTCGAAGCCCTCTTCCGCCTTTTCGCCGATCGCGGCGACGCCGGACGAATTTGGCGCCGCCTGGCAAGGCGCGAAATTGTCGCTGCCTCTCCTTGTGTCGATCAACGGTGCGCCGCTCGGCCGTGCGGAAGCCGGCGTCGACATGACCTTTGATTTCGGCCAGCTCATCGCCCATGCGGCGCGCACGCGCCGGCTCTCCGCCGGGACGATCATCGGCTCAGGCACTGTGTCGAACCGCGCGGCGGATGGCGGACCGGGACTGCCAGTCTCGAAAGGCGGCGTCGGCTATTCCTGCATTGTCGAGCAGCGCATGGTCGAAACATTGCGCGACGGCGCGCCGGCCACGCCCTATCTGAGGCCTGGCGACGTCGTGCGCATCGAGATGGTCGACAGAAGCCGGCGCTCGATCTTCGGCGCCATCGAGCAGCGAGTCGAAGCGCTTTGACTCCTAGGCGGCGGCGCCCTTTCGGACAAAGTAATGCATGTCGCCTTTCGTGATGACGCGATCGCCGGCGACGATCTGATCGGGCGAAAGGTCGCCTTGCTTTGCGAGAGCTTCGTAAAGCGCGTCGAAATCCTGATAGCACTGTTCGAGCAATTGCTCGAAACCGTCGATCACGAAATAGGTCTGCTGATAATCGCTGATGACGTAATTCGTGCGCATGATGCGGGAGAGATCGAAGCCGATGCGGTTCGGCGAGGAGTCCTCCAACGAAAAGCAGGTCTCGCCCGGCGAGGAGAGAATGCCGGCGCCGAAGATGCGCAAGCCTTCCGGCTCACGGATGAGCCCGAACTCGACCGTATACCAATAGAGCCGCGCCAGATTGTGAAGCTGGCCGCGTTGCTGCGCCCGCGCGCCGCCTTTTCCGTAAGACTCCAGAAAGCGCGCATAGACCGGATCGGCCAGTAGCGGCACATGACCGAAAACGTCGTGAAACACATCCGGCTCGGAGAGATAGTCCAGTTCTTCCTCGGGCCGAATGAACGCGCCGGCGGGAAAGCGGCGACCGGCGAGATGCGCGAAGAAGGCGTCGTCGGGAATGAGCCCGGCGACGGGCACGACGCGCCAGCCCGTAATGGCCGCCAGCCGCTCGCTCAATTCCTCGAAATTCGGAATGCCGGCGCGCGAAAGCTCCAGCTTCCGCTTGGCGTCGAGAAAGGCGCCGCAGGCGCGGCCCGGCAGGAGCTTCGCCTGCCGGGCGAAAAGACGATTCCAGCGATCATGTTCCGCCGGGCTATAGGACGCCCAATCCTGATCGATCGTCCAATCCGCTCTGCGCGGCGCATTGGCGTAACGGTTCTTCGCTTCGGACGACGCGGTCATGACCGGCCTCGCTTTTCTTCTTTTATTTATGTCCTGCGCCACGCGCGCAAAGTCCCGGCAGGCGTCCGGCCGGCCTATGCGCTGCGATTGCGCGCCCTAGTTTGAAGGGCATGTCGGACCTTGCGCATTTTATCGACGGTCGCCTTACGCCCGGTCGTTCGGATCGCTTCGGCGACATTTTCGATCCCGCGACCGGCGCGCAGGCGCGGCGCGTCTCATTCGCGTCCCGCGCTGAAGTCAGGGCGGCCGTCGAGAATGCGAAGCGCGCGCAGCCTGAATGGGCGGCGACCAATCCGCAGCGCCGGGCGCGCGTGCTGCTCAAATTTCTCGAGCTGATCGCGCGCGAGCGCGAAAGCCTCGCAACGCTCCTCGCATCCGAACATGGCAAGACCGTCGCGGATGCGCGCGGCGACATACAGCGCGGCGTCGAAGTCGTGGAGTTTTGCGCCGGCGCGCCGCATCTTCTGAAAGGCGCCTTCAGCAATGCGGCGGGGACCGGCGTCGATCTTTATTCGATGCGCCAGCCGCTCGGCGTCGCCGCCGGAATCACCCCGTTCAATTTCCCGGCGATGATCCCCATGTGGATGTTCGCCCCCGCGATCGCCTGCGGCAATGCGTTTATATTGAAACCCTCCGAGCGCGATCCGAGCGTGCCGATGCGTCTCGCGGAGCTGATGCTCGAGGCGGGACTTCCGGCGGGCTTACTCAACGTCGTCAATGGCGATCGGGAAGCAGTGGACGCCATTCTCGACGACCCGGACGTCAAAGCCGTCGCCTTTGTCGGTTCAACGCCGATCGCCGAATATGTCTATGCGCGCGCCTGCGCGACGGGCAAGCGCGCGCAATGTTTCGGCGCGGCGAAAAACCATATGCTCGTCATGCCCGACGCGGATATGGATCAGGCCGTCGATGCGCTCATTGGCGCCGCCTATGGTTCCGCCGGGGAACGCTGCATGGCGATATCCGTCGCCGTGCCCGTCGGGGAAATCGCCGCGCGCGAGCTTTTGCGCCGCCTCGTCCCGCGCGTCGAAGGCTTGAAGATCGGATTGCCGGGCGACGAGACCGCGGATTACGGGCCGCTGGTCTCGAAAGCCCATCTCGACAGGGTGAAGGCCTATGTCGCGAGCGGGGTCGAGGAGGGCGCGCGGCTGCTTGTCGATGGCCGCGACTTCAAAATGCAAGGCTATGAAGACGGCTTCTTCATGGGCGGCTGTCTCTTCGACGACGTCTTGCCCGATATGCGGATTTACAGAGAAGAGATTTTCGGGCCCGTGCTCTGCGTCCTTCATGCGCGCGATTACGAAGAAGCGCTCGCGCTGGCGAACGGACACGAGTACGGCAACGGCGCCGCCATCTTCACGCGCGACGGAGGCGCGGCGCGCGACTTTGCGGCGCGGGCGCAAGCGGGGATGATCGGCGTGAACGTCCCGATCCCGACGCCTCTCGCTTACTATACCTTCGGCGGGTGGAAACGATCGGGCTTCGGCGATCTCAACCAGCACGGCGAAGACGCCTTCCGCTTCTACACCAAGACCAAGACGGTCACGTCGCGCTGGCCGGACGGCGCGCGGGAAGGCGCGAGCTTCGTCATGCCGACAATGTCCTGACTTCAAGCTGAATCGTGATTTGGAGCTGAGCCCATGCCCCGCATCGTCTTTATCGGACTGGGCGCGATGGGCGCGCCGATGGCTTGCAATCTAACGCGCGCGGGTTTCGAGGTCGCCGCCTATGACAGGGCCGCCGCCGCGCGCGAGAAGGCGGCGGCGCTTGGGCTTGCGCCCGCCTCCTCGCTGGAGGACGCGGCGCGCTGCGCAGACGCCGCCGTGACCATGCTCCAGAATGGCGATCAGGTTCTCAACGTCTGGCGCGCGTTGCTCCCGCAATTGCCGAAAGGCGCGGTCATTGTCGATTGCTCGACGATCGACATGGAAAGCGCGCGGCAAGCGCATGATCTGGCGCGACGCGCGGGAATGTTGGCGGTCGACGCGCCGGTTTCCGGCGGCGTCGCGGGCGCGCAGGCCGGGACGCTCACATTCATGTGCGGAGGCGCTGAGGACGCATACGAAGCCGCTCAACCCATCCTCGCGAAGATGGGCGCCCGCCTCTTTCATTGCGGCGGCCCGGGGCTCGGCCAGGCGGCGAAGCTCTGCAACAATCTCATGCTCGGCGTGACGATGATCGCGACCGCGGAAGCCTTCGCCCTCGCCGCACGGCTCGGACTTGCGGCGCAATCGCTCTTCGACGTCGCCTCGGCGTCCTCGGGGCAATCCTGGTCGTTGACGCGATACTGTCCGGCGCCCGGACTCGTGCCCGGCGCGCCTTCGGGGGCCGGCTATGCGCCGGGCTTCATGACGAGGCTGATGCTGAAGGATCTGCGTCTTGCCGAGACCGCGGCGGCCGAAGCCCGGGCGGTGACGCCCCTCTGCGCGGCGGCGGCTCAGCTCTACGCCCTGTATGACGCTCAGGGCGGCGGCGAGAAGGACTTTTCCGGCATTTTCGAAATGCTCGACGGAAAAGCCTGAAATGGCGGGCGCGACGCGATCGTGCGAGCGCCCGCTCCTGTGATTAGCGCTTTTTCTTCTTGCCGCCCGACTTCGTCTCGGCGGCCGGGGAAGCGAGGCCCATCTCGCTGCGGCAATCGTCGGTCAGCGACGCGGCCGCCGCCCGCAGGCAGCCCTCGATCGCGGTCACATCCGGAATCTGCGCCTGGCAGAGGCGTTTCGCGTCGTCCTCACAGGCGTCGCGCTGAGCCTGCGTGCCTTGAGCCATCGCGGGAACGGCCGCGAGCAACGCAAGCAAAGCCGAAAGCCGGATAAAGTTGTGCATTCACACGTCCCTTCTTGATTGTCTTGAGGTCCCGCGAGCGATCGGCGCAGGCTGACGTCATCTTATGCGAGCCGGGCCCGCAGGAAAACCGCCCTGGGCCACGGTTAACGCCCTGACTTCGGATCGGGAAAGGCGTGGGAGCCGTTTGTCCACAGGCAGGCGCCGCATGCTCCACAAAAAAGAGCCGCTGGTTGGCCAGCGGCCCAAGTTCAGGGAGGAAATGCCCAAGGAGAGCACGCCTACAGTGGAGGCGCGGCCTGTGGCGAAACTGTGTTCAGCGCGGATGGCCGCGCCATTCCGCTTCGGCCTGTGGCAGAAGCGCCACAGTGGACGCGCGTCAGCGCGCCTTGCTGCCCTCGATCGTGCGGAGTTCAGCCGTGGACGGCGCCCGGATGCTGGCGTTGAGCTTGCGCAGCATGGTGAGGCAAAGCTCTTTCACCGCCTCATCCTGAACCGTGTCCGTCAGACGGGCGACGTGGTAAAAAGCCATCGCCCGCTGCGAGACAAGATCCTCGTAGCTGAAGGGATCGGCCAAGCCGTCCATGTCGTCATTCGTGCCGTCGTTCATTGAGCCCACGCCTTCCGGATCGATAGGCCGCATATTGGGTCTTTCTCGCGAAAATTAAAGTCGGATATCCGTAAGTTTCGCGCGCCGCCAAGTGTCGGCGCCGGCCATATGGTTAACGCTGCGTCCGAAGCCCCTCGCCATAGACGGCCCGCCTCGCTTCCTCATGCGGAGTCGCCGCGTAGATCAGATAGGACCCCAACGCGGCGACGGCGGCCGCGACGATCGCGGCGACCAGGGTCCCGCGCATCTGCGGCGACCGCCGCGCGGTGGGGCTGTTCAGGGCCAGGAGCGCGACGAGGCCGATAAAGGCGCTGAGCAAGGCGAGGAGGAACAAGCTCTCGACGGCGACGCTCATTGCAGCCTCCAATTGGCGGGACGCGACGGCGCCTCCTCAATTGGTAACGCCGGGTCGCGGAAGAAGGTCCAGCCGATCGGGGCTCAGGAAATGCGCCGGCGTTTCTCGGGCGCCGCGTCCGCCGTGTCGGCGCTGGGCCGCGTCGACGGCGTCGGGCGGCTGAATTGCAGCAGCGTGTTGACGAAATCGGCGTAGACGCCGCTCGCCCTCACCGCCTGCTCGAAAAGGTCCTGATAGGGCAGCCGGACCGGCGCCGGCGCGGAGGTCTTGGCGGCGAGTTGGGTCTTGGCGGCGAGTTGGGCCCCGTCGCCGAGCCGAGCGGAGATCGAGGCCCAGAGCTTCGTCATTTCGCCCGCGGCCGCGCCCCGCGGATTGAGTTCGACGACGCCGAGCCCCAGGCGCACCGCCTCCTGGTAATCGACCCGGGTCGAGACCATCGGCGCCAGCAGCGCGCCCATTTCCTGAAGCGCCTGGGCGCCCCGCTCGATGCGCAGGCTCTGTTGCGCGGAAGGGCACTGATTGAGCAGAAAAGCGAAAGCTTTGCCCGCCGCTTTCACTTTGGCGATGGTCACTTCGCTGGCCCAGATGTCCAGCGTATTGGGTCGGGCGGGGATCACGCAGAGATCCGCCGCGCGAATGGCGGCCTCGGCCTGCGCCGTGTCGCTCGCCGGCGTGTCGACGACGACGAGCGAGACGCCTTCGCCCGCGAGATGGGCCAGGGCGCCTTCCAGCTTCTCCGCCTGCATGTGCTGCACGGGAATATCCGGCGATTTGCGGGCCCGCGACCATTTGACGAGAGATTGCAGCGGATCGAGATCGCACACGAAGACGCGCTCGCCGGATTTGTATGCGGCGACGGCGACGTTGGAGGCGAGCGTGCTCTTGCCGGCCCCGCCCTTCTGCGTGACGAATGAGACGATCTGCATGCCTCGGGCCTGCCTCACGGGCTATACGGATGACGATAACGCGAAAAACGCTTGACGCTCAGGCGAACGCGAAGCGCGCCGATATGGGCGCAGAGGAACTCGGTCGAGGTTACAACCTGCGCGACAGGCAAAAAAGCGGTTTTGCTGGTCAAGTTGCGGAAATAGGGGACGGGCGCGACCACTCGCGGCGAGGCGCCTTCAACCTACATCGCGGCCCCCGCTCTGCCCTCATCGAGAGAAAAGCCGCGTGGTCAGGCGCTTGAGCGTGTCCGCATGGCCCCGAACGCCCCTTTCGAAATCCGAGAGAGCGGAGAAAGGTCGCCAAAGAAGACTCGATTTCCCGTGGGCGATCCAGCTTTCGAGCGCTTGCCTCCGCTCGTCGAGGGCGGCGATCTCGAATGTCGCTTCTTCAAGCTGCGCGCCCCGCGCGCGCGCCTTATGCGCATTCCTCGCCGCCATGGCGCGGGCATGGAAGATCTCGGCCGCATGATTTTCCGCGCGGGAGACAAGGCAGTCGTCAAGAACGAGAAAGTCCAGCCCCGCCTCGAAGAAGCTTCGCAAGGCGTCGTCCGCGCTGGCGACAATCGGCTCCTCGTGAATATTGAAGGACGTGTTGACGAGCGTTCCGACCCCGGTCAGGGCCGCATACTCCGTCAACACGCGGTGCAGGAAGGGCGAGGTCTCCGCCGAGACGAGCTGCGGCCGCGCCGTGCCGTCGACATGAACGACGGCTGGGCAATCGGCCTTGGCCTTCTCCGTGCAGGGCACGGTGACGGTCATATATTTCGCGGCGTCGCGGACCACGTCCGAAATCATGAAATATTCGCTTGCGTCTTCCTCGCGAACGATCGGCGCGAACGGCATGAATTCCGTGCGACTCAACTTCTCGTTCAGGCGCGTGTTGACGGAAGCGTCTTGCGGCGACGCCAGAATCGAGCGATTGCCGAGCGCGCGCGGCCCAAATTCCGCCTCGTCCCGCGCAAGCGCGACAATGTCGCCCCGCGCGAGACGTTCGGCGACGATTCGCGCCAGTTCCGCCGGCCGGCCGAAGGCGATCGCGCGCTCCCGCAAATATGCTTCCTCGTCATCCGTTACGCGCGGACCCAGAAAGACGTGACGGATCGGCGATCCTGTGATTTTCTCGCGTTCAAAGCGCGCTTGCCACGCCGCGCCGATGGCGCCCCCGTCATCCGCCATCGCCGGACAAACGAACAACCGGTCTATGTCCAAATCCGCCAATCGCTGATTGAGCCGGACATTGGCGAAAAGCCCGCCGGCGAGACACAGTTTCTTCGTTTCCGGCCGGGCTTCCAGCGCCCGTTGGACTATTCGATGCACATGCGTTTCGGTCAAATGCTGGAGCGTGGCGGCGACGTCCGCATTGCTTGCGCCGCCCAGAAGGTCCCGCAAGCGGCGCCGCTCGTCGGGAGAGACGGCCAGACGCGGCTGAAGGGTTCCGTCGAAACGGTCAAACCATCTGATCAGGTGATGGGTGGGGCGAGGCTCGACCACCCAACTCTGCAACGTGTCGAGGACATGCGGATCGACTTCGCCATGAGCGGCGAGGCCGGTGAGCTTGCCTTCATGCTTGAACGGCCTGAATCCAAGCACGGCCGTCACCACCGCATAGACATAGGCGACATTGCCGTATCGTGCGGCGCTGAAGCGATCGACAGGCCTGACGCCTGCCGAGCGCGAAGCGGAATAGACGCCGCCAAACCAATGTTCGTTCGACTGGCCGCCATCGTAAACAATGCAGAGCGCGTCCTCATAGCCGCTCGCCCAGAAACTCGAGGCGGCATGCGCGAGGTGGTGCGGGACATAAACGATCGGCTTCGAAAGCGTCGAAAGGTCTCGGGCGAATTCCTCCGGAAAGGAGCGATCGAAATAAAGCGGCCGTTCCAATTCCCGCTCGCAAAAGGCCGATTGGTCGGATAACTCCTCTGCATAGCGCTCGGATTCCGCCACCGCGACATAAGCGACCCTGTCCCAGGGAATGCGGCCGAGAATTTGCGTGGGCCAGCGGCCATCCTGCTTGACGCGCGAGAGGCGCTCCAGAGAAACGGCGTGGACGAGCCTTCCTTCCGGATCGACGACCCCGACGGCAGTGTCGTGAGAGCAACTGTAATTCACCCCGACGACCGAGCGCTCGGGGATATCCTCGAGCGCGCAAACTCCGTTGCCCATTGTCGTCCCCACTAGCAATTATTCTATGGTTTGAATTAGATATCTCCGGTTGAATATTACTAAACGCGAGCTCTTTGCGCCAGTAGCCAAGATGGCGACGGCGCTCGTCGCCACAGGCCGCCGAAAGGCTATGAACCATCCGCGCCACGCGCGGCCGGCGTCGCCGTTAGTATCTGAAGCCTTTGATTTCAATGGTGGGCGATGCAGGGATTGAACCTGCGACCCCTCCCGTGTGAAGGGAGTGCTCTCCCGCTGAGCTAATCGCCCGTCGCGATAAACGCGGAACGCCTCTCGTGTAAGAGAGGCGAAGGCGTTCCGTCAAGTGCGGCCGAAGGCGGATGGGTGCAGAATCGCCTCGGCCGCCGCCCAAAGCTCGTCGAAATGGGAGATCACGCGGTCGGGCGCGAGCTCGGCCACGGGGATGTCGGTATAGCCGAAATCGACCGCCACCACCGGCGTTCCCGCGTTTTTCGCCGTGTCGACGTCCGTCTTGGAGTCGCCCACCATCACGGCCCGGCGCGGGTCGCCGCCGGCGGCCTCGATGGTCAGCGCCAGCGTGCGCGGATCGGGCTTGTGCATCGGGAAAGTCCCCCGCCCGCAAATCGCTGCGAAACGGTCGGCGGCGTCGAGCTTTTCCAGGAGCAGCCGGGCCAGCGGCTCGGGCTTGTTCGTGCAGACGGCGAGCCTGAATCCGGCCGAGGCGAAGCGGTCGAGCGCGGCGAGGGCGCCCGGGAACAGCATCGTTTCGTCGGCGATATGGGCCTCGTAATGGTCGAGAAAGTCCCGCACCAGCGGATCGACCCGCTCCGGCGCGAGCGGCGCGCCGTCGATCGCGAAGCCGCGCTCGACCAGAGCGCGCGCCCCCGCGCCCACAAGGCTGCGGGCGGCGGAAGGCGCGACCAGCGGCAGGCCCTCGCGGGCGAGCAGCGCATTGAGCGTCGCGATGAGGTCGCGGGCGGTGTCCGCCAAAGTGCCGTCGAGATCGAAGACGAGAATGGGCGCGCGCAAAGTCATGGCCGCGGAGGTAAAGGCCCCGCTCTCCCAGATCAAGCGCCACGGGCGAAATTAAGGGCTTGGCGCGCGCAGCGCGTGTAGACTGCGGCGACCGATTCGAAACAGGAGTGGCGAAATGCGTCTTTCGCAGTTTACCCTTGGGCAGCGCTTCCTGTTCCTGGCGGCGTTCTTTCTGGCGTCGGGAGCGGCCAGCGCCGCCGGCGCCGGCAATTATGAATTTCTCGCCGCGCCGCAGACCGATCTCAACCGCGTCTTCCGCCTCGACAAGGCCACCGGCGAAGTCGGCGCCTGCCAATATGGCCTCAAGGAAGGCTCCTCGATCGGCGTCACCCTGTGCTACCCGCCGGGCGAAGGCGCAAAGGCCGGAACTTTCAGCGAATACGCCCTCGTCGCCTCGCGCCATACGGGCGAAGGCGGCGTCTTCCGCGTCGATCTGCGCTCGGGCATGATGTCCATCTGTTTCGTGCTCAATGAGAGCGCGGTGGTTTGCACGCCTCAGGCTAAATGACCGACCGCAAGAACCCGCCGAAGCTGACGGTCTGGCACAACACGAAGTGCCCCGTTTGCGACGGCGGGATCAATTTCCAGAAAAATCGGCTGGTCCGCGCCGCACGGGCGGGCGACATCGAATTTCGCGACATTAATCTCGAGCCGGACGCTTTGGCGCATTTCGGCGCGACCCTCGACGATGTGCGCCGCCGGCTTCACGGCGTCGACAGCGGCGGCCGGCTCTATGTCGGCGCGGCTTGCGCCGCTGAGATCTGGCGGCGGACGCCCGGCGACGAATGGCTTGCCCGCCTGATCGATCTCCCGCCGATCCGGCCATTCGCCAGCTTCGCCTATGACCGCTTCGCCGACATGCTTTTCGCCTGGAACCGCTGGATGGGTCATTGGTGAGGTTTTCGGGTTGAGTCGCGAGGCGGAAAGCTCTATCGGCGAAACTCCCGCCGCGATCTGCCGCCCAACCTGCTGGACACGCCAAATGACGCCTCCTTCCGCCGACGCCATGAAACGCGCCGCCGCCGCCGCCGCGCTGGAATCAGTCGCACACGGCATGAGGCTCGGCCTCGGCACCGGCTCCACCGCCGCGCATTTCGTCGATCTCCTGGGCGCGCGCGTCCGCGAGGGACTGGAGGTCGTCGGCGTGCCGACGTCGGAGCGCACCCGTCTCCAGGCCGAAAAGCTCGGAATCAAGCTTTCGACCCTTGACGAGACGCCGGAACTCGACCTCACGATCGACGGCGCCGATGAATTCGACGCGTCGCTGCGGCTCGTCAAGGGCGGCGGCGGCGCGCTGCTGCGCGAAAAGATCGTCGCGGCGGCGTCGAAACGCATGTTCGTCATCGCCGACGCGACGAAAGAAGTCGCAACGCTCGGGGCCTTTCCTCTGCCGGTCGAGATCGACCGCTTCGGCGCGCGCTCGACCAGACTTCATATCGAGAGAGTCGCGCGCGGGCTTGGGCTCGAAGGACCGATCACGCTGCGCATGGCGGCGCCGGACGCGCCCTATCTCACCGATGGCGGGCATTACATCTATGACTGCGCCTTCAGCGCGATCGACGAGCCGGAGACGCTGGCGCAAAGGCTCGAATCCATTCCCGGCGTCGTTGATCACGGCCTCTTCATCGGCCTCGCAACGGCGATCTTCGTCGCGGGGGCGAGCGGCGTGCGGATCATCGGCGACGTGACGGGCGGCGGACTATGAGCGGATACGACTACGATCTCATCGTCATCGGCGCGGGCTCGGGCGGCGTGCGCGCGGCGCGCATCGCGGCGAGCCATGGCGCCAGGGTCGCCATCGCCGAGGCGTTCCGCGTCGGCGGCACTTGCGTCATACGCGGCTGCGTGCCGAAAAAACTCTATGTGATGGCGAGCCGCTTCAAGGACGAATTCGATGACGCCAAAGGCTTCGGCTGGCATGTCGGCGAAACCGCTTTCGACTGGCCGTGGCTCGTCGCCGCGAAAGAGAAGGAGATCACGCGCCTCTCCGGCCTCTATGAGCAGACGCTCTCGAACAACAAGGTCGAGCTGATCCGCGCCCGTGCGACGATCGCCGGGCCGAACGCCGCGCATTTCTCGGACGGGCGCACGGCGAGCGCGCGTTACATCCTCGTCGCGACAGGCGGCGCGCCCGTGCTCGCGCCGCATATTCCGGGCCTCGAATGGGGGCTTTCGTCAAATGAGATCTTCGACCTTCCGACATTTCCCCAGCGCTTGCTGATCGTCGGCGCGGGTTATATCGCGGTGGAGTTCGCCAGCATTTTCGCGCGGCTCGGCGCGCAGGTCTATCTCGCCTATCGCGCCGATCTGCCGCTGCGCGGCTTCGATGAGGATCTGCGCAAGCGCGTCGCCGAGGCGCTCACCATCGCCGGCGTCTCGCATCATGTCGGCGCGCTGCCGACGCGCATCGACAAAACCTCGAAAGGCTTTTGCGTCTCCATGAGCGACGGCGAGACGCGCGACGTCGACGCCGTTCTCGTCGCGACGGGCCGCCGGCCGCTGACGCAGAATCTCGGCTTGGAGCGCGCGGGCGTCGCGACGCGCGAAAACGGCGCGATCGTCGTCGACGAACATTCGCGCACCAACGTCCCGAGCATCTATGCTGTGGGCGACGTCACCGATCGAATCAATCTCACGCCGGTCGCCATTCGCGAGGGACACGCCTTCGCCGACAGCGTTTTCGGCGATGCGCCGACGACGGTCGATTATGACTGCGTCGCGAGCGCCGTTTTCACGACGCCGGAAGTCGGCGCGGTCGGTCTCGCCGAGACGGCTGCGCAATCGAAATATGGCGCGCTCGACATTTACGAGACGAGCTTTCGTCCAATGAAGGCGACGCTCTCGGGACGCAATGAGCGCACTTTCATGAAGCTCGTCGTCGACGCCGCGAGCCAGCGCGTCGTCGGCGCGCATATTTTTGGTCACGAAGCCGGCGAGATGGCGCAGCTCGTCGCCATCCCCATGCGCATGGGCGCGACGAAGCGCGATTTCGACGCGACCATGGCCGTGCATCCGACGGCGGCGGAGGAACTGGTGACGATGCGGACGCCGTCCCGGCGGGTCGCCTCATAGGCAAAGCCAGAGCCGGATTACGTTATTCGGCCCGATGGACTTAAAAAGCGGCTTGCCGAAAAAGCTCGGCTGGGCGCATAGTTGCTCAGCTTTGGGGGAAGCTGCACGGGGCAATTGCATCAAGAAAATCGGTCTCCAAAGCGCCGCCGGATATTTTCCAATGCGTTGCCAAACAGGGGGCTATCGATGAGTGATCATTATTTCTATCCCGTCATCGGAACGGTCCGTCGGTCGTTCGCGGTAAGTCTCCTAGCGCTGACGACGGGGCTCGCCTCGGGCGCAATAGCGCAAACGCCGCGATCCGGCTTGAACCAGCAGACCTTCGATCAAATTCAGTCGATTGCCTCCGACAAATCCAAATGGACTTCGGCGCAGAAGAAACTCGATCCGGGCCTACTTTATGCTTCACGGGCG
Source organism: Methylocystis parvus OBBP (assembly GCF_027571405.1). GTDB lineage: Bacteria > Pseudomonadota > Alphaproteobacteria > Rhizobiales > Beijerinckiaceae > Methylocystis > Methylocystis parva. The sequence continues at coordinate 1,906,029 of NZ_CP092968.1, forward strand.
GCGAAAGGTCAGCCGCCCGTGCCGGGCAGCGGCGCGCCGCTGCCGCATATGCACGCCGAGGACGTGATCGACGGCAATGGCTTTGCGCTGGTCGACATCGCGACGACCGACGCTGCTGGCACTGTCGCCAAAATTCAGGCGGCCGGCGGCAGCGTCGTCTCGTCCTTTCCTCAGTATAACGCTGTCCGCGCCAGCGTGCCCGTGAGCAAGCTCGAAGACCTCGCCGGCTCCGCTTCCGTCAAAAGCATTCGGCCGGCCGAGTTCCCGCAGACCAACCAGATGATGGTCCCGCGGCTGGAGAAGCTGGAAAATCGGCTGGATAATATGCGCGTGCAGCTCGCCAAGGCGTTCGGCGGGGGGGCCGCTCCGGGCGCGCAAGTCAATTTGGGAACAGGCGCGACCGTCTCCGAAGCGGTCGTCGCCCATGGCGCGGATATCGTGCAGAACGCAAGCGTCACCGGCTCCGGCGTCAAAGTCTGCGTGATGTCGAACGGCATTTCGACTCTTGCGGCGCGTCAGGCGGCCGGCGAATTGCCGAATGTGCAGATCCTCGGCACCGGACAGGCGGGCTCCAGCGGCGACGAGGGCACGGCCATGCTGGAGCTCGTGGCCGACATGGCGCCCGGCGCTTCGCTCGGCTTCTCCACGGCGAACAGCTCCAAGGCGCAATTCGCGCAGAACATTCTCGATCTACGCAATGTGATGGGATGCAACGTCATCGTGGACGACATCACCTATTTCTCCGAGGGCGCGTTCCAGGAGGATATCGTGGCCAACGCCGTGACGACGGTCGTCAATTCCGGCGCGATGTATTTCTCCTCCGCTGCCAATTCCGGCCATCTCAGCGGCGGACAGTCCGGAACCTGGGAAGGCGATTTCCTTGACGGCGGCGCCGTCTTTGGGCCCATTGCGGCGGGAGGGGAAACCGGCAACTTCCACAACTTCGGAACAGCCGGCAGTCCCGTTCTGTTCGATACGCTTACGGCGTCGGCGTCGCGCATTTCCTTGCAATGGGCCGATCCGCTCGGCGCCGCCGGCGACGATTATGACGTTTACGTCGTCAACGCTGCGGGAACGACAGTGCTGGGCTTCTCAGCCGCCATACAAAACGGCACGCAGGATGCGTTCGAGTTCATAAGCGGCTCTTTCCCGTCCGGATCGAGAATTTATATCGTCAAGTTTTCCGGCGCCGCGCGGGCGCTCCGGCTCGATTCCAACCGCAGCCGGCTCTCCATCGCCACGAATGGCTCGACCTTTGGACACAATGGCGGCGTGAAGACGATCACCGTCGCGGCCGTCAGCAACAATTTCGCGCCGATCAGCGGCCGCAAGCTCAACGCGTCGGATACAATCACGACCTATAGCTCCGACGGGCCGCGAAAGCTGTTTCTCAATCCTACCCCCGCGACGAGCTACATCACCTCGGGCTGCGCGACATTCGCCTGCGCCGGCGGCGGCGGCACGCTGCTGCCGAAGGTCGACATCTCCGCCGCCGATTGCGACACGACCACGACGCCGGGCTTCATCCCCTTCTGCGGAACCTCAGCGGCCGCGCCGCAGGCGGCCGCCATCGCGGCTCTCGTCAAGTCCTCGGCGAAGTCCCTCACCGGCTCGCAAATCCTCTCGCGGATGCGGGCGACGGCCATCGATATCATGGTGGCGGGCCGGGACGTCGATTCGGGCTCGGGCATCGTCATGGCGGACGCCGCGGTGAACACGCGCACCACGTTCCCCCACGACCTCAACGGCGACAGCGCCGGCGATATTCTCTGGCGCGACCAAACCAATGGCAACGCCATTGTATCTCTCGTCAATAATGCGTCGATCACGTCATCCGCCTTCGCCGCCAACCTGCCGCTGTCATGGACAACCCGCGCGACCGGCGACTTCAATGGCGACGGCAGGAGCGACATTCTCTGGCGGGACGCCAGCGGCAATTACGTGGTGTCGTTCATGAACGCCGCGGGCGGCATCGCGAGTTCGAGTTTTCTCACCAATCTTGCAGGGGGGTGGTCCGTATCGGGGACCGGCGATTTCAACGGCGACGGAACAACCGACATCCTCTGGAGCAATCTCAATACCGGCGACAGGGTCGTATCGTTCGTCGTGAACGGAAACATCGTCTTTTCGCAGTTTATCGTCAACTTGCCGCTGGCGTGGTTGATCGCCGGCGTGGGCGATTTGAATAGCGACGGCCGCGCGGACATTGTCTGGTACAACAACGGGAACGGCAACGTCGTCGCCTCTTTGATGAACTCGAACGGCACCGTGATCGCATCTTCGACCTTTCTCGCCAGCCTGCCCACATGGACGCTCACCGGCCTCGCGGATTTCAACGGCGACGGCCGCAAGGACATTCTCTGGCGAGATGCAACCGGCGCTACGGTGGCTTCGCTCATCGCTGCTAATGGATCGGCCATCTCGTCTTCCCAGTTTCTGGTTACGCTGGGGACGCCTTGGACCGTGGCCTTATTGGGCGACTATAACGGCGACGGCCGCAGCGACATTCTCTGGCGCAACAATACGACCGGCGCGACAGTCGCTTCGCTGATCGGTCCGGGCGGAACGACGATTTCGTCATCGTCGCTGCTGGCGACTCTACCGACCAACTTCGAGGTCCAGTCCCTCAATCAGAACTGAGCGAGAGGCCCGCCTCTCGTTCCAACCACGCTCCGCGGCCCGCGCCCGCCACGCGCAAAAGCGAGCCGGAGAGCGACAATCACACTTCGCCATTGCGAGCCGCCGTCCTCCCACCTGGGAGCGGCGGCGCCTCGACGGCGAGAGGCGGAGGAGCCATACGGTCCAGCGCCGCTCCAATCGCCCTCCGCGCCGCGCCGGTTTTCGCCTCGGTCAGAAGCGAGAAGCCGTAAGCGCTCGCGACGGCGAGGATCGCGACGGCGATGGCGACCGCGTAATTCGCGCCCGTCGCAAGCTGCGTCGCCCAGTCGCGCCCCATGACATGCCCGATGAAGGCGCGCGCGAAGATCACGATGGGCATGTGGATCGCGTAAAGCGAGAAGGAGAAATCCGCGAGCGGCTTGTGCAGCGTCGCGCGCAGCGCGGCGAAGCCGGTTTGCGGCGCGTCGCGGAAGACGACCAGAAGATTGGCGAAGCTGAGCGCGGCGGCGAGATCGGCGGCGAGGCCGAGCGCCGGATGCGCCTCGAGCAGCGGCCCGCGCACGACGAGCCGAATGGCCGCGATGACGGCGACGAGAAGAGCGAGCGACGGCCATCGTCCGCGGATCAACGGGCGCGGGGCGCGGGTTGCGAAGGCGCCGATGGCCCAGATGGCAAAGCCGAACAGGAACCAGTTGGCGGGCGAGGACAGCCCTGCGACAAGAGCGAGCCCGAGCGAGAAACCGGCGGCGCGCCAGCCGAAACCGTAGACGCGGGCGAAAGGCAGCATCAGCAAGGGGAAAGCGACATAATACCAGAACTCGCAGGCGAGCGACCAAAGCGGCCCGTTGGTGCCGAAAGTGTCGACAAGGAGGCTCTGGAGATTGAGAAGCCCCGCAAGGAACAGCCCCGTCGAGAAATGCCCCTTGAACGTCGGCCAATCGTAAACGCCCGAATCCGCGAAAAGGACGCGGCCGAGGGAATCGAGCGCGAGCGTCAGGAGGAGCGTCGGGATCAGCACGACATAGACCCGCGCGAAGCGATGAATGAAATAGTCCCGAAGATAAGCTTGTCCCGCGGCCATCCTGGCGAGCGCGCCGCCTCCGACGAGCCAGCCGGAGAGGACGAAAAAGCCGACGACCGCCTGATGCCCCATCGCCGTCCCGGTGAAAAACCACCAGACATAGGCCGGCGGCGCGTGCGGGGCGCTCATAATATCCGCCTGATTGACGAACATGTTGTTGACATGGAGCGTCAGGACGGCCAGCGCGCCCATCCAGCGGGCCGCCTCGATCAGCTGCGAAAGCAAGAAGGGCATCGGCCTCCGGTCAAGATTCGGGCGTCGCCAGTCGCGGGCTTATAGACCCGGCGCGCGGCCGCGGCCAGCCGAACGGCGCAGGCGCAGGCCCGAAAGGGTCGCATTGATTCGATTTTTCCTCTATAAGCGCCTCTCGCGCCGATGCCCCCGGCGCCGGAAGCCGCCCGCTTGGGCGTTGATTTCGTGGAGTTTTGGAAGTGGAACGCTGGACGCCAGGCAGTTGGAGGAATATGCCGATCGAACAGACGCCGGTCTATCGCGACCCGGCGGCGCTGGCCGATGTGGAGTCCCAACTCGCGGGCTTTCCCCCGCTCGTTTTCGCCGGCGAGGCCCGCAATCTGAAGCGTCAGCTCGCCGACGTCTGCGCCGGCAAGGCTTTCCTGCTCCAGGGCGGCGACTGCGCCGAGAGCTTCAGCGAGCATTCCGCCGACAATATTCGCGACTTCTTCCGCGTCTTCCTGCAAATGGCCGTGGTGCTGACCTATGCGGCGGGTTCGCCCGTGGTGAAGGTCGGCCGCATCGCCGGCCAGTTCGCCAAGCCGCGCTCCTCGCCCGTCGAGAAGAAGGGCGAGGTCGAGCTGCCGAGCTATCGCGGCGACATCATCAACGACATCGACTTCACGGAAGCGTCGCGCGTGCCCGATCCGCAGCGCCAGCTTCTCGCCTATCGTCAGTCCGCGGCGACGCTGAACCTCATCCGCGCCTTTGCGGCGGGCGGCTTCGCCAATCTCGAAAACGTGCAGCGCTGGATGCTGGGCTTCGTGAAGAGCAGCCCGCAATCCGAGCGCTACCAGAAGCTCGCCGACCAGATCACCGAGACGCTCTCCTTCATGCGCGCCATCGGCCTCGATCCCGAGCATCATCCGGAACTGCGCGGCACCGACTTCTACACCTCGCATGAGGCGCTGCTGCTGCAATATGAGCAGGCGCTGACGCGCATCGACTCGACGACGGGCGACTATTACGCGACCTCCGGCCACATGCTGTGGATCGGCGACCGCACGCGCCAGGAGAACGGCGCGCATGTCGAATTCATGCGCGGCATCAAGAATCCGATCGGCCTGAAATGCGGTCCGAGCCTCAAGCCGGAAGGCCTGCTGCGCCTGATCGACGCGCTCAATCCCGAAAATGAGCCGGGTCGTCTCACCCTCATCTGCCGCTTCGGCGCCGACAAGGCGCAGGACGCGCTGCCGCCGCTGCTGCGCGCCGTGACCCGCGAGGGCCGCAACGTCGTGTGGTCCTGCGATCCGATGCATGGCAATACGATCAGCGCCGCCGGCTACAAGACGCGTCCCTTCGACCGGATCATGTCGGAGATCCGCGGCTTTTTCGGCGCGCATCAGGCGGAAGGAACCTATGCCGGCGGCATCCATCTCGAGATGACCGGCAAGGACGTCACCGAATGCACGGGCGGCGCCCGCGCCATTTCGGAGGACAATCTCCGCGACCGCTACCACACCTATTGCGACCCGCGCCTCAACGCCGAGCAGGCGATCGAAGTCGCCTTCCTCGTGGCGGAGCTCCTGAAGGCCGAGCGCGTCGCCCGCGGCGTGCCGGAGCAACACGCGGCGGAGTGATCGCAACGCCCTCACTGCAATGGCGGTTTCGCACGTATGGCGCCAGATTTCCCGTCATTGCGAGGAGGCGCAGCCGACGAAGCAATCCAGAGGCGCGCCATGGTCCTGGATTGCTTCGCTCCGCTCGCAATGACGGGAGAAGACTGCGACGACTGGCGACGACCCTTTCAACCTCCAGCGCTTCCTCGACGCACAAGCCGACAGCTACGCCCGCGCGCTGACTGAACTACGCACCGGCCGCAAGACCAGTCACTGGATCTGGTATGTCTTTCCGCAGTTGAAGGGATTGGGCTTCAGCCGGGCGAGCCAGTTCTACGGGCTCACCGGCCTCGACGAGGCGCGCGCTTTTCTCTCCCATCCGATACTCGGCCCGCGCCTGCACGAATGCGTCGAGGCCATACTCGCGACGAGAGACAGCGGAGCGGATGATGTGCTCGGCTTCACCGACGCAATGAAATTTCGTTCGTCGATGACGCTCTTCGCGAAAGCGGCTCCGCGAGACGCGCTCTTCGCGCAGGCGCTGGCGCGCTTCTTCAACGGCGAGCAAGACGAGAAGACGCTCTATCTCCTGCAAAAATAAAGGGCGCGAAGCGCGCCCTTGATAATCTGGAATCTTATTCCCAAGCGAATCAACCCACAGTATCTTCAGCTTCGCGCACGGTCATGGCGTTGCCGTGCCAGACGAAGTCGTCGAAGAGCAGCGCGTCGACGAATATCACCGGCAGCAGCAGGTCGCGGGCAATGAGCGCGAAGGGCATGCGCCAATCGAGCACGAAGCCGCAGATGCGGGCGAGCCAGAGTTCGCCGAGATGGAGCGAGAACATCACCGCCGCCGCCACGAACAGCGCCGAGGCCGCGTCGCCGCCAAATTCCAACGCCGCATAGGCGCCGAGCACGACGGCCGCGAAGCTGCCATTCATGAATTCCGGCGCGTAATGGGCGGGAAACGTCACGCGGCGCAGGCGCGCCCAGCGCACATGGCGCGAATAGACCTCGCGCGCCGTGCGGGAGCCGAGCGGCTGCTCAAAGGGCATGTCCACAAGCCGCACAGTCATGTTCTGCGCGCGGATGACCTTTGTCGAGGCGGCGTCCTCGGCGATCTCGGCGCCCAGCGCGCGGATGCCGCCGGCGCGGTCAAGCACGTCGCGGCGCCACATCATGTTCTTGCCCTGGGCGAAGCCCGCGCCGATCGCCTCCGCGCCATATTGCCAACGCGCCTGGAAAGTATTGAGGATGGCGCATTCGACCACGGCCCAGAAGCCCTTCGGCCGCGAGCCGATCGGCATGGAGACCGTCATCGCCGTGTCGGGTTCGAAAGCGGCGAGCAAGGTCTGGATATAGTCGCGCGGCGGCAAGGCGTTCGAATCGGCGAGGACCACATAGTCGTAACGCGCCGCCTCCCAGCCCTTGACGCAATTGTTCAGCTTGGGATTGGCGCTGACATAATCGTCGCCCACAAGCAGGCGGGCGTCGTGCGACGGGTGATCGGCGATGACGCGCTGAACGAGCGGGATGATTTGATCCTGCGGAGACTGAACGCAGAAGATGATCTCGTAATGCGGATAATCGAGTTCGAAGGTGGCGCGCAGCGTTTCTTCGCTAAAGGTCTCGATCCCGCGCAGGGGACGCACCAAGCTGACCCAGGGCGCGTCGGCCGGGACCGGCAAATTGCGTTCGCGCGCGCGGCATTTGCGGCCCATGAGCCACACGCTCGCAAAGTTCATGACAAGGATGAAGGCGCACCAGCCGGCGCAGATATAGGCAAGGATCATAGAGGCTTCGGCTCAGGCGTCGAAACGGAGGGGTTGGCGGCGCAGACGCAGATCGCTCGAACGGTCGCGGCGGGCGACGCCCGGACGCGGCCAGTTCAATATTCCGACTGACAAGGACGCCGGCTCTTGGCAAAAGGGGCGTGGCGCGAGAATCTTTTCCCGCTGCGCGCTTTGCGAAAACTCCTGACGAAGCTTCCTCATGACCTCTCCGATCGTTCGTTTCGCGCCGTCGCCGACAGGCCGCATTCATATCGGCAATGCGCGGGTCGCGCTTTTCAACTATCTCTTTTCTGCGACGAACCATGGACGATTCATACTGCGGTTCGATGACACCGATTTCGCCCGGTCTACCGAGGAATTCGCGCGGGCGATCGAGGTCGATCTCGCATGGCTCGGCATCGTCCCGCACGAAACGTTCCGGCAGTCGCAGCGGGTCGCGCTCTACGACGCGGCGGCCGCGAAACTGCGCGAAGCGGGCCGCCTCTATCCCTGCTACGAAACGCCGGAAGAGCTCGAGAAGCGCCGCAAGATGCAGCAGGCGCGCGGCCTGCCGCCCGTCTATGACCGCGCGGCCCTGAAATTGACCGGGGCCGACCGGGAGAGGCTGGAGGCGGAGGGCCGCCATCCGCATTGGCGCTTCAAATTGGAGCCGGGCGTCGTCGAATGGAGCGACCTCATTCGCGGTCCGTCGCATATTGACTGCGCGGCGCTCTCCGACCCGGTGCTGATCCGGGAGGACGGCAGCTTCCTCTACACCCTGCCCTCCGTCGCCGACGACATCGACATGAAAATCACCCATGTCATCCGCGGCGAGGATCATGTGACGAATACGGCCGTGCAGCTCCAGCTCTTCGCGGCGCTCGCGCCTCAGGCGCCGCCGCCTGTCTTCGCCCATCATAATCTGCTCATCGGCGCGAGCGGCGAAGGTCTTTCCAAGCGCACCGGTTCGCTCTCCCTCGCGTCGCTCCGGGACGAAGGTTATGAAGCGCTGGCCGTGGCGGCGCTCGCGACGCTCACCGGCTCCTCCGACAATGTCCACGCCGTTCGCTCGCTCGGCGATCTCGCCAGAAGCTTCGATCTCGCCCATGTCTCGCGCAACCCCGCGCGATTCGACCCGGACGATCTTTCGACCCTGACCCACCGCACGCTGGCGCTCCTCGAATTCGAGGATGTGCGCGAGCGCCTCGCCGCCCTCGACGTCGTCGGCCACAAGGCCGAACCGCTCTGGCGGGCGGCGCGCGGAAATATCTGGACCTTTGACGATATCCTGAAATGGCGCCGCGTGGTCGACGGCGAAATCGACGCCGTCCGGGAAGACCCCGCCTTTCTCGCGGAAGCGGCGGCGCTTCTGCCCGAGGAGCCCTGGGACGAAAACACCTGGGCCGCCTGGACGGGCGATCTCAAGACCGCGACGGGACGCAAGGGCAAGACGCTTTTCCACCCGCTGCGCCTCGCCCTCACGGGCGAACAGAGCGGACCGGAACTCGCGGCGCTGCTGCCGCTGATCGGCCGCGCGAAGGCGCTGGCGCGTCTTGCCGGTTGAGGCCGAAATCAACGCCCGCATTTCGCTCGGCGAATTGACCAGGGTTTTCGCCCGTGTCGCGCTTTTGAGCTTCGGCGGCCCAGCTGGGCAGATGGCGCTGATGCATCGCGTGCTGGTCGACGAGAAGAAGTGGCTTTCCGAGCGCCGCTTTCTACATGCTTTGAATTTCTGCATGCTGCTCCCGGGTCCCGAGGCGCAGCAACTCGCGACCTATGTCGGCTGGCTGATGCATGGCGTTGCGGGTGGGCTCATCGCAGGCGGACTTTTCATTCTGCCCGGCGCCGCCGCCATCATGGCGCTCAGCGTCGTCTATGCGTCCTATGGCGCGACGCCCGCCGTCGAAGGCGCCTTTTTCGGGCTCAAAGCGGCGGTTCTCGCCCTCGTATTTTCCGCGATCCTGCGGCTGGGCGAACGCGCGCTGCAGACGAGAGCGCAGCAAATCGTCGCCGCCCTCGCCTTCCTGGCTTTGTTTCTTTTCGATGCGCCCTTTCCCTTGGTGGTCGTCGGCGCGGGAGCCGCCGGCTCGCTTTTCAAGGGCTTTCATCCTCAGTCCGCAATTGAATCGTCGCCTCACGAAATGCGAGACGCCATAGCGCAGCCGGATGCGCGGGAAGCGCGTAACGCAGCTTTCATTCTGGCCGTCCTCTGGCTCGCTCCATTGGGCGCGCTGTTCATTTTTCTCGGTCCCGAGGACGTCTATGCGCGGATCGCCTTGTTCTTTTCCAAGATGGCGGCGGTCACTTTCGGGGGCGCCTATGCGGCGCTCTCTTACGTCGCACAACAAGCGGTCGAGCGCTTTCACTGGCTGACTCCCGCCGAAATGCTCGACGGCCTCGGCATGGCGGAGACGACGCCCGGGCCGCTGATCATGGTGCTGCAATTTGTGGGCTTCATGGCGGCCTATCGCAACGCCGGCGCGCCGCCGCCGCTCGTCGCCGGCGCATTGGGCGGGCTGCTCGCGACTTACGTCACGTTCGTCCCGTGCTTTCTTTGGATTTTCGCCGGCGCCCCCTTCATCGAGCGGCTGCGCGAGAACAAGGCGCTTTCCAGCGCGCTGTCGGCGATCGCAGCCGCGGTTGTCGGCGTCATCGCCAATCTCGCTTTATGGTTCGCGACGCATTTCCTGTTTCGCGGGCATTGGACGCTCGCCCCCCTTCCCGTTCGCTTGCCGGACATAACCACTTTCGACGCAACGGCCTTTGCGCTCTCCATGGCCGCCGGCGCCCTATTGCGGTTTGGCCTCGCCCCGGCGTTGATTTTCGGCGCCGGGGCGGGTCTCCTCGTCAAGTTGATCTGATCACCCGCGCAGCACGGCGACGCCGAAGAGATAGGGATGCGCCAGCAGGACGACCGCAAATAGCGCCGTGCCCGCGCCGAGCGCGATCGCGTCGCCCCTCGTAAACGCGTCGAGGCGCGGCGCGCCCTCGTCCCCGCGGCGCTTGACGGCGATGCGGTCATAGACGCCGAAGGCCAGGAAGGAGCCGAACAGGATCATGCCGCCGAGATCGCCATTGGCGAGAAGATGCGCGGCGGCCCAGCTTTTGATCGCGACAAGCGTCGGATGGCGCAGCCAGCCGCGGATGCGCGAGGGCGGCGCGCGGCGGCTCGCCAAGGCGACAAAGGCGAACCAGACGAGCGGCATGGCGACGTGGCGCGCCCATGTCGGCGGGTCCCAGATATGGACCATCCCCTCGGCCCGATAACGGGAGAAGCCGTAGACAATGAGAATGAGCCCGAGAAGCGCGACCGCCGAATAAGCGCCCTTATAGGCGTTCAGGCCGTATTGCTCGATGATTTTGGCGCGCGCGCCGCGCAATGTCGAGAAAACATGCGCGCCAAGAAACAGTGCGATGCCGAGGATGAGAATGAGCATTGCCGCAAATTCCTCAAAAGTGACGCTCACGCCCGTCATACACCGTGGCGCCGCGTCCGTCGAACGGCGCCTGGCCGCCGCTTCAGAAACATCGCACCTGCGCTTCGGCCTGCGCCCGACGCAGCGTCTCCAGCACGTCCCGCGCGGCGCCTGTATTGCGCATCATGCCGCCAATCTGCCCCGCCTGCTGGCTGATGCTGGCCACAGTCTCCGCCGCCACATAATCGTCGTATCGGATGATGCTCGCGATCACGTCGATCGAGCAGGAGCACTGGTCGAGCGAGAGGCGCGTATCGCCATTCGCCTTCATGCAGCCAAAGACATAATCCGCGCGCGCGGCGGTCGGATAGTCGTTGACGTCCGCGCCGCGCGCCGCGGCGGCCAGGAGCGGCGAAACGAGAAGGGACAGGACCAGGAGCGGCCAGACGGCGGGAGAGGCGGCGAGAAGGCGAAGGCGCATGGAAGATCCTTGGGTTGTCCACGTATTTTAGCGCCGGCGCCGCGGGCCGTGAACTCTCTCGGCCGCGTTGCCGCTCGCGGCGGTTTCGGGGTTTGAAAGCTGGCGCCCGCAGGCGGCGGCGCCCCGGCCGCTGGCGCGTCATCTCTGCGTCACCGTCGCGCTTTACCGAGAATGAAGGCTGGATGGGCGTCTGCTTGTCTAGCTCAAGAACGCCGGGCCGGAGGTACGCCCGGCGTTTTTTGTTGGGGCGGGCGAGATTCTCGCCGCGCCTCGAGCCAAAAAGATTTGCTATTTTAAGGTCTTGCGCCGGATAGCCTGAATCGATCATTCTACCCGCGGAGGGGACGATGAGTGGTTCGGTGTGGCGATTCGCAGGTTTCGAATATAGCCCGCAATCGGGCTTGCGGCGAGACGGACGACAAATCCATCTCGGCCCGCAAGCGCGCCAATTGCTCGAACTCCTTCTGGAGTCGAAGGGCGGCGTCGTATCCAAGGCCGAGATCGCGTCGCGGCTTTGGCCGAGCCGGCCGCCTTCGGACGACTCCATCGACCGCTGCGCTTATCTGCTGCGCAAGCCCTTGCGCGACGCGGGCTATGGCGACCTGATCGCCACCGCCTATGGGCGCGGTCTGTCGTTACGGTCCGCGATCGAGCTCTCCGAGCCGAGCGCCGACGCGTCGCGCATCGCCGAGACGATGATCGACGGCCGCACGCTGGATTTATGGCAGACCGTTTACGAACTCGCCGCCAAGCAAACCCGCGACGGCTATGAACGGGCGCAATCGGCCGTCGCCGCGGCTGGCGAACTCAATCCCTCGTCCCCCGCCATATGGTCGCTATCCGCCAATATCGCAGCCGGTCGCGTCATTCGCGGACATCTCAGCCCCATGCGGGCGGCGGAAATGATCGAGCGGGACGCCTGCCGCGCGCTTTCGCTCGCGCCGGACTTCACCTCCGCTTTGGCGGTTCTCGGCTGGGCCCGGGCGCTGCTGCTCGCAAAGCCGGACGAAGGCCTCTCCATGCTGGACCGCGCCGTCGCGCAGGACCCGCATTTCAGCAAAGCGCGCGCCTATCGCAGTTGGGCGCTCCTGAAACTCGATCGATTGCAGGAGGCTGTCGCCGACGTCGAAGCGGGCCTCTGCGCGTCGCCGCATTTTCAGGGCTTGCTGGCGCAACGCGCCTGGCTCGCACTGTGCGCCGGGGAGGTCTCCGGGGCGATCGAGATGGCGCGTCGAGGCCTTGGCCTGCGCCCGGACAGCGGCTGGCTGCGGGGCGTCGACGCCATCGCCTGCAGCCTTTCCGGCCGTCACGGCGAGGCGGAGGCCGCCGCGCGGCGGGGTCTCGAAACGGCGCCGGAGGATCCGTCGCTTCTGGCCGTTCTTTCCTACGTTCTGGCCGCTGACGGGCGCGCCGAGGAGGCTGAACAAGCGCTGGCGGCCGCTCCCGGCGACGGGGAGGTCTGCGCGCCTCGCTTGTTCAAGGCGGCGGCTCAGCTCGCCATGTCGCGCGCCGATGACGCCCTGCTCTCCTTGCAGGGCGCCCGGGACGAATGCTGCCCCTGGTTCGTTTTCGCCCGCTACGACCCGCGCCTCGTTCCGCTCCGCGCCGACATAGACCGGCTCCAGCCGCCTGCCCCGGACTGCTGATCCGCGGTTGAAATTGCCGGGCTGTGGCCTTAATGCCGCGTCTGGAGCGCGGCGCCGCCGCCGGTAATTGAGGAATGGAAATGATCGGTCGTCTCAATCACGTCGCCATCGCCGTCGACAGCGTGGAAAAAGCGTCGGCGGTGTATCGCGGCGCGCTCGGCGCGAAGGTGTCCGAACCGGAAACTGTCGCGGAGCATGGCGTCACGGTCGTCTTCGTCGAATTGCCGAACACGAAGATCGAGCTTCTGGAGCCCTATGGCGAGAACTCGCCGATCGCCGGCTTCGTCGCCAAGAATCCCGCGGGCGGCATTCATCACGTCTGCTACGAAGTGGACGACATCCTCGCCGCGCGCGACCAGCTGAAGGCGTCCGGCGCGCGCGTGCTGGGCGACGGCGAGCCGAGGATCGGCGCCCATGGCAAGCCGGTGCTCTTCCTGCACCCCAAGGATTTCTGCGGCACGCTGGTCGAACTCGAACAGGCCTGAGCCATGCCCTTCCCGCTCCCGCTCGCTTTGGCGATTTACGTCACGATCTGGTGGATCGTTCTTTTCGCCGTTCTGCCGCTGGGCGTCCGCTCGGCGGAAGAAGCGGGCGAGGAGCGGCCCGAGGGCTCGGACCCCGGCGCGCCCGTGGCCCCGCAACTCGCCAGGAAGGCCGCCATCACCACCGTCGTCGCGGCGATCATTTTCGGTTTCGTCGCGCTTGCCGCGAATTACGTCGCGGGTTGAAGGCTTATACGAGCGAGAACGCCAGTTTCGCCCTCGCGCGGGGTTGACCCGCCCCGCCGCCCCCGGTAGTTGATCGAAAGTCGCTTAGGCAGCGGCGGCAAGCGGACCGACCCGCCTGCTCGCGCCTCCCTCCGGGACAGGCGCATATGGATCGAGCGCGTAGCTCAGTCGGTAGAGCATCTGACTTTTAATCAGGGGGTCCTGGGTTCGAGTCCCAGCGCGCTCACCAAAAATCCAGCCAAGAAAACAATAGCTTATAAACACATCTGCCGGCCGGCATAACCGGCCGGTTCGCGCGTGTCAGCAATATGTCACCACCTGATTGCAACCCGCTCCCCTTCTGCCTTTTCGCCGGCACCGTCCCTGAGGGATAGGGGCACACCTCTTCTATTTTTCCTTTTAGAGATTAAGAAGACGAGCCGTCCAAGCCGTCCAAGCCGTCCAAATCCCACGATTTTAGTGATTTAGGCCGGACGGCTCTAAATTTGGAGCCGTCCAATGTCGTCCAATTTCGTTTGGCGTTTCGAAGGGCGGCGAAAGCGAGAGCAGACGGTCGCATCCAAAGCAGACTGCGGCCCGCCGGGCTGAGCTCGGCCAGGACACTGGCTCTTTAGGCTCTCAATTTGACTCTGACTGCCGAAATCCAGGGAGCCGCGGGCCCGCAGGCGGAGGGGGCCCGGGAAGGACCCGCGGCCGCCTGGCTATCGCCTCGGGTCCTTCCAGGCCTCACCGCTCGACGCGGGCCCGCGGCTCCCGGAAACTCGGTAGTGGATCTGGTGGAAAATAGGGTTGACCTGGTTGACCCGCGTTTACCCTGGATCCGCCCCGATCGGGGCAGATGTGGACGCGTGTGGGGTCACTGAAAACGAAGGGCGCGGGTTAGAAGCCGTCGTCTATTTCCACCGGCGGCGCTTGGCGCGCGCGGGACAAAATGATCGTGCGAACGCCTGAATGCTTCCGCTCGACTGTGATCCCCTTGGAGCGCAGGAGCGGCGCGGTGCGCTCAACGCAGTTTCCAAGCCCCTGAGGGGTTTTCGGCCAAATGCGCATCTGGCGCGTCGCTTCAGTCGTCACAGCGCCCAGCGCCGCCAGCAGCTCAGTTGGCGTCCCGGACCATATCGCCATGTCGTCCCGCTCAAGAAACTCCCTGATCGCCATGGCCACGACGTCGCCCTCGAACGCCGAGTCCGCGCTGTCCTTTCGATTGCTCTCGTAGGACGCCGAGAATGTCCCTTCCAGCCATCCCAAGCCGGTCTCGGCCGCCGCCATCCACTTTTCAAAATCCGCCATTCGGCCGAATCTCGCGAGCCGGGTCCGACCGATCTTCCCCAACGCGGCGGCGAGTGCGTCGCATACCACCCCGAGGACACGAGGCCGAGCCCGCGCCCATTCTTCCTCCATCTCGTCCTCCGGGCGCCGGCGGTCCTCGGAGATCGTTACGAGCCTTACGACAATCGAGCGCTCGTTAAGATCGGGCCTCTCGGCAAGCGTGGGAATACCGTTCACGATAATGGGCCGCGCGCCGTCGAAAATATTCTCGTCCTTGTCGGTATGTAGGGCGCGCACGGCGAAGCCGCTCCCCGTGGCGAGTCGGCAAAGGCCATCCGATAAAGTCGCGTCGATGTGCGAGAGATTGTCGAAAGCGATCAGGTGGCCGTTCTGGGCCGAAACAATGAGATTTTGTTCGTCCTTTGGCGGCCCCTGGATTGCTGGCGAGGAAGGGTCGAGGAGCCCGCGCAGCAACCGTGAGAAACTCGATTTTCCGCTGCCTTGCTCGCCGTTCAGGACGAGGATTGGATAGGGTCCGCGCTCTCGAAACGCGGCGACGAGCCAAGAAACCACCAAAATGAAATCCGCATCGCTCGCAACATTGGCGAAGGGGCGGAGCTCGTCGATCGTCCCGCCACGCGTCGGCTCGCACAGCGCGCGCATCCTCGGCGAACGTATGAACGGCAGATCGTGCGATTCGATCACGCGCCATCCGCCAGGATGAATCTCGACGGCGCGCCAGGCTGCATCGGCGAGATCGACGTAGAGCTTCCCATCGCGCGCGCCAACGCGCCGCCAAGGCGCCTGTTGAGCGCCCTCGCTCACGGCGCGCGCCTCGAGCACGCGCAAGGTGTCCTCGATGGCCTGCGCGCCTGGCGCGAAGCCGGATTGCTCATAGGCGCGAACGGCGAGCCATCGGCGGAACACTTGCGATCGAACCGGGCAGTTCTCCCGGTGGTGATTCACCGGGATCGTTATAAACGGCTCATAATCCGGCCCATGCCAAAGCGTGCAATCGCGCGTGAGCGCCATCAGCGCGTCACGCTGGGGCGTGCGCCGCTCTTTCTTCGGCTTCGCGGCCTTTTCCTGCGGCGAGCTCACCAGCGCCGCGATCGGCTTCGCGCTGGCGATTAGCGTTTGCGCGTGCGCGGCGGTCCACCCGTCGCCTTCCGCGTCGGCGGCGTCCCATCCTTCCAGAACACCGATGGGCGGCGAGAGCAGGGCGACGGAGGCCGCGCCAGCCTCCTCACAAAGGCCAGCGACTTTCTCGGCATATTCGAGACCCGGCGCGTCCGCGTCCCGCCAAATGACGACGTGACGCCCGCGCAGCGGCGCCCAATTGGCCTTCGCCGCGCTTTTCGAACCGTTCGGAGACGCGATGCAGGCGAAATCCGGCGCCAGACGGCCGGCGGCGTCCGCGGCCTTTTCACCTTCGCAGATGAGCACGGGCGCAGAGGGCCGCGCGGCGAGGCGGTCGAGGCCATAAAGCGGCCGCGGCGTCGGCCACGCCTCCCACCGCCACACAGGCGCGCCGCCGCCAGCGGGCGCGTAGAGTGCGAGGGGACGAAATTGTTTCCCATCCCGCCCGTCGAATCGAAGGATGAAGCCAAGCAACTGCCCGCTTGCGCCGCGATAAGTCCACCGCGCGGTTGGCTCGCCGAGCTTTGGATGTCGGGCGGGCGCTTGTGGCGCATCGACCGGGATGGGCGTGACGATCGACCATTGCGGCGCCGGCGGCGGCGCGCCGTTCGCCTTGCCGCCTTCGATCGGGGCGAAGGGGTCACTCATAGAGATCTACCCCCAGCATTTCGGCGATCCGACGCGCCGCCTCGGCTTGATTGAGATCGAAAATATAGGCGGCGAGCGAGATCAGATCTCCGCCGGCGTCGCCTGTGGCGAAGTCGCCCCAGCGTCCCGTTTTCATATTCACTTTGAAACTACCGAGGCGCCGATCGGCGCGGCGAGGGTTGCGCGCCACCCATTCCAACGCGTCCCGATGTCCGTCGGGAAGCCATCGCGAGAGGATCGATTCCGATCGCCGTGCGGCGGCCTCGGCAATACGACGGAAGGCGATCGAACGACGTTCGACCATCGTCATTTTCCCGGCTTGCTTTTGCGCTGGAGGTAAAAGTCGTCAACTACCGACGCGATCGCTCGCGATGTTTTCGCGTCGAACTTTTCCGAAGCGATAATTTCCAGAAACAGCACCGCGGCGGAGCCCGGCGAAATATCGAAAATCGCGGCCGCCATGGCGATGAATCCTCTGCCGCTTTTGAATTTGAAACTGAATGGCTCCTTCCGCTTCCAGGAGAGCGACCAGCGATCGCCCTTGACGGAGAGCTCCGCCCCGTCGTTTCTCCGATGTCTCTTGACACTCGGGAGTGAGCTATCGGAGCAAACGAGGGCGCCTAGAAGGGCAGCGTGGATGATCTGCTTACCCGCATAGAGTCGAGAAAGGCAGACGCGCTGGCCCTCTCTCGCCGTGTAAATCCTGCTGACAGTAAGAGCGTCGGGAGCTTTGGCCATCACGCCGCGTTGTCTGAAGTGCTGGAAGCCTTTCTCGCCTCGATCCACGAATTGAGGTCGTTAATCGAATAGCGCACAGAGCGGCCGACGCGGACGTAACGGGGGCCGCCGCCTTTCATGCGCCACGCCTGGAGCGTGCGGGCGCTGATTTGGAGAATTTCAGCCGCGCCAGCCTCGTCGACGAGGCGTTCGGCTTGCTGGACATCTGCGCGTCCACCGCCCGATGCCGTGATTTTCTTTCCCATCGGAAATAACCTCTTTTTTGTTCGTTTAAGTGCTTTGCCCATCGATGAGTTACGCGGGAAATCACTCTAACAGTAGGAGATTACATGCGATGTTCGGCGCGAGTTGTCACCGAAAGCACTTTAGGGGTTGACCCACTGCGCCTCTGGTTGACTAAAAAACCCGGCGCTCGAAACTCCTGTCGGGCCGCTCGCTCTCAGCACGACGGAATCTCGCAGCGGCCCAAGCTGTGGACAGGCATTAGGCGAGCGACCACCCTAGTCCGAGCCGTCGTCCGGCTCTGTAGCGTTTGTGGGCGTCGCGCATGATGGCGGCGCGATCGAATTTGCCAATAGGCGCGCCGACGCGCATGCTCGCCACCTTCAGTTGCAGTGCTAGACGCCAACACCGTCCGACGCGATCAGCCTTGCAACATCTGCGGCAATCATATGAAGACATCCGCGCGATGCGCCTCGCGCCAAAATATTCAGGCGGCGAAATATTGACGTCGAGCGCCCAACCAACTTGCTCTCCGCCATAGGATCCATCTGCCAGCAGGTATTTTGGACCGGGCTTCGCCCAATGAGGCAGGAGCTCGCGCGCGGCTAAATATCGATCCGCGCGCGTCAATGATGCGTATACCCAGGCCGATCCCCATTCCGACCACAGGGGCATAACGGCGCAGGCGGCGCGGCGAGCGTCGCAGCCTGAGATATCTGCGGGAGCACGGCGACCGGCGCCGTAGCGAGGGCGGAAACGAAGGTGCGACGCGTGGTCATGATAGATCCTTCCCCTTGGTGGGGGCGAACGCACCGCGCGGGTCGCCGTCTCTCGCGGCAGCCGCGACGCAGATCATCAATCGGGTTTGCGTCGCCTCGACAATCGAGCGGACTTCACCGAAAAACTCGACCGAGAAATCGAAAACATCCAGCACTGAGATGCCCGTTTCATCTTCGAGCGCGCACATGCGTTCGATCATTTCCGGCTTCGAAAGCCCCAAGAGCCGTGAAGCGATGCGCAGCGCTACGAAGTGAGGTTGAAAGGTCTTCAGGCAGTCCTCTCCGAACATTCTCGACATATCCGCAAGAGCAGCATCGTCGAATCGCTCGAATTCGACGTCAGCTAGTTGTTGCAGCGTCACCGGCGATTTTCTCATTTTGCGCTCTCCCGTTTCTGCCGCTCGATTCGGAACGCAAGATTCGCCGCACTCAGCTGGTCGGCGATGGCGGCGACCAATTGTCGAAACGCCTCGGCGTCGCGCTCGTCGAGGAGAACATCCTCGCTCTGCACAGCGTGCCACAACGCGCGAGCAAGGCCGCGCGCTGTGGACAAATGAATTTCAGCATCATCGAGATACTTTGCGCGGTCCGGCCAGTGCAACTGCGCGCGGTCAGATGACGTTCGATCACGGCATAGATCGCTTTCGACAGCGTCGACAATAGCTTCGTTTAGAGACGTGCTCATCGCGCGCGCCCTCCCCTCGCGTTTGCGCAATGCAAGGCGACCGCCGCGTTGAGTTCACGCCATTCGCAGCAATAGAGATTCAGCGCGCCATCGTCGGCGAGGCCCGCCTCGGCGGGGTCGGCTTCGAAGTCCGGATCCACTTCTAAGTCGCCGTCGCCGTCGATCGTGTCGAGAAGCTCCAGCAAAGTTTCGATTAGCGCCTCGGATGCGGGTGCGTGTGCCGCGCGGCACTTCGACGAAGGTCCGATGCGCATTTATTGGCGGGCGCTCCGATCGGCGCAAACGGCGGCGAGAACTTTGTGCGTCTCTGCAACCGCGAAGGCCAGCCACAGAAGCGCGAAGGGTGCGAGGAAAAAGGCGAAAGCGGATGCTTGTGTGGGCATTTGGACAAGCCTTTCCTGTTCGCGGAAACGACGGCTTCCGCGTTGAAAACCCAAACGATTGGGTATAAGAGCTAGTTTGTTAGCGATTGAACCTAAACGCGCGTGATAGTGCTGTAAACTAGAAACTTAGGTATAGGAACCAATGACACTTACGATCGGCAATCAGCTTAAGGCTGCACGCGCTCTCGCCGAGGTCGACCAGAAATGGGTCGCCGAGAAATCCGGGGTGAGCGTCAACACGATCCGGAACATGGAAGCCCGCGGGGGCGAGCCAATAACTAGCGGTGCCGTCACCGTGAAAAAGGTTCAGACTGCCCTTGAGGCCGCCGGCGTGGAATTCCTCCCCGAGAACGGCGGCGGCGCGGGCGTCAGGCTGCGAAAGCAGGCCCCTGCTTGAGAATGTAATGAACGCGCGGGGATAGGCCGGCCAGCCGACAAGCGAGTAAAGCCCACTCGTTTCCCCGCGCACCTAAGGGCGCTCGCGAGGGCTCGCGATGATTAATTCAGTTCAATTAAAACCCTCAATCCGCCGGGCGTGCCTTGCATGAGCCCTAAGCGAGGAGACGTTGTAGGGACTACAGCGAAAACAGCTGAAGGGTTCCGTCGACTCAATCTCTATAGGAACGCGATCGACCCTTGCGATCTTCGCGCTCTTCTCGATCGCCGCTTTCCTGCAGACAATCAGAGAGACGTGAAAGCCCGTTTAGGTAGGAAGCGAGCCGAGGAATTTAAGGATGGGATTCAGGTCCTCGACGAAATTTCCTCACGCCTCTTCCAGAAACAGGCCGGTTCCCGATCGTCTTGCCCCGTCGTTAATTTCATCCTGGCGACCGATAAAACCCAAAAGATCGACCGCGCGCGAGCGATCGTGGCGCGGGCTTATTGGCGCGCAGACGAGTATGCACACGCCTTCGCTCATCTCCTGGACGATGCAAAAAACGCCGAGACGCACGCCTTAGCGATTGAGAAGGCATTGGATGCTTTGCGTATCCCGATCGCCGAATCTATCAGGATCAATGAAGCTTGGAGATACGAGCATAGTTCCGAGAAGTCGGGCCGCCGCCAAGATATCGTCGGCGGCGTCTCTGCTCTCGGCGAGCTTAAAGATCAGCTGCAAGCGTTTTCACAGCTTCATCCAAGGCAGGGAAGACCATCAGACGACGCACGATTTTTTTTCGTGCTGCGTCTCAGCGAAGCTTTTTCAATATGGACCGGCCACTCGCCGGATTTTCACGGCGCCGATAAGCGCCATGGATTATGGAGTGAATTCGTGCAGGCTGCGCTTGATCTTACTGGCCTTAACCGTAACGGTGGACTCGATTATATCTTCCGGCGCCTAGGAGGTGGTGGCCCGCGCGCAAAGGCATTTCTTGTGAGAGAAGAGTTTTTGGATCTCAAATTCGAAATTGCGGAATGGATAAACAAAAACGGGCCTCACTCAAATGACACTGAGAGCATTAGCGGGATTGACAAATTCAGCGATGATGACGTTGAAAATTGGATCGACGTCATTTTCGATTCAGAATACGAGGATCTCTCGGACGAGCCATATTTTTCAATAGGCAAAAACCTTGTCCTCGAGGCATTGAGCGCCCTCCACAAAAGCAAAGAAAATCTGCAAAAGCTCTGGACGGAGTCCCATGCGGGCATAAGCGCCGGAGAAGCTGGATTGAGGGTCAAGCTCCGAAATCTGCCGGAACGCTTTTACAACCGCCAGCTCACCGATTTTTGCGAAGGCAATTTGCCGTCTGCCGGCTTCTTAATTGATCTTTACGGCGGCCAATGCGACGCAACGACCATTGGGTTTGAGCCCCCTGGCTACAAATGGTTCCTCCCAGCTTCGAGGAATCGGAGACCTTGTAATGGGTGATTTTTTAGAATCCAATACCGGTTGACTTTAGCGGTCAACCTTCTCCGCGATAAACAACGAATTTCCGCGACTATTAATCTCCTTGGCTGCCCCCCTGTGCCGATGCTTTCAATCGACGGACATCCCCGACTGCGGGATACTCTCACGATTGATTGAGCACGTGACCACAGCCGACAAAATCCGCGAGCAGGCTCAGCAAATCATCCATACCGCCAAACTCCAAATCGCCCACGCGGAAAGCATGCTCGCGCTCGCCGACGAAATAGACGGGCGGCGCTCTCCCTCTATCGCTCTTCGACGATGGGGCGAGCATCTCCCCACGCAGTCCCCCTCGTCGCTTCTCGGCGAGCACCTCAAGAGCGCAAAGCAGCTCGCTCCGCTCTTAAACGTCAGCGAAAAGACCGCGCGCGAAATCGGCGCAGCGCTCGGCGCCCGGCGCGATCTCGGCGGGAAGGTGTTTTTCGACACCCGCGTGCTGACCGCGCATCTCTCCAGGGAAATTTTACCCAACTCTTCCACTGCGGCCCCAACGAGAATGCGCGAGCTTCAGTCAGCGGACGCAGTGAGTGCGCGCACGAAAAAGGACAATGGGAAATGAGCGTGGAAGACGGCAAAATTATTCGAGCGGCGGCGGCGGCGGCCATCGCCGAGCGCGCGCGCATCGCGACAATTCTCAATCATGAAAGCGCCAAGGGGCGCGAGGCGCTCGCGCGTCATTTCGCGCTCGAAACCGACATGACAGCGAGCGATGCAGTTTCTGCTCTCGCTGTCGCGCCGAGCGGATATTCGGTCCAGGAAGTCGAATTAGCTAAAGGCTCCGCCGAGATGAGACGGATTTTGGGCAAGTAATTCTGCAGATGGGTCTCTTGCTCAGCTCATTTGCAGAGCGCGCCGGCGATCGGTCGCGCCGCCGCGCACTCTCCATTACGGCAACCAAGGACCTCAGGAGCTCGCATCCCTCGGCGGTCGGATCGGATGGCAAAATTAGAGTCGGTGCGATGCGCGCTATGGATATCCATACGCATCACAACGGCGCGCCACGTCGTGGAAATGCACACCTACTACATCAGAAAGATAAACATCTTAAATAAAAGGCGAAAAAATGGATCAGATCGAAAACACTCAGATGCCCGCCAACCCATTGGCTTACGAGATCGCGATGATCGATCTCGGCGATGCGGAGGAGAGGCGCAACGAAGCCTTTGAGGCTTTGGCCGCCGCGATAAAAAAAACAGAGACCGCCCGATCCGGTTTTCACACGATCGACGACAGGAAAAAAAATCTCGCGGCGAGAGTCAGCGCTCTTCGCTCCGATATCTCCGCAGCGGACGGAAGCATCGCCGCCGCCGCGGCGATGGGGCTAACGTCGACGCCGTCGCCGAAGCTGACGAATATAAAGGCCATGCGCGGCGAGATCGACGCCGCCGAAGACGAAATCGGCAAACTCGAAAGCGCCAAGGCGTCGGCGCCGGGTTTGTTTCAGCCGCTCATTGACGATCTTCTGACGAAGATGGCTACGGCGCGCGCGGCATATGCAGAGTGTTTCGCCATCATCGATGTGTGGGCCGCCAAAGCGCTTGATCAAGCCTCCGCTATCCGAGCGGAAGCCGAATATGTCCGCGCGGCGTTGAGTCTCAATCCCGCCATCTTGGGCGGTGCTGTGCCAGCCCTACGGGCGCTCTCGACGGATAACGTCAATGCGCTCCTTTCCGATCGCGCGAGGCTCGAACGCGCCAAGCGTGAAACCGCGCCACTGGTGCCGCCGCCGCCGACCGTGATCAACGCGCACGACGAAGCCGAAGCGTTCGAAAGGCGCCACGCAGAATTGACAGCCCAAAACCGCGCGGCGGCCGAGTCCTGGCATAAAGAGCGCGAAGCAGAGGAAGAGCGGAAGCGCATGGAAAACAATCGGGCTGCTTTGGCCAAACACGAGTCGCTCGTCATCAAAATCGACAGGGCGGGCTGAGAAGCGGCGCGCCTCATAGCGGCGCCGCGTTGTCATCAACATGGGCGAGGCGAGCTGAATCAGCTCGAGCCGCTCGCGACGGAAAGGAAATGTAATGTATCACCGCATCGTTACCTTATCGGAGCCGATCGAAATTCCGGGACAAGCCACAATCCGGACAATCGGATTGCGGGTGCCGAGATTCGCCGACTACATGTCGATCGGTATGCCCTTCACCTGGGTTGAGGTCGGCACTGGCGGCTATCAGCAGGAGACGCCTGAATTGCTGCAGGCCTGGATCGAGCGCCTTGCCGATATCGACCCCAACTTTCTCGCGCTGCTTGGCCTTCGTGACACCCTCGAGCTGAAGGGCGCTATCGCCGATTTTTTCCGGGAGGCCCTGGCTCCGGCTCCCTCGCCGAGCAGCTCAGGGCCGTTGCCCGCGTCCTCGTCTTCCGCTTCGGCTGGGCCCACTGGACCGTCGAGGATATGACACTCGAACAGCTGTCGTTCTGGGTAGAGGAAGCGCGCATTTTTGTGGAGAAGCGGTAAATGGCGGTCAAGAGCCTCAAATCTGAACTTCAGATCTCCGCCACGGACAAGACCGCCGACACCTTTTCCCGCATCGCGGGGAAGATGCGCGGCCTGGAAAGCACGGCGACGGCGGTCTCGCGGCGCATGGACAGTGTCACGCGGGGGATGAGCGCAGCCTATATTGCGCAAACTACTCGCGCGGCGCAGCACGCCGCCGTCGCGGCGAGGATGTCTAATATTGCGCCCGTCTTGGCAGGCGCTGGCTTCGGCGCAAAGCTTCGCGCCATCAATGCGCGCCTGGCAGGCATCGGCGACAGGGCATCCGACTTCGCGTCTGCAGCTCTTCCGGGAACAGCGGGCATGGCGCTTGGCATGGGCGGCGCGGCTCTCTCCGGATTAGCCGTCGGCGGCGCTGCAACTTACGGATTGAAGCAGGCCATGTCTTTCGACAAGGCGATGGCGGACGTGAAGAAGAAGGTGACTCTCGACGCGGGCGCCACCTTCGCCGACGTCGAAGCGATGATCAACAAGACCTCGCGGGATATCGGCATATCCCGCGAGGACATGGCGGCGCTGGCGGCGCAAGCGGGCCAGGCCGGAATCGCCTACAAGGATCTCTCCGGCTTCATGCAGCTCGCCGCGAAGGCGTCGTCCGCCTGGGACGTGCCCGCCAAAGAGGCCGCGCAGACGCTTTCGGAGATCAAAGCGCAAACGGGATGGACGAACAAAGAACTTGAGGCCTATGCAGACAAGGTGAACTATCTCGGCGATATTTCGGCGGCCGCGGAGAAGGACATCTCCGCCATGTGGGCGAAGACGAGCGCTGGCGCCAAAGAGGCGGGCGTCGCCTATGACGACGCCATGGTCGCTTTGACCGCCATGCGCAGCGTCGGAATGCAGGAGGACGTCGCCTCCCGCGCGTTCGGCCAGCTCTCGTCGCGCCTGCGCACCGCATCGTCTCAAAACAAGGGTTTCAATGCAGCGATAAAGTCGCTCGGGTTCACGCCTGCTGGCATCGAGAAGGCGATGCAAAAGGACGCCATGGGCACGATCATGACCGTCATGGACCGTCTCGGAAAAAACAAGGATTCCGTGAAGCTTGCCGTCGGTCTGGGCGGCAAGGAATGGTGGGACGAGTTCCTGCGCATCAAAGCGGCGCTGCCGGAAATGCAGCGGCTTCTGACAGCGCTGAAGAGCGGGAAGGCTGGCGGCTCGCTTTCACAGAGCCTCGCCACAGACCTCGCGACGACGTCGAAGCATCTCGAACGGTTTGGCGCACTCACCTCCGAGATCGGCGACAGGCTCACACGTTGGGCGCTGCCGACGATCAATGAGCAGCTCGAGCGGACGTTGAAGGCGTTCGACTCCGCACAGAAAACCGGCTTCCTTGCAGGTCCTGACGGCAAGCCGATTGATCGGCTTGCGGACAAGACGCCTGTCCCATTTGGCGCTGATAATCGAGCGCTCTTCCTGAAGGGCCCCCAGCCGTTCTCGACGTCACTTGTGCCGACTCTGCCTACGCTTCCGACGTGGGTTTCTGCGGCGGAAAGCGCGATTGCGGACAGTCCTGCGAACATCATTGGAAATTGGCAGAAGCTCCAGATGGCGGCTGATCGCTTCGACGCCGAGAAGAATGCTCCCGTAGCGGCCAGGGCTTATGGAGTGGACAGGGCGAGATCCGGCATTCTCGGCTTTGGCCTGGGCGGGCCACAAAGCCCTATGACGCCAGTCGCAAAACTCGAAGGCGCGGCCAATATCAGCCTGACCATTCGAGTTGAAGCTGAGCGAGGCTCAATTGTTCGCGACGTGGTGCAGGAAGTGAAAGCGACTGGCGCGCTGCGCAACGACAACAACAACGGCGTAACAATGCTGCCGTGAGTCAAAAATATGGACAAGAATTACTACGAGCCCTTCGGCGGTGGCGTCTTCGGGTCGAGCAAAAGGAGCGTCGTCGGCGGTTCGACGAACTTCTCTATGTCGATGAAGTTCGACCGCCGACTCTCGGATCTCTTTGAGCAGGCCGCCGCCCAGGCGCCATACGCGCTGCGCAAGGCGTTGGACGAGGTCGGCAATAAAACCCGCACCCAAGTCATCAAGGCGACCGCCAAGCAGGCAGGCGTCAAGCAGGCTAGGGTTAGAAACGTCATCGCGACCAAGCAAGCCATGGGCGCTGGGGCCGGCCAATACGTCATGACCGCGCGGGACGTGACGCTCAGCCTCAAGGAGTTCTCCCCGCGCCAGACCAAGAGAGGTGTGACGGCCGCGCCCTGGGGCAGGCGTCAGGTCTTCCCGCACACCTTCATCGGTCCCAACGGCCATGTGTTTGCGCGCCGGCTCGAAGGCAACAAACGCGCCGGCCGCGTCCCGATCTACAAGCTCTACGGGCCAGCAATTCCGAGCGAGATGGTGAAGGACGAGGCGGAGAAGGCCTTCTACTCCAATGTCGAAAAGCTCTTTCCGGCTGCTATCGAGAAGTGGCTCCTACGGCAGCTCAAATGACCAGCGCCAACCGGCGGTCCAGAACCCGCCCAGCCACCGGCGTGAACGCGGCGTCATTAGCGGTTCTCCTGAGGCCCGCGCGTGCGGGGAAACGCCTTGAGGATTTCCTGCGAAAGCTCGCTTGCGGGGCGCGCTTTCTTGAAATCCTCTTTTGTCCATTCCGGGTTTTCGCTAACGGCGGCTGCATGGTCACTGCGCGCCGCCTCGATCGCAAGCGCCCGCACGAATTCGATCAAGGCGAGGCGAGCATTTCTTCCCATCCGGTATTCTCTCTGAGCTTTTCGAAAATCAAGCGGCGTCACAGGTAACGGCCGGGCGCCGCTTAAGCGGTTTGGTTGTCTTGCTGGACTTTTTTCAACCTTACTCCCGGCCCTTCACCGTTTTCATCGATAAAAATCACGCCGGCCGCCTCGAGTGCATCGCGAAGATCGTCAAGCGTTCGTGGATACGGCTGGCGCTTTCCGGCCTCAAAATTGGCGATTGTTGCTTTTGCCACTTTGGAAGCTTCGGCCAATTGATCCTGGGACCAACCGATCAGTGCGCGGCCTGCCCGCAGTTGCCCAGGCGAAAGCGACATTATCAGACCAACCTAACATTTCTGATGTTGACTATACGGACGGTATAGCCTTATATCAGAAATGTAATCGTTTTTCAACGCAGACCAACGCGGAAACCACCGTTTCCGCGAACGGAGGAGGCTTATTAAAATGTTCTCACAAGCACCCGATTTCGCCTTTTTTCTCGCGCCTTTCGCGCTCCTGTGGCTCGCCTTCGCCGTGGTCGAGACGCGCGAGGTCCTCGCCGCCATTCGAGCCGGGCGGGGCTGCTGATGACCTCTCGTCGCAATTTCGTCTCCGCCCTCGCAACGGCGCCGCTCGCCGCGCTTCCGGAAATTCTGCCGGCCGCCACGTTCGGTGAGTCGTCGGACGACGTCGCGCCCCTTTGGGAGGAATGGATCGATCTGGATGAACGGATCGCTGAAGCGTGGGATCGATATGCCGGCGCGATCGACCGCTTGCCATTCTGGGCAAATACCGGCCCAAGATATATAGCGTCAGACGGATCATACGTCGGGGAGAATGTTGGATGGCCACTCGACCTCTCCGTCACGCCGCCCGAATATTCCGGCGTTTGGCGCCTGGCGCGGCCGTCGAAATATGATTACCGCGCTGAATTCAAACGGATGGCGGGCTTGTTCGGGGAAAGTATAGCCAAAGCAGCATACATCCGGAACCTCCGAAACCTGGTGAGACTTCATCAGGCTCAGCGGGAGGAATTTCAAAAGGTTCGCTTGAATGAGCTGGAGGCGGAATGGAACCGACTCGGCGATCGGCAAAGCGATCTCGCGGACGAGATCCTCGATCATCCTGATATTTCTATCAACGCTGCCGCCGCGAAACTGGTTGTCGGGATTTGGTTTATAGAACCCGAGCGCGTCGTGGGGATGCCCCTTGATCGATTCAGACCGGCTCTCGAAGCGCTTTCTCCTCACTTGACCGGCCGGATCGCCGCAGACGTCGTGCGGCTGATCGCGAGCGACATGCGCAGCTTCGAATGAACGCGGACAAAGTTGTAATACATCATGTGGAGCGCGACCGCGTAGGAGTGATTTTCGACCTTCTTCGAAAAGGCGTTTGTCAGGCGCGTGAAGCGGCGCATGTGCATCCGCATCGTGAGATTGTTCCTCTCGACATAGGACGTGCTGACGTGCGCCGGGTCGGGATTGCCTTCGATCTTTTCCTTCTTCGCGCCAGTGCATTCCGCCGGGCTGTAGCGGCCCTTGGCGCTTTCGGGCGCCGAGCCGTAAATCTTCACAAGCTGCGCATAGTCGATATCCGCGCCGAATGCGCCTTCAACCGCCTCAAGATAAGCCTTGTGGCCGTCGCTCGTAAGCTGAACGCGATTGGCGAGACGGGCGCGAAGATCGTCGATAAACACATGGCGCATTCACCGTCGCGCCCGCCGACGAAGTAGGAAACGATCAGCTTCGTATCGGCCTCAATCGCCGTCCAAGTCCAAGTATCGCCTGCGTTGGCGGGAGCGGCCTTCGCCGTCGCAACGTTCTTTTGCTTGGCGTAGGTGAACGACCAAATTTCGTCCACCTGAACGCGCTTGGCTTTAACGTTGCGCACGTTGGCGTCGTGATAGGCCCAGCACGCCTTGCCGGCGGCGACTAGTAGTTTCGTGACCGTGTTCTTGGACACGCCAGTGAGGCGGGTAATGGCACGGATCGACTGGCCCTCGCAAAGAAGGTGAAGGATGCGGGCGCGATCTTCGGTCGAAAGCTTGTTCATATGCGTGCTCAAATGCACGCATATTGACACGCATTGGCGATGCGTGCAATGGTCTATGCGTGCAAAATGCACGTATAGAGGTGGAAAATGACCGAAGCTGACGATGATGATGGCGGTCGCGCGAAGGGTGGATTTGCGCGCGCTGCGGCCCTTTCTGCAGAGGAAAGAAGCGAGAGCGCACGGAAGGCCGCTCTGGCAAGATGGCATAAAAATGAAGGAGAAGACGCGGAAGACATAATTGAGATTGATGAGGAAGCGCTGGCAACGCTCCAAGAGGACGAACTTGAGGTTGATCCTGCGATGCCCGTCGCGCGCTGGCGCGGAAATCTCAACATCGTCGGGATGGAAGTGCCGTGCTACGTGCTAGACAACGGTGCCAGAGTCATTGGGCGCACGTCGGCAACTGAAGTTCTCACGCGCGTCAAAGGCCTCGGAGCGCTCGAAAAATTATTGGGGGTAAAATCACTAGAACCATTCATTAACAAGGACTTGGTTCTCGTGCGATTTGTGCCCTTCCGATTGCCAGAGGTTGAGGGTCTTGGGAAAGCGGTGAAAGGTCTTCCCGCCGACCTCTTTATTGAGATTTGTCAAGGCTTTGTATCGGCACTACAGGCGTCATTCGACCCTAAGTCACCATATCCAAAAATGACTGATCGACAACGGCAGATGGCGATTCAGGCGAGCATGTTCCTTTCTGCGTGCGCGAAAGTTGGCCTCGAAGCTCTGATCGACGAGGCAACTGGATACCAATATGACCGAGCCGAAGACGCATTGCAGGTCAAACTGCGTGCATTCATCGCAGATGAGCTTCGCGGTTGGGAAAAAACGTTCCCAGATGAGCTTTGGGCTGAGTTTGGGCGTTTGACTGGATGGAAGGGGAACCTACACAGCCGGCCAAAATGGTGGGGGAAGCTTGTGATCGAGATGATTTACGATACGCTTGAACCTCCTGTTGCCGAGTATCTCCGCAACAATAAGCCGCCGCCAGGTATTCATTGGCATAGGCAACTTACCGAAAATCTTGGCGTCCGCGCGCTCGTTTCAAGGTGTTACGAAATTATCGGCATGGCGAAGGAATGCCGTGACATGCGGGAGTTGCGTGACAAAGTCGCGCGGCACTACGGGCGCAGCGTCGTGCAATTCAGCTTTTCTTTGCCGATGCCTGAGAAGAAGTAGGCCGACGCGGCGAAGTACGCTTGGCAGGTGCGCTCTCTATCGAGCGCGCCTTTTCACCTTCCTCCTTCTCACTCGAAGCTATATCGACGATGAGCTTTGCGAGTTTATTCGCGTCGCGGGGGCGTTTCGGCTGTTTCGTCATAAGCCTAGTGTGGGGATGGCGGATGCGGCGTCAACCCCGTCAAATTTCAAACTGACCCACTACTCGCTGGTCGCTCTCCTGGAAGCGGAAGGAGCCATTCAGTTTCAAATTCAAAAGCGGCAGAGGATTCATCGCCATGGCGGCCGCGATTTTCGATATTTCGCCGGGCTCCGCCGCGGTGCTGTTTCTGGAAATTATCGCTTCGGAAAAGTTCGACGCGAAAACATCGCGAGCGATCGCGTCGGTAGTTGACGACTTTTACCTCCAGCGCAAAAGCAAGCCGGGAAAATGACGATGGTCGAACGTCGTTCGATCGCCTTCCGTCGTATTGCCGAGGCCGCCGCACGGCGATCGGAATCGATCCTCTCGCGATGGCTTCCCGACGGACATCGGGACGCGTTGGAATGGGTGGCGCGCAACCCTCGCCGCGCCGATCGGCGCCTCGGTAGTTTCAAAGTGAATATGAAAACGGGACGCTGGGGCGACTTCGCCACAGGCGACGCCGGCGGAGATCTGATCTCGCTCGCCGCCTATATTTTCGATCTCAATCAAGCCGAGGCGGCGCGTCGGATCGCCGAAATGCTGGGGGTAGATCTCTATGAGTGACCCCTTCGCCCCGATCGAAGGCGGCAAGGCGAACGGCGCGCCGCCGCCGGCGCCGCAATGGTCGATCGTCACGCCCATCCCGGTCGATGCGCCACAAGCGCCCGCCCGACATCCAAAGCTCGGCGAGCCAACCGCGCGGTGGACTTATCGCGGCGCAAGCGGGCAGTTGCTTGGCTTCATCCTTCGATTCGACGGGCGGGATGGGAAACAATTTCGTCCCCTCGCACTCTACGCGCCCGCTGGCGGCGGCGCGCCTGTGTGGCGGTGGGAGGCGTGGCCGACGCCGCGGCCGCTTTATGGCCTCGACCGCCTCGCCGCGCGGCCCTCTGCGCCCGTGCTCATCTGCGAAGGTGAAAAGGCCGCGGACGCCGCCGGCCGTCTGGCGCCGGATTTCGCCTGCATCGCGTCTCCGAACGGTTCGAAAAGCGCGGCGAAGGCCAATTGGGCGCCGCTGCGCGGGCGTCACGTCGTCATTTGGCGGGACGCGGACGCGCCGGGTCTCGAATATGCCGAGAAAGTCGCTGGCCTTTGTGAGGAGGCTGGCGCGGCCTCCGTCGCCCTGCTCTCGCCGCCCATCGGTGTTCTGGAAGGATGGGACGCCGCCGACGCGGAAGGCGACGGGTGGACCGCCGCGCACGCGCAAACGCTAATCGCCAGCGCGAAGCCGATCGCGGCGCTGGTGAGCTCGCCGCAGGAAAAGGCCGCGAAGCCGAAGAAAGAGCGGCGCACGCCCCAGCGTGACGCGCTGATGGCGCTCACGCGCGATTGCACGCTTTGGCATGGGCCGGATTATGAGCCGTTTATAACGATCCCGGTGAATCACCACCGGGAGAACTGCCCGGTTCGATCGCAAGTGTTCCGCCGATGGCTCGCCGTTCGCGCCTATGAGCAATCCGGCTTCGCGCCAGGCGCGCAGGCCATCGAGGACACCTTGCGCGTGCTCGAGGCGCGCGCCGTGAGCGAGGGCGCTCAACAGGCGCCTTGGCGGCGCGTTGGCGCGCGCGATGGGAAGCTCTACGTCGATCTCGCCGATGCAGCCTGGCGCGCCGTCGAGATTCATCCTGGCGGATGGCGCGTGATCGAATCGCACGATCTGCCGTTCATACGTTCGCCGAGGATGCGCGCGCTGTGCGAGCCGACGCGTGGCGGGACGATCGACGAGCTCCGCCCCTTCGCCAATGTTGCGAGCGATGCGGATTTCATTTTGGTGGTTTCTTGGCTCGTCGCCGCGTTTCGAGAGCGCGGACCCTATCCAATCCTCGTCCTGAACGGCGAGCTTCTGGTCCCGTCGCTGCAATTGCGATCCGATCTGGTCGGAGGCCGCGTTACGCTTGAACGCCTTGTCCAGTTGAAAAAATATTGGCGAGTCTCGGTCGCATCGCTTCTCTTCAATGCGGGGCAATCGAAACTGATCACCGAAAATCAGTCTTCCTATCTGTAGAGGCAGTTGAGTGCACGCGGTTGGCGAAAGACTGAACCAGAGGAAACTCAGTTCCCTCGCGAGGAAACTCGTCTGTTTGACCAGATCATCGCGCTGCATAAAGACGGGCTCAGTTACTCCCAGTCGGATTTTGCGCAGATGCTCCGCCTTGATGCTTCCGAGGTAGCACATCTCTATGGCGTTGAAGCCAAAGATCGACCGAAGCTGCGCCTCGTTAAATAGCAAAAAGGCTTGCCTCTGTCGCGGCAATTGTCAAAATTGCGCAGGTCGCAATGAGCGTCGGCTTCATGAAACAAACCCTCCTGCCGAATCGGCACCCCAAGACGAAGCCCGACCGTGGCGCCTTCATTCCACGTGCTCGAGCTGATCAACCAGTTTTCGGCTTTCGCGAAAAACCGACAATTTCTCCAGCTGGTTTATTCTCCAGCCCCGCCTTGATCCTTGCGCCGACATCCTCCGAGACCGCCCGAATCGGATCGCTATCGCGGTTCGCATAACGCGCCGTCACGGCGATATTCGAGTGACGCAGTAGGTCGCGCACATGGAAAGCGTTCACTCCCGCCTGAGAGGCGAAGGTGCCGACGGTATGGCGCAAGTCGTGCAATCGCACATCCGGGACGCCCGCGCAGGATCGGATACGCTGCCAAGCGTTTTCGACAACTGATTTGGAGAGGCTCTTCTTTGCGTCCAATGGCGCGGGAAGAACCCAGGGCGCCCCTTCTTCCCTCGGCAGATCCGCGAGGACGGTAAGCGCGATGCTACTGACTGGATGCGCCCGGCGAACGCCGCCCTTGCGATTTGGCAAGGCGATGGCCCCGGCCTCGAAGTCGACATGCTCCCATTTGAGCTCGAGGATTTCAGAAAGCCGCGCGCCCGTGAATAGCAACAGACGGATCGCCGCAAGAGCGCGGGGACTGATGGGAGTGACCCTGTTTTCCGCTTTGGCCAGGTGCTTGGCTTTGGCGCCGTCTCTCTCCGCCCATGGCAGGCCGGGAGATTCCGCCGCTCTGAGCACAGCGCCGAGACGACTTAGCTCCTCATTGGATAAGAAACGCTCGCGCGCGCTTTCAGGATAGCGCGGCACTTTTCGGCAGGGATTGGACTCGTCGGGCCGAAGCCCCCACAGCTCGGCGAGGCTGAAGGCTTTCGAGAGCACCGCCAGCGTCAAATTTGCCTGCCGCGGCGTCGCCTCCATCGCCCGATGCAGCTTGAGCACGTCCTGCCTGGTCACGCTGACGACCCGCAGCGAGCCCAGCCGCGGCAAAATGTGCTTTTCGATGGAGAGGCGGGCGCTTTCCGCCATACGCGCCGAGTTGTGGACGTCGACATGGTCGCTCAGATAGCGGTCGAGCATATTTGAAACGAGTGGGGCGGAGCGCTGCGCCTGACGCTGCCCCACGGGGTCCGCTCCCTTCGACACGCTCGCCAGAGTGTCGCGCGCCGCCTTGCGCGCCTCGTCCGCGGTGATGACGCCGTAGCGCCCGAGCGTGAGACGCCGCTGCCGGCCCGATTCGTTCCGATACTGGATGATGAACGATCGAACGCCCGTCGGCAGAGCAAGCAAGCCAAAGCCCTTTATCTCGGAATCCCAGATGATTAGGCGGTCGCCGGACGCCGCCAGCCCGTCAATCAGTCGCTTGGTGAGCTTCGGCATTTGGACGGCTCGCGATCGACCTTGGACGATCTTGGACGCCGCTACAAAACGACCAAGATACTGATTTATTGACGGAATATACGTCTTGGACGGCTTGGACGGCTTTTGCCCCCTACTGTCTTACTCGCATATCGCAACATCCGGGGCGGCAGGCGCGCCCTCGCCCGCCTGCTCTCCGTGTCAGCAATATGTCAGCAGACGGGAGCGAAATACGCAAGAGAGGATAGCAGGCGGTCGTAGTCGCCTCTCGTAAATTCAGCTAGTTATGACAGAGCAACGCACCCTGTCGCGCCCCATCGTATTAGCTTAACCCGACTTTTAATCAGGGGGTCCTGGGTTCGAGTCCCAGCGCGCTCACCAAGCAAATCAAAGACTTACGAAGCAAAAGTTGCCGGTCTGCCTCTGATCCAAACCACCGTGTCGCCACTATGTCGCCACGGTGCGAGATTTCGCCTCCCCTGCGGCGTCGAGGCGCATCCCGCCTGCCCTCCCTGATCCGCGCCCCTTTCTTCGAGATTGACTCCCGCCTCGC
The DNA here is from genome assembly GCF_027571405.1 of Methylocystis parvus OBBP. GTDB lineage: Bacteria > Pseudomonadota > Alphaproteobacteria > Rhizobiales > Beijerinckiaceae > Methylocystis > Methylocystis parva. The sequence continues at coordinate 1,940,119 of NZ_CP092968.1, forward strand.
AAAGAACAAAATGCGAACATTGTATATCGAAAGCGACCGCAAAGACCGCAGTCCTGGCAGGCGCGCTCACGCCGATGCGGCGATTTTCTCGCGCCGCACCCGCGAGAAACGTTGAACGGATCGAGCCGCGGCGGGCGCGGCGAACGATTGGCCGCTTTCCAGGACCAGACGCACCGATTCCTCTCAACCGAACGCCGTCGGACGGGCGCTCATCCAGAACTCCCCGGAAAGAGAGCTTTTTAACTCCACTTTTCTTGGTCTGGTCCGGATGGACAACCTTCAGAACTATTGCATTTTAGATAGAGCGCTCAAGGCTCGGGGGCGCGCATTGAACTTCATGCAAGACTTCTAAACCAGGAATGGAAAAAGGGGGGTAAGCGCCATGCTACGCAAATTTGGACTTATTGGAGCGCTCGTCGGCGCTTTGGCGTTTCCGACCGTGGTCGTCGCGGCTGGTTGGGGTGGCGGCTACGGCGTTCCTCAGGGCGGCGGCAGCCAGGGTGGTGGCTATGGCGGCGGCGGTGGCCAAGGCGGCGGTTGGAGCGGTGGCGGCAAAGGCGGCGGCCAGAGCGGCGGCTGGGGCGGTAATAAGGGCGGCTCCAGTCAGGGTGGTGGCTGGGGCGGCAGCAAAGGCGGCGGCGGTTATGGCGGCGGCAAAGGTGGTGGCTGGGGTGGTAGTAAGGGCGGCGGCTGGGGTGGCGGTTATGGCGGCGGCGGTTGGGGCGGTCGCCATGGCGGGTATGGCGGCGGCTGGGGTCATCCCCACCACGGTGGCTGGGGCGGCTATGGCGGCTGGGGCCGTCATCACGGCGGCGGGGGCGGCTATGGCGGCTGGTGAGGGCTTGTGAAGGCGCGCCGGCGGGGCGGGGCCTCCCAAGCGCGCGGACCTGACGCCGACCGTCGGAGAAAAGAGTCTTCCCCGGGTTTCGCCGGGGAGGACCGCAGGAAAATGTCGAAGCTGGCCTTCCGGACGAAGAAGACGCGAGACTGACCGCATGGCGTAATCGGCGTGAAGGTTCGAAGCTGGTCTGCTATACTGCCGCCTTCAGCGCGCTCTGGGGAGCTTCGATGCGGCGTCCCGCGATCCTTCTCGCCTTCACCCTGATCTTGGCGCCCAGCCCCGCCTTTGCGGAAGACGACGTTACGGCGCGCGAAGCCTTCGGCATCGCCAAGGAGTTGGGAACGGCCGAAGCCTGGGAAGCCTATCTGAAACGCTTCCCCAATGGCTTTCACGCCGATGTCGCGCGCGGCTATTTGAAGAAGCTGGGGCGGGAGGTCGAAGCAGATGCGCCGGTCGCCGCGCGCGCAGCCGTCGCCGGAAAGCTCGGCCCCAACGCCGATCTCGAGGGCGCGAGTCTCGTTCCCAAGGACAGTTTCTGGCGACAGGATATTTCGGGCGCGCCCGTCGACCGCAATTCCGCGCGCATTCTCGCGCGGATCGGCGACAAGCCGCTTCATCCCGATTTTGGCGCGGTCTGGGAAGGCGCCCCCATCGGCATCCCTTACGTCGTCGTCGACGGCGCGCAGAAACGGACGCCCGTCGTCTTCACCTATGCGGAGGAAAGCGATCCCGGCCCCTATCCGATCCCGCCGGACGCGCCGATCGAAGGCGGCGCCAAGGCCGATGGCGATCGCCATGTGATCGTGCTCGATCGCGACAATTCCATGCTTTACGAGCTTTTCAACGCCTTTCCGCAGCGCGACGGATCGTGGAAGGCGGATAGCGGCGCCATTTGGAATCTTGCGAAAAGCAATCAAACGCGCCCCGCCGGGTGGACTTCCGCGGACGCCGCTGGCCTTCCGATCCTGCCCGGGCTCGTCCGATATGACGAGGTCGTCGGCGCCGGCGCCGTCGAACATGCGCTGCGCTTCACCCTGTCGAAGACCCGCCGCGCCTATACGCCGCCGGCGAGCCATTGGGCGAGCGATGCGACGGACCCCGCGCTTCCACCGATGGGCATGCGGGTGCGGCTCAAGGCGAATTACGACATCTCGAAATTTCACCCGCAAGTGCAGACGATCCTCAAGGCTCTGAAGACCTATGGCATGGCGCTCGCCGACAATGGCGGCGACAATTTCGTCAGCGGCGCGCCCGACCCGCGCTGGGACCCGGATGTGCTGCGCCAGCTCAAGCGCGTCACCACCAAGGATATGGAAGTGGTCGAAATGAAAACCATCGTTACCGGAGACAAATGAATCCAAGGATGCGACGGAACCGGCCCCAATGAGGCAAATGTTGCAACAAAAAACACTGCGCGGCGAGCTTCTTATTGAAGCGCGCGAGCGCTGCGGCGTATTGCTCGGGGCGTGAAGATGACGTTCGTCATGGTCGCAGAATAGGCACGACACGTCGGAATCGCCAACGTCCGCTCGCGGTCAAAGGACCGCTGTGGCAAATGCCCGCGTCTTTCGACGCCCCTCTGCCTTACACGTCCGAAACGACTGCCGACGCATGAACGATAGGCCAGTCTCGATCCGGCGGCAATATCGGCTACAATCTAGACGGACCGGCTCCCAATTCGTCACAACTAAATGTAGGGGCGGATTGCGTAGCGGAGACCGAGCACAAACCTCGCCTCTTGCGCCCGGTCCGCCCTCTCGCGCAATCACTCCGCCGCCTCCTTCCGCTCCGCCATGAAGCGGTCAAGCGCTTCCTGAAAGTCGGGCGCGAGCTTGCGCGTGCCGGGGAGGAAGATCGGATCGGCCTCGCCACGTTTCAGCGCCTTCGCGCGACGCGCCCGCTGAATGAGTCGACCATAGGCGGCCCGGCGCGCTTCGTTCTGATTCTGCCAGCGCCCGAGAGCGCCTTCTTCGGCGCACTGGCCGGCGAGGCGTCGAAGCTTGAGCGATCGGACATGCGGCTTTCCATCATCAGCGGGCCATGATCGCGGCTTGGCGGGCCATGGCGTCAAGCGCGGCCTCGATTTTCCTCGCCTCTTCGCGCTCGTGCTGATTCCAGCATCGTCGCGCCGCCGCGGCCGCTTTGATGAGATGCTCAAGCCGCCGCCCGAGGACGCACTTCAGGAATGGATCGTTTCGCCCAAAGTAAACCGATCCGGCGCCGGTGACGATGATCCGACGCTGACGCCAGAGCCCTGTCTCCCTCAATAGGTGACCTTGACCGAGGCCTGCAAGATCATTGCACGCTGACGGTGGCCGGCTTGTCTTCTGCGTAGCCCACGGGAGAGCCAAAGAACTATGGCGCGGTCGTTTTTGGCAGACGCTCGTTGAGCAATCCGTATACGCGCTTAGCTGCTACCACGCTGTCCGGCACTCCAGAGATCACAACCAAATAAAAAACCGTTTTGGCGCTGCGGCCGCACGTCGCGACCTTAAACGCCCGCGCGTCAGGCGGCTCCAGCTCACGAAAAGCGAGCCCACCCGTTCCGGGCGGGCTCGCTTTGCGCCGTCACTTCAGCTGATCGGCGACCTTGTCGATTGCGGCCTTGGCGCAGGCCTCGTCTTTTTCGCCGCCGGGAGCCCCGGAGACGCCGACGGCGCCGATCACCGTGTCGCCCGTCTTTATCGGCAGCGCGCCCTGCGCTGCGACAATATTGGCGAGATGCACCTGGCCCGAGGTCGGATTGTCCTTCACGCGCTGGGCGAATTCTCCTGACGGGATGCGGAAGGTGCGAGACGTGTACGCCTTACGCAGGCTGTTTTCGATCGTATGAGGCGAGGTGCCGTCGCCACGCAAGGAAACGAGCGGCTGGCCCTCGAGCCCGACGACGGAGACCGAGACGTTATAGCCTTGATGCACGCAGGACTCATAGGCGGTTTGCGCGATGCTGAGCGCGATCGGAGTCGATAAGGCTTTCAGCGTCAGAAGCTCGGCTCCCGCCGGCGCCGCATTTGATATGACGGCGATCAGCGCAATGGCCGGGAAAAAAATGGAACGCGAATTCATGACGATCTCTCCGGGGATGTCGACAGCGTCGACGCACATTTCCATACTATTTTAATATGTTTAAATCCACAAGCGCGAAAGCGTTGGCGATCCAAGGCAACAGATTTTCCAATGATTAAACGTGATATTCTTCGTACGAATTACTCTTGACCCTCTACCAGCATGGCAATTAAATGTCTTAGACGGTAGGATTTATGTACATGCCTAAAGAGCCTGAATATCGCCGGCCCGCAGCCGACAACGCCCTCGCCGCGACTGTCGCCGATCGACTCAAAAAGCTGATCGCCAAGAACGGCCGGTCATTCGAAAGATTGGCGGATCTCAGCGGCATCGATCCGAAAGATCTGCTGGGGATCGAGCGAGGCGCGATCACGCCCACGATCAACCATTTGTGGCGTATCGCCCATGCGCTCGGCATTCCGTTCGGCTCGCTCGTCGCGGCGGGAACACGCGACGTCCGCGTCATAAGGAGCGATCAGCGCCATAGCGTCGCCTCCCATGACGGCAATTTTCAAACGCGCCCGCTTTTTCCCTATAGCGGGCCGCGCGCCGCCGAATTTTACGAGGTCGTGCTCGCGCCGCATCATCGGCAGAGCGTCGAAGCCCATGCGCCTGGCACGAAAGAAAATCTCGTCGTTTCGAAGGGCGCCGTTGAAGTGTCGATAGGCCGCGAGGCGCCGCAAACCCTCGAGGAAGGAGACGCGATCGATTTCCTTGCCGACGTGCCCCACAGCTATCGGAACCTCGGATCGGTCCCAGCCATTGTCTATCTGGTCATGTCGTATGAGCCGTGTCCATGCGACGGCTCCGCGTAAATAAGCTCCATTTAGTAGTATTTCAGATCTCTGGGCGGCGCGCGCGCGATCGCTTCGGGTCGGCGCAGGGAACGTCCGGACGCTGGACCGCATATGGGGCTCCGGCAGGCCGATCCCACTGGCGCGGATCGAGGAAAACCAGGGCATTGGCGCCTTTCTCCAGCTATCCAGCCAAATTCAGCCGCACCAGCCAATCTCCGGCTTCAAATCACTTTCAGCCGCCCCGGCGCGCTCATTTTGATTCATGGCTCAGTCCCAGTTTGCGTCCGCGTCGCCAACGGCGCTGTCCACAGGCATATTTTTATATCTTTTAGGTAGACTTTATAGGCTGTTCAATCTAAGTTCGCGCTCATTCGGATTGAGCCTGTCGAAGGCCGACGTCGTCGATCAACAGAAAGCCGCTGGATTGAGGCCGAAAAAATGAAGAGCGCAGTCAAGAAAGCCTATCTCGCCACCCTATTGAGCATCTCCGTCGCCTCCCTTGCGGCGGCCACGGAAGCGAAGCCCGGCGAGCCGCCAGCTTCGAGCGCGACGGTTGAACCTTCCAAGCCCTCCAAGCCTCATTGGTCCTGGCAACCGGCGCAGGCTCAGTTTCTTCCCAATGTGAACAAGAAAGACTGGGTGCGCTCCCCGCTCGACGCGTTCGTCCTCTCGAAGATCGAAGGCAAGGGCGTCGCACCGTCGAAAGACGCCGACCGCGCCACTTTCATTCGGCGCGCGACCCTTGACGCCTGGGGATTTGTGCCGACGCCGGAGGAAGTCGACGCCTTCGTCAACGATACGTCCGCGGACGCATATGAAAAGCTGATCGACCGCCTTCTCGCCTCGCCGCGCTATGGCGAACGCCAGGCGCGTCTGTGGCTGGACCTCGCGCGCTATGCAGATTCCACGGGCTTCCAGAACGACAATACGCGCCCCAATCTGTTTCGCTATCGCGATTACGTCATCAAGTCGTTCAACGAGGACAAGCCCTATTCCCGCTTCCTTCAGGAGCAGATCGCCGGCGACGAGATTGCGCCCGGCGATCAGGAAATTCTGGTCGCGACCGGCTTCCTTGCGGGCTATCCCGACAACAGCAATTCGCGCGACCTGATCCAGCGCAAATATCAGATCGCCACGGATATCGTCGATACGATCGGCCAGGCGATACTCGGCACGACAGTCGGATGCGCGCGCTGCCACAACCACAAGACCGACAAGTTCACGCAGAAGGACTATTACTCGCTGCAGGCGTTTTTCGCGAATACGGCTTTCGAGGAGAAGGCCCCTGCGAAGAAGGGCGATCAGGAGCTCGCCTATGAGGCGGCCCAGGCTATTTATGACGAGGCGACGAAGGACATCCGGGCCAAGCAGAGGGCGATCATAGACAGCGTCCGCGACGCGGCGCTCAAATATCACAAGGAACGTTACCTCACCGACAGCCGCGAATCCATCTTCAAGCCGAAGGAGCAATGGAACGCGCTCGATCGCTGGGTGAACCATCGTCTCGATGCGGTGACGGACCAGCCGCAGCTCGCCGCCTTCCTGCGCTACGCGGCCGAAGACAAGTCCGCGCCCGAGCACAACCCCGAAATCGTGCAGAAATTCGAGGAATACCAAAAGCTCACGCGCGAACTCCAGAAATACGCGGACAAAAAGCCCTCGCGCGGCGCGAACACTTTCACCACGGCGACCGAGCTCGGTCATCCAGACTCGCCGCCGACCTTTATTTTCTTCGGCGGAAATCATGAGAAGCCGCTTGAAGAGGTGCAGCCCGCCTTCCCGGAAGGGATGACGAGCGAGAAGCCGGACGTCAAGCCGACGGCGACATCTTCCGGCCGCCGCACGGCGCTGGCGAATTGGCTTGCAAGCCCGAGCAACCCTCTCACGGCGCGCGTCTTCGTCAATCGCATTTGGAACCAGTATTTCGGCAAGGGCGTCGTCGCGACCGTCTCGGATTTCGGCAAGGCGGGAGACAAGCCGACCAATCCGGAATTGCTCGACTATCTCGCCGACCGTTTCGTCAAGGACGGATGGAGCGTCAAGAAACTCCACCGCGATATCCTGCTCTCTTCGACCTATCGCCAATCCTCCGACTATCGGGAAGAGGTCGCCAAGGTCGATCCGGAGAACAAGCTTCTCGCCGTGTTCCCGCGCAAACGCCTGGAGGCCGAAGAGATTCGCGACTCGATCCTGCTGGCGTCGGCGAAGCTCAATGGCGAGGTCGGCGGCCCGAGCGTCTTCCCGCCGCTCCCCTCAAATCTCTCGGGGGGAAATAATTTCAACGCCGATCCGGCCTGGACCACGTCGAAAGATCCCAAAGACTACACCCGTCGAAGCATTTACATCTTCACCCGCCGCAGCCTGCCCTATCCGCTGCTCGAGACGTTCGACATGGCGAACGCGCAGCAGATTCACAGCAAACGCGACGTGACGACGACTCCGCTTCAAGCGCTGACTCTCTACAACAGCGATCAGGTGTTTCAGTGGTCGCAGGCGCTGGCCGGACGCGTCATCAACGAAGCAGGCGCCGATGAATCCGCGCGCATCGACCGGCTCTACCAGATCCTCTTCTCGCGCAAGGCGACCGAAGTGGAGAAGGAGGCGCTTCGCGGCTTCCTCGATCAGCACCAGAAGACGATTGCTCAGAAAGGGGAGGACGGGAAGCTGTCGATCGCCCTTCCGATCGGCGCCAAGGAAAGACCGACGGATCCGCTCCGCGCCGCCGCCTTTGTCGATCTCGTGCATACGGTCGTGAACTCCAACGACTTCGTCTACCGTTTCTAACCGCGCATTCCGCATCGAAAGGACTCTGGCCATGTTGATCAAAACCTCTCGCCGCGAATGGCTGCGCGGCGCCGCCTATGGTCTCGGCGGCTACGCGATCAGCGGCGCGTTGCCTGGCGGCGGCTGGTTCGGCGTCCCCGACGCCGACGCCGCCAGCTTTGTCGACCCGCTTGCGCCCAAGGCGCCGCATTTCGAGCCGAAGGTGAAGTCCGTTATCTGGCTTCACATGGACGGCGCGCCGTCGACGCTCGATCTCTTCGACTATAAGCCCGAGCTCGTCCGGCTCGCCGGGCAGGAAGTGCCGGAATCATTCCTCAAGGGCATCAAGACGTCGACGCAGGGCGGCGTCGGAAAGCTCTTCGCTTCCAACCGCACCTGGAAGCAATATGGTCAAAGCGGCGCATGGTTCTCGGATTGGGTTCCGAATATCGCGCAACACGCCGACAAGCTCACCTTTATCAAATCAAGCGTCACCGTCGGCGCGACGCATGACATTTCTATCCTCAAGCTCAACACGGGCGATCTGTCGCCCGGCCGCCCGTCGCTCGGCGCCTGGGTCACCTATGCGCTCGGTTCGGCGAATCCGGATCTGCCGCCCTATGTCGTTCTCTATAGCGGCAAGCGCGAGCCGCGGGCGGGCTCGGTGAACTGGAGCTCCGGCTTCCTGCCCGCCGTCTATCAGGGCACGGCTTTCCGGCCGGGCGCCCAGCCGATCCTGCATCAGGCGCCGCCCGATCTGATCGGCTTGCAGCAGCAGCGCGAGAGCCTCGATCTCTTGAAGAAACTGAACGATCTGCGGGCGGAAGCGCATCCGGAGGACACCGAGCTCGAAGCGCGCACGCGCTCCTACGACCTCGCCTACCGAATGGAAGCCACCGCTCCAGAAGCCGTCGACCTGTCAAAGGAGACCGACGCAACGAAGGCGCTATACGGACTCAATGACGACGCCAGCAAGGATTACGGCACCGCGCTGCTGCGCGCCCGCCGCCTCGTCGAACGCGGCGTACGCTTCATCCAGGTGGTCTCGGGTCCGATCGAAGGCTCTGGCGTCGGCGACGACGCGAATTGGGATGCGCATCGCCAACTGGAAAAGAACCACGGCATGCACACGCGCGCGGTGGACAAGCCGATCGGCGGCCTCCTTACCGACCTTGCCGAGCGCGGGCTTCTCGATCAGACGCTCGTCATCTGGACGTCGGAATTCGGCCGCACGTCCTACGGCCAAAGCGGCGACGGTCGCGACCACAATCCCTGGGGCTATACGCAATGGCTTGCGGGCGGCGGTCTGAAGCACGGCTTCACCTATGGCCAGACGGACGAGATCGGACTTAAGACAGTCGAGAACCCGGTCGACACCTACGACATTCATGCGACCGTGCTGCAGCTTCTGGGCCTCGACCACCTCAAGACGATCTACAAGCGGGCCGGACGCGCCGAACGGCCCACGGTCGTTTACGGCAAGGTCGTCCAGGACGTCCTCGCCTAGACGCGCCGATGAAGTCTCTTTTGCTGTCGAGGCGCCTAAGCCTCACAATCGGACTGGCGGCTCTTGCCGCCAGTCCGTCCGCCCTCGCCGAGCCCGCGCCGACTCAAATCAACATCGAGCACTATGCGTTCGGACCACCCGAACTGACGGTCAAAGCCGGAGAAAAAGTTTCGTTCGTCAACAACGATCAGATCCCCCATTCCGTCGTCGTCCAGGCGCCCAATGGGGAAACATTTCGCTCCAAGGAGCAACTGGACGAAGGCGAAGCCTTCAATGTCGTGTTTTCGACGGCGGGGGAGGCCGCGTATTTTTGCGACCTGCATCCGGGGATGAGAGGAAAAATCACGGTGACGAAATGATCGAGCTTCTCAAAGCCCCGCGCCTCGATCTGCTTCTCGCCCTCGCGGCCGTGCTCGCCAGCGCTCCTGTCATCGCTGCGATCGATCTGCGCGATTACGACAACGATCTGATGCGAGATCTGGACAAGACAGTGAAATATTTCGAGCCGGACATCACCGCGCAAAATTCCGACGCCGCGAGAGAAGATGCGCAGGTTCTGCTCGATGGATTCAAATACACCGAGTCATATTTCACGAAGAAAGGCGCGGCGGATGCGGTCGAGATTTCCCGTAAGGGCGTGAAGGTCGTCAATGACGTCCTGGCGAATGTCGACGCGAATAATTTCGACGCCGCGGCCGCCGCGGCGCGAGAGACGCCCAATCTCTGCAAATCCTGTCACGACATCTACAAGCCTCGCCTCGCCCGGTGACGCCGCCGACAACGACCAAACACAAGAGCGCTACATGACCCGAAAGACAGCCGCCGATTTCGAACCTGCCGTTCTCCAGACCTTCGATCTTTATGTCCATGGCGACATCGACCGGCGCGGCTTTATCGACCGCGTCGCGCGACTGGGTCTCGGCGTCGCCGGCGCAACCTCGACTCTCGAAGCGCTCCGGCCGCAATTCGCGGAAGCGGAGCAGGTCAAAACCGACGATCCGCGCATTGTCGGGCGGGCGGCGGAATTTCCGTCCCCCGACGGCAATGGCGTGGTGAAGGGCTATCTCGTCAAACCCGCCAAGGCTTCCGGAAAGCTCCCCCTCATCCTCGTCATTCACGAAAATCGCGGCCTCAATCCCCACATCGAAGACATTGCGCGCCGTCTCGCGCTTGCGGATTTCATCGCCTTCGCGCCGGATGGCCTCGCGCCGCTCGGCGGCTATCCCGGCGACGAAGACAAGGCTCGCGAACTCTTCCAGAAACTCGATCAGGAAAAATTGCGCAAGGACTTCCTCGCCGCCGCCGTCGCCCTGAAGGCTCTTCCGGACGGCAATGGCAAGGTCGGCGTCGTCGGTTTCTGCTATGGCGGCGGCATCGCCAATTTCCTCGCGACAAGAGTTCCAGATCTCGGCGCCGCCGTTCCTTTCTATGGAGCCCAGCCCAAGGCGGAAGACGTCAGGAACATCAAGGCGCCTCTGCTCATCCATTATGCCGGCGTCGACGATCGCATCAATGGCGGCTGGCCGGCCTACGAGGCCGCGCTGAAGGAAGCGAAGATTTCCTATCAGGCCTTCGTCTATCCGAATGTGCAGCACGGCTTCAACAACGACACGACGCCTCGCTACGACGAGACTGCGGCGAAGCTCGCCTGGGGCCGGACTGTCGACTTCTTCAACGCGCATCTGCGCAGCTGACTCATCGAGGCCTTCTTCCATGCAAAAATATCTTCTCGTCACGGCCCTCGCGGCCGCGCTCACGGCCAATATCTCGCTCGCCGCCGACGCCACGCCGCCCGCCGCAGCGCCGGCTCCCGTTGCGGCAGGCCCGGCGCCCGTCACGCCGGCCAACGATCCCGCCTACACATATAAAACCCTCCGCCTCAATCGCGCGGCCTTCGACTCTCTCGCGTCTCGCCCCGAACAACTCCTCGTCCTGGACATTCGTCGCCCCGACGAACTGATCAAATTCGGCGGCTTCCCGGTCTATCTCAGCGTGCAGACGGCCGATGTGCAGCGGAGCCTGGGCTCCATTCCGCGCGATCGCCTGATCGTCGTGGTTTCGAACCGCGCGCATCGCGCCGGCGCCGTCGGAGACCTCCTTTCCGGTTACGGCTTCCATGTTGTCGGCGCCATCGGCGTGCGCGATTATGAAGATGAAGGCGGAACGCTGACGAAGATCGCGCCGCCCGCGTCTCCCGCGCAGACGGCCGCCGCCGCGGCCCCCAGCCAGCAGAAATAAGGGCTCGAGCGATGAAGACGATTTTCACGCTTATGCTCGTTTCGCTCGGCCTATTCGCCGGTCCGGCGAATGCGGCTTTGAAGCCGGGCGATATCGCTCCGCTCTTTAGCGCGCAGGCCGCTCTCGGCGGGAAGGATTTTGACTTCTCGCTTGCGGAAGCGTTGAAGAAAGGCCCTGTCGTTCTCTATTTCTATCCGAAGTCCTTCACCAAGGGCTGCACGATCGAGGCGCATGAATTCGCCGAGAGCTACGACAATTTCGCCTTAGCCGGCGCGAGCCTGATCGGCGTCTCCTACGACCCGATCGACATTCAACGCGAATTCTCGACGAAGGAGTGCCGCGACAAATTCCCTGTCGCGGCGGATCCCAATCTGAGCGTGATCAGCGCTTACGACGCCAAAAGGCTGAAGCCGAGCGCGAATGGCGATACGGTCGCCGACCGCATTTCCTACGTCATTCTGCCGGATGGAAAAGTCGGCTACGCGCTGACGGACTCAAATCCAAGCCGCCATGTCGAAGAGACGTTGGCGTTCGTTCGGAAGTGGCGCGAGCTGAAGAAAACCGAGACTCGCAATTAACGGAAAGATCGATCGGAGCTTATTGAAATGCTGAAACTCTCGTCCCGCGCTCATCTTGTCGGCGTCGCTCTCCTCATTTGCGGCTTGGCGGCCGCTACGGCGGAAGCGCAGAGCCCGCAGCCCGCGAGCCCGCCCGCCGCCCCGCCTTCCGCCGCCAAACAGGCCGTCGAAAACCGTAAGGCCGCCTATACGCTGATCGGGAATTACTTCCGCTGGTTCGGCGGCGTGGCCAAGGGGACGATTCCCTATGACGAGGCGGAGGCGACGAAACGGGCGATGCGCATCGCTCTTCTCTCCGGGATCGTCGAGGACGCGTTCCCCGACGGCTCCAACGCTGGCGAGCCGGAATCGAAGGCGAAGCCCGACGTCTGGAGCAACCGCGCGGACTTCGACAAAAAGCTGAAAGACTTCCAGGCGCATGCGCAGGCCCTCGTCGACGCCAACGCGAAAGAGAAGGGTTCGACGGAAGCCTTCAAGGCGGCGGTCGCGACGCTCGCCGGCGACTGCAAGGGCTGCCATGAAACATACAAGGTGAAATAAAGCGTACGAGACGGCGAGGCCCAAATGACAACGTTAGAGAATGACCGCCTTCCCGCGGCCGCAGCCCATCGCGCGCCCGAACCTCTTCGCAAGGTGTGGGATTTGCCCGTCAGGCTCGTCCACTGGGGCCTCGTCGTCGCGCTTGCAGGCGCTTATGTCACGAACAAGCTCGGCGCCGGCTATTTCACGCTTCATCTGTTCTTTGGCTATGCGACCATCATCCTCGTGACGTTCCGCATCCTTTGGGGGTTCGTCGGAACGCGACATGCGCGATTTGCGCATTTCGTGGAAGGGCCGCGCGGCGTCCTGCGTTATGTCAGCGCGGTCGGCCGTGGTCGCCACACGCGCTATGTCGGCCACAATCCGCTTGGCGCGCTGATGGTCCTGACCTTGCTCGCGCTCGTCGGCGCGCAAGCGGTCCTGGGTCTTTTCGGCGATGACGAGATATTCAATTCCGGGCCGTTGGCGGGGCTGGTGACGAAGCAGCAAAGCCTGTTTTTCACATCGCTGCATCGCAAGCTGTTTTACGTGATTCTCGCCGCGGCGGGCCTCCATGTCGCCGCCGTTCTGGCGCATGTCGCAATCAAGAAGGAGCCGCTGATCCACGCAATGATCCACGGTTCGAAACCGGGCGGTTTGGTCGAGCCGGACGAAGCGATCACATCTTCACGCGGCCGCCTCGCATTCATTCTCACAGCGGCGATTATTATCGTTCTGGCGGTCGCGCTCCAATTCACGCCGACGTCCACAGCGGATCTCGCAGCCTTTTAACCATAGTATATGAATAGAGTTTTTAGTAGAAATTTCTTCCCACGCCGAGAGGCCTCCGGGGCCGCGATCTTCCTGAAGATCGCGGCCCTTTTCGCCACGACATTACAGTCTTTCCTTTGTTGCAAACGTGCAACAGCAGCTCGACAATCCCGTCGCAGGCGCTCTCATATCCGCGAGTCAGCAGCCTTCAAACTTGACCGGATTTTATAAATCTACATAGTATATAGATATATTAAAGCTGCTCGCCAGCGATGTTCGGAGTGTCACGATGAGGTCGAATGCCTTCGCGTTTCGTAGAAATCTTCTGACTAGCGTAGGGCTTGCGCCTCTCGCATTGGCGGGCTTCGCGACGACGATATCGACGGGAGCGTGCGCTGAAGACGCCCAGGTCGAGGAAGTGAAAGTGACCGCGCGCCAGCGCGAGGAGAAGGCGCAGGACGTGCCGCTGCCGGTCAGCGTCGTCGGCGCGAAGACTCAGGAGCGGGAGCGGCTCGAGCGCTTGCAGGATTTCGCGCAAAAAGTGCCGAACTTCGTTCCGTCCATCACCAATCCGCGAACTTCGGCCATGTCGATCCGCGGCATTTCCGGCATTTCCGGCGGGGCCGACGGCTCCGAGTCGGCGGTCGGACTGATCGTCGACAATGTCTTCTATACCCATGTCGGCTTTCAGTGGGCGGATTTCGTCGATCTCCAGTCGCTCGAAGTCGCACGCGGCCCGCAAGGGACGCTCCTTGGCAAAAACACGACCGTCGGCGCCGTGGTTATTCGCACGCAACTGCCGTCCTTCGCGCGCTCCGCGACATCCGAGACGACATTTGGCGCTTACAATCGCGTAACGCAGAAGCTCAATGTCACCGGTCCGATCATCGACGACAAGCTCGCCTATCGCGTGACGCTCTTCTACGATCGCGGCAATGGCTGGATCAACAATCAGTTCAACAGCCAGCAGCTTCTCGACAATAATCGCTGGGGCGTGCGCGGGCAGCTGTACTATGTCGGCGACAATTTCACCGACCGGCTGATTTTCGACCGGCTCCGCTCGGACGAGTATAATAATTATTCCGGCGTGACCGGCGACTCGTTCCCCTTCTGGGCGAACGGCGCGCGCGCGACGACTTACGCCCAGCTGCTCGCATCGCGTTTACGCCGGCCGATTCTCACCTTCAGCCCCTACGAGCCGTATTCGACGCGCCTTGGGAAGCTCGATCAGCGTACGACCGGCGTTTCGAATGAAGTCAATTATACGATCGGCGAAAATACGCTGACGGCCGTTTCAGCCTGGCGTGAGTTCATTCTTCATCCCAACAACTCCACCGGCAACCAGCTGACCGACATAGCGAGCAACGCCTACGACGTCTATGTCGATCAATATTCGCACGAGACGCGCCTGGCGTCGCCTCAAGGCGGGGAATTCGAGTGGACGATCGGCAATTATAATCTCTATGAGACGATATGGTCCTATAATCATGTGGATTACGGCTCACAGGCCAATCAGTGGTTCCAGAATAATTTCAACGCAAACCCGTACAATCTGTGGGGTCTTTCCTATCGCAACGACGGCAAGGCGCGCACCTTCAGCACCGCGGCCTTCGGACAGGCGACCTGGCACATAGACGAGCAATGGGCGCTGACCGCCGGTTTGCGCGACACCTATGAGATTCGCGAGGGCTCCGATTTCGGATGGATTCAGGGTCTCAGCAACGCCAACCAGATCGCGGCCGTGCGCACGGCGACCGGCGGCACCACCTATTTCGACACGGGCGGACAACAGAAGACCGTCAACTCGATCTCGGGCCTTCTCAACCCATCCTATCGCTTCAACGAAAACGTCATGGCTTACGGCTCCGTCGCGCGGGGCGAGAAGTCGGGCGCAATCAACACTCAGGCATTGCCGATCCTCAATAGCGGCGGCGTGTTTCAGGCCTGGCAGCCGGTCATCACCAAACCGGAGGTGTCATGGGATTACGAATTTGGATTGAAGACCAACTGGTTCGACAACAAGCTTGTCGTCAACGTCAACGGCTACTGGAACGATATCTACAATTTCCAGTCGGTTCTGGTAAACACGGACTATACTGACGTCTCCGGCGTTCCGATCCGCAAGAATTATCTCGGCAATATTGGCCATGTGCGCCTGCGCGGATTCGAATTCGACGGGCGTTGGAGCCCGATTGATCGTCTGTGGCTCACCTTCTCCGGCGCCTATACGAACGCGATGTATGTGGACTACGCCAAAGCCGCTCCGCCAACGGAGTTCCTTTGGCCGGCCGCCAGCAATGTCGGCGGCGTCTCGGCTCCGCTATATATGAGCCTTTCAGGCCACTCGATAACGGGCGGCGTTTCCGGCAATAATCCGGTTTCGCCATTTTCTTTCAACGTCGGCTACAACCACGAATATCCTCTGGGCTCTTTGTTCAGGGACGCCGGCTACGCCGGACCTGTGACTTTGTTCAGTTACGCGAACGCCGCATGGCGGTCTCGCTCGCAGCTCTCCAATCCCCTGTCGGTTTATCCGCTGTTTATGCCGTCCTACGCAATTTTGAATGCGGGCGTGGGTCTGAAGACGGACGATGACGTCTACAGCTTCAACCTTTGGGTGCGCAATATGCTCGATGAGCGGATCATCATCGCGCAAACCATCGGAACCGCGAGCGGCAATGCGCCAAACGGCTCAACAGTGACGTTTGACGCGTACAACCCCCGCACCTTCGGGGCGACGCTTCGCGTCAAGCTCTACTGATCCAGAACCAACGGAGTCCAAGTCATGCCGTCTTTCAAGAAGTCATGGGCGATCGCGGTCGCCTCATTTCTCATCGCGCCCGCCGCTGGCGCGGCTGACCTCCCGAGCGTCAAAGCCCCGCCGCTTCCGCCGCCTCCGCCCGCCTTTAGCTGGCAAGGCGGCTATGTCGGCCTTTACGCCGGCGCTCTTCTGGGCGACGGCGCGTTTACGCTCGTCAATCAGACGCCGCTGCGCGGCCCCGCCTTCGTCGGCGGCGGCACATTCGGTTATAATTGGCGATGGAGCGAGCGGATCGTTCTCGGCGCGGAGGCGGATTTCGGTTATCGCGGCTTCATTCAGGCGGCGCAAACGGGCTGGAGCCTGCCGAGCGCGACGAGCGCGGGCGTGCTTGGCACGTTCCGCGGCCGCGCCGGCTATCTCATCGCGCCGCAATGGCTGACATATGTGACGGCGGGTCTCGCATTCGGCACGAATTTCATTTCGAACAATTTCACCGCGTTTCCGCCCTTCACTTATGGTCAACTGAGTTCCGGTCCGACGCTGCGTCCCGGTTGGGCCGCGGGCGCCGGTTTCGAATATGCGTGGAACGACCGGATTTCGTTCAAAGGCGAGTATCTCTACGCGTGGCTCGCCGACACGGGCGTTGCATACAATAGCAATCTCGGCGTTTGGAACGCCAATGTCGGAAGCGCCGGACATATCGTCAGAGGCGGCGTGAACTATCACTTCGCCGCCGGCCCGCTGCCGATCCCCGTGCTTGCAAAGTGATGCGACGCCGACCTTACATCGGGCTTCCTTCCACGCGAAGGAAGCCTTTTTCGTTCAATGGTCGACAATCGCGCATCCGGCTTTCTTTAGCTATTGCATCTATAGGATTTATATTCTAATGAGGACGGAAGAGGATTTGAGGAGAAAGGGCGTTCTCAATGACGGCTGCTGCTGCGCCAAATTTCGAAACGGCAAACGCTGGAAGCGATGAGGCGCTTTGGGAGCCGCACGGCTCCCAGCGTCTCCTGCAACCCAGGCCCCAGCGTCCGCATTATCAGGCGCAGATCGGCGCGGCCGCCGTGTACGCCCTGCTTCTTGGAGCGATTGTCACCCTTTCCTTCAAGACGGCGGAAACGCCTGTCGAAGAGCAGCAGGTCATTGAACTCGCCCCCATGCCTGTCGAGGAGCCGCCCCCGCCGGAGGATGTTCTGCCGCAATTGGAAGAGCTCACGCCTCCAGAGCCGCTGCCGCCCCCGCCAATGATCGACCCCATCGCGCCGGCGCCGGAAGTCAAGCCGAAGCCTATTCCAAAGATAGAGAAAAAGGTCCCGACTCCAGCCAAGCCGCGCACGGATGCGAAACCCCGCTCGGACGCAAAGCCGACGGCCGCGCCGACGCGCGCGACGAATGCGGGAGCGAGGACGGATGCGCCCGCCATGCGCGCGCCGGCGGCCCCGCCGGGCGCGACGCCATCGGCGATCGCCAATCATTTTCACGCCTGCATGCAGCGCGCGGCCTCCAGCTTCGACGCGCCGCTTCCCGGACGCGTTTCCTATCACGCGACGTTCAGCGCCACGGGGTCGATCACCTCCTATTCGATCACGCCGTCCGGCAAAGGGCCGCTCGACTCGATCGCGAACCGACTCGGCGGACGCTGCGGCTCCGTGCCGGCGCCGGGCAAACCTGTTTCCCTCTCGGGCGTCATCTCTTTCAGCCCCTGATCGCTCTTCGAGAAAGAAAGGTGAAAAACAAATGGCAGATCCAGTGACGGCTTCGGCGTCGGCGGCGCTCGCGCATACGCTCACGCCCATCGAGCTTTTCCTTCAGGCCGACGCAATCGTCAAAAGCGTCATCATCCTGCTGATCATCGCCTCGGCCTGGGGTTGGGCGGTGATCGCCGAAAAGCTCATCCGGCTGCGCATTCTCCACAAGCGGGCCGACCGGCTTATCGCGAGCATTCAAGACGGATTGCCTGTTCACGCGGTCGCTCCCAGCTTCGCCGACCAGCCGTCCAGCGATCCGCTCGTGCAGGTCTATGAGGCGATGGTGGATGAAAATACGCGCTCGGCCGATCTGATCTACACCGAAGGGCAACGCGACTCGCTTCAGGAGCGCGTACATCGCGTGGCGCAGCTCGCGAGCTCGAGCGCCCTCGATCATCTGCAAGCCAGATTGCCTTTCCTTGCGACCATCGGCGCCGTGGCGCCCTTTATCGGCCTTTTCGGCACGGTCTGGGGCATCATGAACTCCTTCCAGGGAATCGCCGCCTCGAACAATACGAGCCTCGCCGTCGTCGCGCCCGGCATCGCCGAAGCGTTGTTCGCAACCGCGCTGGGTCTCGTCGCCGCCATTCCGGCGGTCATCTTCTACAACCGCATCAGCGGCGACATCGGCGCCTATGGCAAGCGCCTGACGTCCTTCATCGGCGTCTTCGAAGTCGAACTGTCCCGTCAACTGTCCAAGAGAGGAGAGCGCAATGGCCTTCGCGTTGCGTAAGCACGATTCGGAATTCGACTCGGCGCCGATCGCCGACATCAACGTCACGCCGCTCGTCGACGTCATGCTGGTGCTTCTCATCGTCTTCATGGTGGCGGCGCCGCTGATGACCTCCGGCATTCCGGTGGATCTACCGAAGACTCAGGCCAAGCAGCTTAACGACCAGCAGCCGCCCATCGTCGTCAGCGTGGATGCGAACGGCTCCTACTTCGTCGACAAGAAGGAAGCCGGAAGCACGGAGGGCCTGCTCGCCGTTCTCAAGGAGAACAGCGAAAACAACAAGGACCGCCGCATTCACGTCCGCGCCGACAAGGCGGTGGCCTATGGCAAGGTGGCCGAAGCCATGGGCGTGATCAACGCCGCGGGCTACGTCAAGGTCGCCCTCGTTTCCGAGGGAGCCAATTCAAGCGCCAAAACTGCGTCGGCGACGCAGTAAAGGCGCTTGGCTGCGTCCCGGGCTCGTTTCCAGCGCTTCGCCGTCCGGAGCGCGCTTCTCCCACGGGCCCGGGACGCTGTTTTTCCATTCAGCGAAGCCGCAACGCCCGGTATTTAAAATAATTTCGGCGCGCCCGGCCGGGCGGCGCCCGTATCGCTTCTTTCGCTTTCCCCTAATCTTTCTACATGATAAGTAGTATCTTGTTTGGAAGCCCGAGCTTGGGCGGCCTTCATTTCATTCGTGCGACGAGGCGCCTTCGGGCCTCCAGAGGAAAATGCTCTCGAACAAAGCCAAATACGGCCTGAAAGCGCTCATTCACCTCGCCACGGCGGACGAAAAATGCCTTGCTGGCGACATCGCGACGGCGAACAACATTCCCAGAAAATTTCTGGACGCCATTCTGGTGGAATTGCGGAACGCCGGCATTCTGAACAGCCGCAAGGGCAAGGGCGGCGGCTATCAGCTCGCGCGTCCCGCGGAGAAAATCACCGTCGGCCAGATCATCCGCATTCTCGACGGGCCTTTGGCGCCGATCGCCTGCGCGAGCCGCACTGCTTATCAGCGCTGCACGGATTGCCCCGATGAAGACGCATGCGCGATCCGCGACATCATGCTCGACGTTCGCGAATCGATCGCGCTCATCCTCGATCGCACGAGCATCGCTTCCCTGCGCAACAGGGGGAACCGCGAATCGCAACTGTTGAGGTGACTGTTATTTCGGTTTCGGCCAATGGCCGTCCTGCGGCCCGGGCGCGCCGGCCGGCGTCGTCGTCACCGGTCCGACGCCGATAATCTGCACCACGACTTCTTCCGCGCCGGCCCCATCCCAATGCACGGCGTTGGCCGGGTGCAGCATATAAGAGCCTTCCTTCAGCGGAATCGCGCTGTCGAAGTCGATCTTCTCGCCAACGCCCGTATACCACACGCCCTTGATAACGGTCGCATGGCGATCCTGTGAGTGAAAATGCGGGTTGGAATGCGCGCCGGGCGGAAAGCGGTTGCGTACGACATAGATGCCGGGCTTGGAAGGGTCGCCATAGATGACGGCCTGCGACGGCCCAGCGCCAAGCGGCGATTTGAAAGGCGCCTGCTCTGGCAAGAGGCGGATGAAGCCGTCCGACGTTTCGGCCGCGCCGGGAAGGCTGAATTCAAACGCCTCGGCAAGCGCCACAAGGGCGCAGGCGCCGATCGCCATATGCGACAATTTGGACATCCGTTCGACCCTCGATCTTTCTTCAGCGCTTACGCGCTCACAGCCGATCCCGAGAGGATGACGGCCGCGCTCCTGGCGTCTTCCGCGCTGTCGAAGACGAGGCTCTCCAATTCGTGGAAAGACTGCTCGATGGCGTAGAAGCGAAAGCCGCCGGCCGCATTTGCGACGATGCCGACGGGACTTGCGCCGATTTTGACCAGAAAAACGTGAAACATGATTCCTCGCAGCTGATTGCGCCTCAATGACTGCGCTCAGAGACGTGGAAGCTCGTATTGTCCGGCGGCGTCACGGCGGCTTCGCTGTGCGGCGCGCCTTCCGGCGCCCATTCATATGGCGCGGGCTGCGCGCGATAGACCGCGTAACTGACGGTGGCGCGGCCGGAGTCCGGCTCCCTGCCGCGTCGCGGATAGGGATTGATATATTCCCACACGATCTCGCCGGCGGGCGTCACCTGAAAGAAGCGGCCGATCTGGCCTTCGTTGATAAAGGTATTGCCGTTCGGCAGGCGGCGCGCATTGCTGATATGCGTGCTGCGAAACGTCCAGCCCGGCTGGCCGGAACTCGCGCCGGTATATTGCCAGACGATCTCCTTCGTGACCGGATTGATCTCGAGGACGCGCGAACCGCCCGTGAAGCTGACGGCGGCGTGCGGATAACCGGCCTCGCCCTGATTGTCGAAAACAAGGAGGTTGCCGGCGCCGGGCAATCCTTTGGGAATGATCTGCGCGTCGTGCTGGCCGGAGATCTGATCGACGGGCCGGGGGACCTTGCGCGACGTCGTGCTCCCATCCTCGCTGACGGGCGGGTAATGCGGTCCGAGCGTCCAGACGATCTTGCGCGTCTTTCGATCGATAATGGCGATGAAATTCGCGGAGCGAGAGTCGAAGATGAGATTGTCGGGCGCGAAGCGCTGATCCCCTTCGTCGAACCAGTGATTGGGACCGACCGGCTTCAGATTGTTGACGTGAAGATAATCGCCATTCTTCGTCGCCTTCACGAGTTTCAGTTCTTCCGGCGTGAAGCCGATTTCCTCGAGATGGTCGGAGGCCGCCCAGGTCCATACGATGTCGCCCTCGGGATTGACCTCATAGGCGACGTCGTCCAGCACTTGCGGCGCGGCGAAGCCCGGCAAGGGATAGGAGATATTCGACAGGACGAGCGTGTTCCCATTGGGCAGGCGCGCAATGTCGTGATGCTGATAGGCGCGGCCGCCTGGCGCATTCGCGCCGAAGGTCCATACGCGCTTGCCGTCCCAGTCGACCTCTCCGACAGTCTTGCGAATGCGCGTCTGCGTTCTTCCCGGCACGAGATCCGCGCCCTTTCCCTCTTCCGTTTCGAGAGTCACGAAGACATGGCCGCGCGCGCCGTCGATCAATGCGGGATCGATGAAGGCGGCTGGCTGGCCGGTATATTTCCATTCATGAACGACCTTGCCGGCGAGGTCGATCAGTCGGGAAACGTCGTCGCCGCCGGGAAAGAGCACGTAGGAATTATAGGCTTTGGCCGGATCGTAGATCGTCGTCCCTGTCGGAAAGACGCTCGGCTCGGCGAAAACGGGCGTCGCGACGCTCAGCGCGAAAAGCGCGAGACCAGCGAAGAGCGATGCGCAAAAACGCCGCGCGGCGGCGCCTTCTCCGATTGAAACGCAGATAATGGCGCGGCTCATATCGTCTCCCCCATTGAATGAGAGACGGATTATAATCATACATAAAAACTATGCAATAGGCTCCTTGGCCATTTTACGCACCAGGATATATGGCTGTTTTTGAAGGATATAAATTCATAACCAGCTATCTGATGCGGGTTTCAGCCCATAAAATATCTTTTTTGTTGATAGATTTTGCTATAGTGCCGTCGCCTGCAGCCGACGCGACGGCGGCCGCGCATAGCCTGTTCAACCGCGCCCTTCGCCGCTGGCGCATTTACTCCGGAGAGCTCGATGGATCACCGCGTCATTTTCGGAGCGGCGCTGCTTTGCATCGCCGTCCATCAGGAAGCAGCCGCGCAAGACGACCTGCCGCCATGCCCTTCGAGCCGGAGACTCGTCTGGAACGACTGCCGGGGCTCCTACACTTATGACGATTGGTCAAAATACGCCGGCGCGTTCAAAAACGACAAAAGACATGGCCAGGGCGCGATGATCTATCCGGACGGCCAAAAATATTCGGGCGGTTTCGTCAACGACCGGCGCGAGGGCGCGGGCGTCTATACGAACCCGAACGGCGCGACATGGACCGGCGAATTCAAGAACGACAAGCCGAACGGGCGCGGCGTTCTCGCCGACAGAAGCGGCAAGGTCCTCAAAGAAGGCGTGTGGGTCGACGGAGTCTTTGTCGGACAGGCGGCGAGCGCTTCTCCGCCTCGTTAATCGGCGTCGTCGCGCGACGGAGGAGAGACGCGAGCTCCAGTCACAACCCGCTTTCAGGAAATCAGCGGTCGCCGTCAGCGCGCGGCCTGAAAAACCCGATAGATCGTCCCGTTCGCGTCTTCGCTCACAAGCAGGGAGCCGTCGGGCGCGACGGCGACGCCGACGGGCCGTCCCCACACATGCGCGTCGTCGAGGACGAAACCGGTGAGGAAGTCCTGATATTCGCCGGTCGGGCGTCCATCCTTGAATTTCAGGCGAACCACCTTGTATCCGGTCCGCTTGGCGCGGTTCCACGAGCCATGCAGCGCGACGAATGCGTCTCCCTTATATTCCGCGGGAAACTGGTCGCCCTCATAGAAGGCGACGCCGAGCGGCGCGGAATGCGGTTGCAGCAACACGTCCGGAATCGTGACTCTCTCGCCGAGATCGGGGCGCTCGCCTGCATGGCGGGGGTCTTCGTTGCGGCCGATATAGTACCAAGGCCAGCCGTAAAAGGCCCCCGGCTTGACGCGCGTGGCGTAATCCGGCGGCAGATCGTCGCCCAGCATGTCGCGCTCATTCACGACGCACCAAACTTCGTCCGTCTTCGGACGCAGCGTCAGGCCCGAGCAGTTGCGGAGGCCGTTTGCGTAGACGCGTCGGTTGGAGCCGTCCGGATCAAAGGCCAGAAGAGCGGCGCGCTCAAATTCAGGCCCCGAACCGGCGCCGACGCCGTTCTTCGCTTCGAGCGCCGCGACTTCGGCTGAAGACGGGCGCGAATGGCCGTCTGCGACATTGGATTTCGAGCCTACCGCGACATAGAGCGTCTTGCCGTCCGCCGAAAATGCGATGTCTCGCGTCCAGTGACCGGTCTCGCTTTTGGGCAGAGAACCGACGACAATTTCCGCGGCGGCGGAAGCCTTGAGATCGCCTTTTCGGTAAGGAAAACGCAGGACATTCGAAACCGTGCCCACATAGACGTATTGAGGGTCGGGACCGGGCGGGTGGAAAGCGATTCCATAGGGCCGGTCGAGCCCGCCGGCGAAGATCTCGCTCTGCGCCGGCTTGAGCGTTCCATTTTGAAGATGGAAGGCGCGTATGCGTCCCGAATTGCTTTCGGCGACGAAAAGATCGCCATTGGGCGCGAAGCGCAGCACGCGCGGTCCAGAGAGACCCGCCGCGAATGTTTCGACGCTGAAGCCGTCCAACGCCTTTGGCGCGGCGCCATCCGGCCGCGGCGCGATCTGGGAGCGCTCCGCTCTCGGCTCGCTGGCGAGCGGCGCAGGCAGATCGCCCGGCGCAATCTTCCGCCAGGCGCCGGGCGCGTCGGCCTTCCAATCGCTGTAAGCCGCGAGGCCGACTCTTAGGCTGTCGTTTTCCGACGTCGAAGCAGCCGACGCCAGGAGCGCGACGGCTCCCGCGCCGAGCAGCATTGTTGCGACAGGCGCGCGCATCATCCTCTCGCCCTTCGATCAGAGTCCGTCGAACAGCGCCGTCGAGAGATAACGCTCGGCGAAGGAGGGAATGATCGCGAGGACGGTTTTCCCCGCCGCCTCCGGCCGCGCCCCGATTTCCAACGCCGCGGCGATCGCAGCCCCGGAAGAGATGCCGACAGGAACGCCCTCCGTGCGCGCGACGAGGCGCGCGGTGTCGAGCGCGGTCTGATTCCCGATCGTGACGATCTGATCGATGACGCCTCGATCAAGAATGGACGGCACGAAGCCGGCTCCGATGCCCTGAATCTTGTGCGGTCCCGGCGGACGGCCGGAGAGCACCGCGGAATCTTCGGGTTCGACGGCGACGACTCGCAGGTTCGGGCGGCGTTGCTTCAGGACCTGGCCGACGCCCGTAATGGTGCCGCCCGTGCCCACGCCCGAGATGAAAAAGTCGATCTCGCCATTCGTGTCGTTCCAGATTTCCTCCGCCGTCGTCACGCGATGAATTTCCGGATTCGCCGGATTCTCGAATTGCTGCGGGATGATGGCGTCCGGATTTTGGGCGACGAGTTCGTCGGCCTTGGCGAGCGCGCCCTTCATGCCTTGCGAGGCGGGCGTGAGAACGAGCTCCGCGCCGAGCAGCGCCAGCATTTTCCGCCGCTCGATCGACATCGACTCGGGCATTACGAGAATGAGACGATAACCGCGCGCGGCGGCGACGAAGGCGAGCGCGATGCCGGTATTTCCGGAGGTCGGCTCGATCAGCACGGTGCGGCCCGGCGCGATGCGGCCGTCGCGTTCGAGCTTTTCGATCATGGCGACGCCGATGCGGTCCTTGACGCTCGAAATCGGATTGAAGAATTCCAGCTTCGCGAGGAGGTTGGCCTTGATCCCCCTCGCCTGCGCGAGGCGATCCAGTCGCACGATCGGAGTGTCGCCGATCGTTTGAGTGATGGACTCGTAGATTCGTCCGCGCCCCGGCCTCGCCGCAGGCGTGAAATTCACGCTGTGAACCGTCATCTCACCGCTCCTTCCTTCGTTTCGCGCTCGGGTCCGCCGCTCTCTCGGTCGAGTCTAGATGCCGGCGCCATTGTCGAAGACCTCAACCCGCGCTTTGGCCTGTGTGATGTTGCTGCCCGCCGGCACGCTGTGGGTGAGCCACACATTGCCGCCAATGGACGAGCCGCGGCCGATGGTGATGCGGCCTAGCACGGTGGCCCCGGCATAGATCACGACGTCGTCCTCGATGATCGGATGGCGCGCCTTGCCCTTCTCCAGCGCGCCGCTGTCGTCGACGTCGAAACGTTTGGCCCCGAGCGTCACCGCCTGATAGAGGCGCACGCGCTTCCCGATGACCGTCGTTTCGCCAATGACGACTCCGGTGCCGTGATCGATGAAAAAAGCTTCGTCGATCGTGGCGCCGGGGTGAATGTCGATGCCCGTTTCGGCATGGGCGATCTCGGCGATGATGCGCGCAATCATGGTCGCGCCGAGAAGATAGAGGCGATGCGCCAGACGATGCCGTATGATCGCGGCGACGCCGGGATAGCAGAAGACGACTTCGTCGAGACTCTTGGCCGCGGGATCGCCTGCATAAGCCGCCCGGATGTCCGTATCGAGCAGAGCGCGGACTTGCGGAACGGCCTGCGCGAAAGCGTTGACGATCTCGTCGGCCTGGCGAGCGACGCCGCCCCTCTCGCCGTCGCGCGAGAAAAGCTCGAGCTCGCGGCCAATCTGTTCGCGCAGCGTGCGCAAGCCTCGATCGAGCGTGCGCGCGATGAAGATGTCCGTGGCCTGCTGCGTCAGTCCATAGGGCCCGAAATGACGCGGATAGAGCACGCAGACCAGCGCCTCCACGAGATCGACGATGGCGGCCCGCGAGGGAAGGTCCGGAATGACCCCGTCGCCATAGCGGCTCGTTTGCGACGCCTTGCGCAAAGCGGCGAGCTGCGAAACGATGCCCGCGATGTCGACCGCCGCGGGGCTCGGCCCGACCACGTCAATTTGGTCCATGATCATGTCACGCCTGCAAAAAGAGAAGCGCCGCGGCGCTTACTTATTTCGATAAAGCTTATAGACTAAATAAGCAATAGGGAAGCCTCAAAATCTGGCTTTGCCCCTCGCCGTCGCCGACCAGCAGGAAGGTCGACAATCTTACTAGACTTTGCAGACGTATCGTATTCTACTGAACTATTGATGTATTAATGTGAAAAAACACTGTATAGCTCACTTGAACGTGAAGCGTATCTGTGTAAAGACCCACTTTGTCGAAAGCAACTCGTTGGCGGCGTCGCGTATTCGAACGCGGTCCCGTCGTCCGCTCGCGGCGGGCGCTGTTCCGTCGACTTTCCTAGGAAGATTGCATGACCACAGAACCAGAAGTCCGGCGAACATTGAGCGAAGCGGCGGCCCGTCAGCTCGCAAACGCCACGAAGACGCGTCCGCAATGGTCGGGCATCACGCCGCGCTGGCTCGTCTCCTTCCTGCCCTGGGTGCCGGTCGAAGCCGGCATCTATCGCCTGAACCGCGTGAAAGAAGCGACGGCGCTGAGCGACGCCGACGTGCAGTGCAGCCCGGCGCGCGACCGCGACGCCGATCTGCCGGAGACCTTCGTCGATTACGAAGACGCGCCGCGCGAATATTCGATGAATGCGGTGACGACGATCCTCGACGTCCAGACGCGCGTTTCGGATCTCTACAATCACCCCTACGACCAGATCCAGGAGCAGGTCCGCCTCCTCACCGAGAAGGTGAAGGAGAAGCAGGAGGCCGAGCTCATCAACAATGCGGAATATGGCTTCCTCGCCAATGCGCATCCGTCGATGAAGATCAAGACCCGCAAGGGTTCGCCGACGCCCGACGATCTCGACGAGCTGATCTCCAAGGTCTGGAAGGAGCCCGCTTTCTTCCTCGCGCATCCGCGCGCCATTGCGGCCTTCGGTCGCGAATGCACGCGCCGCGGCGTGCCGCCGCCAACCGTCACGCTTTTCGGCTCGCCTTTCATCACCTGGCGCGGACTGCCGCTCGTGCCGAGCGACAAGCTCTATATCGACGAGAACGGGAAGACGAACATCCTCCTGCTGCGCACGGGCGAGAAGAAGCAGGGCGTCATCGGCCTCTTCCAGCCAGGCGTTCCCGGCGAGGTCGCGCCGAGCCTGTCGGTGCGCTTCATGGGCATCAACCGCAAGGCCATCGCGTCCTATCTCATCTCGCTCTATTGCTCGGCCGCCGTGCTCACGCATGACGCGCTCGGCGTGCTTGAGGACGTCGATGTGAGCAAATTCCACGAATACGACGACAAGCGCGTCTGATCCGGTAAGAAAAACGCCGGCGGCGGAGAGCCGCCGGCGATAACGCGAATGATTCCGAGGAAGCCGCTTTCATGTCGTCTGCAAAGCCCGCCATTCCCGCTTCCGCCGATCTCCCGCTCGATCACGTCCCCGCGCAGGACGCCGGCCGCCATGCGCCGCCGAGCATCGATCCCGACGCGATCGCCCGCCTCGCAAACGCATTTTTCCAGCAGCCGCCCGTGCAGCCGACGTCCTCCGCGTCGCCTTTCGGTCCGCCAGTGCTGACGCCGAGCCTTCCCGACGCGCCCGCGCCCTCCGTCGTCAACACGGTCGCCCCGTACGCGCCTGCGCGCAGTCCATATGGACCGCCGGACGTTCCGCAGACCACCATTCCGTCGGTCATTCCGACCCCGAACATTCCCGCGCCCGCCGCGCCGACGGGCCTGCAATCCCCGACGCGCCCCCTCGGCCTGGATCATATTCCGCAGCCGGGCGCGTCGCCCGGAAGCGCCGGTCCCGCGGGCGCCTCGTCGGATGTCGACTACAGCCTGATCCCTCGCCTGCTTTCCACCGATATGGCGCTTGTGCCGCCTCATCACGTTTCGGATTTCGACGACGCGAGCGCGCCGGGGATTCAGGCGCCGTCCGACAATCTCTACTTCCTGCAAGATCGAACCCTCCCGGCGACATTGCCGACGGCTCCGACGACGCTCCCCTATTCTTCGCCCCATATGCCGGCCGTCGCGCCGCAACCAGAACTGGGGCGCGCCGACACGCCCGTCGCGGCGCCCACGGCGCCCGCTTTGGCGGAGGCCGCAGCGCCCTCCCCGATCGAAGGCTTCGTCATCCCCAGTCCCTCGGACGCCGACCCGCACCGCCTATCGGATGCGGCGTCTCTCGCGACCCCGCCTGTCGGCGGCGAGCAATTTTCCAGCGGTTTCGACAGCGTTCCGACGCCAGGCCAGGCCGGGCCCGCGGCAAGCGACGCGCTCTATTTCGTCAGCCATGGGGGCGGCCATCCAGGCGCCGCCGCGCCGCAAGCTCCGGAGCCCGCATCGCCCGGCTATGCGCCGGAGCTGGCCGCGCAATCTGCCGAGACGCGGCAGGTTTTCGATCCCTATCGCGTCAAGCGCGACTTCCCGATCCTGCAGCAGCATGTCCATGGCAAGCCGCTCATCTGGCTCGACAACGCCGCGACGACGCAGAAGCCGCAATCGGTGATCGACCGGCTTGCTCATTTCTACGAATATGAGAACTCCAACATTCACCGCGCCGCGCACGCGCTCGCCGCGCGTTCGACCGACGCATATGAGGCGGCGCGCGAAAAAGTCCGCCGTTTCCTGAAGGCGCCGAGCGTCAAGGACGTCATCTTCGTTCGCGGCGCGACGGAAGGGATCAATCTCGTCGCGCAAGCCTGGGGACGCCGCAACGTTCAGGCCGGCGACGAGATCGTCGTCTCGCATCTCGAGCACCACGCCAATATCGTGCCCTGGCAGATGCTCTGCGCCGAGAAAGGGGCGCGTCTGCGCGTCGCGCCGGTGGACGATCGCGGGCAGCTCATTCTCGAAGAATATGAGAAGCTCCTGAACCCCAGGACGCGCATCGTCGCGATGACCCAGGTTTCCAACGCGCTCGGCACGGTGACGCCGGTGCGTGAGATCACGGCGATGGCCCATCGCCACGGCGCCTGCGTCCTGATCGACGGCGCGCAATCCGTTTCGCACATGCCGGTCGACGTGCAGTCGATCGACTGCGACTTCTTCATTTTTTCGGGGCACAAGGTCTTCGGCCCCACCGGCATCGGCGTCGTCTACGGCAAGAACTCGGTGCTTGAGCACATGGCCCCCTGGCAAGGCGGCGGCAATATGATCGCCGACGTCACATTCGAGAAGACCATCTATCAGGGACCGCCCGAGCGCTTCGAAGCCGGCACCGGCAATATCGCCGACGCCGTGGGCCTCGGCGCCGCGATCGACTATGTCGAAAGCATCGGCATGGAGGTCATCGCCCGCTACGAGCACGACCTTCTCGTCTACGCCACCGAGAAGATGAAGATGGTTCCCGGCCTGACCTTTGTCGGCACGGCGGCGGAGAAGGCCTCTGTGCTGTCCTTCCTGCTCGACGGCCACAGCCCGATGGATGTGGGCAAGGCGCTCGACCGCGAGGGGATCGCTGTCCGCGCCGGCCATCATTGCGCGCAGCCAATCCTGCGTCGCTTCGGCCTCGAGGCGACGGTGCGCCCCTCGCTCGCCTTTTACAACACATGCGCCGACGTCGACGCTCTCGTCGCCGCGCTGTTGAAACTTCAAGCCGGCCGCGCGGGACTATAATAATGTCTCTATAGTCTATAGATCGAATTGACTATTTAGGCGCGCCGCGTTAACATCTTGGACCTTCGCTTTTCAAGGAAGCCGTCCAAGTGCTGACAAAAAAGGGGAAATATGGGCTGAAGGCCATGGTGCATCTGGCGGAAGCGCCGCCAGGCCGCCCAGTCCCCGTTATGGAGATTTCGGAGAAGCAGTGCATCCCGAAAAAATTTCTCGACGCCATCCTCTGCGAACTGCGCAACTCGGGATTTGTGCACTCCAAAATGGGCAAGGGCGGGGGCTATAGCCTTGCGCGCCCCGCG
This sequence comes from Methylocystis parvus OBBP, assembly GCF_027571405.1. Taxonomy (GTDB): domain Bacteria; phylum Pseudomonadota; class Alphaproteobacteria; order Rhizobiales; family Beijerinckiaceae; genus Methylocystis; species Methylocystis parva. The sequence goes on from NZ_CP092968.1 coordinate 1,969,795, forward strand.
ACCGACATCACGGTCGGCGAATTGGTCCGGGCGATAGACGGTCCGCTTGCCCCCGTGCATTGCGCCAGCAAGACGCGCTATCGCCGCTGCGACGACTGCTTCGACGAAAACACCTGCGCGGTCCGCCGCATCATGCAGCAGGCGCAGCAAGCCCTGTCGGACGTTCTCGACAACTGTTCTCTCGGAGAAATGCGTGATCGCGTGCGGCGCGAGACGGCCGAAGCGCTCTTCTTCGACATTTAGCCAAAGACAAACCGATCCTGGAAAGGCATTGGAAGATGCTCGACGTCCGCACGCCGTTCGCACTGAACCGACTTTCTCGCCATATCATCGGAATCGCCGCGCTCGCGCTCGCGGTCTCGCCGGCGGTCGCGGCGCAATCGCTGCTCAATGTTTCCTACGATCCGACCCGCGAGCTTTATAAGGCCGTCAACAAATCATTCGCCGGCGACTGGAAGAAAAAGTCAGGCGAAGATATCGATTTGCAGACGTCGCATGGCGGCTCCGGCGCGCAAGCGCGATCGGTGATCGACGGCCTGTCGGCCGACGTGGTCACTCTGGCGCTCGCCAACGACATCGACGCGATCGCGGCCAAGACCGGAAAAATTCCGGCCGGCTGGCAAAAACGCCTGCCGAACAATTCCGCCCCCTACACGTCGACGATCGTTCTTCTCGTGCGCAAGGGCAATCCCATGGCGATCCGGGACTGGGGCGATCTCGCGAAACCCGACGTCCAGGTCGTGACGCCGAATCCCAGAACCGGCGGCGGCGCACGCTGGAATTTTCTCGCCGCCTGGGCCTATGGCCTGAAAGCCTTCAAGGGCGACGAAGCGCAGACGCAGGATTTCGTGAAGAAGATCTATGCGAATGCGCCAGTGCTGGACGCAGGCGCGCGCGGCTCGACCGTGACCTTCGCTCAGCGCGGCATTGGCGACGTCCTGATTACATGGGAAAATGAAGCCTTCCTCGCCCTACAGGAGTTCGGCGCCGACAAATTCGAAATCGTCACGCCGTCGATTTCGATTCTGGCGGAGCCGGCGGTGGCGCTTGTCGACGGCAATGTCGACGCCAAGGGCACGCGGGCGGTCGCCGAGGCGTTTCTCGCTTATCTTTTCAAACCGGAGACGCAAGCGCTCGTCGCCAAATACGGCTATCGACCCGCTTTTCCGGAATATGCCGCAAAAGACGATTTGAAGCGCTTTCCAAAGATCGATCTTGTTTCGATCGACAAAACTTTCGGCGGCTGGCCCGCGGCGCAAAGGAAATTCTTCTCCGACGGTGGGATATTCGACGAGATTCAGAAGCGGTAGAGGCCTGTCGTATCCGGCCGCGTCACGCGTTTCCGGCCGTTCCGGACAGGATGTTCCACCGGCGGATTTTGTATAAGGCGAGAATTGTTTCGACGCGCCCGTCCTCGAAGGACGCTTTGGCGCCGGCGTCGCCCTGACGTGAGCGGCTCACCTCGCCCATAGGCTGAGAAATCGGTCGCCTGAGACGAAACCGTCGCTCCCAACTCCGTCCATGCGCCCCCGGCGCGGCGATGTCACAAGCAGCGAGGGCGGCGCCTTTTGCGGATACGTCCAAGACGGAAATATTACAGAAATGTTTTTTTGCAGTGCGAAAAACTAGGGAAACAGTCGCTTAATAACATTGTCTATGCGCAAAGTTATTCGAGGATCTCGAATGAAGCTCAAGCTTGGTTATGGATCGGCGCAACCCTCGCTTCCGATTCTCCACACGCCGAATCTGCGGCGATGAGCGCGCTTTTTCGCTCGCGTTGGATGACGCGCGCGGAACCACCCTGGAACGCATTCTAATCGCATAGTCGATCAACATTGCGGGATGCGATCTGAAGCCGGGCCGCCCCGGCGTCGAGAGAGCGGGGGAGTCAAGTCTTCGCCGCGTTCTACGCCCTATCATAGGTGCCGCAACCATGACGATCTCCGTGACCGCTTTCGACTCCTCGCCCAAAACAGGCTTTGCAGGCCTCGCTCAAAATTGGCGCGCGGACGTCATCTCGGGCTTTCTCGTCTTCCTGATCGCCCTGCCGCTCTGCCTCGGCATCGCCATGGCGTCGGGCTTTCCTCCGCAGGCCGGCATCATCTCCGCGATCGTCGGCGGATTGCTTGTCTCGAGGTTCAACGGCTCCTTCGTCACCATCATGGGGCCAGCGGCCGGCCTGATCGTCGTGATCCTCGATTCCGTCCAGGAGCTCGGAGCGGGCGACGCAATGGCCGGCTATCGCTATACGCTGGCCGCCATCTTTTTCGCGGGGCTCATTCAAATTCTGATGGGAATCATGAAGGCGGGAAAGATGAGCGCCTTCTTCCCGTCCTCCGCGGTGCACGGCATGCTGGCGGCGATCGGCATCATCATCATGTCGAAGCAGATCCATGTGATGCTCGGCGTGAAGCCGGACGCACAGACCCTGTTCCAGACGATCGGCGCCATCCCGGCGAGTCTGCGCGACCTCAATCCGGAAGTCGCCATCATCGGCTTTCTGGGCTTGGGCATTCTGGCGCTGTGGACGCTCGTCAAAAGTCCAACGCTCAAAATGATCCCCGCGCCGCTGCTCGTCGTGCTGATCGGCATGGCGCTGGGCAAATATTTCGACCTCGAGGACGAACACAAATATCTCTTCCTCCCCGGAGCCGTATTCCTGCCGCATCACGAATTCACGATCGGCCCGAAATTTCTGGTGACGCTGCCGCAGAATTTTCTTGCCGGCTTCGCCTTTCCGAATTTCTCGCGCGCATTGGAGCCCGTCTTCTGGCAGCAGGTTTTCGCCATCGCGCTTGTCGGCAGCCTCGAAAGCCTGCTGAGCGCCGCCGCCGTCGACAAGCTCGATCCCTATAAGCGCGTCTCCGATCTCAATCGCGACATCGCGGCGGTCGGCGTCGGCAATGCGCTTTGCGGACTCATTGGCGGCCTGCCGATGATCGCCGAGATCGTCCGCAGTTCGGCCAACGTCAATAATGGCGCAAAGACAGGATGGGCCAATTTCTTCCATGGCCTCTTCCTGCTCGTTTTCGTCGCGCTCTTTCCCAAGCTCATTCACGAGATTCCGCTCGCATCGCTCGCGGCGCTGCTCGTCTTCACCGGATATCGCCTCGCATCGCCGCGCGAATTCAAGAAGACGCTGTCGATCGGCTGGGATCAGCTCAGCGTCTTCGTGATCACGATCATGGGCGTTCTGGCGACGGACCTCCTCATCGGCGTTGCGATCGGCGTCGTGGCGGAGCTGCTCTTCCACTTCTGGCGCAGCATCGACTGGGGGGACGTGGTGAAGCTGAGCCGCTCGATCGAAGAAACCGAACCCGGCGTCTTCCATGTCCAGGTCAAAGGCGCGGCGTTTTTCGGCAATTATCTGGCGTTGAAGAGCGATCTCGCCTCGATCCCGGACGGAAAGACCGTCATCTTCGATTTGTCCGAAACGTCATCCGTGGATCACACGGTGATGGAAAACCTTCACCATTTTTGCGAGGATTACCGGGGCAAGGGCGGCCGGGCCGAAATCCGGGGCCTCGATAATCTCATAGCGACGTCGAGCCACCCGCTCGCCCCGCGCAAACGATACGCGTGACGTCAAGCTTACGCCTCACCGCCAAGGATCATGAATGCCCCTTGATTTCGCACTTCTTTGCGTCGGCGCTCTTCTGATCGTCGGCGCAGCCTCGATCTATTGGCGCGATCGAGAGGATGTCGCGCGTCTCGTCTATGGCGCGACGGGCGGGCTCTGCGCCGCGATTTTCCTCTCGGCGGTCGTGCCGAGGGGGGCGCATGCGCTCTCGACCGTTCTGCCGCTGGGTCTTCCGTGGCTCGGCATGCATTTCAGGCTCGACCCGCTCAGCGCCTTCTTTCTCGCGGTCGTCAATCTCGGGGGCGCCGCCGCGAGCGTTTATGCGATCGGCTACGGCGCGCATGAGAAAAGTCCCATGCGCGTGCTGCCTTTCTTTCCGGCCTTCATCGCCGGGATGAATGCGGTCGTGCTGGCGGATGACGCCTTCGCCTTCCTCGTAGCGTGGGAATTCATGTCGCTCACCTCCTGGGCGCTGGTGATCTCCCAACACGACCGGAGAGAAAACCGTGCGGCGGCGTATATTTACCTGCTGATGGCGAGTTTCGGCACGCTCTGCCTGCTCATGGCCTTCGGCATTCTCGGCGGCGCGACGGGCGCCTATGATTTCGCGTCGATCCGCGAGACGCCGAAGGATGCGTGGAAATCCGGCCTCGTGCTGGCGTTCGTCATTCTCGGCGCCGGCTCCAAAGCCGGCCTCGTCCCGCTCCATATCTGGCTGCCGCTCGCGCATCCGGCCGCGCCGAGCCATGTTTCGGCGCTGATGAGCGGCGTGATGACGAAAGTCGCCATCTACGGCTTTATCCGTTTCGCCTTCGATCTTCTGGGCGCTCCGGCCTTTTGGTGGGGTCTGCATCCGCTCGTCTTCGGCGCGGCGAGCGCCTTGGTGGGCGTGCTGTTCGCGACGGTCCAGAGCGACTTGAAGAAGCTGCTCGCCTACAGCACGATCGAGAATATCGGGATTATTTTCATCGCGCTCGGCCTTGCCCTCGCCTTCAAGGCGAACGGCCAGGCGCTTCCCGCCGCGCTCGCCTTCACGGCGGCGCTTTTTCACGTCTTCAACCACTCGCTGTTCAAGAGCGCGCTTTTTTTCGGCGCGGGCGCCGTTCTCGGCGCCACGGGCGAGAAGAATATCGAGAAGCTCGGCGGACTCATCCGCGCCATGCCGCAAACCGCTTTCGTCTTCCTCGGCGCCTGCGTCGCGATTTCGGCGCTTCCGCCCCTGAACGGCTTCGTGTCGGAATGGCTCGTCTTCCAGGCGATTCTGCTCAGCCCGTCTCTGCCGCAATGGGTTCTCAAATTGCTGACCCCGGCGGTCGGCGTGGCGCTCGCCTTGAGCGCTGCTTTGGGCGCCGGCGCCTATGTGCGCGCTTTCGGCGTCGTCTTTCTCGGACGGCCGCGCTCGCCAGCGGCGCAACAGGCGAGAGAAACCGACAAATGGTCGCTCGGCGCCATGTCGGGCATGCTCTTCCTCTGTCTTCTCGCCGGCGTTCTGCCCAGCTTCATGATCGATACGATTTCGCCGGCGGCGATGGATTATGTCGGCGGCCGCATGCCGTCTCAGGCGGACATCGCCTGGCTCTCCATCGCGCCGATCGCCGAAAGCCGCAGCTCCTATAATGGCCTGCTCGTTTTCGGCTTCATCACCTTCTCGTCGCTCGCCGCGATGCAGACGATCAAGACCTTGTGGCCGCGCCCGGTGAGACGCGCCCCGCCTTGGGATTGCGGCTATGTCGATCCAAATCCGGCGACGCAATATACCGCGAGCAGCTTCGCTCAGCCGGTGCGGCGGGCATTGGGAGCGATCGCCTTTTCTGTTCACGAAAAGCTGGATATGCCGCTTCCGGGCGAGACCCGGCCAGCGCATTTCGCCGTCGAGATCGGCGACCGCTTCATCCAGTTCATCTACGACCCGCTCAACAAGGCTGTCTGGTACTGCGCGGGCCGGCTGAATGTCGTGAACTATCTGTCGATCCAGGAATATCTCGCGCTCGTATTCGCCGCTCTCGTCTTCCTGCTCATCATCGTGGCGCTATGACCTTTCTCTTTGATCTCTTCGCGCAAGGGGCCCAAATGGCCCTGGTTCTGGCGCTGTCGCCGCTTCTGATCGGCTTCACGCGCAAGGTGAAGGCCCGGCTCCTGCGGCGGCGCGGACCGCCCCTGTTGCAGCCTTGGTACGACTTGCTGCGTCTCCTGAAGAAGGAGGTCGTGCTCGCTGAGGACGCCTCCTGGCTCTATCGCGCCGCGCCTTACGTCATCTTTGCAACGACATGGGTCGCCGCCGCTCTCGTGCCGACCTTCGCCACGGGCCTCATGTTCAGCTGGACGGCCGATCTTATCGCCCTCGCCGCGCTGCTCGGCGCCGGCCGTTTCTTCCTGGCTCTCGCCGGCATGGATGTCGGCACGAGCTTCGGTGGCATCGGATCGAGCCGCGAAACCATGTTCGGCTCGCTCGCGGAGCCTGCGACGATCATGATCGCCTTCATCGTTTCGCTCATCGCCGGCTCCACTCAGCTTTCGGAAGTCGCCGCCTATATGGCGTCGGATTTCGAACTGCGCGTTTCGGTGCTTTTCGCCCTGATCGGCCTGATCATCGTCGCCATCGCCGAGAACGGCCGCATTCCGGTCGACAATCCCGCGACGCATCTCGAGCTGACCATGGTGCACGAGGCCATGATCCTCGAATATTCAGGGCGCCATCTCGCGGTGATCGAACTCGCCGCGGCGATGAAGTTGCTGCTCTATGTCTCGCTCATCGCATGCGTCTTCTTCCCCTTCGGCCTCGCGCGGCACGATGCGAGTCTGGAGGCGATGGGATACGGCGTCGTCTTCTATGTCGTGAAGCTCTTCGTCGCGGGCTTCCTGCTGGCGTTGTTCGAGACGTCGACCGCGAAGATGCGCGTCTTCCGCGTGCCTGATTTTCTGGGCGCCGCGCTGATGCTCGGCCTGCTCGGCACCTTGCTCGTTTTCGTCACGAGGAGCCTTTGATGCAGCATCTGTCTCTCGACATCGCCCAGGTCCTCGCGGGCGGCCTGGTGCTCGTCAGCTTCATGCTGCTCTATCAGGATCGTCTCTCCGGCCTCATCAACACCTTCGCGCTCCACGCGGTCGTCCTGACGCTGTCCGTCGCCTGGCAGGCCTATGTGCAAAACGCGCCGCATCTTTATCTGACGGCGGCGATCGCCTTGATTTTCAAGGCGGCGATCATTCCGTTCAGCCTGCACGCCATCGTCAAGAGGCTGCGCATCCATCGCACGGTCGAGGTCGTCGGCGGCATCGGGCTGACGATGTTCGTCGGCATGTTCCTGATGGGACTCTCGCTCGTCGTGATGCTCCCGGCGACCGCAGCCGCGGATCCGCTCGCGCGGGAGGATCTCGCCTTTGCGCTCGCCATCGTGCTGCTGGGTCTCCTCATGATGGTGACGCGGCGCAACGCGGTCAGTCAGATCATCGGCTTCATGTCGCTGGAGAACGGCCTCATCCTCGCCGCCGCAGGCGCCAACGGCATGCCGCTCGTCGTCGAAATCAGCGTGGCGCTTTCGGTTCTCGTCGCCTTCATCGTGATCGGAATCTTCCTGTTCCGCATCCGCGAGCGCTTCGACACCGTCGACCTATTCGAACTCGATCGCGTGCGCGGAGAACGCCAATGAATTCCGAACTCTTCATGGCGTCCAATGCGCTGATTGCGATTCCCGCCGCCGCCGCCGCGATCCTCGCCTTCCAGACCGACTACAAGCGCGCCTCGCAGATCAATTTCGCCGCCTCCGGCGTCACCTTCCTCTTCGCGCTTCTGCTCATCTTCAAGGAGCCGGAGACGGGCAGCTTTCTCTTCGTCGACGATCTCAATATCGTCTTCGTCGTGCTCTCGACCTTCGTCGGCTTCACCACAGCCGGATTCAGCGCGAATTACATTCGGCACGAGATCGAGATCGGCAAGCTGACGCTCGGCAATTTGCGCTTTTACCACGCAATGTATCAGACGCTGATGCTGGCGATGAATCTCGCGCTGCTGGCCAGCAATATCGGCCTGATGTGGGTGTCGGTCGAGGTGGCGACGCTCACCACGGTCCTCATGGTCGGCATCTACCGCACGCGAGACTCCATCGAGGCGGCGTGGAAATACTTCATTCTGGGCAGCGTCGGCATCGCGCTCGCGCTCTTCGGCACGATCCTCGTCTATATGGCGGCGGAGCCGATCCTGGGCGAAGGCTATAACGCCATGGTCTGGTCGTCGCTCATGCAGCAGGCGTCGCAATTCAGCCCGCGGCTGCTCAATGTCGCTTTCGTCTTCCTCATGCTCGGCTACGGCACAAAGGTCGGTCTCGCCCCCATGCACGCCTGGCTGCCCGACGCGCATGCCGAAGGTCCGACGCCGATCTCCGCCGTGCTGTCGGGCCTGCTGCTCAACGTGGCGCTCTATGCCGTGCTGCGCTTCAAAATGCTTCTCACCGCCAATGCGGCGGCGATCACGCCGGGCCCGATGCTCATCGCGCTCGGCCTCGCCTCGGTCATCTTCGCCGCCTTCATGCTCTATCGGCGCGACGACATCAAAAGGCTTTTCGCCTATTCTTCAATCGAGCATATGGGCGTCATCGCCTTCGCCTTCGGCGTCGGCGGACCGCTCGCCAATTTTGCGGGACTGCTGCACATGGCGATGCACAGCCTCACCAAATCCGCGATCTTTTTCGCCGTCGGCCATATCGCCCAGGCGAAGGGAACGCAGAAGATCGCCGACATACGCGGTTTGACGCAAAGCCATCCCCTGCTCGGATGGAGCCTCGTCGTCGGCGTGATGGCGATTTGCGGCATGCCCCCGCTCGGCATCTTCATGAGCGAGTTTCTCGTCGTCAGCTCCGCCTTTGCGCGCCAGCCCTGGCTCGCGGCGCCATTGGCGATCGGCCTCCTCGTGGCGTTCGGCGCCTTGCTCATGCGGCTCATCGGCATGGCGTTCGGCGAACCGTCGGAGAGCGCGTCGAGCGAGGTCGAGGCGTCCGCGCTCCCGCTCGTCGCCCATCTCGCGCTCGTGCTTCTCGCGGGGCTCTATCTGCCCTCCTATGTCGTGACCTGGTTTCAGAACGTCGCGCGATTGCTAGGGTAGGCGCAAAGGAAATGAATATGCTCTTCACCCGCAAGGAAAAGCCGGAAGCGACGGCGCCGGGCGCCCCGGAATGCCGCCCCTGGGCGCGTCAGGACGTCGACGCCGGCGGATGGCGCGACGCGGCCGGAGAAATCGCCGACGGCAAAGCGGATCTGCTCAGCCTCTGGAGCGACGGCGTCCGCGTCTATCTCGCATTCCTGCCGCAAGGCGCGGCGGCTCCGCGCATCGTTTCGCTCGCCTGCACGGAGGGTCGATTCCCCTCCGTCGGCGCCCTGCATCCGCCGGCTCTGCGCCTCGAGCGGACCATCGCCGATCTCTACGGTATCGAAGGCGACGGGCTGCCCGACAAGCGGCGCTGGCTCGATCACGGGCGTTGGGGCGTGCGTCATCCGGCGAACGCGCCTCTGCCGATCGAGACGGCGAGCGACGCTTACGAATTCTGCAGAGCCGAAGGCGCGCCGCTGCATCAGATCGCGGTAGGGCCCATTCACGCGGGCATTATCGAACCGGGGCATTTCCGCTTCTCGGCTAACGGCGAAGTTGTCGTGCGGCTCGAAGAGCGGCTCGGTTTCGTTCACAAGGGAATCGACCGGCTGATGGCCGGCGCGCCGATCGCGCAGGCGGCGAAAGTCGCGGCCCGTATCTCGGGCGACAGCACGGCGGCCTACAGCTTCGCCTTCGCCCGCGCCGTCGAGGCGGCGCTTGGCGTCGAAGCGCCGGCGCGCGCCCAATGGCTGCGCGCGCTCATTGCTGAGCTCGAGCGACTCGCCAATCACTTCGGCGATATCGGCGCAATCTGCAACGACGCGGCTTTCTCGCTGATGCTGGCCCAATGCGGCCTCATCCGCGAACGCCTGCTGCGCGCGGCCGCAAACTGTTTCGGCCATCGGCTCATGATGGACAGGATCGCTCCCGGGGGCGTCGCCGCCGATCTTTCGCCGGAAGGCGCGCAAGCGCTGCGCGATCTGCTCGAGTGGATCAATCTCATGGTCCCGCGCCTCATAGGCCTTTTTGGCGATACGACATCGCTGCAAGATCGAACGGTCGGCACGGGCGTCCTCAGTCAGGAGCTCGCGCGCCAATATGCATGTGGCGGATATGTCGGACGCGCTTCGGGACGGGCCTTCGACGCGCGCCTGAATGTCGGCTACGCGCCGTACGACCAGTTGTCCTTCGAGATGGGCGGCTCCACGGAAGGCGACGTGGATGCGCGCGTCTGGGTGCGTTTCGACGAAGTGCGGGCCTCGATCCAGATCGTTGAACAAATACTGGATCGTCTTCCGCATGGGCCCATCCATGTCGATGTGCCGAGCGCGCCAAGCGCGCCCTGCGAAGGCGCCGCGCTTGTCGAGAGCTTCCGCGGAGACGTCTTCGTCTGGTTGCGCATCGGCGCCGACGGCGCGATCGAGCGCGCGCATTTCCGGGACCCGTCCTGGCTCCAATGGCCGCTGCTCGAATATGCGATCAAGGGCAACATCGTCGCGGATTTTCCGCTGTGCAACAAATCCTTCAATTGCTCCTATTCCGGGCACGACCTCTAGAGCGGCCGCACGATGCAGAAATTCCTCCTCCAGGGCCTGTTCCGCGGCGCGCTCACCGAGCGGGCGCCTTCGCCCGACGACGCCATGCTCGCGGAAATCGGCGCGACGCTCGAAAAGACCGCGCGCGAGAAGCTCGGCCGCAGCCTCGCCATACGCGAAGTGGACGCCGGCTCCTGCAATGGCTGCGAACTCGAAATCCACGCGCTCTCCAACGCCTTTTATGATGTGGAGCGTTTCGGCCTGCGCTTCGTCGCTTCGCCGCGCCATGCGGATGTGCTGATGGTCACCGGGCCCGTGACCAAGAATATGCGCGAGGCGCTGGAGCGGGCCTATAACGCCACGCCCGATCCCAAATGGGTCGTCGCCGTGGGGGACTGCGCGCTCGACGGCGGCGTTTTCGCCGGAAGCTACGCCTGCGTTGGTCCCGTATCGAAGGTGGTTCCGGTCGACCTGCACATTCGCGGCTGCCCGCCGGACCCCGTCGCTTTGCTCAAGGGGTTGATCGCGCTGCTGAACGCCGCGTCATAGGCTGGGACCGTCAGCGGTTCAGTCCCAGACCCGCGTCGAAAGCAGGCGTCGGCGCCGGCGCCGCGAAACCCGCCGCTCAAAGGGAGCGGCTTGGCGACGTCAGATTATTGTAGCGCGCATTGTTCTCCGCCGGCGGCTCGATTCCGCCCGCGGGAGCGGCTTTCTCCAGGCCTTCATATTGGAAAGCGTCAAAGGGTTGGATGTCGTCTTCGTCCGGCAGGCGCCCGCGCCGCCATCCGCCGCCGAGCGACCGGATCAGATCGACGCTGGATTTGAGAACCCGCGTTTTCACCTGCGCGGAATCGATTCGCGCCGTCAGCGTCGCGACCTGCGCGTAAATGAGATCGAGGCTGGAGTTTAATCCGCCCTTATAGAGGTCCATCGTCAGATTTTGCGTCTGAAGAGCCGCGGCGACCGCCGCGTCGAGTTTCTTTGCCGAGGCGCTCAACCTGTTCGTCAGACTTAAACCGTCCTCGACCTCGCGAAAGGCGTTGAGAACCGTCGTGCGATATTTGTCTTCCGTCTCCCGATAGACGGACCATGAGCGCTGAAGCTGGGCGCGCCTCAGGCCGCCGTCGAAGACCGGCAAGGAGACGGCCGAGCCGTAAGACCAGAAACTGTTGGCCAGTTTCACGAGATTGACGCCATGATCCTCGAAGCCGCCATCGATCCTGAACTCGACCTTCGGGAAGAACGCCGCGCGGGCGACGCCGATTTCACGGTTCGCCTGCGCCATCTCGCGCTCAGCCGATGCGATGTCAGGCCGCCGCTCGAGAAGCGTCGACGGAAGAGATCTCGGCAGTTTGAGCGGGGTCATCTTCAGGTTTGAAGTCAAAGAAATCTTAAAGCTCGCCGGCGCCGTGTTGACGAGGATCGCGATCGCGTGTTCGGCGACCTCGCGCTCGCCCTGAACTTCGAGCGCTTTAGCTTCCGTGCTGAACAGCAGCGATTTGGCGCGCGCGACGTCGAGCTCCGAGGCGATCTTGCCCACATAGCGTTGGGTGACGATATCGAGCGACTGCCTGTAATAGACGATGGACTGATTGTAGATGTTCGTCTGAGCGTCAAACCCGCGCAGCGTGAAGTAATCGGAGGCGATTTCCGCTTGCAAGCTCAAGCGAGCCAGCGCGTAGTCCGCCGCCTTTTGCTGCGCGAGATACGTCTTCGCCCTGGTTTCGTTGCGGATCGCATACCAGAAATCCGGCTCCCAGGACGCTCCCGCCCTATCGGAAACCGATGTGTCGTAGATCGGATTGAGCGGCCCTCGGAAGAGCGCGTTTTCGGACTCTTTATTGTCCGAAGCGTCCACGCCGATATTGAGCTGAGGCAGCATATGCGACCTCGTCTTCATCATCAGATCGCGGGCTTGCAGAAAGCGCTCCGCCGCGGCCTGAAGATCGGCGTTCGCCGCCATCGCCTGTTCTTCGAGCTTGTCCAGAACGGGGTCGCGGAACAGCCGCCACCATTCCGTGCGGATCTCCGCGTCGGAAGGCTTCGCCTCGACGAAAGGGCTTGCGCCGCGCCACGAGGCCGGAACGACATATTCGGGCGGCGCATAGGCCGGCGCGAGATCGACGCCCGGCATCGAATTGCAGCCCGATAGCAGAAGAACCGGCCAGAGCCGCATATAACGCTGCATTACCGTCTTTCCGAAGGTTCGCATGTAAAGCATATCCGATGTGAGCCCGACGCTCGACGACCACGAAATCTGAGGTCAGTTGAGGTCCTTCGGATCGATTTCATATCCAGGCGCCGACGTAACGATGCGAACCTTGTCGCCTTCCAGAAGCGCGGCGCTGGGATTGTTGACGATGCGGTCATCGCGGCCGACGCCCGACGTCAGCTCCATGACGCCATCGAGAATTCGATTGATGCGGACCGGCTTGAAGTGGATTTTGTCCTCGGCGCCGACAATCGCGACCTCGGCGCCGTTTTCCTGAAAAACGAGAGCGCTGGAAGGAACTGTCAGGGCGTTTGCGTCGAGGGGGACGGTCAGTTTCACTGCGGCGTAAGATCCGGGCCAGAGCGCTTTATCTTCATTGTCGATCGTAAATTCGGTGATCGCCGTGCGGGTCGTCGGATCGAAGCCGTTCGCGACGGTCAGAAACTTCGCCTTGAATCGCCGGTTGGGGAATTGCGGCACAGTGACGTCGGCGGTGAGGCCGGCCTTGAGAATGTGGGCGAAAGCCTCGGGGACGGAGATGAACAAGCGGAGCTGATGGATGTCGGCGACGGAAAAGAGATTTGTCACCGCGTCCTTGTCGCTGATGTTTCCGTCCTTGTTGATGTAGTCGCCGACATTGATGTTGCGCGCCGTGACGAAGCCGTCATATGGCGCGACGATCGTTTTGAACTGAAGTTGAGCAGCGAAATTGTTGACGTTGTGCTCGGCCGCCTCGAGCTGCGCTTTCTCCGACTTCATATTCGCTTCTTGAACGCTGATCTCCTGCTCGGAGACCGCGTGCGACTTCCGCAGGGCGGTCCAGCGCTCGGCGGTGACGACGGCAAGATTATATTTCGCCCGCTCGGCTTCGAGAGCCGCTTTCGCTTGCGAAAATTGGGCGTCGAGGGTCGGCGTGTTGATTTCCGCCAGCACGTCGCCCTTCTTCACCTGGGCGCCGTAATCCTTGTACCACATTTTCACATAGCCGGAGACCTGTGCATAGATCGGCGCCTGGAACCAGGCTTCGACATTGCCGGGCAGCGTGATCGTTTCATTGGACGCGCCGGGCTTCGCATTCGTGATCGACACGGTCGGAATGGCGTTCTCCAAGGTCTCTTCGCGTATGGCGTCGGCCTCGCGCTTGCGCGCCAGGAACAGGAGGGCGAGGAGCGCGATTAGTCCCAGCCCCACGACATACCGCTTATCTTTCAAGCGCAGATTGGGAGTCACGCGCCTCAACAGATCCGTAGACATCAGGCGGCTTCCTTTCTACCGGCGGCGCGCTTGTAGACAATCGCATAGACGCAGGGGACAAATAGCAGGGTCGCAAACGTCGCGACGATCAGACCACCGATCACCGCGCGCCCGAGCGGCGCATTTTGCGAATTGCTCATCGACATTGGCAGCATGCCGATAATCATCGCCGACGCCGTCATGATGACCGGCCGGATGCGCGCATAGCCAGCTTCTATCGCGGCAAGCAAGGCGTCGCCGTGCAATTCCAGCCGCTCACGCGCATAGGCGACGACCAGGATCGAATTCGCGGTCGCCGTTCCCATACACATGATCGCGCCGGTCAGCGCCGGAACGGACAGATTCGTATGGGTGAGAAAGAGCGACCATGCGATGCCTGCAAGCGCGCCGGGAAGCGCCGTGATGATGATGAAGGGATCGAGCCAGGACTGAAAGTTCACGACGATGAGGAGGTAGATCAGCACGATCGACGCGACGAGGCCGCCAACCAGCTCGAGATAGGCGCTGTGCATCGTTTCCGCTTGTCCATGCACCTCGAGACTCGCGCCGCGGGGCAGCTCATGCGCCATCGACTTCGCGATCGACTTCACGTCGGCGAGAACGCCGCCAAGATCCCGGGTTTCGGCGGAGACGTAGATATCAAAGAGCGGCATGATATTGCCGTGCGTCACGACGCCCGGGGTTCCGACCGCGGACATCGAGGCGACGCTGCCGAGAAGCTGCATTTTCTCGGGAGCCCAATCGCCATCCGCCTTGCTGACTGGAACCGTCAACAGATCCTGCATGCGCGTGACCTGGTACTGCGGCGTGTAAACATTGATCTGATAGGAATTGCCCGTTCTTTGATCGAGCCAGAACTGCTGGTCGATCTGCTGGCTGCCGGACAACGTCATCACGAGATTCTCGGCGATGTCCTTTTCCGTCAGGCTCACGCCGAGGCCCAGGCTGCGATTGCCCTCGACGAGCAGCGTCGGCGTGCGCATCGTTTGCTGGATCACCACATCGGCGGCGCCGCTGACCTTACGCAGCTTGCTTGCGAGCTTGCGCGTGAATTCATAGGCCTCCCATTGATCGCCGCCATTGACCTGCACGTCGATGGGCGACGGCGTGCCGAAATTGAGGATTTTCGCCGTCAGATCGGCCGGCTGAAAGGTGAATTCGGCGCCGGGATAGCGTTCGTTGAGTCCTTTGCGCAAAATCGCCCGGTAGTCCCAAACGGGAGACGCGTCGTCCTTGAGGGTGATGGTGATGTCGCAGTCCTGCGCGCCGATGGTCGGCGTTGGAATGAAGGCGAGATTGTGCGGCCCGACGGGAAGACCGCAATTGCTGATGATGCCTTCAACCTTACCGGGCAACAGCGTCTGTCCGATGTCGTTCGAGACCAGCGACGCGATGCGTCCCGCCGCCTCGATGCGCGTGCCGAGAGGCGCGCGCATGTGCATTTGCAGGGTTCCCGATTTGATTTCCGGAAAGAACTCCTGGCCGTTGAAGTAGAAGAGGCTCAAAGACGCCAAGGCGAACGCCAGGAAGATCGTCACGAATTGCGTTCTGTTGGCCAATACGCGGCCAAGCTGTTCGTTGTAACGCTCCCTGAAGGACTGGAATCCGCGCTCGAACCCCTGCTGGATGCGTGCGAAGACGCCGGGATGATCGTGAGAATGGTCGCTCCGATTGGGAACGGGCGCCGAGAAGTGGGAAACCCCGCCATCGCCGGCGAGAGCGCTCGCTTCGGCGTCCGCCTCGGCAAGAGCGTAGATCTCTTCGGGCGTCGGATATCGCCGGCCTCCCGAAGGGGACGGCGCCTCATCCTCCATTGCGAGGCTTTGGGCATTTCCATGCGGCGCGTTGTGGTCGACGAGGAGATATTTCGCCATCGTCGGCACGAGCGTTCGCGACAGAATGAAGGACGCCATCATCGCGAACATGACGGCTTCCGCCATAGGCGTGAAGAGGAAGCCGGAAACGCCCGTGAGCTCGAAGAGCGGAAACCAGACGATGATGATGCAAAGCGTCGACACGAACGTCGGAATGACGATCTGGTTCGCCGCGTCGATGATCGCCGTCTCGAGAGGTTTTCCCATCTCCAGATGCGTATCGATGTTCTCGATCATCACGGTGGCGTCGTCGACGAGAATGCCGACGGCGAGCGCGAGTCCGCCCAGCGTCATCACATTGATGGTCTGCTCCGCCCAATGGAGACAAATGATCGCGGAGAGGATCGAGAGCGGAATCGACGTCGCGATGATGACCGTCGCGCGCCAGGATCCAAGAAAGAGGAGCACGACGACGCCGGTCAGCGCGGAAGCAAGCGCCATTTCGCGCAAAACGTCGATGATCGAATCCTCGACGAAGATCGACGCGTCGTTGAGCAGCTCGATCTTGGCGCCCGGCGGCGCGATCTGTTCGATTTTCGGGATCGCCTTCTTGATTCCGTCCACGACCTCGAGCGTCGAAGCCTCGCCGCTTTTCATAACGACGATCAAAACCGACTGCTTGCCGTCCACGAGAACGGCGTTGACTTGCGGCGGCCCGCCAAGGCGAACGTCGGCCACGTCGCGCATATAGATCGTCGCATTCCCGACTCGCTTGATGGGGATGTTGTTGAAGGCCTCGACCTGCAGCGGCGTGGCGTTCGTTTGCACCAGCCAGTCCGTCGCTCTCAGCTTCATATCGCCGGCCGGAAGCACGATGCTTTGCTGACCGAGCGCGTTGTGGACGTCGGCCGCCGTAAGGTGACGCGCCATGAGCTTTTGCTGATCGAGAGAGACCAGCAATTGCTTGTCGTTGCCGCCATATGGATGCGGCAGAATGGCGCCGGGAATCGTGACGAGATAGGGACGGATCTTGTTCTTCGCCAGATTATAGAGGTCGGCCGGCGTAAGATTGTCCGCCGTGACTTTCAACATGGCGACAGGCACGGACGACGCCTCCAGGCGCATCACCATGGGCGGAGAAATATCGGGAGGAAGCTGCTTGGTGACGGTTTGCGAGATCGAGTCGATGTCTGCCTCGGCCGCGGCCAGATCGACGCCGGGCTGCAGGAAAATCTTGATGATGCTGCTGCCGTAATAGGAGTGGCTCTCAATATGTTCGATGCCCTCCACATTCGACGTCAGCTGACGCTCGTATAGATAAGTGATGCGTCCCGACACCTCGGTTGGCAGAAGACCCGCATAGGCCCAGACCACCGCGACGACAGGGATTCTGATGTTGGGAAAAACATCGGTCGGCGTCTTGAAAATCGCCATTAAACCAAAAATTACAATGCAAATTGAAAGAACTATAAACGTATAAGGCCGACGGAGCGCAAGGACGACTACACCGTTCATTCGCCATTCCCATTGTTATATCTACGATATGACCGGACCGCCCTCCCAGAGCTCAATTTAAAGACTCGCGCCCCGCATTGTGTTTCGAATTTAAAATCCAGTGATGCAGGCGATGCATGCCGTACTCCGCGAAGAAAAACCAAGTAAAGCGTTTAATATCGGTTTGTTTCGGCAATTTATCTACAGTGACGCACCTCTGTTTCCTCATTTGCTGAATTATGGTCCTTTCCTGTCGACGCCCAATGGGGCGCGACGAGCCGAGCCCATCGCGCGACATCTTCAAAGACCGTCGCCTTGCGCGGCCTCTTGCGTCAAAGCGACGCCCTTCGCCGCCCCCGGACGGCGCCTTACTGTCATGGAAGCGCAATAAAGGGACCTGGGCGACTTCGGCGCCGACGGATCTAAGGATGCAGCAAATCAGCTTCGGGGATATCCTTGACCGCGACAAAGCGCGCATCGTTCACGCCGCCGTGCCCGGCCGCGTTCGTTTGCGGCATGTTGGCCTCCTCCTTGACGGCGATGCGAAAGAGCGCGTTGAAAAGGCGTTGGGGCGGCTGCCCGGCGTAAAGAGCGTAAAGGCGAGCGCGCGCACGGGATCGGCGCTTGTTTATTTCGATTTCCCGGCGACGCCGGAATCGCTCGCCGCGGCCCTCGAGGCGGCGGCCGGCGGCGCGGAGGCGGTCGCTGCGCCCGAAATTCTGGCGCAGGGCCCAAACGCCGCCTTCGAGACTGGCGCTGTTTTTCACGCTGCTTCGATCGACGCCGTGGCGTCATGGCTGGAAACGCGCCCCGCCGCCGGATTGACCGCGCCGGAAGTCGCCGCCCGCCTCGCGAAATGGGGGCCGAACGAGACGCCGCGCGCCGAAAGACGGTCGGCAATGGCGATATTCGCCGAACAAATGACGAGCCTGCCGATCGCGCTGCTCGCGGCCTCGGCGGCCATGTCGCTGGCGACCGGCGGCGTCGCCGATGCGGTCATGATCGCGGCCGTGGTGCTCGTCAATGCCGGCATCGCTACGGCGACGGAGCGGGAGGCCGACCGCACCATCGCGGGCCTGATGGACGAGGGGCCCCAGCCGGCGACCGCCATCCGCGATGGCGCGAGAGTCTCGATCCGCTCTTCGGAGCTGACGATCGGCGACATTCTCGTCATCGAGCGCGGCGCCTTCATTCCCGCGGATGCGCGCCTGATCGAGAGCGACGATCTCAGCGTCAACGAGTCGCCGCTGACGGGCGAAGCGCATCCCGCCGCAAAGGACGCGCATGCGCTATTGCCGCCGGACACGGTGGTCTCCGACAGGCGCAATATGATCTTCCAGGGAACGGCGGTCACCAGCGGCTCCGGCGCGGCCATCGTCACGGCCGTGGGCGCGATGACGGAAATGGGCCGCATTCAGGAGCTTCTGGGCGCATTGCGCCCGCCGGAGACGCCGATCCAGCGAGAGCTGGGAGAAGTCGGCCGCGAGCTCGTCATCGTCAACGGCCTGATATGCGCCAGCGTCTTCGCCCTTGGAATGATGCGGGGCCATCCTTTGGCGCAGACGCTTCGAAGCGCCATTTCGCTCGCAGTGGCCGCGATCCCGGAGGGCTTGCCCGCCGTCGCGACGACGACGCTCGCAATCGGCATTCAGCACATGCGCAAGCGCAAGGTCTTCGTGCGCAAGATCGACGCGGTCGAGACGCTCGGCGCCGTGGAAGTGGTCGGCCTCGACAAGACGGGCACGCTCACCGAAAACCGGATGGCCGCCGTCGTTCTTCATCTCGACGGCGCGGCGCTCGAATTGCGCAACGGGCGGCTGCTGCGCGGCGGTCAAACCGCCGACGACGCGCTATGCGAGCAGGCGCGCAAGCTCTTCGAGACCACGACTCTCTGCAGCGACGCTGTCGCGATGCGCGCCGAAGCAGGATACGAGATCGACGGGACGCCGACAGAAACCGCTCTTCTCACCGGCGGCGTCTCGCTCGGCGTCGATCCCGTCGAGCTTCGTCTTTCGGCGCGCGTGCTCGCGAGCGCGGCGCGCGGCGACGGCCGCAAGCGCATGAGCACATTGCACGAGACGTCGGAAGGCGCGCGCCTGCTCTGCGTCAAGGGCGATCCGCTCGAAGTGCTTGCGCGCTGCGCGAAGCGGCGGACGGCCGCCGGCGCCGTTCCGATGGAGGAGGCGGCGCACGCGCAGATCGTGAAGGCCAATACGAGAATGGCGGGCGACGCCCTGCGCGTGCTCGGCGTCGCCTGCCTCGAAGGCGGCGGCGATCCGCGCGACGAGGCGGATCTCGTCTGGCTCGGCCTTGTCGGCATGGCCAATCCGGTGCGCACAAGCGCGCGACCGGCGCTGAAACGATTGCACCGGGCCGGCGTGCGCACCGTCATGATCACCGGCGATCAGAGCGCGACAGCCTTCGCCGTCGCCCGCGGCCTCGATCTCGCCGACGGCGGGGAGTTGCGCGTGCTGGAGGCGGGGCAGATCGCGAATATGCCCCCGGAGCTGCTGACGGCCCTCGCCGCGCAGCCGCATGTCTTCGCCCGCGTGAGTCCCGTCGACAAGCTCAACATCGTCAAGGCCCTTCAGGCGAACGGACATATCGTGGCCATGACCGGCGACGGCGTCAATGACGGCCCCGCCCTGCGCGCGGCCGATGTCGGCGTCGCAATGGGCGGCGAAGGGGGCGATGTGGCGCGCCGGGTCGCCGACATCGTGCTGGCGAGCGACGACATGGACGGAATCGTCGAGGCGATCCGCCTCGGCCGGGCGACTTACGCCAATATCCGCAAGGTGCTGCGCTACCTCGTCTCCACCAACGCCTCCGAAACCTTCGTCATGCTCGGCGCCGCTCTGGTCGACGCCGGCGAGCCGCTGACGCCGATGCAATTGCTGTGGCTCAATCTCGCCACCGACGCGCTGCCCGCTCTCGCCCTCGGCCTCGAACCGCCGGAGGCCGACGTCCTCGATCAGCCCCCGCACGATCCCAGCGCGCCGATCCTGGGACCGGCCGATTTCCGCCGCGTGCTGCGCGAAGGCTCGGTGATGGGCGTCGCGGCGCTGATCGGATATTTCAGCGTCGGCGGTCTCGTCGGCGGATCGCGCGCCAGCACCGTCACCTTTCACGGGCTGACGCTCGGCCAGTTGCTGCACGCGGTCGCCAGCCGGTCCGAGACGCGCGGCCTGATGGCCGAGTTTGGACGCCGCCCGAATCCGAAACTTTATGGCGGTCTCGCCATCTCCGTTCTGATGCAGGGCGCAGCGCAATTCCTGCCGCCGACGCGGCGTCTCCTCGGGCTGGCCCCGCTCGCGCCCGGAGACCTGTTGCGCATCGGCGCCGTGGCGATCGGCAGTTCGATCGTCAACGACGTCGTCGGCCGCGCCGAAGATCGCTTCGGGGCGCATGCGCGCATCCCCCGTCCCTATGGAGAGAGCCATGTCGTCTGACATGATCTTTACCTCCGAATCCGTCACGCCGGGCCATCCGGACAAGCTCTGCGACCGCATCAGCGACGCGGCCGTGGACGCCTTGTTGCGGGAAGATGAGAGCGCGCGCGCCGTGGTCGAATGCGCATTGGCGACGGGCGTCGTTTTTCTCGCAGCGAGATATGCGGCGGAAGCGCGCGTCGACCTTCCATCGCTTGCGCGCAAGGTTATCGCCGAGGCGGGGTACGCCTCGGAGGGCTTCGACGCGCGGACCTGCTCCATCCTCACCAATCTCGCCGAATTGCCGCTGGGCGCGCGCGAGCCCGAGCCGGCCCCGGGCGACGAGGAAACGATCGCGCGCCGCGTCGCGCAGCAGCAGGCGAATGTCTTCGGCTATGCCTGTCGCGACACGGCGCAACTCATGCCCGCGCCGATCGTCTGCGCGCACAAAATCGCAAGGGCGCTCGATGAAGCGAGGCGCGCCCGCTTCATCGAGCTGTCGCCTGACGCCAAGACGCAGGTCTCGGTCGAATATCGGGGCGCGCGGGCGGTTCGCATCCACAGCCTCTCGCTGACTGTCGCGGTCGACGACGAGTCGAAACTGGACGCCGGGGAGCGGCTGCGCGCTCTGGCCCTCGATGCGCTGGGCGATACGGAAATCCGCCCGGACGAGCGGACGCAGATCATCGTGAACGCCGCCGCCGTTCCGCTCGAAATTGGCGGCCCCGCGCGCCATGCCGGCCTGACCGGACGCAAGAACGGCATCGACTCCTATGGAGAGATCGCGCGCATGAGCGGCTCCGCGCTCTCGGGAAAAGACCCCTCGCGCATCGATCGTTCGGGCGCCTACGCCGCCCGCTACGCCGCGAAAAACATCGTCGCCGCGGGGCTCGCCGAGCGCTGCGAGGTGCTCGTCTCCTATGCGATCGGTCAGGCGCAGCCGCTGAGTCTTTCGGTCGAGACCTACAATACCGGGAAGAGGAGCGATGCGGAGATCGGCAGGCGCCTCGCCGCCGCGATGGATTTCCGTCCGGCCGCCATCATACGGCGCTTCCGCCTGCGAAGCCGTTTGAGGGACGCCGGTCCGGCGGGCTTCTATCTGCCGCTCGCAACCTTCGGCCATTTCGGCCGTGACGATCTCGATCTGCCTTGGGAGGCGACCGATCTCGCGGAGGTTCTTCGCGGCTGACGCGACGTAGGATGAGCGCCTATTCGCCCTCCGGCGGAGGACCGTTCTTCCACAGACCTCCGAGATTGGTCGCGTACCAAAGCAGCGTGAGCGCCGGCGGGAAGACCTTTTCGCGCGACATCTGCCAAAGCGCGAGTCCCCCGAGCGCGAGAGCCGCGAGAAGTTTGGGGTCCACTTCCCTTTCCGCCGATGCTTCCGACGGGGCGGCCGCTTCGCTCACCGCGAATAATCCGGCCTCCCGAGCGGCGGCGGCGAGATTGTCGAAGGGGCCCCAATGCTGGATCAGCACGCTGCCCGTCAGCGGTTTGACCTCGACGTTGCGAACGCCGGGCAGCGCCGACGCGCCGCTCGCGATGGACGCGAAAAAGGCCGCGTCGCCGCGGCGCTCCGCGATCCGCAATCGCGTGCGGCCGGGCATGACGTGACAAATCTCGGCTGTCGGCGACTCCGCGCTCATGATTATTTTCCGTCTCCGACAGGATCGGCGGCCGCGGCCTGATCCTGCGGCCCCGCGGCCGCTGTCGTCTCGCGAGGCGGCGACGACGCGGCCTTCTGGCCCTTCGCCATCATGGCGGCGAAAATCTCACTTGTTGCTTCTGCCTTGGCTTCGGCGAAGAGGTCTTCCGCCGCCTCCATCAACTCGGCGCTCTGCGTCCTGGCCTCATGATAGGCCATCATGGCCGCTTTGAGGGCGGCTCTGGCGACTGGTCGCGCACGCTTGTGATCGCGGGTGAGAAGAAAGGTCGCCGCGGCGCCGGTCAGCACTCCCAATGCAAATCCCCAGGGCTTCATCCATTCCTCTCGGCCGGAAGCGAAGACCGCCTCGTATCGATTGCCGCCGGGACGCGCGAGGCGCGCGCGCATTGACCCCGACAGGACGCGCTTGTTCGCTGAAAGAAAGCAAAAATCTGATGCGAGCACGAAGGTTATATGACAATCCGGCGTTCTGGAAGCGCGACAAATAAGCTTCTGTCGGCGTCACATTCTCATGGCATAGAAGCCTGTCTCCAGATCGAATGGCGATAGACCCGACATGAACGACGCTTCGCGCCAGGCAGTACAAACCTCGCAGACCGTCTTAAATTATCTCGTATCGCCGGTTCCGGTCGCCGCGGATTGGGAGACCGTCGGACAAGCGCGCGCGCGCTTCGTCGGCCAGCAATTCGCAGACGCGTCGCATGTCTGTCTTCTCGCGCCGGATGGCCGGCTTGTCGGCATCATCGCGATCCGCGACCTCTTCGCCGCGAGCGGAGAGACGCCGATCATGGCGATCGCCCGGGACGCCGCCCCCTATTGCGTGGCGCTCGACGCCGACCGAGAGGCGGCGGCCAGCCAGGCGATCCACGCCGGCCTTTCCGTTCTTGCAGTCCGCGACGACGACGGCCGTCTCTTCGGGGTCGTGCCCGCAAGGGCCCTGATGACGATCCTGCGGGACGAACATGTCGAGGATCTCCACCACATGGCCGGCATTCTGAACAAATCCGAGGCGGCGAAAGACGCGCTGACCGCGCCGCCGCATCGGCGCGCAATGTATCGCCTTCCATGGCTTCTCGTGGGGATGACGGGAATGGCGATGTCGACCGCGATGATTTCACGCTTCGAGACCTCGCTCAGCGCCCATGTCGCCGTGGCGTTCTTCATTCCGGCGATCGTCTATCTCGCCGACTCGGTCGGCACGCAGTCGGAAGTCGTCGTCGTGCGCGGCCTTTCGCTCACGGACTCCGCGCTGCTGCCGCTGTTCTTCGGCGAGCTCGGAACGGGCGCGCTGCTCGGCTGCACCCTTGGCTGCCTCGCATTTCCCTTCATTTGGCTCGCTTTCTCCAACGTCGGCCTCGCCGCCACCGTGGCGATCGCGCTCGCCGTCGCCAGCACCATCTCGACGGCCTTCGGATTTATGATGCCCTGGCTCTTCGCCCGCCTGGGTTACGACGCGGCGCTCGGCTCCGGCCCTGTCGCGACGGTCGTGCAGGACTCTTTCTCGCTGCTGACTTATTTCGTCGTCGCTTCGGTTCTCGTTTTTTGACCGCCGCCAATTTCCCGGGCGGAACGACGCCATTGCGCCCTCGCGCCCGCTCTTGTCATGATTGCGTCATCAAAGCGGGTGACTGCACAGCCGCTTCCAGCCTCGCCATTGAGGCGCCCGCAGACAGAAAGCGGCATCGATGGACTTCTTCCAGCGTTTTACTTTCCTTTTCTCGTCGCCCAATTTCGAGGCTGACGACCTCGAAGGGCTGCGAGTCGGGCAGATCATCGCGGCGATCGAACGTATGGGCTTCCAGGTCGTTCGCGCGCGCCGGCTGGAAGACGCTGAAATCGTCGTTCAGACGGACGCCGCCATCGGTTGCCTGGTCGTCGATTGGGGCAAGAAGGGCATCGAAGGAAAGACCGCGTCGCTCATCGACCTGATGCGCAAGCGCGGCCTCGAGATGCCGATCGTGCTGCTCATCCGCCGCAAGCGTTTCGAGGACATTCCGGTCGAGGTGCTGGATTTCATCGACGGCTACGTCTTCCTTGCCGAGGAAACGCCGGAATTCATCGCCAAGAATCTGGTCTCCCGCCTCAAGCAATATGCCGACACACTGAAGACGCCCTTCTTCGGCGCGCTTGTGGATTACGCCGAGGAAGGCAATCAGCTTTGGACCTGCCCCGGCCATAATGGCGGCATCTTCTACAGCCGCAGCCCTATCGGCCGCATCTTCATGGAGCATCTCGGCGAGGCCGTCTTCCGCGACGATCTCGACAATTCGGTCGTCGAACTCGGCGATCTGCTGACGCATGAGGGACCCGCGCTGAAGGCGCAGAAGGCGGCCGCTGAAATATTCGGAGCGGAGAAGACCTATTTCGTCCTGAACGGCACCTCCTCCTCAAACAAGATCGTTCTCAACAATCTCGTCGCCGAAGGCGATCTCGTGCTGTTCGACCGCAATAATCACAAGGCGGCGCATCACGGCGCGCTCCTGCTCAGCGGCGGCGTGCCGATATTTCTGCCGACGACCCGCAACGCTTTCGGGCTGATCGGCCCCATCGACCATAGAAGCTTCGACGAAACGGCGCTGCGCGAGCGCATTCGCGCCAATCCGCTCGTCAAGGACAAGGACGCCTGGCGCAAGGAGCGGCCTTTCCGCGCCGCCGTCATCGAGCAATGCACCTATGACGGCACGATCTACGACGCCGAATGGATCACGAAAAAGATCGGCCATCTTTGCGATTATATTCTGTTCGACGAGGCCTGGGCGGGCTTCATGAAATTCCACCCGCTTTATGAGCGGCGCTACGCCATGGGCCTCAAGGATCTGAGCGAAGCGTCTCCCGGCATCGTCGCGACGCAATCGACGCACAAGCAGCTTGCAAGTTTTTCTCAGGCGTCGCAGATCCATGTGCGCGACCGCCACATCAAGGGACAGAAGCGCCGCGTCGAGCACAGGCGTTTCAACGAAGGATTCATGCAGCACGCCTCGACCTCGCCCTTCTATCCGCTCTTCGCGTCGCTCGACGTCGGCGCGCAGATGATGAAGGGACGCTCCGGCGAGGTGCTGTGGGACGACACCGTCCGCCTCGGCGTCGAGTTGCGCAAGAAGCTGCGCGCCGTGCGGCGGGAATTCGAGGACAAGGAGAAGGATCCGGCGCGACGCTGGTTCTTCGACCCCTTCGTTCCGGACAAGATCTCGATCCCAGACGCCGCGCGCGATTTCGGCGCCCATCGCGTTCCCTGGGAGTCGGTGTCGACGGAGCAGCTCGCCCGCGACGCGCGTTTCTGGGAGCTTGCGCCCGAGGCCGAATGGCACGGCTTTGAAAACATGGCCCCAGGCTTCGCCATCACCGACCCGTGCAAGCTGACATTGCTGACGCCCGGCTTCGACCGCAGCACAGGCGCCTATGAGAATCACGGCGTCCCCGCCCCGATCGTCGCGCAATATCTGCGCGAGAACCGGATCGTCCCTGAGAAGAACGATCTAAATTCCCTGCTCTTCCTGCTGACGCCCGGCGTTGAATCGAGCAAGGCGGGAACGCTCGTTTCCGCGCTTGTCGCCTTCAAACGTCTGCATGACGACAATGCGCCGATGCAGGACGTCATCCCCGAATTCGTGGCGCGGCGGCCCGCACGTTACAAGGGCGTTCGCTTGCGCGACCTCTGCGGAGAAATGCACCGGTTTTTCAAGGAGTCCGCCGTGAGCGCGCTGCAGCGCGCGCAATTCGCGGCGGAACATCTGCCGGAGATGGCGATGACGCCGCGCGAGGCCTATCTTCATCTCGTGCGCAACAAGGTGGACTATCTTACGCTCGATGAGATCGAAGGCCGCATCGCGACGACGCTCTTCGTCATCTACCCGCCCGGCATCGCGACCATCGTGCCCGGCGAGCGGCTGAGCGATCGCGCCCGGCCAATGATCCAGTATCTCAAAATGTTCGAACGCGGCGCCAATCTCTTTCCTGGCTTCGACTACGAGATCCAGGGCCTCTATAAGGAGACGGACCAGCAGGGCCGGATGCGGCTTCACACTTACGTCGTGAGCGAATGACCTTAGAGCTAGAGACGGACCCGACCGCTCCTTCGCAGAGCCAGAGAATCGTCGTGCGCGCGTCGCGCGACGAAGACGTCGACGCAATGCTCGCAATCTATCTGCATCATGTGCGCAAAGGACTCGATCCCAAGGACGCCCCGCTCTACGAGGCGCCTCAGAAGGAGGACCTTAAGAGGCGTCGCAAAAATATGGGAAAGCATCGGCTTCCCCATCTGGTCGCGGAGTTGGAGCGAACGGTTATCGGCTATGCTTACGCTGTGCCCTTCCGTAAGCGTCCCGCCTATCGCTATGTCGTGAAGCATTCGATCTATGTGGATCCGAGCCATCTCCACAGGGGCGTCGGCCGGTTGTTGCTGCCGGCGCTGATCGACGCCTGCGCCGCCGCGGGCTTTCGGCAGATGATCGGCTACATCGACGCTTCCAATACGCCTTCGCTCAAGCTGCATGAGGCCTGCGGCTTTGCGCAGGTCGGCTATTTGTCGTCGGTCGGCTTCAAATATGGAAGATGGACGGATTCGATCATCATGCAGCGCTCATTGGGGCCCGGGGCCACGACATTGCCCGGCGGGCGCGATTAGCCGCTCACGAAGGAGTTGAACTTTGCATTTTGCCTCAATACTATGCAAAAGGGGGAACGACAGCATAGAGACGTAACGTGCAAATCTCCCTCCAGGAAGCAATCGAGATCCACGCCAAAGCCCTGAAAAAGCGGCACAGGGATCGTGCGCCGGCAGCGGCGCGCCAGCACGCCATGACCTTGAAATACGCCAATGATCCAGAGGGTCATGACGTTTGGCAGCGCGTCGCGGAGGCCGCGGAGCGCCTGTTGAGCGAAGCGCCGGAAATCGACGACCCGCGACGATAGGCTGCGTCTCACATTATGATGCGATCGGCATCTCCAAGACGTCGCCTTGTATGATCAGCGGCGCCGAAGTGTTGGCGACGACCTCTTCGACGCTCACGCCGGGCGCGCGCTCGCGCAGGACAAGACCGTCTTCCGTCGGCTCGATCACCGCCAGTTCGGTGACCACAAGACTGACGCGCCGCGCGGCCGTGGGCGGCAGGGAGAGCGCCTCGACGATTTTCGGCTTTCCCTTGGCGGTGTGCTGCATGGCGACGACGACCCGCTTGGCGCCGGCGACGAGATCCATCGCGCCGCCCATGCCCGGAACGAGCTTGCCGGGAACCATCCAATTCGCGAGAAGCCCCTTGGCGTCCACCTGAAGGCCGCCGAGCACCGTCATGTCGAGATGCCCGCCCCTGATCAGCGCGAAGCTTGTCGCGCTGTCGAAGCTCATGGCCCCGGGCAAGGCCGAAATGAATCCGCCGCCGGCGTCCGTGAGATGCGGATCTTCCATGCCTTCCGGCGGCGGCGCGCCAAAGCCGATAATGCCGTTCTCGCTTTGGAACGCGACGGAAATCTCCTCCGGAACGTAGCAGGCGACAAGGGTCGGCAGGCCGATGCCGAGATTGACCAGCGTGCGATCGCGCAGCTCGCGCGCGACGCGGCGCGCGATGATCTCCTTTGCGTCCATCACTGCGGCCTCCTGATCAGATGATGCACGAGCACGCCCGGCGTGCGCACGGAATCCGGCGGTATGACGCCCACGGGAACGATTTCATCAGCTTCGGCGATAACGTTGTCGGCCGCGAAGGCCATCACCGGATTGAAATTCGCGGCTGTCAGCCGGTAGGTGAGATTGCCGTGATAATCCGCTTCATGCGCGCGCAGCATCGCGAAATCGGCGCGCAGCGGCTTCTCCAGCAGGAACGGCCTTCCGTCCACTTCGACGATCTGCTTGCCTTCCGCGACAATCGTTCCGACGCCCGTCGGCGTCAGCACGCCGCCCAATCCGCTGCCGCCGGCGCGAATGCGCTCGGCGAGCGTGCCCTGCGGAATCAGCTCCACCTCGATCTCGCCGGCGATCATTTTCTTCTGCGTCGAGGGATTCGTCCCGATATGCGACGCCCTCACCCGCGTTACGCAACCGGCTTCGATCAGTTTGCCGACGCCGCAGGTCGGCGTCGCCGTATCGTTGCAGATGAGCGTCAGGCCGCGCGCGCCCCGTGCGACAAGCGCATCGATCACCCGCTCCGGCGTGCCGACGCCCATAAAGCCGCCGAACATGACGCTTGCGCCGTCCGGGACGAGCGCCGCCGCCGCTTGCGGCGAGATAGCCAGTCTCATGATCCCTCCTCAGGCGACATTGTGCAGGCCGGCGTCGACATAGATCGTGTCGCCCGACATGCCGGAAGCGCCGCCGCCCACGAGAAACGCGACCACGCGACCGACTTCGGCGATGTCGACGAGACGATGGCCGGGGCTGCGCGCGACGGCTGCCGCGACCAGTTCGTCAAAGTGATCGATGCCGCTTGCCGCGCGGGTCTTCAACGGACCCGGCGACACGGCGAAGACGCGGACGCCCTTCTCGCCGAGCTCAACGGCAAGATAGCGCGTCGTAGCCTCGAGCGCCGCCTTCACGGGACCCATGACGTTGTAATGATTGACGACCTTGTCGGCGCCGTAATAGCTCATGGTCAACAGCGCGCCGCCTTCCGACATCAACGGCTCCGCAAGACGGGCCATCTCGATGAAGGAATAGCAGGAGATGCGCATCGCCTGCTGAAATCCCTCGAGCGAACAATCGACGACGCGGCCGTGCAGATCGGCGCGCGGCGCGAAGGCGATCGAGTGGATGACGAAGTCAAGCCCGCCCCAGGTCTCGCGAATATGCTCGAACACAGCCGCCATTTCGCCTGGACGCTCGACATTCATCGGAAGAAGAAAGTCAGCTTGAATCTGCTCGGCCAGCGGACGCACGAAACGTTCGGATTTCTCGTCGCCGTAAGTGAGGCCGATATCAGCGCCGAAAGCGCGCAGCTTGGACGCACAGCCGAAAGCGATGCTGTTTTCGTTAGCCACGCCGACGACGAGCCCGCGCTTGCCGCGCAGCATGTCGCCGATACGCATTTCGGGGTCCCAGACCTTCGGCAAAGGATCGACGGGCGCCGCCAAATCTATCATCGCCATGTTCTTCGCTCCTGTGCAACGCTTACGGTTTTAGGAGTTGGGGGTGACGCCTTCGTGAAAAGACCGGCAAGCGGGAGCGGCGCAATGTCGCGCTCATCATTTAGCTCTATCGACGTCGCCATATCGACGTTGCAAGAAAAAGCGGAGCCGCTGATATTCTGGTAAATGGGAACGACCGCCTGCGCCGCCAAGGAGGCGCTCTCTCATATCCGAGCGGCGCTCACGCGCTCAGTGCGCGGTCCAGCCTCCATCCATGGAAAGGATGGCGCCCGTAATCGAAGCGGCGTCGTCGGTTGCGAGGAAAACCGCGAGAGCGGCGACCTGCTCGGAGGTCACGAATTCCTTCGTCGGCTGCGCCTCGAGCAGCACGTCATGGATTACCTGTTCACGGGTCATGCCGCGCGCCTCCATCGTGCCGGGGATCTGGCGCTCGACGAGCGGCGTCCAGACATAGCCGGGCGCGATGGCGTTGACGGTGATGCGGGAGCGCGCGAATTCGAGCGCCGCGGTCTTCGTCAGGCCGGCGACGCCGTGTTTCGCGGCGACGTAAGCCGATTTGAAAGGCGACGCCACCACCGCATGCGCGGAGGCCGTATTGATGATGCGCCCCCAACCGCGCTTTTTCATCCCCGGCGCGACGGCGCGAATGGCGTGAAAGGCGGCGGAAAGATTGATCGAGATGATCGCGTCCCATTTTTCGGGCGGAAAGTCCTCGATCGGCGCGACATGCTGAACGCCGGCGTTGTTGACGAGAATATCGACCGAGCCGAGCTCCCTTTCGGCCGTCGCGATCATGTCGATAATATCGGCGGGCTTGCTCATGTCCGCGTTCGCGTAGTGCGCGGCGACGCCGAATTCATGCTCGATCCGCGAGCGCTCGTCCTCGACGTCCTCCGGCGCGCCCAAGCCGTTGATGACGACATTGGCGCCCTGTGCGGCGAACGCGCGAGCGATGGCCAGGCCGATACCGCTCGTCGAACCCGTCACAAGCGCGGTCTTTTCACGGATCATGGCGCCTCGGCTAAACAATTAGGCTGCGTCTCTCGCGTCTGTCTCACAGCGATTCGACAGCTTTATGAAAGCGTTCATCGGTGGACGCGACGATGTTTTTCCGCTCGTTACGTCAATGTCCTGCAAAGATTATTCGGCAATTACGTCCTCGCGCCCTCCAATTGCGACGGCACGACTTCCGCAATCCGCCAATTGAGGCGCGCGATAAATTCACACCACTGTCAAGCGCCGGGCTCATCTTGGCGGGGCGACGTCTATTACGGCGAGCGGAGAATGCGGGGCGCGATGATGACGCAGGGCGACTTCATTCGAAACGTAACGTGGGACGAGTTGCGGATCGGCGCGAGCGCGCAGCTCGCGCGCAGTTGCACTGTCGACGATCTGATTCTCTTCGCCCATGCCTCCGGCAATGTGAACCCCTTGATGTTGCCCGCGCAAGACGGCGCCGCGGAAGAGCCGATGGCCCCCTCGCTCTGGGTCGGTTCTCTCATTTCCGCCGTGCTCGGCAATATTCTTCCCGGCGCCGGCACGCTCTATCTGTCGCAGAACCTCCGTTTCGGCGCGCGTGTGCATCCGGGGGACAAGCTCTCGGTTGACGTGCGCTGCGTCGAGCTGCGCGAAAAGCCTGTCGCGGTTTTTGAAGCGCGCGTCCTGACGTCCGACGGCGCTGTGGCGTGCGAGGGCTTCGCGGAAGTCGCAGCGCCCGTGCAAACGATCGTCTTGAACCGGAACGCGCTGCCGCCCCTGATCGTCGATCATCACGATCATTTCTCGAAGCTCGTGGCGCGCGCGGAGGCGCTGCAGCCATTGGCCACAGCCGTGGTCTGGCCCGACGATCGAAACTCGCTCGCCGGCGCGCTTCTGGCGGCTGCGCGGGGGTTGATCGAACCGGTTCTCATCGGTCCTCGCGCGAAAATGATCGAACTCGCCGCGATGACGGGCGCGCCGCTCGACGAAGGCTGGATCGTGGACGCCGTCGACCACGCCGAATCCTGCGCCCGCGCCGTCGAATTGACTCAGCGCGGCGCCACGCGCGCGATCATGAAGGGCAATGTCCACTCGGACGAAATTCTCGGAGCGGTCGTCAAAAAGGAGGCCGGTCTGCGGACCAACCGTCGCGTCAGCCATGTCTTCGCGATGGATGCGCCGACGCTCGACCGCCTGCTGTTCATCTCCGACGCCGCCGTGAACATTTCGCCGGATCTTTCCGCCAAGGTCGACATCGTTCAGAACGCCATCGATCTCGCTCGCGCCTGCGGCGTCGCGACGCCGAAAGTCGGCGTGTTGTCGGCGGTCGAAACGGTGAATGTCGCCATTCCGTCGACGCTCGACGCCGCGATCCTTTCGAAAATGGCGGATCGCGGACAGATCAGGGGCGGCGTGGTGGACGGCCCGCTTGCAATCGACAACGCCGTCGACGCCGATGCGGCGCGAACCAAGGGGATCGCCTCTCTCGTCGCCGGACAGGCGGACATTCTCATCGCGCCGAATATCGAAGCGGGCAATATGCTGGCCAAGGAACTGACTTTCGTCGCGCGGGCGGAAGCCGCCGGTCTCGTGCTCGGCGCGAAGATTCCCGTCATGCTCACCAGCCGCGCCGACAATGAACGGTCGCGCCTCGCCTCCAGCGCGCTCGCTTCGCTCTATGATCACTGGCGTCGAACCGGCGCCGCCGCGCCCGAGGCGCGGCCTTCCCTGTCCCAAGCTGCGGAGTAACCGACATGTCGGACCATGTTCTGACATTGAATGCGGGCTCTTCTTCGGTCAAATTCGCGCTCTTCGCGGTCGAGCCCGACGGACCGCTTCTCGTCGCCGGCGGGCAGGCCGAAGGCCTCGGCGCCGAGCCCCTTTTTCACGCGCGGGTCGTCGGCGGCCCGGCGTGCGACTCGGCTTTGGCGTCAAACGATCATCAAGGGGCGATCAATGCGATCGTCGATTGGGTGGACGAAACCCTCCCGCGCGCCGTCATCGCCGCTGTCGGTCATCGCGTCGTACATGGGGGCGTTTGCTACGCCGCGCCGATCATTGTGGATGACGCCGCTCTCGCCGCGCTCGAAACGCTCGCGCCGCTCGCGCCGCTCCATCAGCGCCATAATCTCAGCGGGATAAGGGCGGCGCGCAGAGCTTTTCCCGGCGAACCCCAGATCGCCTGCTTCGACACCGCCTTCCATCGCGGCCACGACTTTCTGAACGAGGTCTACGCCCTGCCGCGCGCATTTTATGAGCGCGGCCTTCGGCGGTTCGGATTTCACGGGCTTTCGTACGAATTCATCTCGCTGCGCCTGCGCGACGTCGATCCGGTTGTCGCCGGGGGGCGGGTCATCGTCGCGCATCTCGGCAATGGCGCGTCGATCTGCGCGATGAAAGACGGTCGATCGGTCGCGTCGACGATGGGCTTCTCGGCCCTGGAGGGCCTCCCCATGGGCACGCGTTGCGGGCGCATCGATCCGGGATTGCTGCTCTATTTGCTCGAACACGACAAAATGTCCGTCGACGGACTGTCGCAGCTGCTCTACCGCGAGTCCGGACTTCTCGGCCTCTCCGGCCTGTCCCAGGACATGCGGACGCTCGAAGCATCGGACTCCGCGCAGGCGCGCGAGGCGATCGATTATTTCGTTCACCACATCTGCATGGAAATCGCCGCTCTCGCCGCCGTCTTGAAAGGTCTGGACGCTCTCGTCTTCACGGGCGGCATTGGCGAACATTCCCCGCATGTGCGCGCCGCCGTCATCGAAAGCCTGAAATGGCTCGGCTTTGCGCTCGACGCGCCTGCCAATGCCGGCAACGCCCCCCTCATATCGTCGTCCGCTTCGCGCGCGCCCGTCTATGTGATTGCGACGGACGAGGAATCGATGATCGCCCGGCACGCGATCGACGCGGCCGGCCTCGCCCGCGCCGTCGCGGCCTGAGAGCATTGGAGAAACGAATGGAGCCGACTTTCAGCCCCGTGGACCTTCCCGCGCGTTTCGCTCAGGCGCAGGCCGTTTCGGGACTTCAGTCCCAACATATGCTCACCGCCGCGGCGCGCCATTTGGAGCGCATCGGCCGCACCCATGGCGAAAGAAGCCAGACGTTCTGGCGCAAATTCGGGGAAGTCGCCGCCGCGATGCGCGGGGCCGGCGCGGCCGGGCGCATCAATGCGGACGCGGGCGCTTATACGGCCGACGCCATACGGCGCGCCGTTCTGACGATGGACGTCTTGCGGGAGCGCGCGGAGATCGACGCCGAGCATGAAGCGGCGGGCTCCCCGCCGGTGCTTTCTTACGCGACGGAGCTGGCGCTCGACGGCCGGTCTCTGCCGCGCGCGGTGAATTATCAGCTCCTGCGGATCGTCCCCCCGCCCGGCGTGCGGACATTCGACTGGAAGCGTCCTTATCTCATCATCGATCCCCGAGCGGGTCACGGAGCCGGCATTGGCGGCTTCAAATCGGACAGCCAGGTGGGCGTCGCGCTGCATGACGGCCATCCGGTCTATTTCCTCGTCTTCCGTCCGCATCCGGAGCATGGCCAGACGCTCGCCGACGTCATGCGCGCGGAGGCGGAATTCGTGCGCGAGATCGGCCGGCGCCATCCGCAATCGCCAAAGCCGATCATCGTCGGCAATTGTCAGGGCGGCTGGGCCACCATAGTGCTCGCCGCCGCGAATCCGGACATCACCGGCCCGCTCGTCATCAACGGTTCGCCGCTCGCTTACTGGTCGGGCCGCCTGGGCGAGAATCCCATGCGCTATAATGGCGGCCTGCTCGGCGGACTCGCCACGGCGCTCCTGCTCGCCGACCTTGGCCATGGCGAATTCGACGGCGCGCATCTTGTGTCGAATTTTGAGCTGCTGAACCCGAGCCGGAATTTCTTCGGCAAATATTACGATCTTTTCGCCAATGCGGAGGACGGCCGCGAGCGCTTCCTGGAGTTCGAGCGCTGGTGGGGCGGCTTCCATTATATGACGGAAGCGGAAATCCGCTGGATCGTCGAGCAGCTTTTCGTCGGCAACCAGCTTTCGCGCGGCGAAGCGCATATCGAACGCGGCCGGCGGCTCGACTTCAAAGCCATCCGCTCGCCGATCATCGTCTTTGCGAGCTGGGGCGACAATATCACGCCGCCGCAGCAGGCGTTGAACTGGATCGTCGACACCTATGCCGACGAACACGAGATCAAGATCTGCGGCCAGCGCATCGTCTATATGATCCACGAGAAAGTGGGGCATCTTGGAATCTTCGTCTCTTCCTCCGTCGCGAAGAAGGAGCATGCCGAAGTCACCTCAACGATGAAGACGATCGAGGCGCTCGCGCCCGGGCTTTACGAGATGAAAATCGAGGAGGAGTTCGGCGAAGGGTTCGGCAAGCGATTTCGCGTCAGTTTCGCGGAGCGGCGCATCTGCGACATTCTCGCGATCGACGAGAGCGATCGACGCGAAGAGGCCAATTTCGCCGCCGTGGCCCGTATGTCGCAGTTGAACGCAGACGCCTACGACTTGTTGCTTCGGCCGCTGGTTCAGTCGCTGGTGACGCCGGAGTCGGCGCAAGCCATGCGCGACATGCACCCGGCTCGCGCCCAGCGCCGCTTCTTCTCCAGCAACAATCCAATGTTCGGCTGGCTGCCGGCGGCGGCCGAACAGGCGCGCGCGGCCGAATCCAAAGCGCTCGCATCGGATAATCCCTTCCTCCTCGCGGAGCGCCTGTGGGCGACGGGAGTCGAACAGGCGCTCGACCTCTGGCGCGACACGCGCGACGCCGGTTATGAGATCGCGTTCTTCGCGCTTTACGGCGGGCCCTTCATGCAATGGGCCGGGCGCTTCAACAATTTCACGCGCACGCACAAGGAGCCGGGCGAATTGCGGCTGATGCCGCAGGCTCAGGCCGCGCTCATGAATGTCGGCCGCGGCGCATTCCCCGAAGCGGTCATTCGCATGCTGCTTTTGCTCAGCGAGGCGCGGGGCTCCGTGCGGCGCGACCGTCTCGAACGATCGGCGCATATGCTGAGCAGCGACGAGCCCTTCGCGTCTCTCGGCGCGCAGCGGCGCGCGCAACTCATTCACGAGCAATCAATCATTGTGGAGTTCGAGCGCGACGCCGCAATCGAGACGCTGCCGCTGCTGCTGCCGAATTTTGAGGAGAGAGCGAAGGCGGTCGCCGCGGTGGAGTTTGTCGCCGGCGCGATCGAGGAGATGGAGCCGCGCACGGTTCACATGCTCCAGACGATCAGAAAGGCGCTCGGTCTTCCGCCCATCGAGACCAATCTGTCGCTCGCCAACCCGTTGCAAGCGCTCGAGGGAGAATCTGCGGCGGCCGCGCCCCGAGAAGAATTTGTGGGTTGACGGAAATCGGGGAGGTCGGCAGACCGCCTTCTCCCCAATCCAGTTCAACGCCCGCTTGAACGGGCTCGCAAGTCATAAATAGCCGCCGAGCTGCCTGACGCGCAGCTCGAACGCTTGATGACGACGAGCCCGTATGGGCCCGAGAGCCGGTCTCCCGGCGCCCGGGCATGCAAGGGCTCAATAAATCCGCGGCACATACATCTCTTCGGAAATCCGCTCGCGCGTATAATCCGGATTGTGCTCGCGCGGGGGAAGCTCGATGAGTGGACGCTGAACCTCCTCATAGGGGAACTGGTTCAGGAGATGCGAGATACAATTGAGCCGCGCGCGCTTCTTGTCGTCCGCCTGCACGATCCACCACGGCGCCTCGTGGATATGCGTGTGCTCGAGCATCGCCTCCTTGGCCTTTGTGTAGGCCTCCCAGCGCACGCGGGACTGGAGATCCATCGGGCTGAGCTTCCACTGCTTCAGAGGATCGTGGATGCGCATCTGAAAGCGGAAATGCTGCTCATTGTCGGTGATCGAGAACCAGTATTTGATCAGCGTGATGCCCGAGCGCACCAGCATGCGCTCGAAATCGGGCACGCTGCGGAAAAACTCCTCGACGTCGTCGTCGGTGCAGAAACCCATGACCCGCTCGACGCCCGCGCGATTGTACCAGGAGCGATCGAACAGAACCAGTTCGCCTCCGGCCGGGAGATGCGGCACATAGCGCTGGAAATACCACTGCGACTTCTCGCGCTCGCTCGGCGCGGGCAGCGCCACCACGCGGCAGACGCGCGGATTCAGCCGTTGCGTCACGCGCTTGATCACGCCGCCCTTGCCCGCGGCGTCGCGGCCCTCGAAGATGACCACGGCTTTCTTCTTGTTCGTGGCGATCCAGTCCTGAAGCTTCACGAGTTCGCGCTGCAGCCGGAACAGCTCCTTGAAATAGAGGCTGCGGCTTACCTCCGAAACTTCGGGATGGTCGGAAGCGTTGTCGAGCAGATTCGCGAGTCGCTGATCGTCGATCTCTTCCTCCAGCTCCTCGTCGAAGCTGTCAAGCAATTCGGCGCGAACGCGTTCGGCATGGGCGACATCGTCGTGTAGGGTCGACTTCATGAGACGGGGTTGTTCCTTTTTTCGTCGCATCGGGCGGCCAAGTGGAAAGATGGACAGGTCGAAGGGCGGATGAGCGACAAACGGCGCGCCGGCATCTTCGCGATCAGTCGGGCGCGCCATTCAACCGGGTTTTAATAACTCTAACGTGACAGCGCCCGCGAACGCCCCGAGAAGCGGGCCAGACCGGCCGACAATCCGCAGGGCGATGGATAGCGGAGGCCCGGCGGACGCCCGACGCAAGGCGGCGGCGTTACGTCGCCGCCCGCCGCCGCTTTACATCCATTTCTGCCGCCACCAGCGAACGAGCCCGCTCAAGACGAGGAACAGGGCGAGAGTTGCGAAAACATCGTTGACCCAGCGCCACTCTTTCCAAAAGAGCGTCCCCGTATGGATGCTGCGCAGCCACATGAATATTGGGACGCCCGGCTCGCTCGGCTGGGTCGCGTCGAGCATCTTTTTGGGGGCGCCGTCGAGGTCGGTGACCACGAGCTTCGCGCCCATGCGCCAAAGCAGCCCGCCCTCATAGGCGGAGACGTCGGACGGAGAACCGCCGCCCGAAAATTGCGCAGCAGATCGCGGGGCGGCGCCTTCCGCCTCCGACCTTTTGCCGGCCTCCATATGATGCGCGCCGCCGCCCATTCCTTCCGGCGGCGCCAGCGTGACTTCGTGGAAGTCGAAATTGTCGCCCCTGATCAGCGCGGGCGCGCCATTGCCGGAGATGACGACGACCCGATCTCCGACGCGGCGCATGCGATTGATCCCGTTGACCGGCCTGCCTTTCCCGTCCTCCTCGCGCGCCCAGCTCTTGCCGCCGTCTGCGGTCGTGAACATGCCGAATATATTTCCCACGGAAAATGCGCCGGACGCGCCCGGATAGCCGATCAGCGAGTCGATCCGCTCCTCCCATGAGGTCAGCTTGAAGGCCGGCGTGAGGAGCGCCTTCGGCATTTGGACGCCGCGCAACCATCCGCCGAACTCCCTGTCATGGTCGATCACGACGCCGGTGAACGCCAGATAAAGCAGGATCGGCGAGCAGATGACGCCGATCGTCGCGGCATGCGTTCGATAGAGCCAGGCCGTCGTGGACCGCTTGGCCTCCGGCGACATGCCGCGCACGCCGGCCTTGGCCTGCATGCGCCACCATTTGCCGAAGCCCCAATATGTCAGGCCGGTCATCGCCAGGACGAACATAGCGAGCCCGCCCGCCTCATTGACGAGGCGCGAGCTCGGCGCATCGAACAGGCCGCGCCCGAAATGCAAGGAACGCAGAAATCTGTGCAGCCGGACGTCCTCCGGCCGCGCTTCTTCCGGAAGAGGCGAAAGGTCGAGCGTTTCGGCCTTGCCGGGCATATCGGCGTCGAAGCGGATCACCCGAGATTTGCCCAGGACTCCAAGCATCTCCGTTTGCGCCGCGCCCGCCGCCAGCGCGGTGACGCGTTCGCCGGCGAGCCCCGCAATATGCGCGGTCTCGCCGCGGTCGGTCGAGACGTAGACGCCGTTGTCGGAGCCGATGAAGAGGCGGCCCCAGCCAAGTGCGGGATCCGGCTCGACCGCGAAGATCTGCGGATGCGCGCCGTCCTCGAAACGCGTCGGGGCCCATATCGCGCCGGCGTCTGTCGTGCGCCAAAGACCGCGCGGACCGGCGGCGACGCGGAATGACGCGTTGTCCGGATCGATCTGCAGGTAGCGCGCAACGTTTCGCGCGGCGTTCTGCTCGAGTTCCTGCGTGACGAGCGCGTGCGGGGCCGTCCCCTGTTGCAGCGACTTCCAGCCGTCATTGTTGAGGAAAAAGCCGGTGAGGCCGAGAATGGCGAGCCACCCGGCGCCGATCAGTCCCGCCCATTTGTGAATCGTGAACGCCCAGCGGTAGAGCGGCGCGGAGCCGCTGCGCCGCCGCTGCGCCCGCCGCTCGCCCTGCGCCGCCTCCGCTGGCGTTACATCTCTTTCCCGCCGGACGACGCGCCGTAAAATCTGGTCAATTGAACTCATGGATGGCCTCCTTGCGCAAACCGTCTCGCGGCCCGCCGAAATCATTCGAATGAACAGGTCCGAGAACGGGGTTACTCTAGCCAGATCCTGACCTTCGAACCAGTTCTCCGACGAATGACCGTCGCCTGCGCCGCGACGCGACGAAGACCGAGCTCTCGCCAGAAAAATTTCCGCGCCTACTTATGCCTCAGGGGATGGGGCGGGCTGTGCAAAGGAGTGCGATATGCAAGGCGTCGAACTTCAGGATTATGCGCGACAAATGTTCGAAGCGCGCGGCGCGAAGGCCGCGGCGGAAGCCGCACAGAAAGCGCGCGCGCTCGAGGAGCAGCAAAAGGCCGAAGAAGCTCGGCAGTGGCGGCAGATCGAGGCGGCGATCAAGGCGATGCTCGGTCCGCATCAGAGCTAGCGCCTCGGCGTTTCACCGCAGTCCGAGACGCGTCATCATCTTCAACAGGCCCACGCGCGACAGGCCGAGCCGGCGCGCGGCGGCGCTGTGATTATTGTCCGTCGCCGCCAGCGCGGCGCCGATCATGCGGCGTTCCAGTCTTTCGGTCGCTTCGGGCAGGAACTCTTCCAACGCATCGACGGCGGGGATAGGAGATGCGCCGCCGTCTCGGGCGAATGCAAGATCGTCGACCGAGATCGACGCCGTGGCCGGATCGGCGAGCGCGGCGGCGCATTCGATCGTCGCGCGCAATTCACGCACATTGCCCGGCCAGGATTGCGCGGCGAGCCAGACCAGAGCCTCGTGCGAAAGCTTCAACCGGCGCTTCCTCGCCGCGGCCCCGAGCAAATGCGCGGCGAGCAGCGGAATGTCCTCGCGCCTTTCGTCGAGCGCGGGCGTGCGGATGATGACGCCGCGCAAACGATAATAGAGGTCTTCGCGAAAGCTTCCCGCCGCGATCATCGCCTCGAGATCGCGATGGGTCGCGCAGATGACGCGCACATCCGCGCGGCGCATGTCGCGGGCGCCGACCGGCGTATAGCTTCCTTCCTGCAGGAAGCGCAGCAGCTTGACCTGCATGGGCGCCGGCGTCTCGCCCACTTCGTCGAGAAACAGCGTGCCGCCATTCGCCGCCGCGACGAGGCCCGCGCGATCGGCATGGGCGCCGGTGAAACTGCCCTTCAAATGGCCGAACAATTCGCTTTCGATCAGCTCCGCCGGAATGGCCCCGCAATGAATGGAGACGAGCG
The DNA here is from genome assembly GCF_027571405.1 of Methylocystis parvus OBBP. Taxonomy (GTDB): domain Bacteria; phylum Pseudomonadota; class Alphaproteobacteria; order Rhizobiales; family Beijerinckiaceae; genus Methylocystis; species Methylocystis parva. The sequence goes on from NZ_CP092968.1 coordinate 2,009,544, forward strand.
GCCGGTCACGCCGCGCGCTCGCTTTGTGCAGGGCCTTGGCGACAAGCTCCTTGCCGGAGCCGGTCGGCCCCAGGATCATTGTCGGCAATTCGGCGGCGCCGATGCGGCGGATCATCTCTTTGAGCCGCGTCATTGCGGGCCCCGAGCCGACAAGGCCATATTCCGCGTCGTCCTGCGCGCGAAGCTGCGCGAGATCGCGCTCCAAAGAGCGTTTGGCGAGCGCCCGCGCCACGCTGAATTTCAGCAGTTCAGGCTCGACGGGCTTTGCAAGAAAATCCCAGGCGCCGAGCCCGACCGCGCGCAGAGCGAGTTCATGGTCGCTATGCGCGGTCATGACGATGACGACGGATTTTTCGAAATGCGGGAGCGCCGAGAGGCCGGCTTCCGGCGTGCGTTCCGGGGGCATGACGAGATCGAGCAGCACGAGATCCGGCCGCTCCGCGTCATAGGCCTTACGCGCCGAAGCGGCGTCCTGCGCCGTAACCACTCTATAGCCCTGCCGGGTCAGAAAGCCGCCCGCGAGCCGCAGAAACGCGGCTTCGTCATCGACGATGAGAATGGTTTCGCCGGTCATTTCGGGAATTCCATGGTGACGCAGGTGGAAAACCCGGCTCGCGTCGTAAGGCTGACCGATCCGCCATGCGCGGCCATGACCTTCGCGACGATGGCCAGCCCGAGCCCCGTGCCTTCGGCGGCGCGCGAGACGAAGGGCTGGAACAATTTGTCCCTGATGTCGTCCGGCACGCCTGCCCCGTCGTCGCAAATGTGAATGCGCGTCGCATCGCTTTCGTTTTCGACAAAGACGCGGACGCGTCCGCCGGCCGCCCGCGCATTGGCGAGAAGGTTGTCGACCGCTTGCGCGAAACGCAGCGGATCGGCGCGCAGACGCGCCTCCTCATCAATATGCGTCTCGACCGTTCCGAACGCCGCGCGAAGATCGACGTCGTCCGGCTCGATGCGCCAGGGTTTGGCGTAATCGAGGAGATCCGTGACGAGACGATTCATGCGCCGCGTCTGCTCGACAATTTCCTGCTTCAGCTCCAACGGAGCGGAGGCGGCGGCCATGTTCAGAATATTGAGCGGATTGCGCAGATCATGCGCGATTGTGGAAGCGAGCATGCCGAGTTCCGCGAGGCGCTCGCTTTCCGCTTGCATCTGGCGGCGCTCCAGCTCGTCCAGCGCCTGCGCAAGGAGGTCAGCGTAGATCACGGCGATGCGCCGGGCGCCGGGCGGCGAATCCTCGAAGCCGGCGAGACGGACGACCCATGCGTCATTGGCGCGCGCGCAACGCAGGGCCGGCTCGCGACCTTGCGACGCGAAGGTCGCTTCGACCTGCGGCCGCATGGCGCCGCTCAAATGGCGCTGCGCGATATCAAGGAGGTCCGCCTGGGCGTCGGCGCGAAAGAGCTCCGACCGCCAATCAGCAATACGCTCGGCTGATATTTCCGCGTCGAGATAGACGAGCCGGTCGGCGGCGTGTCTGATCGGCTCGCCGAGCGCGAAGGCCAGCGCCATGGCGCCGGCGACGACAAGCCAGAGCGACAGAAAACTCATCGACGGCGCCAGCAGACTGAGCGGGGCCGCCGCCAACAGCCCCGAGACAGCCGCCGCGAGCAGGACAATGAGCGCATAGGCGGCCGCGCGCCGCGCCCAGACATTCGCCGCCATCAGCTCGTAGCGCAGCATGCCGTAAACGAGCGTCGCCGGATAAGCGGGCAGCGCGACGATCGACCAGGGCGCGATCATTTTGCCGAAAAGCGGAGGCGCGAAGGAAACGACGGTCGAGAGGCCAATGAGCGCGGAAGACAGCACGATGGCGATTTCGCGCCGTCTCTTGCCTTCCGAACGGCGTAGCGCGACGAATAGCAGGAAATTGCCGTAAATCGCCAGTCCGAGCGCGACGGCGACTCCGATCAGACCTGCGCCCTCATAGCGAAAGCCGCGCAAGCCTTCCGCCGTCTCGAAAAACGCGCCTGCGCCGAAGAGGAACTGCGCCAGCGTCGCCGCGAGGCCGAGCGCATGCACGAAAAAGAGCGAACGCCGGCCGAAGCCCGTCAGCCTGATCACGAAATCCGCCGAGACCGCCGACCCGAGCGGCGCAAGCGCCAGCAGCAATTCGCCGACGCGCGGCGGAACGACGAGGCCCAGGGCGTAGAGGCCGACAATCGCGACGAAGCCCGCAAGCTGCGGCGCCCCGGGAGCGCTCCGCGCGCGCCAGAGAAGGAAGAGAGAAAGTGCGACGCTGAGGAAAAATGTCGTGAGCAGCGACGCTGTGAGAAATACGGCCGGCGGCATGGCGTCACTGTATCCAAAGTTTACAGCGTGTCGAGCGCCGCCTGTTTCCTCAGTTAACAGTTTTCTACGGCTGCTCATTTGAAAACAGCGCTTTACGCGCTGGCGCCGTCATTGCCCAACTCGAGTCGCGGCGGGCCTCAGCCGCCTTATCAGGAGTTGGGTTCATGATCCGCATTCTTATCGTCGGCGGAACGGGCTTCATCGGACGCCATATCGCCGGCGCGCTTCGTGCGCGCGGCCACAGCGTCGTCGCGGCGTCGCGCGCGGCCGTTGATCTCGCGCGCGACAGCGAAGCGACCTTGCGCGACAAGCTCGCGACCTTCGACGTCGTCATCAACTGCGCCGGCCTCGTCCGCGACGCCGGCGCCAACAGCATGTCGGCCGTCCATGCGGATGGCGCCTGCAATCTCTTTCGCGCCGCCATCTCCGCCGGCGTCGAGCGGCTCATTCATGTGTCGGCGCTCGGCGTCAGCGCCGAGGGCGAGACGGGTTATCAACGAACGAAATCCGTCGCCGAAGACGATCTCGAAGCGCTCGATCCGCTGGGCGAAAAGATCGACTGGCGCATTTTGCGTCCCTCCCTCGTCGTCGGACGCGGAGGCGCGAGCACGGCATGGCTCTCGGCCGCCGCCATGCTTCCCCGCCTGCCCCGTCTCGGCCATGGCGATTGGCGCTTCCAGCCGGTTCATGTGAGCGATCTCGCCGAACTCGCCGCGCGCCTCGCGGAAGGCGGCGAGTCGCCGCGCCGCATCGACGTCGTCGGGCCGCGTTCAATGAACACGGATGAATTATTGCTGACATTGCGCGATTGGCTCGGCCTGCGGCCCGCGCCCTTCTTTCGCATCCCGCAGCGGCTCTTTCTCTTCGCCGCGGCGATCGGCGGGCGCGTCTCGACCGGACCGCTCAATCGCGAGGTCGTGAAGCTTCTCGAAAAAGGCAATGTCGCCGATCTGGCGGGGATGACGACGGCGCTCGGCCGCGCGCCCCGCGCCCTTCGCGACGCGCTGGCCCTGCAGCCGGCGAGCGACGCCGACAGAGTCGCCGCGCGTTTCTTCTTCCTGCGTCCCTTGCCGCGGTGGAGTCTCGGCCTGCTGTGGATCGCGACCGGACTGCTCTCGCTCGGGCTCTATCCGATCGAAAAAAGCCAGGCGCTCGTCTCCCAGATCGGACTCTCCGGCGCGCTTGGCGACGCGGCGATCTATGGCGGCGGCGCGCTCGATCTGCTGCTCGGCGCGCTATTGCTCCTGCGCTGGCGCCCGCCGCTTGTCGGTCTCGCGCAACTCGCCTCGATGACGCTCTTCACCGCGCTCGCGACCCGCCTTCCCGCCGAATGCTGGCTGCATCCCTTCGCGCCGCTGCTGAAGAACCTGCCCGTCGCGGCGCTCATCCTCCTCATGATCGCAATGGAGATTTAACTCATGTTCGATCCCGTCTTCCTCAAGACCGCTCACATTGTGAGCGCCACCGTGCTGTTCGGCACGGGGCTCGGCACCGCCTTTCACGGCCTCGCGAGCAATTTGCGCGGCGATCTCCATGCGATCGTCGCGGGCAACAAGAATGTCGTGCTCGCCGATTGGCTGTTCACGACCCCCGCCGTCATCGTGCAGCCGGTCACCGGCGTGCTGCTCGCAATGGATCAGGGCTGGCCGCTCGATAGTCATTGGCTCATCGCGGCGATCGGCCTGTATCTCTTCGTCGGCGCCTGCTGGCTGCCCGTCGTCTGGCTGCAGATTCGAATGGCGCGCATTGCGGAAGAGTGTCTCGCGAGCGGCGCGCCGCTGCCGCCCATCTACCAGATCTATTTCCGCTGGTGGTTCGCGCTGGGCTGGCCCGCCTTCATCTCGATGATCGCGATCTTCTGGCTGATGGTCGCAAAGCCGCAATTTTAATTTCACCCAGCATCCAAAGGAGAATGACAATGGCCTATGCAGCGTCGCATCCCGCCCCCGCTCTGCCGGACGGCGCCCTTTTCTTTCTCGGCCTGCTCTTCGCGCCGATCGTTCCGGGCATCTTCATCGTTCTCATGCTGACCGGCGATATTCCGGCGGCGGTCGTTCTCGGCGCGCTCGGCGGCATGGTCGTCGGCTATCCTTTCGCCTTTCTCGTTTTCGCCCCGACCGTCTTCGTCCTTGCGAAACATTGGCGGCTCACCTGGTGGAGCCTCGCGCTCGCCGGCTTTTTCTCCGTGCTGCTCGTCGGCGTCGCGCATTGCATCGCGCAAGGCCATCTCGCCCAAGGCCTCACCATGGACCTCGCGCTCGCGGCGTGCAGCGGCGGCGCCGGTTTCTTCTTCTGGCTCGTCGCCGGCGATTTCGGCGGCGCGAACCGCAAAGCTTAACTCAAAGCTAAAATTGGAGTTCGATCGATGACTGCTCTCTTCCAGAAAATGCTCGGCGCCGATTTCGATCTTCTGCCGGAGCCTGTCCGCCGCTTCCATACGCTCGAGCGCGAACTTTTCACCGGCGGGCGCGCGGATATCGTCGCGCCCAGCTCGTCCCTCGGCGCCCGGCTCCTGTCGCTTGTCGCCGGCTTGCCCGCGCCAGGCGCGCAGGTCGAAACCCATGTCCGCTTCTCGCCGCTCCCCGGCGGTCGCGAATATTGGCGGCGAGACTTTGCGGGCCGGCGCTATCAGAGCGTGATGGAGGAAGCGCGCGACGGCCGCCTCATCGAGCATTTCGGGCCCTTCGATCTCTATTTTGATCTCGCGGCCACGCGCGAGGGGCTGCGCTGGTCGCTCTCCGAATGGCGCTTCCTGAAAATCCCTTTGCCAGCGATGTCGAAACCTTCCATCGAATGTTTCGAAGGCGCGGCGGGCGACCGCTTCACATTCGACATAGACGTGGTCTTCCCGCTCATCGGCAAAATCGTGCATTACGGCGGCGCTCTTTCGGAGACGCCGGCGACCGCCCCCATCATGGTTTATGACGGCGTCTGTCTCTTATGCGACGGCTCTGTGCGCTATGCGCTCGACCACGAGATCACGCCCTCGATCCGCTTTGTGGCGATCCAATCGGAGGAAGGCCACGACCTGGCGCGGCGCAACGGCGTCGATCCGGATCAACCGGACACATTTCTCTTTATGGAGAATGGACGCGTCATGAAGAAATCGGAGGCGCTTTTCGCGCTTGCGCGCCAGTTGCGCGGGCCTGCGCGCTTCGCGGTCCTCGCCCGCATCCTGCCCCGGATTGTCAGCGACGTCTTATATGGGACAATCGCGCGCAACCGCTATCGCCTGTTCGGCCGCAAGGCCGAATGCGCGCCCGACCCGGCGCAGCGCCATCGCTTCGTCCTTCCGGACGGAGCTGGAAACCGCTGATGACGCGGACACGTAAACTGGCCCCATCTTCGCTTCTCCCTCCGCCCGAGCGCGGCGGGAGACCATGCGATGACGAAAACGGATGCTTTTCACAGGATTGACGTCGCGGCGGCGCGCGCGCTTTTGCGGCGCGGCCCGATATCCGTCATCGACATTCGCGACAGCGAATCCTTCGCGCGGGGTCACATCGACGGGGCTCTGCTGGCGACGCAGCAGTCATTTTCGAAATTCCTCGGCGAAACCTCGAAAGAGTCGCCGGTGCTCGTCTGCTGCTATCATGGCCATTCCAGCCAGCCGGTCGCAAAATTCCTTGCGGAATACGGCTTCGCGCAGGTCTACAGCCTCGACGGCGGCTATGAGGCCTGGGCGGCCGTAAAATCAGCGGCGCCGGACAGCCCGGCTTTGAGCCCGGCGCTTCAGGCCTTTCTGGCGGAGCTCGGCGTTCCGCCGGACGAGGTCAATCGGCGAGACAAGGATGGGGCGACGCCCCTCATGCGCGCTGTCCGCCTGGAAACGCCGGCGCTCGCGCAGGAGCTGCTGCGCGCCGGCGCCGATCTGCACGCCGTCAACAATGACGGCAACCAGGCGCTGTGGCTCGCCTGCGTCGCAGAGGTTTCGGAAACGATCCAGTTCCTTATCGATGCTGGAGCGGAACTCCAGCATGTCAACGCGACCGGCGCGACGCCGCTCATGTTTGCGGCCTCCTCGGGGCGCGCCAAGGCCGTTACGCTGCTGCTCGCGGCGGGAGCTGATCCGCTTTTGGAGACGGCGCTTGGATTGTCCGCGCTCGACATGGCGTCGACGGCCGAGTGTCTGAGTCTGATGCGGGAAGCCGTCCGGCGCCGAACGCCGCCACCCGCGGGATGAACGGAAAGAGCGTTAAAGCGCCTCGAAGTCTCGCGGAATCTCGCCCCATTCCGTCGCCACGACGGGCTCCGCGTCCCTGCGCCTGGGCTCCGAGGCGGGCGTTCCAAGATAGACAAAGGCGACGATATGCGCTTCTGGCGGCAGACCAAGCGCCGCTATGACGCGCCGATCATAGGCCGGCGCGCCCGTGCGCCAGATCGCGCCAAGTCCCATCGCATGGGCGGCGAGGAGGATATTCTGCGTCGCGGCGCCAGCGGCGAGAATCTGTTCGATTTCCGGCGCCTTCGCATGAGGCGAGGGGATCGCCGCGACGACGAGGATCGCCGGGGCGCGGAGCGGCTTGCGCCTTTCGCGCTCGACCGTTTCAGGCGCTGCGTCGGGCTGATCCGTCAGGAGAGCCCCGGCCAACGCGTCCCCCAGCCGCCGACGCGCATCGCCCCGGATAATTAGAAAGCGCCACGGACGCAATCGGCCGTGATCGGGCGCGCGGGCGCCCGCCCGCAGGAGGCCGGCCCATTGCGCGTCGGTCGGGCCGGGCTCAACCAGGGCGGCGACGCTCGTTCGGGTTTCGATTGCTTCAAGCGCGTCCATGAAACCTCTCCAGAACTCTTCTCCCACAAGGAAAGACCGTTGAACGACGCTCCAATCTGCGGCGGTCGCGACCGCAGGGGAATCGTCGCCCGCTTGTGAATGACCAAAGCAATTTTTTTAGTATAATCTTGTAGATAGCCGGTATCTGACCATGTTGCGCCACCCTCATCCTATGATAACCTAACGCTCAGGCTGCGGCCCGCCAAACTTTTCCGAAGCGCTTTCCGCTCGAGGACACGGCTTGTCACACTTATTCGCAAGACGTTGAAACTTCGGAAAAACCTCCCCTTGCACGCTCTCAATCGGTCGGAATGGTCGTGACAGATACCGAGACAACAGCCGCTCCAATCACGCGAGACTCTGAAAGCAACGGGCAAAAGGCCCAGTTCCCAGCCAAAATCAAAGCCGTCGCCGGAACCGACTGCTACGACCTCGTCGAGACGGAGATCGGCGGAGCGTTCGCCTATGTTTCGATCGGCCCGGACCCGCAGATGATCCTCTGCGATCCCGAGACCCGGGAACATTTACAGCTGCCCAAGGGCAAATACCGGTTCTTTTTCCAGGCCAGGATAACCAAGGGCCGAATATACCGGCCCCGCCTCTATCTGAATATGGGGGAAGGATTCTCCGAGGCCGACGATCTTTGCGTCTTCATGCGTCAGGTCGTCCCCGACGTCTGGTGCGGCGACATTTATGCGACCCGCCACATCTATACTGTGCGATTTGATCCGTCAGAGGCTCAGGTGCGCTTCACCCTCATTCGGCTCGCGATCGAGGATTGGAGCCCGGATCATCTGACCTTCGGGGAAAATTTTTACAAAACGCTCCGCGCCTCCTATCGCGCGCTCCCGAACTTCCTTATCCGGCGCGGTCCCCTCGCCGTCGCCGCCGAATTGACGGCGCGCAGCCTCTTCGGCGGGACGCGTAAAAGCGTCCGCGATCGCGAGATTGCTCAAGCGATCGCCGAGCCGCAAATAGAAGCGCCGCCTAACGACGCGAGAAGCGCCGACCACAATCTGGAGTTTCGTACCGAATTTTATAAGGAAGCGCTGTCGGTGTCGGCCGGGGCTCGCGACTCGAATTACGCGCCTCTTCCTATCGCGCGAACCTCGGTCGCCGAGGACAACGCGCATGTTCTCGCCTTTTACCTTCCGCAGTTTCATCCATTTCCCGAAAATGACGAATGGTGGGGGCGCGGTTTTACCGAATGGACGAACGTCTCAAAAGCGGTTCCGCAGTTCAAAGGCCATTACCAGCCCCGCCTTCCCGGCGAACTGGGGTTTTACGACCTTCGCTTGTCCGACGTCATGGCGCGTCAGTTCGAACTCGCGCGCCACTTCGGCGTCCAGGGCTTCTGCTTCCATTATTACTGGTTCGGCGGCAAGCGTCTTCTCGAGCGCCCCGTCGAGACGCTGCTCGCCAGCAAGGATGAGAGCCTGAACTTCCCCTTCTGCCTATGCTGGGCGAATGAGAATTGGACGCGACGATGGGACGGCGCCGAACATGAGGTCTTGATGAAGCAGGACCATTCGGACGAGGACCATGAACGCGTTTTCGACGACCTGCTGCGTTATTTCCGAGACCCGCGATATATCCGCATCGACGGCAAGCCGCTCGTCGTCGTCTACCGTCCGCTGATTGTGACGAATGTCGAGAAGATGGCGGAGATCTGGCGGCGCAAGGCGGCTGAAGCCGGCTTGCCCGGAATCTATCTTGTCGCGACCACCGCTTTCGGCTTCTCCGACCCGCTTTCCATCGGCTTCGACGCGCTCGTGCAATTTCCGCCGCACGCCGTTTCAGTCCCCGAAATCACCGCGGAAGTCGAACTTTTCAATTCGGATTTTCAAGGCTGCGTTTACGACTATAGAGAGACGGTCGACGCCTATCTCGAAATCCTCGACGAAACGCTCGAAAGAGAGAAAAAATTCGCCTATTTCCCCGGCGTGATGACGGCCTGGGACAATGTCGCGCGCAAACAGAGTCGCGGCCACGTCTTCCACAACGCATCGCCGAGAGAATTTCATCGTTGGCTCTCGGCCGCCAACAACTTCTCGCGCAAATATAACGACTCCGCCGAAAGGCTGGTGTTCGTAAACGCCTGGAACGAATGGGGCGAGGGAACCTATCTCGAACCCGATCGAAAATTCGGCTACGCCTATCTCTGGGCGGTGGCCGCGTCGCGCGATTTGCCGCTCCCCCATCGAAAGGATCTCGAATCCATCGCGGCGAATGTCGCCAGGCGCGAGCCCGCTTCGGATACGGCTCTTTTCACTCACATATTTTACTCGGACCTTATCGACGAACTCGCGGAATGGGTTTCAACCGCGCGAAGATCGCGAAAGCTCGACGTCGTCGTGGCCATGCCGGAGACATGGAGCCCCAAAGCGGCGGCGCGACTCGTGGAGCTCGTCGATCCGACGAGGCTCGTAATCGTGAAAAACTGCGGTCGCGACGTTCTTCCTTTCTTGCAGTCGCTCCGCGCCACGAAGGCTCTCAATTATAAATTCGGCTGCAAATTGCACGCGAAGAAATCGCTGCATCTCGCATCGGGCGGCCGCTGGCGCAGGGGATTGATCGAGGGGTTAGTCAGCAAAGAAGCCGTCGACTCGGTATTTAACGCCTTTGAAAACGACCCGCGCGTCGGGCTCGCCGCGCCTCGAGAATCTTTCATGTCCGCAACCGAGCCGTCGGTGATCCGCGACAATAGGGCGAATATGGAATTGTTGCTCGAGCGCGCCGGAGCGGCCGATGCAAGTTTCCAGGACTTCGTTGCAGGAACCATGTTCTGGTTCCGGGTTGCGCCCCTCCAGGAGATCGCCGCCATGGACATGGGGGAAGCGGCGTTCGGTCCCGAACTTGGCGCAATAGACGGCACGCTGGCGCATGCGTTCGAGCGCACATTCCCGACGCTCCTCGCGATCAAAGGCTACACGGCCTTCGGCTACAAGAACAGCGGCGACGCCGCGGCCCCCTACTGACCGGAACAGAGACAAGAGGCGACATCTCTCATGATCCCCAACGGAAAAGCGCTCTTCAATCTACAAGACGACCAGCAATGGCTCGATCTTCTGATCCGCAGCGTGACGGAGCCGACGATTGGCGGAGTAGAAATGCCGCGCTTCCCGCATCCGGATTTCCAAAGAAAGCTCGTCGGCTCTGCTGACGGTCACGCGCTCCAGGAGGCGTACAAGTTCTACAAATACTTTAAGGCCTATTCCGAAGCATTGGCCATGCCGTTGCATCCAAAGACCAAGGCGCTCGATTTCGGATGCGGGTGGGGCCGTTATACCCGCATGCTTTGGAACGATATCGATGCGGATTCCCTTTACGGCGTCGACGTGGAGCCCGAGACGCTCGCAGTTTGCAAAGGCGTCGGCTCGCCGGGGACATTTCAAAGGATCGATGCGCAAGGACCGCTGCCTTTTGACGACAATAAGTTCGATCTGATCATCGCCTATTCGGTGTTCAGCCATCTGCCGAAAAAGCTCGCCGATTATTGGATGTCAGAACTGCACCGCGTCGCGCGGTCGGGCTGCGTGATTGCTTATACGACGGAGCCGCGGCGCTTCCTCGATTTCATCCTGGAAATCCCGAGCCCGCCGCCGACGAGCTGGCATCACGGCCTCGCAAAATTCAAGCATATGGCGCCGAAACTCTATCAGGACTTCGACGAGAACAAATTCTGCTACATTCCCACTTCTGGCGGAGAAGGCCTGGACCCGAACGTTTACGGCGACGCCATCATTCCCGAAAGCTACATCAGGGACGTCTGGGGAAAATACTTCAAATGCTTCGCCTATGTGGACGATCCGAACCAATTCTGGCAGGCGGTCGTAATTGGGCAAAAATCGTGATGCGCGCACGATCTTTCCGCGCGCCGCAGGAACTCCGAAGGGGTGAGGCTTCCGACATCCGGTTGAATGTTATCCATCCGTATTCTAAAGACAATTCGACGTCTGAAGCTGTGAGGTTCTGATGCGCGTCCTTATTACCGGCGGCGCCGGGTTTATCGGATCGGCGGTGGCCCGGCGCTTCATTTCTCATTCGACGGACGACATTCTTGTTTTTGACAAATTAACCTATGCAGGCAACCTCGACTCGCTCGAGCCGATCGCCAAGGATCCCCGCTATTCCTTCCGTCAGGCCGACATTTGCGACCGCGCGGCGGTCGCCTCGGCGCTTGCTGAATTCCAGCCGGACGTGCTCATGCATCTCGCGGCGGAAAGCCATGTCGACCGGTCGATCGACGGACCCGCCGCCTTCATAGAAACCAATGTCGTCGGCACATTCACGCTTCTCGACGCCGCGCTCGAATATTGGCGCGGTTCGTCGAAGGAGAAGGCGGCGGCTTTCCGTTTCCAGCATATTTCGACGGACGAGGTCTTCGGCGCGCTGGGCGAAGAAGGCTTCTTTCGCGAAGATACGTCTTACGCGCCGAACTCGCCCTATTCGGCGTCGAAGGCAGGGTCGGACCATCTCGTTCGCGCTTGGCATGAAACCTACGGCCTGCCGACGGTCGTCACCAATTGCTCGAACAATTACGGGCCCTATCACTTCCCCGAAAAACTGATCCCCTTGATGATCCTCAACGCGCTCGAGGGGAAACCGTTGCCCGTCTATGGCCGCGGCGAAAATGTGCGCGACTGGCTTTTCGTCGACGATCACGCCGCGGCGCTGATGCTCGTCGCGAAAGAAGGCGTCATCGGCGAATCCTACAATGTCGGCGGCCGCAACGAGAAGAAGAACATCGACGTCGTCCAGACGATCTGCGACATACTCGACGAACTGCGTCCATCGCCGGGCGGCGCCTACCGCAACCTCATCACATATGTGACGGATCGTCCCGGGCACGACCTTCGATATGCGATCGACTGCGCAAAGATCGAGCGCGAACTCGGATGGCGGCCGCAGGAAACCTTCGAGACGGGTTTGCGCAAAACCGTGCAGTGGTATCTCGACAATCCCGCTTGGTGGCAAGCCATTCGCTCGGGAAAATATCGCGGCGAGCGGCTCGGACGGCTCGCCTAGCGCCGTCCGCTCGCATGGACTCCAGTGGGGAAAAATTCCCCGCGAGGCAATGAATATGCGTTCACTTCGCAAACTTTCGTCAACTCTTGCGACTTTGCGACGCGGCGCAACGGCGACAATGGATAGAGGGCGACCATGCTGTTCGAGGACACGGAAATTCCCGCGGTAAAAATCGTGACGCCAAGAAAGCATGGCGACGCGCGCGGCTTTTTCTCGGAGGTCTACAAAGAATCCGACTGGAAGAACGCCGGACTCGATTTCACCTTCGTCCAGGACAATCACTCCTTCTCGGCGCCGGTCGGCACGCTGCGCGGCCTGCATTTCCAAACGGCGCCCTTCGCTCAGGACAAGCTTATCCGCGTCGCGCGCGGACGCATTCTCGACGTCGCGGTGGACATTCGGCGTTCCTCGCCGACCTTCGGCGAACATGTCGCTGTGGAGCTTTCCGCGGAGAATTGGCGGCAGCTTCTCGTGCCGATCGGCTTCGCCCACGGATTCATCACTTTGGATCCCGATACGGAAGTTCTCTACAAAGTCACGGCGCTCTATTCCGCGGCCAATGATCGCGGACTTGCTTTCGACGATCCGGATATCGGCGTCGACTGGCCGATGCCGCCCGGCGGTCCGCTGCTCTCCGATAAAGACAAACGCTGGCCGCGTCTGCGCGACCTCGCCGACGCTTTCGCGTGATCGACATGCGCATCGCCGTCACCGGGAAACAGGGACAGGTCGTCACCTCGCTTATCGAGCGCGGCGCTGAAATAGCGGAAATTATCGCAGTCGGCCGCCCGGAGCTCGATCTCGCCGATTCCGATAGCGTGGCCCGGTCGCTCGAAGCGCTGCGGCCCGACGTCGTCGTGAACGCCGCCGCCTATACGATGGTCGACAAGGCGGAGCAGGAAGCGGAAACGGCCTTTCGCGTGAATGCGGAGGGAGTCGCCGCGGTCGCCGCGGCAGCCGCCCGTCTCGGTGCGCCGCTCATCCATATTTCCACGGATTATGTCTTCGACGGCCAATTGGACCGGCCCTATCTCGAAGACGACCCGACAGGTCCGACGGGCGTCTATGGCCGCTCCAAGCTCGAGGGCGAGCGGCGCGCCGCGGAGAATTGCGAAAATTGCGCGATCCTGCGCACGGCCTGGGTCTACAGCCCCTTCGGCGCGAATTTCGTTAAGACGATGCTGCGCCTCGGCGAGAGCCGCAGCGAATTGGGCGTCGTCGCCGATCAGCGCGGCAATCCGACGTCGGCGCTTGATATTGCGGACGGCGTTCTCGCCATCGCCGAGCGAATGATCAAGGACCCGTCGCGGGAGCTGCGGGGGGTCTTTCATATGACCGGCGCGACCGAAGCGAGCTGGGCGGATTTCGCCGAGGAGATTTTCGCGCGCGCGGAACGTCACGGCCGCGCGCCGGTCTCGGTGAAACGCATCACGACGGCTGATTACCCGACGCCGGCGAAGCGCCCGGCCAATTCCCGCCTCGATAATTCCAAACTGCGCCGGCTCTATGGCGTGGCCTTGCCCGACTGGCGCCCCTCTCTTGCAATATGCGTGAAGCGGCTGCTCGATCATTCCTGAGGAAACAATATGCGCGGCATCGTCCTAGCCGGAGGCTCCGGCACCAGACTGCATCCCATGACGCTCGCGGCCTCGAAACAGTTGCTGCCCGTCTATGACAAGCCGATGATTTATTATCCGCTGTCGGCGCTGATGTTCGCGGGGGCGCGCGAGATCCTGATCATCTCCACGCCGGACGATCTCCCCACCTTCAAGCGGCTCCTCGGTTCCGGCGCGCAATGGGGCGTTTCTCTTTCCTATGCGGAGCAGCCCCGCCCGGAGGGACTCGCGCAGGCCTATACGATCGGGGCGCCCTTCGTCGAAGGCCACAATTCCGCGCTCGTGCTCGGCGACAATATTTTCTACGGTCACGGCCTGACGGATTCGCTCGCCGCGGCCTCGTCACGGAAAGAGGGCGCGACGGTTTTCGCCTATCATGTGAAGGACCCCGAGCGTTACGGCGTCGTCGAGTTCGATTGGAATGGCAAGGCCGTTTCTCTCGAAGAGAAGCCGCTGGTTCCGAAATCCAATTGGGCGGTGACCGGCCTTTACTTCTACGACACGCGGGTTGCCGAATACGCCGCGTCGCTCAAGCCCTCGCCGCGCGGCGAACTCGAAATTACCGATCTCAATCGAATTTACCTTGAATCTGGAACGCTGAATGTCGAGCGCCTCGGCCGCGGTTTCGCCTGGCTCGACACCGGCACGCCGGCCTCCCTGCTCGAAGCCGCGCAATATGTGCAGGCGATCGAACAGCGCCAGGGTCAGCGCGTCGCCTGTCTCGAGGAGATCGCATTCAGCCAGGGCTGGATCGACGCCGACGCGATGCGCGAAGCCGCCGCGCGTCTCTCGAAGAGCGGCTACGGCGCCTATCTTCTCCAGGTTCTCAAGGAAGCGGATTCGCCGAAGCCGAAACGGATGTAAGAACCTTGGCGGCCGCGTCCCTGCGCGCGCCATCGTAACGACTCAAATGGCGGTTCTTCCTTTGCCGACGCTGAAGGCGGCTTCGCCTCACGCGAATCACCGGCATTCCAACCGAAGGATCCCCATGCAGAGCCTTTCTCTCGGTCATTCCGCCAAGAAAGCCATTCTCGTCGCCGCCCTTGTGACGGCGCCCCTGCCGCTTGCCGGCTGCTATACGCCCGGCGAACGCGCTGTGGGCGGCGGCATCATTGGCGGCCTCGGCGGCGCGGGCATCGGCGCCCTTGCGTCGGGCGGCCTCGCGGGCCCGACTTTGGCCGGCGCGGCGATCGGCGCCGCCGGAGGCGCCCTTGTCGGCGCTGCGACGGCCCCCCGTCCGCATTATTACCGCCGTCCCCGTTACTATTACTGAGGCGGGCGCCCGGCGCGTCGCCCGCGCCGGGCTCAGCTATATTTGAAGCTCGCAAACATGCCCGCCTGGGCGTGATAGAGCAGATGGCAATGGAACGCCCAATGGCCCGGATTGTCGGCGTCGAACGCAACGACGACGCGCTTGCCCGGCGGAACGAGCACGGTGTCGCGTAGCGCGCCGTCAAATCGCCGGCCGTCAATCTCCACGACCTGAAAACGATGTCCATGCAGATGCATGGGGTGGGACATCATGGTGCGATTGGTCATCGCCAACTCGACCCGCTCCCCGGATTTCAGCGGGATAGGCGACGTCTGGGGATCCCATACGACATTATTGATCGACCAGACATAGCTCGCCATATCCCCCGTCAAGTCGATTGGGACGACCCGGTCGGCCTGTCGCGCCGCGAGCGGCGACATGGCGCGCAACTGCCCCTCCAATGCGAGATCGAGCGCCGGCGAAGCCGCATCCGCCATGTCGGGAAGGCGCGGGATCGGCGCCTGGCGCGGCGCGAGAATGAGGCCTGTGCGCCTTCTTTCTCCCTCCAGAACGAAAAACACGGGCAGGGGCCGCGCGTCTTTCGGCGCCTGAATGAGAAGATCGAGCCTCTGACCGACGGCGATCGGGAAAGATTGCCCTGAGACCGGCGCAATATCCTGCCCGTCGACGGCGACGAGCGTTCCCTCTCTTTCGCCCAAGTCGATATGGAAGGCGCTCATGGCGGCGCTGTTGATTACGCGCAGCAGGATGCGGCCGCCTTTCTCGATCCGAACGATTTGCGGGTCGTCCAGCGCGCGCTCATTGGCGAGAAAGGCGTCGTAATCGACGTCGTTGAGGTCGGGCTTCCCCATCCGCGCCGCATCTTTTTTGGGCGTGATCGTCTCGCTTGCCGGCATATTCGCCATAGCGGCGTGATTCATTCCGGCGTGGCCCATCTCCATGCCGCCCATATGGCCCATCGAGCCCTTGCCGCCGGTCAGGGACGCGTAGATTTCCTGCGGCGGCTTGAAACTGAAATCGGCGAGCATGACCACGACTTCCTGATCGTCCGGATAGCGCTTCGGATCGCGCAGGATGAGCGGCGCCGCCATCAGTTGCTGCTCCTGAAAGCCGTAATGCGAATGCATGAAATAGGACCCGCCGAAAGGGAGCGGAAAATCGTAATCGGCGGAGTCGCCCGGCGGGATGGGCGGACCGGAAAGCCCCGGCACGCCGTCCTGCGCCGATGGCGGCGTGAGGCCGTGCCAGTGAATGAGGCTCGGCTCGCCGATTTCATTCTCGACGCGAACCCGGAAATGCGCGCCGACATCCGCCGCAAAGCCGGCCGCGCCGTCTGGCTGTCTGATGGCGTAAACCGACGCCGGCTTGCCCATCACGTCGATCGACCGGCGCTGCAGCTTTAGAATCGTCGGCGCGCGCTCGACCGCCGACGCCCTCTCCGGCAAAAGACCCGTGGCGACGGATGCGGCGGAATTCAGCAAAAATGCGCGGCGCGAAAGCATGAAGCCTCCTCTTTTGGCGGCCAGATCATCCATGAACCCGCCGCGCGGTCAATATTGTAAGGCTGAAGGTAGCCTCCTCCTCGCCGACATTGGCTCTCGAACGCGCGTCTGACGGACTCCTGCGGCGCATTGCAAACGCAAGCGGAAGCGGCGGGCCTGCGGCCGCTCGACGTCGCGTCGCCGCACAAATGGCGTCGCCTGCCGCCCTTCGCGACAGCGTGAGCCGAGCCGACGCATCTTTCCGCGCCGGTCCCGCCTCGATCGAGGCCGCCGGGCGGCGCTCTTGTCGCCTCTGATATTGAAATCAGTTCGCGCTTGCTCAGTTACCTCTCATCGGAACGCGCACATGCCGCTGTCGCGTTCATGAGGAGAGGCCTCTATGGCGAACACCGACGTCTTCGCTGATTTCGTGCAATTTTATCGTGAGCGCCAGGCGAGCGAAATATCGCTCCAAAGCTATCTCGAACTCTGCCGAGACAATCCCAAAGCTTACGCCAGCGCGGCCGAACGCATTCTGGACGCCATTGGCGAGCCCGAGTTCTTCGACACCTCGAAAGATCCGAGGCTTGGCCGCATTTTCATGAACCGGACCATTCGCGTCTATCCCGCCTTCGCCGAATTCTACGGCATGGAGGAGACGATCGAACGCATCGTCAGCTTCTTCAGGCACGCGGCGCAGGGCCTCGAGGAGCGCAAGCAGATCCTCTATCTTCTCGGGCCCGTGGGCGGCGGCAAGTCGTCTCTCGCCGAGCGGCTGAAGGCGCTGATGGAGGCCAATCCGATCTATGTGCTGAAGGCCGGCGACGAGCTCAGTCCCGTCTTCGAGAGCCCCTTGTGCCTGTTCAACGCCGAAGAAGCCGGCCCGATGCTGGAAGAACGCTACGGCGTTCCGCGCCGCCGGCTCCATGTCATCATGAGCCCCTGGTGCCTCAAGCGGCTCGATGAATTCAACGGCGACATCACGCGCTTCACCGTCGCCAAGGTCACGCCGTCCCGCCTGCGGCAGATCGCCATCGCCAAGACGGAGCCCGGCGACGAAAACAATCAGGATATTTCCTCGCTTGTCGGCAAGGTCGACATTCGAAAGCTGGAGGCGCATGCTCAGGCGGATCCGGACGCCTATAATTATTCGGGCGGGTTGAACCGCGCCAATCAGGGGCTTCTCGAATTTGTCGAGATGTTCAAGGCCCCGATCAAGATGCTGCACCCGTTGCTGACGGCGACGCAGGAGGGCAATTACATCGGCACTGAAAATATCGGCGCCATTCCCTTCTCCGGCACCGTGCTCGCCCATTCCAACGAGGCCGAATGGCAGAGCTTCAAGTCGAACCGCAACAACGAGGCCTTTATCGACCGAATCTATGTGATCAAGGTTCCCTATTGCCTGCGCGTGACGGAGGAGCAGCGCATCTATGAGAAGCTGTTGCGAGAGTCGGAGCTCGCCAACGCCAGTTGCGCGCCCAACACGCTGGAGATGCTCGCGCGCTTCGTCGTCCTCTCGCGCCTCGCCCCGCACGAAAACTCGAATCTCTTCTCGAAGATGCGCGTCTATGACGGCGAGAGCCTGCGCGAGGTCGATCCAAGGGCGCGCAGCATTCTCGAATATCGGGAGACCGCAGGCGTCGACGAGGGCATGACCGGACTTTCGACGCGATTCGCCTTCAAGGTTCTCGCGGCGACCTTCAACCACGACACGGTCGAAGTCGCGGCGGACCCCGTTCATCTCATGTATGTGCTGGAGCAGTCGCTGAGGCGCGAACAACTGCCCGCCGAGACGGAAAAACGCTACATCGAATTCATCAAGGCCGAGCTTGCGCCGCGCTACGCCGAATTTATCGGCAAGGAGATTCAAAAAGCCTATCTCGAATCCTATCAGGACTATGGCCAGAACCTTTTCGACCGCTACATCGATTATGCAGACGCCTGGATCGAAGACCTGGACTTCAAGGATCCCGACACCGGACAGATGCTGGACCGGGAGTTGCTGAATCAGGAATTGACCAAAATCGAGAAGCCGGCGGGTATCGCCAATCCCAAGGATTTCCGCAACGAAGTGGTGAAATTCGCGCTGCGCTGGCGCGCCTCCAACAAGGGACGCAATCCCTCCTGGGCGAGCTACGAGAAAATACGCGACGTCATCGAGAAGCGGATGTTCTCGCAGGTCGAAGACCTCCTGCCCGTCATCAGTTTCGGGACCAAGAAGGACACGGAAACCGAAAGCAAGCATACGGAGTTCGTCAACCGGATGGTCGCGCGCGGCTATACGGAGCGACAGGTCCGCCGTCTGGTCGAATGGTACATGCGCGTGAAGCAGGCAGGTTGACGCCAGGGCTGCGGCGCGCGCGCAAGGTTAGCGAAGGAAGAAATGCGCATCGTCGATCGCCGGCTCAATCCGGGTGGCAAGAGTTTCTCAAATCGTCAGCGCTTCCTTCGCCGAGTCCGCGACACGGTGGAGCGAACCGTTCGCGAAGCGAGCCGCGAGCGCGCCATCGAGGATCTGGAGAACGCTCAGGAAGTCACCGTCCCCGCCGACGGCGCGAGAGAGCCGCTGTTCCGGCACATGCCCGGCGACCGTCGCGACTTCGTGCTTCCTGGCAATCGCGATTACGTCGAGGGCGATCTCATCGATCGCCCGGAAGGCGCGAGCGGTCAAGGCGGAAGAGAGCCCGGCCGCGGACACGGGCAGGACGACGCCTTCCGCTTCGTGCTGACCCGCGAGGAATTCCTGAGCATTTTTCTCGACGATCTCGAACTGCCGGATTTCGCCAAGCGCGGCCTCGTGGATACGCAGAAGCTCGGCTCGCGCCGCGCCGGCTATTCGACGAGCGGCACGCCCGCCAATCTTTCACTGAAGCGAACGATGCAGATGTCGCTTGCGCGCCGCATCGCCATGGGCCGCCCGCGGCATCGCGTGGTCGAGCGCCTGGAGGAGGAGGCCGCCAGCGCCAAGGGCAGCGAGGCTTCCGAACTTCTCGAGGAGGCGCTGCGCACGCGCGCACGGCGCATGCGCATCCCCTTCCTCGACCCCGTCGATCTGCGCTATCGCCGCTTCGAACGGTTTCCGCGGCCCGTGGCTCAGGCCGTGATGTTCTGCCTGATGGACGTGTCGGGTTCGATGACGGAGCACATGAAGGACCTCGCCAAGCGCTTCTTCATGTTGCTGCATATCTTTCTGACGCGCCGCTATCAACGCGTCGACATCGTTTTCATTCGACACACCGACGAGGCGCAGGAAGTGGACGAGGAGACGTTCTTCCGCTCCACGGAGACCGGCGGCACCATCGTGTCGTCGGCGATGGTCGAGATGGATCGGATCATCTCCGACCGCTACGATCCCGCGAGCTGGAACATCTATGGCGCGCAGGCCTCGGACGGCGACAATATGTTGAGCGACAACGAGCTGACACGGACCTTGCTGCAAGACAAGATCCTGCCGCTCTGCCAATATTTCGCCTATCTCGAAGTCGCCAACACGAATGAAAGCCATTCGCTTTCCTATGTCGGCGGCAGCTCCCTCTGGAACGCCTATACGCCTCTCGCCGCCAAGGCGCGCAACTTCCAAATGCGGCGCGTCGCGCGGCGCGACCACATCTATCCGGTCTTCCGGGAGCTCTTCCGCCGCCGTGACGGCGCCCATGCGGAGGAAGCCACATGAGCCAGCTGCTCTTTGAAGGCAAAGACTGGAGCTTCGAGACCCTTCAGGCGATCTATGACGCTGTCGAGAGCGTCGCGAAGAACGATCTCGCGCTCGACACATTCCCCAACCAGATCGAGGTCATCACCGCCGAGCAGATGCTCGACGCCTATTCCTCGACCGGCATGCCCCTGCTCTATCGGCACTGGTCGTTCGGCAAGCGCTTCGCGCAGTTCGAAGGCGTCTATCGCGCCGGGCTGCAGGGATTGGCCTACGAAATCGTGATCAACGCCAATCCCTGCATCAGCTATGTGATGGAGGAAAACAGCGCGACGATGCAGGCGCTCGTCATCGCGCACGCCGCCTTCGGCCATAATCATTTCTTCAAGAACAATTACCAGTTCCGGCAATGGACGGATCCCGGCGGCATTCTCGATTATCTCGCTTACGCCAAAAATTACATTGCGAGCTGCGAGGAGCGCTACGGCGAAGCGGAGGTCGAACAGCTGCTCGACGCCGCGCATGCGCTCGCGCCGCAAGGCGTCGATCGCTATCCGCGCAAGCGGCGGATGAGCCTTCTCGACGAAGAACGGCGCAATCGCGCCCGGCGCGAGGAAAGCGAACGGCTTTATAACGATCTGTGGCGAACCGTTCCGACGGCCGGAGAGGCGGCGCGGAAGACCATCGATCATCAGCGCGCGCTATTGCGCCTGCCCCAGGAGAACATCCTCTACTTCCTCGAAAAGACCGCGCCGAAGCTGGCGTCCTGGCAACGGGAAATCCTTCGCATCGTGCGGCTGATCTCGCAATATTTCTATCCGCAGCAGCAGACGAAGGTGATGAACGAGGGCTGCGCAACCTATTGCCATTACCGCATCATGAATGCGCTTCATGAGGCGGGGCGGATCGGCGACGGCAGCTTCCTGGAGTTTCTCCAGTCGCACACCAACGCCATTCGCCAGCCGACCGCCCATGATCCCTCCTACAGCGGCGTCAATCCCTATGCGCTCGGCTTCGACATGATGAGCGACATTGCGCGCATCGTGCGCGAGCCGACGGAGGAGGACCGGCATTGGTTCCCCGACATAGCGGGGCGAGGCGATGAGATCGCGGTGCTGAAGGACGTATGGGCCAATTACCGTGACGACAGCTTCATTGCGCAGTTCCTCAGCCCGCATCTCATGCGCAAATGGCGGCTGTTCCATATTGTCGACGAGGCGGACGCGCCCAAGCTCAAAGTCGAGTCGATTCACAATGAGCGGGGCTATCAGGATCTGCGCAGGAGCCTTGCGAGCGATTACGAAGCCGGCCGCCATACGCCCGACATTCAGATCGTCGACGTCGATCTCGCCGGCAGCCGGAGGCTCGTGCTGCACCACCACGTCTTTGCGGGCGAAATTCTCGACGTCGTCGACGCCGCGCTGGTTCTGCGCCATCTCACCTCGCTATGGGGCTATGAGGTGATGCTCGAAGAGGTCGACGCGGCGACGAACGAGGTGCTAAAGGCGCATATGGCGTCGCCCGAGCCGTGAGGCGCGCCCGCCCCCACGAGGACCGATGCCGAGCTTCAGCGCCGAACTGCCCGCCGATCTGTGGAGGCGCTGGATAGCGCATTCGGCCGCGCTGCTCGACTCCTATCGCGCGCGCACCGGCGGCGACCTCGTCTCGCGCGGCGGAGGCGCGGAGGCGGAAGCGGAGCGTCTGCTGACCGCCCCTTTCGTCGTCGTGTCGCACGGAGCGGAAGCCGATCCGATGCTGAACTACGGCAATCGCGTCGCGCTCGCGCTGTGGGAAATGAACGTCGAACGGCTCCTCGCGACGCCGTCGCGCCTCACCGCCGAACCAATGCTGCGCGAGGCCCGCGAGCGCCTTCTGACGCAGACGGCGCGCGAAGGTTTCATCAGCGGCTATGAGGGCGTGCGCATCAGCGCGACGGGCCGGCGCTTTCACATTTCCAACGTCACCATCTGGAACGTCGCCGACGCCGCCGGCGCGCCGGCTGGACAGGCCGCGACTTTCGCGCGCTGGACCTACCTTTGACGATCACGCGCCCAGCACATCCGAAACCCAGGCGGGGACGACGTCGCTCGCCGCGCCATATCGCCGCTCGTCAAAGACGGAGGCGTTGTCGGAGGGCATAAGATTGATCTCGCAACTGCGCACGCCCCGGGCGCGCGCATGCGATACGAAGCCCGCAGCCGGATAGACCGACCCCGAGGTCCCGATGGAGACGAACAGCGTCGCGTCGGACAAGGCCGCGCAGATGTCTTCCATGAAGAGCGGCGTTTCGCCGAACCAGACGACATGCGGCCGGAGCGTCCCCGCGCGGCGGCAGCTCGCGCAATGACTCTCGGCCGTGAGATCGCTGCGCTGCGCGGCGATCGCGCGGCAGGTGACGCAGCGCGCCTTCAAGAGTTCGCCATGCATATGCACGACGTCCCTTGCGCCGCCCCGTTCATGCAGGTCGTCTATATTCTGCGTAACGAGCGTCATCGCGCCGCCATGGGCCGGCAGCTCTCGCTGCAGACGCGCCAAAGCGAGGTGAGCGGCGTTTGGTCGGGCGTCGAGAAGGTTGCGGCGGCGGAAATTGTAGAATTCGTGGACCGCCGCAGGATCGCGCGCGAAGGCTTCAGGCGTCGCGAGCTTCATCGGATCGAAGCGCGCCCAGAGGCCTGTTCCCGATTTGTCGCGAAACGTTCCAAGGCCGCTCTCGGCGGAAACGCCCGCCCCGGTCAGCACGAAGATGCGCATCGGGTCTCGCCCCTCCCTTGCGCGAGATTAAAGCCGGCCGACTTGCGTAGCGAGAGAACAAAGCAAGACCGCTTTGCTATCGCCGAAGTTGAGGCTTGCGAAAAAATCGGCACTATGGCCCCTGAGTTCCTGAATGACGGATTTTTGGGAGGGCGGTAAGGATGATTTCTCGTCGCATGACGATTTTGGCTCTTGGCTTGGGTCTCGGTCTCGGCGCGTTTGCGCAACCGGCTGTCGCCGATCCGAACTATCTGGAGCAGGCGATTTCCGATACGAAGGAGGCCATCGCGGCGGGCAAGCAGATGGAAAGCGCCTCCTTCGTGGAACATATTGACGACGCCTACGACCATGCGCGCAGCGCCGTGTGGCAGACGCCCGTCGACCCCATCCGCAAGGGCATCAAATATTTGCGCAAAGCGGCGAAGCTCGCCAAAGGCACGAGTCTCGACAAGCGCATAGACAAGGCGACGGAGCAGGCGGAATTGGCGCTCGAGCAGTTTCAGTCGGTCAAGTGAACGATGCGGCGCGGGCGGGCCTCTCATCCGCGCCCAGCCTTGTTCAGCCCTTGTCGATCAGAAGGGCTCGATGACATCCGCCATATTGGGGATCAGGCGCACCTTGTAGCTGCCGTTCTCGCAAGCGATGATCCATACGGCTTCGCCGGGCCGGGACGCAGCCGCATCCCGCCTGGCGCTTTTCGGCGCGTCGCATTTATAGCCCTGCAGACGCACATGCGCGGCGATAATGTCCTTCGGCGTTTCCTGCGCCTGCGCCGTCAGCGGCGCGCCCCCGCATGCAAGGGCGAAAAGGACGCACAATATTCTGCGGCTCATGGTTCTGCCTCTCGAAAAACACGTGAGCATCGCCCGAACCTTCGGTCCGGGCAAGCGCCGCCCTGATGACCGCGGCGGCCAGCCGCGCCTCCGTCGGCCAGCGGATCAATGACACGAGCAGCAGGATGGTCAATCCCAGCATGACGCCGGCGAAACGGTCGAGGCCGGGCCAGATGTCGCGCGGCGGCCCGAAGCCCTGCACGCGCGTCATGAAATAGGCGCGGCGCGATCCGATCAGCCTCACCGGGACCAAATTCGGTTGCGAAATTGGCTCGTGCGGGGCCTGCACGGCTCATCTCGACGGCGAAGCGACGCGCTCCCGCCAGATCCACGCAGGAGAGTGCGGGACGCGTGAATCGCGTTGCGGGTCGCGCCATGCGACTATCGCCAATCGGGCCAGATCATGCCCGCGACGGCTCTCCTGGCGTTCGATCGGAAACGGAACGGCGGCGATGAAAAACCTGCTTTTATCCAAAGTGTATCAGCTGCTTGAGCCGGGGCCTGTCGTCCTGCTGACCACGTCGCATAAAGGTCGCGCCAATGTCATGACGATGTCCTGGCACATGATGGTGGACTTCGAGCCGCCCCTGATCGCGTGCATTGTCAGCGACCGAGATCATAGCTTTGCCGCGCTGAGGGCGACAAAGGAATGCGTAATTGCGATCCCTGAGGTCGACCTTGCGGAAAAGGTCGTCGCCATCGGCAATTGTTCGGGGCGAAACGTCGAGAAGTTTTCCGCCTTCCATCTGACGCCCGGACAGGCCGAAAAGGTCTCGGCGCCGCTCGTGGGCGAATGCTTCGCGAATATCGAATGCAGAGTTGTCGATACGCGACTCGTGAACCGTTACGGGCTCTTTGTAATGGAGGGAGTCAAGGCCTGGATCGATCCGGCGCGGGAGAATCCCAAGACGATTCATCATAAGGGTTTCGGCAAATTCATCGTCGATGGCGAGACAATCGAATTGACGTCCAAAATGCCTTAGAGTCTGTCCGTGAACTTTATGTTTGATTACAAATCCTTCTGAGCATGAGGCGGATGGAGGCGAGGCGCAGAAAGGCCAGCGCCTTGCGATTGAGGTTTTCGAAATCCTTGGCCAGCCTTCGGCAGCGACCGAGCCAAGAAAAGGTTCTTTCGACAACCCATCGGCGAGGCAGCACCTCGAAACCTTTGACCGCATCCGAGCGCTTGACGATTTCGGTGTCGACAAACGGCAAGGCCTTCTTCTGCGCGTCGCGGAACTGCGGGCCCTGATAGCCGCCGTCGGCAAACAGCTTTTGTAGAAACGGGAATTTTCCAAACATCGTGCGCAGGACGAGAACGCCGCCATCGCGATCCTGAATGTCGGCCGGATGAACGAGCGCGTGAAGCAGCAAGCCTATCGTATCGACGAGAATGCGCCGCTTCTTGCCCTTGATCTTTTTTCCTGCATCGTAGCCATGCGGATCGATGCGATGCCCCCTTTTTCTGCGCTTTTCACGCTCTGGCTGTCGATGACCGCGGCTGTCGGACTGGCCTCGCGCCCCGCCGCTTCGCGACACTTCACGTAGAGGGCATGATGGATGCGATCGAGCGTTCCGTCGTATGTCCACAGATCGAAATAGCCGTGGATCGTGCTCTTGGGCGGCAAATCCTTGGGGATCGCGCGCCATTGGCAGCCGGTCGAGAGCACATACATCAAGCCGTCCACGATCGAGCGCATCTCGACCGTACGCTTCCCACCGCCCCGTTTCCCCGGCGGGATCAGCGGTCCGACGAGCGCCCATTCCGCGTCCGTCACGTCGCTCGGGTAGCGCAATTTGCTACGATCGTAGCGCGCGCGATTTTCATTCGTCCACATCGGCGGTCTCCGCGAGAATCAGGCCGTCTCTATTGAATCACAAGCGATTCATCCGATTCAACTTGTCTTCGGACCGACACTTAGAAAGGCGCCGCTCCCGTTAAAAGGAGCTCATAAGATCGTAGGAGCCGACTGCGCTCTCGCTTGGCGCTCCATGGTCCATCTGCTCGCCGACGAGCGGCAAGATATTGGATGAAACGCGCAATCTATTGATTTTACTGGTGCCGCAAGAGGGATTCGAACCCCCGACCCCATCATTACGAATGTCATGGAATGGCTTTTCTCGGCATTTACCATCATTTCCAACTCTTGCCTTAACCATTGAAAACCAGCGATCTACGCCTTACGGTAGTTTTCCAGAAATTTCCATAGATCGCTTGTCGGTGGCGACATGGTGGCGACACGGAGCCCGAATGCCGGTCATCAAGATCACTAAGCGCGCGGTCGACGCCCTCGCGCCAGGCGAGCGTCCATTCATCGCCTTCGATACAGACCTTGCCGGCTTCGGCATCCGCGTCATGCCGAGCGGGGCCATGTCCTATGTCGTCGAATATCGTCCGCACGGCGGCGGGAGAGGCGTCGCCAAGCGCCGCGTAACGATCGGCAGGGTTGGAGCGCTCACGCCCGATCAGGCGCGCAAAGCTGCCGCCGATATGCTCGCCCAAGTCCGCCTCGGCGGCGACCCTGGCGCGGAGAAGGCGGAGAAGCGCAAGGCGCTGACGGTCGCTGGCCTGTGCGACGCCTTCGAGACGGAGCACTTGGAAACGAAGGTGAAAGACGGCACGGCCGAGGCGCACTCGCTGGCACTGAAACGCCTGAAAGACGCCCACGGCAGCGTAAAGGCCGAAGCCCTCTCAAGGGGTCAAGTCTCGGCGCTCCACTCAAAGATGCGCGACACTCCCTATGCTGCAAACCGGGCGCTCGCCGTCTGGAGCAAGCTCTATTCGTGGGCCGGCGTTCGCGGGCTTGTCCCCGAAGGCTTCAATCCGGCGCGTGGCATCGAAAAATACCGGGAGCAAGGCCGCGAGCGCTTCCTCACTGGCGAAGAATTTGCCCGCCTTGGCGACGCGCTGCGCCTTGCCGAGACGGAAGGCCTGCCGTGGGATGTCGACGAGACGAAGCCCGGCGCGAAGCATCTGGTGCGGGAATCGAACCGCCGCCGCGTTCTGGACCCGTTCGCCGTCGCCGCGATCCGGCTTCTGATCCTGACCGGCGCGCGCCTTCGTGAGATTCTCCATGCCAAATGGTCTCAGGTGGACGTGGAGCGCGGCGTGATCTTCTTGCCAGACAGCAAGACAGGAAAGAAACCGGTCTATCTGTCCGCTGCCGCCCAAGAGGTGCTGGCCAGTCTGCCGCGCATCGAAGGAAACCCGCACATTATCGCTGGCGCAAATGTAGGGGCTCCACGGGCGGACTTGAAGAAGCCATGGGCGGCAGTCACGCGAGCCGGAGGGCTGGAAGGCGTGCGCCTGCATGATCTTCGCCATTCCTTCGCGTCGTTCGGTGCCGGGGCATCCTTGGGCCTGCCCATCATCGGGAAGCTACTCGGGCACACACAAGCCGCTACGACGCAGCGCTACGCCCACTTGGACGCTGACCCGCTTCGTCGCGCGGTCGATACGATCGGCGCGACAATCTCCGCGGCAATGGATGGAGACAAGAAGGGCGAAGTCGTGCAATTCAAGAGATCGGGCAGCAATTCCGCTGTCTGAGAGCGGCCGGAACGCGACGATGGACCGTCTCGCCCGGCCTACACGTTGAGAAAGATGATTTCTCGCCATGTCTGAGCACAATAACATGAAGATCGGAAAATTTCCGACTCTCGAAACGCTTCTTGATGAACTTGAACGTGTCGATGCCGAATTAAGGCGTCTAGCAGCCGATGCCGAAGACAGTGTCTACATTGCGACGTATGAGCGACATTGGGCGTTGCGCGGACTCATCAACGCCACGCCGTCACGCTCTCTATCAGACATTCGGGCAAAGGCGGCTGTCTTACGCATGGAAGCCGCGCGCGACGCGGACTTCGAGTGCGACGTTTCCGGCTCCGCACGCGAACTCGCAAAGTCTCTTGCTGCCGATGTAGTGGCGCTCGAAGGCTGTGCTGAGTAACCGCTCATCGAGCGCGTAAATCTCGACTCCATCGCATAGGAGGCCGGCTACAAGCCGGTCTTCATGTCCCCCGCGCAAAACAAAGAATTGAGACTGCCTTGGTGGATATTCCATTGGCCGACATGTTGGTCATTGAGCGCACCGGCGATAAGGATGCCCTTCGTGCGGCGATCATCGAAGCGCTTCGAGCGGGCGACATGAGTCCCGGAACTCAACGCTGGCTTGCCGACATGTTCGACCTGAACAGCAACGCAGCATACAAGCTCGAAAAGTTTACGCGCAATATTGAGGGCAGCCAGAAGCAGCGCAAGCAACGTAAGGCAACGCTCGATCAACTCGTCGAACTTTATCGAAAGACGAAGAACCCGACCACATTCGTCAGACTCGCCGCAAAGCTGACCGGCTACGATCCAAACACGATCCGACGCAAATACAGGGCAGCCGTCGAGCAGCGCATCGCGGCCGAGGATGCCGAGGAGTCCGAGTTACACGAATGGGAGCAGCAACAGCGGCTCAAGGAGTTCAAGGAAATTTGCGCCAGCGCGCCAGACGAGCAGGCTGCCGCCGAAAAGGCGAATAAAGTCCTTGGCGTGCCTAAAGAACAAACTCTCGCGATATTAGCTCGGGCAAAAGCGAAGCGCTTACCCGGCGAGGACAGACCTCAACTCGATTAGTTGAGGTCCGTCTTTTTCGAGTTGAGGTGGTGCGCCTGCTCCATTTTGCCGATACCTAAGATGCCACCGTTCTCTGGAAATGGATGGCGTCAGATGAGGGAAGCTACCGAATATCTCCGTCGCAGCGAAGCTGCGAATTACCTCAAGGCCCGGTGGGGCATGGGGTCCATGGCATGGCTCGCCAAGCTCGCCGTGACTGGCGGCGGACCGATCTACTCGAAAGCCGGCAAAACACCGCTCTACCGCATAGCCGACATTGACGACTGGATGCAGGGGCGCATGACGCGCAGAGCGTCCACCTCCGTCACGCTCGACGACGCGCCCGCCTTGAACTCCGACTCGAGCGGCGAGGCGGCGGCATGAGCACGGCCTCCCCTCGCGGCTCGCGCACGCGCGGCATTTTCATCGGCCCGCTCTCCAATCCCAAGCGCGACTCCAAGCCGGAGCGGCTGACGCGGGTCGCAAGCGCCTTCTGCCCTCGCGTCGAAGTCGCCGTTCTCGCCCTTGTCGCCGAGGAAATCGCCAAGAGCGGCAAGGACGCGAGCAAGGCGATGCTCGCCTATGAGAGCGCCCGCGCCGCCTGCACGGCCCGGCCCGACATGCCGCCGCTCTCTGCTGACATGGCGGGAGAAGCTGCCCTCGGGCGGATGTGGGTCGCGAACATTGTCGCGGCAACGCGGAGCTATGCCAACCATGCGCGCATCGAGCGCAAGGGGCCGGCCATTCCTGCGATTCGGACGTGGCTCGAAAATCTCGGCAAGGCCGCCGCCGAGTTGGTGGCGGCTCATAACGAGCCGCTCGATCCGCTCGGCAAGATCGTCGCGCGGGCTGACCTTGCGGCTCACATGCCGATCGGCGCGGACCTCGACGAGTTCATGGCGACGGCGCGCGCCATCGTGGGGGCCGTGCCCCTTGTGTCCCGCGCGCTGGCGGACGAACCCGGCTGCAAGGACGGCATGGCTTGGGATCAGTGGGTCGTCGCCTTGACGAAGGTCTGCCGCGCCGCCGGGCTCCCGACCGGCGCCAGCCATGACCCAGAATCGGCGCGCGCGGATGGTGAGCAATCGCCGTTCGTCTCGCTCGTCGGCGCGCTCATGCGTGAGTTGCCGCGGGGTCTGCGCCGGCACGCCGAGAGCGATACGGCGTTAGCGCAGGCTATTTCGCGGGCCAGAGACAAGGCGGCGGAGCGCGCCAAACGGCGCGAAGAGCCCGAAATTCACAGCGCCGAATAACCCGCAAGCCTTTTCGAGGCAGGAACGCGAAGCGGACAACAGGAACGCGAAGCCGACAAAAAGCGGCGAACTCGCGTTCCTGGGCGTGGATGCGCGTCCATGCAAGGCTGCTCGCACTGGTTCACTTAAAGGGAGTCTGCCGGTGTCCGACAAGCCGAAAATCACTCTCGCCGATCGCCTTGAGCATGGACTGGTGACGCTCCCCGAAGTTGCCGGGCTTGCTGGCGTCTCGGTGAGGAAGATCAATTACGACGTGGCCGCCGGCCTGTTGCCCGTCGAGAAATTTGGCCGCTCCACCCGCGTCCAAGGCCCGAACGCCAAGGCTTACCTCTCTGGCCAGACCATGCGGGTGAACGCCGCCTGAAAAAGAAAAGAGGCCAAGCGCGCCAACGCCGGCCTCTCATTCGCACCCGCAACACGATCCCGACCAAGGAACGCACGCCATGATTAGCCACACGCGCCCGAACAAGCAAGCCTCCGCGTCGTCCGACAACGAATGCCCGTCGCAGCCCCTTTTCGATATTGCGAAAATCGACGCCGCGATTCCGGCCCACAAGCTGTCGAAATCCTGGTGCGGCGGCACGAAGGGTTTCACCTTCGTCCTCGGCCCACAGCCGCATATCGCGATCAACCATATCCCCGGCAGGGATTGCCGGTGGCCTTTGGAGTGGTTCGACACGCAGACCGGCGTGAAAGGCTCAGGTGCGGTCGCGATGGTTGCGCATGTTCTGAAGATCACGCGTGACGAGGCCGCGCGCCGTCTCGCCGAGTTTCTCGCGTTGACCACGCATTCGTCACCGGACGCCTTCATCATGACGGACGCGAAGGTGGCGGCGTGATGGCCGCGCACCATCCAAATCCTTCTCATGAGCCGCGCCAAATTCCGCGCGTCTATTTGGCCGGAAAGATCGCGCAGCATGGCTGGCGCGAGCGCCTGGCGCACGAAACCGTCATTGTCAGCGACTCGCTCGATCCTCACGAAACCCAAGATTTCCCCGATTTCACCCTGACAGGCCCGTTCTTCGTCGCCTGCGGCCACGGCTGCGCGCATGGCCCCGCTACTCATGGGCAGGGATGTTTCGAGCGCGGAGACGGCGCGCGCCGCCGCGTGTTCGACGCCAACATCGCGCGGATCGAGCATTCGGACTTCATCTTCGCTCACGTGAACGAACTCGACTGCTTCGGGACGCTTTTCGAGATCGGACACGCGCACGCTTGCGGCGTTCCTGTCTTTCTCAACTTCGGCCCTGACCTGACGGATCGGCAGAAGCAGGAACTTTGGTTCGCGCGCATGGGCTGCACGATGGTCCTCGGCCCGCTCGAAGAGGCGTTCGAATGCGCTCTCCAAATCTGGGGCGACGCGTGCGTGGCGAACGTGTTCGGCGAGGTGCGCCATGGCTGACCTCGGCAATTTCATCGATTCGGACGCGACCGCATCCGAGTTCATTTCGGCGATCGACGAGCTTCGCGCGCGCGATCAGTGGGTGGGCTGGAAATCCGTTCAGCGCGGCGACTCCGCAAAGGGAACGAAAGTCCCGGCGAATCCGCATCGCAAAGCGTGGGCCGCCGTCGATAATCCGAGCACGTGGGGCAGCTACAAGCAGGCCATGATGGCTCAAGAGCGCTACGACTTGGATGGCGTGGGCTTCGTGCTGACTGAGGAGGACGACTACACGGGCATCGACCTCGACAAATGCCGCGACGCCGAGACAGGCGAGATCGAGGCTTGGGCGCAGGAAATCATCGCGCTCGCCGAGACGTATTGCGAGATCAGCCCGAGCGGCACCGGAATCCGCATGTTCGCACGCGGCAAGGTCGCGCGCGCGATCAAGAGCGACGTGGCGCGCGTCGAGATTTACGGCTCTCGCCGCTATCTGACCGTCACCCAAAACCACGTCGAAAGGACGCCACTCGAAATTCGCGAGGCTCCGAAGACGCTGGACACGCTCATCTCCCGCGTGGAGGCGATCGCGCCGAAAGGCGATGAGACTGAGTCCGCCCTGCCTCGCCCGACCGGCTCGGCGCTCTCCAGCCCGACGAGCGACGCGCGAGGGCAGGCTTTCGCGGCGAAGAAGCTCGACGAGAAGGCGAAGGAGCTTGCCGGCACGGTGGAGGGCGGGCGCAATAACGCGATCATTTCGATCGCCTGTTCCATGGGGCGCGTCATCGCGCGCGGCTGGATCGACGAGGCGACCGTGCGCGCCGCGCTTGAAGATGCCTGCCGCGCGAACGGCATCTGGAAGGATGACGGCGCGAAGGCGTGTCGCGACGCGATCACGCGCGGCATTCGTGCCGGCCTCGCCAATCAGCACGAGGACTTGGCCGAGCGCGCGCCGAGCCCCGAGGACGAGGAAGCGGAGCGGATCGGCGCCGCGCTGGCCAGTGGCAACCTCGCGCGCTATGGCGGGGCCGAACCGCCGCAACCTCCCGACGGACCGACGGGCGCCGCGCCGGAAGAGGTTCTTGGCAAGGCTTCGAGCGCCAACAACGACGGCCAGGGCGACGTGAAGGGCGACGCATCGGGCGACTCGCAGGCCAAATCCGCGCCGCTCATCAAGGCGACGCCCTATTCCTGGCCCGAATGCTCGTCAATACCGCCGCGCGAGTGGCTTTACGGACACCATCTTATTCGCGGCTTCGTGGCCGTGACAGGCTCCCCTGGCGGCGTCGGCAAGTCATCTCTACTCTTTGCGGAGGCCGCCTCCATGGTGAGCGGGCGCGCGCTGCTTCATGACGTTGCGCCTGTCATGCCTCTCAACGTTTGGATTTGGAACGGCGAAGACCCCCTCGTCGAACTTAATCGCCGCGTCGCTGCTACGATGAAGCACTTCGGAATTAAGCCGCAGAACTGCCACGGGCGTTTGTTTCTCGATTCTGGACGCGACACGAAGATTGTTGTTGCCGAAGTGCAAAAGGGTGGAACGGTCATCGTTCGGCCGATCGTCGATGCGATCAAGGCGACGATCAAGGACCACAAGATTGACGTTGTCGTCATCGACCCGTTCGTTTCGAGCCACCGCTTGCCTGAGAACGACAATAACGCCATGGACGCCATAGTGCGCGAATGGTCGGATATCGCCGACCAGACTGGATGTGCGATCGAACTTGTGCATCACGTCCGCAAGACGGGCGACTTCGAGATTAGCGTCGAAGCGCTGCGCGGCGGCTCTGCCCTTGTCTCCGCCGCCCGCAGCGTTCGTGTCCTTAATCAGATGAGTTCGGACGAAGCCGACAAGACTGGCGTTGAAAACCGCCGCCTCTACTTCCGCGTCAATAATGGCAAGTCGAACATGGCGCCTTCTTCCGAGAAGGGGACGTGGTTTCACATGCACTCCGTCGATCTTGCGAATCGCGGGCCATATCAGGACGGCGACTCCATCGGCGTTGTGACCGAGTGGGAATGGCCTGACCCGCTCGTCGACGTGACCGCCGACGATTTGCAGGCCGTATTGCAGCGTGTCGGCTCAGGACAGTGGCGCGAGAACTCGCAAGCAAAGAACGATTGGGTTGGACTCGCTGTCGCCGAAGTCCTTGGCCTCGACCCCTCTGACAAGCAGGCCAAAGAGAAGATCAAGGGCCTTCTGAAAATCTGGATCAAGAACGGCGCGTTGGTTGTCGTCAGGCGGCCCGACAAAAACGGCGACGAGCGCCCATTCGTTGAGATCGGCAAGGGTCACAGCGACGGGGCATAGGCGCTTACCAGCACCTTCAGAAGTGAGGTGCGGATAGGTGCGGAAGGCGCGGGTATTTTTCGTTCTCCCCGCATCCGCACCACCACCCCCTTATAGGGGTGTGGGGGTGCGGTGCGGGGGAAAAATGAGAGTTGGTGCTGAAAGTGCGGGTGCGGGTGAAGGTGCGGGTGAAAAGTCGACGAGGGCACCCCTACACTGGCGGGCGCGAGAAAGGAAGAAACCAGATGGCCTGCAAACTTGAGGACGATGCTTTATTCCACACGCTCGCCGGCGTTGCGCGCGAACGCCGCGATGAAATCGGCGACGCGGCCGACCTCGCGAATGACCCCGTTTGGGTCGCAGCCCTGTGCCTGCTGGGCCTCGAAGAGTGGGACGATGAACCCGCACCCGAAGAACGAATGAAACGCGCGCGCGGCGTAATCGAGTCAATGCGACTGGCCAACGTCAGCGACGAATAACGATTAGGAGGCAGAAATGAAACTCACGCCGCGCCAAGCGCTCTTCGTCGAGGAATACCTGAAAGACCTGAACGCGACTGCGGCCTATATCCGCGCCGGCTATCGCGCGCGCGGCAACTCTGCGGAAGTGAGTGCGGCCAAATTGCTCAGACTTCCTAAGGTCGCTCAACACGTCGAAAAGGCGAAAGCGGATCGCACGCGACGCAACAATATCGACGCAGATCGCGTATTGCAGGAACTCGGACGCATCGCGTTCTTCGACATTGGCAAGGCGTTCACGCCCGACGGCGCGCTCAAGCCGCTCGACGAGATGGATGAGGACACGCGCCGCGCGCTGGCGGGGCTCGAAGTCGTGTCGCTCACCAGCGACGGCGAGCACATCGGCACGCTCAAGAAGGTGAAGATTGCTGACAAGCTCGGCGCTCTTGGCAAGCTCGCGCAGCATTTTGGGATGCTTGACCCGAAGATAACGTTGAAGGGCGACGCGCAGAATCCGTTGCTGCTTCTCGTAAAGCAAATACAGGGGAACTCGCTCATGCCTGTCCGCGAAGGCCTTTATGGCGGCGATGAGCGCGAAGACGACAACAGGTAGTTCAAGATCGAAGGAGAAATGGACATGAACACGAAGACGGGCGTCCACGGTTGGCGCCACTATGGCGAGTCGCCTTACTCTGCAAGCGGTTCCCCTTACTCTGCGCTTGTCAGCGGCGTTTTGCCGGCGCGCGGCATTCACTTCCTCGTCGTCAAGGACAAGACATCGGCCCGCGCCGTTGTCGCCGATCTTGCCGTAGCGGTCGCCGCGGGCCATGTCGGCTGCGGACTGTCCGAACCGGACGCCAAAGGCAAGCGCCACGATATGGCTGGCTTCTTCGGCCTGACCGTAGGAGCGCCGAAAGGCGTCGCGGTTGTTGGCGGGACGGATTTCCGCGGGACGCGCGCCGCCTCCCTGGCCCGCGGCGTCACTTCGCCGCTCCCGATCGCTTTCAGCGAGGCCAAGCAGAGCGACGTGGTGGGCACTCAGATTCACCGGATGCGACGCGAGACGGCCGGCGGCGTTGCGCTCGTCATCCTGGCAGCGGATTTCAGCGGCCCGGGCGCAATTCAGGCGGTCGTGGACTATCGCTCAGACGACTACGCGCTACTCGTCGTCGCGCCGCAGGAGCCGCCCTCCGCCCTCGTGGAGGCTGATACGCATGTGCTTCGCGTGACGGCGGACGCGATCGAGCTTGTGCGCCCGGAGAGCATCAATGGCTGGCGGCGCGGTTTCACGCTCGAAGCGATCCGGCTCATCTCCGGCGAAGCGCAGATTGTTCGCCCTGACCGGTCGAACGCCCAGCCGCCGATCGTCATCACGCGGGCGGAGCCGATACCCGCGGCGGCGCCCGAGCCGGAGATCGCGCAGCACGTCATCCTCGCGCTGGGCGGTTACGGCCTGCACCCTGGCGAGGCCAAGCGCTGGCCCGCTGGCGCGATCTTCGTCCGCGAAACTAAGGACGCTGTTGCCGCCGCGAGCGCCGTCGACGGTGTGACGCAAATCACGCTCGTTCAGGACCACGCCACGAAGGCCGTCTTGCATATCGAACAGTCGCGTCTGGAGTCCGCGATCGGCCGCGACCTCGAAAAGCGCGTGATCGTGAAAGTCTCGGACAAGCAATTGCTCGATCCGTATTGCGACGCCGCGTAGCAGCGCTGGACACCGTGAGCGTCGGCCGGCGTCGAGGCTCACACAACGTTCTTCTAGAGAAAAAGGACTAACGCTATGAGCCACGAAGAAGCCCACAACATCGCCGAAATGAAGGGACTCACCGACGAAGAGCGCGCGGCGCTCACCGAGTCTGACGCGCCCGCCCCGGCCGCCGACGAAGAGGCCACGGCCGAGTCGGTCGAGTTCCGCGCTGATCCAGCGCCGATCCTCAACGTCCGCGCGCCGGAGAACGCCAGCGCGGTGCTCGATCGCGTGAGCCAATTCGAGAACGACGTGGAGCGGCGGTTCTATGATGGCGAGATCACGTCGCACGAGTATCGCGACGGGCTCCGGCAGGCCGCCGAGGCGCGGGAGGAAGTCCGCTGGTCGCAGCGCAAGGCTGACCTCGCGCGCGAAATGGACGAGCAGGCG
This sequence comes from Methylocystis parvus OBBP, assembly GCF_027571405.1. GTDB lineage: Bacteria > Pseudomonadota > Alphaproteobacteria > Rhizobiales > Beijerinckiaceae > Methylocystis > Methylocystis parva. The sequence goes on from NZ_CP092968.1 coordinate 2,045,372, forward strand.
AAGGAGGCGGCTTGGTTCCGCGAGGTCGATCGCTTCCTCTCCACGACCGGCGCCGCGGTCGCCAAGAATGACATGACGAAGACGGCCTTCGACCAATATGTGAAGGAAGTCACCGCTGACCCGACCAACCAGCACCTCTCCGACCGCGCGCAGCTTGAGAAGGCGCACAAGCTCTTCGTGGCCGACTTCGGGCCAGCCTTCGGCACCCCGGCGGCACATCAGCCCTCCGGCGAAGGCGAGCGCGGCGACCTGGGCGGCGGCAAGTTCGCGACACTCGACCGCCTCGCCGAGTCCGACCCGATGGGCTACGAGCGCGCGCTCGCGAAAATGTCCGACGCCGAGCAGGCCGAATATCTGCGCTCGGCGTAGCGCGGTGAGGGCGAGCGCGCCATGGTCGGCCGCTCGCCTTCGTCCGGCCCGCCCGTTAATGACGGAGAGCGAGATGACCGAAAGATGGGATGCGGAATGCTCGTTGCTGGCGCACCTCGTCGCGGCGGAGAACGGCGAACCGCTGAACATCTCCGAGGCCGACCTTGTGGCCAGGTTCTGCCGGATTATCCGGGAGGCGCGGGTAACCAAGAAGTGGAAAGAAAAGCATCGCTTGGAGGTCGTGAAGATCGAGGCGGCGCTCGACGGGCGTGGCCGTTGGCCGACGGCGCTCTTGGAGGGTCGGTGAAGGCCCTCTCCGGTTGGCAGGCCAAAAGTCGTTGTCGAGAAAGCAGGAGAGCGGCTTCCGCCCCGCGTCTTAGTTGCGGAATAGGGGCCATTTGGCGCATCCTTCTGAACGGTGATCACAGTTTTGTTGCCGATAGGGAGATTCGTCGATGTGTCAGTCCTGTGGGTTCCCCGATATTGCGCACGGAAAAGAGGTGCCTCGCCGGGGCTTTATGTTCGGTGCCGCCGTGACGGGAGCGCTGTCGGCGGCGGGCGCGGCGCACGCAAAGGCTCGAAAATCGCGCAAAGCGGAATCGAAGCCGGAAGCGTCGCCGCCGAAGCCTGAAAACGTAATGGCGCCGGACGCCGCGCTCGCGCGATTGCTGGAGGGCAACAAGCGCTATCAGAGGGGCGTCGCCGCGCGGCACGATTTCGTCGCTGAGCGCGAGGCGCTCGTAGGCGGACAGAACCCTTACGCCGCGATCCTAAGCTGCGCTGATTCCCGCATCGCGCCAGAATACGCCTTCGACAGTTCGCGCGGGGATCTTTTCGTTTGTCGCGTGGCCGGCAACTTCGTCAGCCCGGAAAATATCGCGAGCTTCGAGTTCGCGGTCGAAGTGTTGAAGACGCCTTTGCTGCTCGTGCTCGGTCACGAGAGCTGCGGCGCCGTGAAGTCCGCGATCTCCTCGATTGCCGACAAGACGACGCTGCCCGGCCATTTGCCATATCTGGTGACGGCGCTGACGCCTGCGGTGAAGGCCGTCGCCGGCCAGCCGGGCGACGAGCTTGAGAACGCGACGAAGGAGAACGTCCGTCTCGGCGTGGAAGCGCTAAAGACGGCGACGCCATTGCTGAGTGCGGCCGTCAATGACAAGCGCATCAAGATCGTCGGCGGTGTTTATCGCCTTGAGAACGGGAAGGTCGAAATCTTCGCCTGATCGGAATGGAATGCCACTACATTGGGGGCCGGTCACCCGCACCGGCCTCTGCATAGCTCTTGACGACGCCTTTTCTCACGACTCATCGACTTAGGCGTGGCGGGAAAGATGCGTCAGGCGTATCCTCTCGACCATGACCAACGTCCTCGTCACTCCCGAACGCGCCGCCTTTCTGCGCCAACGCCTAAAGGAGAAGTTTGCCGAGTTGCAGGCAGCCAAGGCGAACTTCTCGGCGGTGTGTGAAAGGCTTGGGACCGAGCCGCGATCGAAGTTTGGGGAGTTCGCGCAGTCGTTCGAGGAGATTGGCCTGGACTGGAGCGTTCCACTCCTGACGCGCGCTTGTAGGTCGGGGAGTTCTGCACAGGCCAACGTTGAACGCCCATTTCTTTCGTTTTAGGATTGAGCACAAATTCCTAATGCACTCCCTGCATGTTCGCGATATGTTCTCACGGTAGGCGAACGATAAAGGCTCGACGGAGTTCGCGAAGTTATGTCGGTCTCGGGATAGTTGGCGCAAGTATGCAACAGGCAACGCTCTGGAACTCAAAGAAACAGCCCGGTCCCGTGAGCGACCCGATTGACGCTGCTTTGGAAATTGGAGCGTATGAAGCGCTTTGGAGCGAGCAGAACGCAAGTTTCAAGAGCCTCGCGGAGCGATTTGCTGCGAGTTCGCCGGGGACAAGGCCTTCTGCGCTCGTGCCGGAAGACGAAGCCCGTGAAGTCGCCGAGCGAGTGTTGAAAAAGCTGCGCCATCGCGTCCACAGCCGGTTCGACGTTAGAGTTCATGGCGAATCAGACTACCCCTCACGTTTGCGCGACGCGACGCATCCCGTTGAACTTCTATATTTTCAAGGGTTTTGGGAATTGATCGCCACTCGCGCCGTCGCCGTCGTAGGCACGCGCAAACCCACATCGGATGGAGTTATTCGCGCTCGGCAATTGGTTCGAAAGCTGGTGGCCGACAAATTCACGATCGTCTCGGGTCTTGCGGAGGGCGTCGACACCACTGCGCACACGACGGCGATTGACGAAGGCGGGCAGACCATCGCAGTGATCGGAACGCCTCTTGGTCACGTCTACCCCAAAGCAAACGCCGAAATGCAGGAGCGTATTGCTCAAGAATATCTGCTCATCAGTCAGGTTCCGATCGAGCGATACGAGGCACAGAACTATCGCGTAAACCGCTTTTTCTTCCCGGAGCGAAACAAAACGATGTCGGCTCTCACCGAGGCGACGATCATCGTTGAGGCCGGAGAGACTTCTGGAACGCTTGTTCAGGCGCGGGAGGCGCTTAAACAAAAGCGTAAGCTCTTCATCCTCAACAGTTGCTTTGAACGCAGCGACCTGACGTGGCCGCATCGGTTCGAACGAGAAGGCGCGATCCGCGTGCGGGACTATGACGACATTCGACGCGAGCTGGTCGGGTAAACTTCGCCTTGTCGGCGACTTGGAGCGTCCAGATCATTGGCATCTCGCGGCACAAGACCAATGCTATTTCTTCGGCGACTACACGGCGCGTGCCGGCTACGCGCACAGCGCCACAAATGGCTTGATCAGCAATCTTAAAAAGAAGCCGTCGACGCGAAACACTCCGCAATGGAAATACAAGTCCGGCGCAATCAGGGATGTCGGGCAGGCTATTGCGCGCAATCTCACACCGGAAGCATTGTCGACAGTCACGTTCGTTCCAATCCCACCGTCAAAGCCTCAAACCTCTCCCGATTATGACGACAGGATGGTTCAAGTCGCAAAGGCGATTGGTCCCAACATCGATTTGAGGGAGGCAATATTCACGCGCGCCGAACGTGAGGCAATGCATGTGAATGATGGCCGCCGCGATCCACACGCGTTGCGAGAATCGTTGGGGCTGAAAAGCGAGCTAACAAAGAGCCGTCCCGCGCAAGTGATTTTGCTTGATGATGTTCTCACGACGGGTTGCAGTTTCACCGTCTGCAAGTCACTTCTCGCAGAGGTTTGGCCTGGGGTCGATATATTTGGCGTGTTCGTTGCTCGCCGTGTGATTGATCGAACCATCGACTTCGAAGACCTGTCCGGCATTGAGATTTGAGAGGTGCCTTTTCCGCGACAACGTTTGTGCCGAGGCTGCACATGTTCGCACCGTCTATGTCTGGACCCTGCATATTCGGCCAAGGGTGCCTTTTGACGCGAACGCAGCGAGCACCTGAGGAAGCGGTTGAATACCGCAAGATGGGCGATATAGGCGACCTTATCGAGGCAACGGCGGATGAATCGTCGAAGACGATCCACCGCGGCGCTTTGGACGCAGAATTCAGACCGGACGCGCCCCCTCCGTCTACCGGCTCCGCGGAGACTGATAAGGCCTGATTGTTGTGTGCGACATGCTCACGGTCTGGATCAGCACTTTGGCTACGCCCCGATCGGCCTCAGCGACGCGCTCTCCACGTCGTATTTGTAGTCAACGATACTCCTGTCCTCGATCCTACGGACGGCCTCGTCGATGACCGGCAAAGGGACTAGGAACCATTCCTGCGGCCTCACGGGATTCCCGAAGCGATCCTTCAATTCGAGGTCGAGGCGCGCCGCTGAGAAGAAACGGTGGACGAGGCGCTCCAGCTTTGACCTGTTGATTTGGTAGAGCCGGTATGTCGCCATTACCTCGACGCCGGCCAGCAGGAACGTCGGGTCCCGTTCGGCGCCGGCGAGGCGCTTCGGGAGGTCGTTTCCGGTGACGCCGATCTTGTGCAGCACAGCCCGGTTGGCGGCGATCCTCGGGTCTCTCGACCTGCTGCGCAGCACGTAGATCGTGCCGCTCTCGTCGCCCGATGGCAATTCCGGGGGATCATCCTCGCCCGCGTCAAAGAGCGGCCCGGCTTCGGGCTCCGTTATGCGGCGCCCGGCCTCGTCCTTGTAAAGCGCGCGCTGGAAAGAGCGCATCAGCCCGCGGCTCTCCGTCCCGTTGTCGTAGACGACCCGCATCCTGGCATTTCGGCGATCCTGGTCGGTGCGGAACTCCTCGCCGATCTCGGCGACATACGCCATCTGTCCGCCGAGGATGAAGAAATCCCCCTGCTTGATCTCAGCGTCCCGCTGGAAGGGTCGGGTGCGCCGCGCGCCCACCTCGAGGTCGGTCCGCATGCGCCCGAACAGAGGCTTGAAGGCGTCGAAGTCGGGGCACGGCGTCCGCCTCGCGACCTCGTCGGCGGCGTTGATTTCGGCGTGCGGCCTGACATGCTTCAGCGTCGTGATGCTGTCGGGCTGCTCCTCGATCTCCAGCTCCGCCAGCAGCGCCTCGTCGTCCTCGGGTTCGTGCGCCTGGTCGCCGTCCATGCCGCCGGAAAGCAGCCCGAATTCATCCAGGGGCACCAGAAGGTCGTGGAACTCGGCCTGCTCGCGCAGCCGGTCGAGCCGCACTGCGTAGAGGCGCTCGAAGATGTCGCGATCCTCGCCGTGCGACGGGCACCGTCCATTCTCCTTCGCGAAGCGGACGATGTCCTCGAAGCCGGCAATGACGCGCTCCTGGAGGGGAGAGTATGCGCCGGCCTTTCTTTCCTCGGCCGGCAGTTCGAGCGCCGCGAGCAGCTGATCGTCGTCCATGTCAGGCATCGACGTCGGCTTTCTTCGCGTCGGCCATCATCTTCGCGAACGCCAGTCTGCCTTCAGCCAACTTCCGCTCCCAGGCATCCTGCGAGGAGAGTTCGGGCCAGCGCTTGCGCTCCTGCTTGAACCGCACGGCGCGCTTGGCGAGGTCGCGCGCCTCTTCGAGCGTCAGCTTAACCTTTTTCGAGGAGATTATCTCCTCGACCTGCTTCAGGCTGTGCTCGCTCATGCGCTTCGCGAGGATCGAGTAGGCTGGTCCGAACGGGTTGATGCTGTCGATCAGGTCGATGTCCAGCTCGCGGACGTTGACGAATTGCCGCACGCCCTCGATGAGCGCGAGGTTGGCCTTCCGCTCCCCATCGCCTCCGCCGGGCGCATTCGCCTGCATCGACTTGGCCTGCTGCGTCAGGTTCAGCGCCGCGACGGCGTGCTGGCGGACCGCCTCCTGGTCGGCCTCGTTCAGTTCGGGATAGCGCTCGCGCACGATGGCGCCCATGTGGAGCTGCGTCAGCTCCTCCGGAATTGTGCCTTCCCGGTCGAACAGGCCGCGCTCCGCGGCGCGCTTGTCCTGCACGAAGGCCGCGATCACCTCGTTGATATCCTCGGCGCAGATGCGCGTCGCCTCGGAGCTTTGCGGCATCGTCAAACCCTTGATCTCGACGTGGAACTGGCCGGTCTGCTCGTTGAAGCCGACATTCGGTCCATTCTCGCAGTAGCCGTTTTCGCCGTAGTCGTATCCCTCCTGCGGGCCGGCGTCCTTGGGCGTGAAATTGTAGCGAGGCGCGAGCACCTGCTCCATGAGGAGGCTGGCGGCTATCGCCTTCAGCGTGTCGTTGATGGCGGATGTGACCGCCTCCTCGGAGGCATCGGGCTCGGCGATCAGGTTGGTGAATCGCGCGGTGGATTTTCCTGGCGCGTCGCGGGTCGCCCGGCCGATAATCTGGATGATCTCGGTGAGGCTGGCCCGGTAGCCGACCGTCAGCGCGTGCTCGCACCAGATCCAGTCGAAGCCTTCCTTGGCCATCCCCAGGGCGATGATTATGTCGACGTGGTCGCGGTTGTCGCGCTGCGCGGGGTCCTTCAGGGCGCCGACGACCTTGTCGCGCTTGGCCGGGTCGTCCTCCACGAGATCGGCGATTTTGAGCACTCGCCCGTCGGGGCGCCTAATGAGGTGGAAGCCCGTGGCCGGATCCTCTCCCTGCCACTCGCCAAGGCCGTGCATGATCTCGTTGGCCTCCTCGATCTTGCCTCGAGTCGTGCTCTCGCGCGAGTTGACGTTGGGGATGTGCACGATCGTCTTCAGCGAAGGGTCGAGCACATCCATGATCCAGTCGAGATATTTGCCCGAGTAGAAGGAATAGCCGAGGTCGAGCGATTTCAAATGTTCGTAGCCGTTGAGCTGTTCGTAGTACGTATATGTGACCGTATCGAATTTGGCCTCGTCATCGGGCGCGAGGACAGGCACCGCGTCGCCGCGGAAATAGGAGCCGGTCATCGCGACGATGTGGACCTTGTCGCGCGAGATGAGGTCGCGGAGCTGTGCCCCGAGTCGGTTGCTCTGGTCGGCGCTGACGTGGTGGAACTCGTCGATGGCAATCAGGCAGTCGTCGAAGGCCTCGATGCCCAGGTCGTCGACGGCGAAGCGGAAGGTCGCGTGGGTGCAGACGAGGATACTGTCGTCGCTCCCCAGGAACTCCCCGACCGCCTTCACCTTCGACGGGGCGACCTTGCCGTTGTCGTCGCCTGGCGCGTTGCACAGGTTCCATTTCGGCGCGACCGTCCAGTCCCAATAGAAGCCGTATTTAGACAGGGGCTCGTCGGCGAACGAGCCGCCGATGGACCGCTCCGGAACGGCGATGATCGCCTTTCGGATCCCCTGGTAGTTGAGCTTGTCGAGGGCGAGGAACATCAGCGCGCGGCTCTTGCCCGAGGCCGGCGGCGACTTGATCAGCAGGTATTGCTCGCCGCGCTTTTCGTATGCGCGCTCCTGCATAACGCGCATGCCGAGTTCGTTGGCCTTCTTAGAGGCGCCCGATCGCGCCGACTGCATGGAAACGGAGGGAATGGAAGCGGTCATGAATTCGCCTTCGCTTTCTTCGGCGCCTTGGCCTTCGGGGAGCCCGCCCCCTGCGCCGCGGTCATTTTGGTGTAGAGATCGAACATCTTCTCGAGCCGCTCGGTGTCGTTTTTGAAGCGGCGCCCGATGTAGATGCGCTCGAGCGTCTCGTCGTTCTTCTCATGCGCCCGCCGAACATCCTCGGGCATCGTCTCGGGATCGTAGAGGTCGGCGATGGTCGCCGGGAAATGCGATTCACGCGTGAGCAGGATGTCCTCGGCACAGCGCGTGAGGTCGGCTTTGTTCTTCTCGGTCAGTGTTGGAACCGGAAAAGTGTTCCAGCCGAGTGTGTTGGAATAGCGGAAGTCGGTTTTCAGCTTTCCGCAGACGGTGGCTATCCAAATGAGGTGCAGGCGCGACGCGATCAACGACATATTCCAGAGCGGGGCGTCACAAAGCGCAAAGCACTGGTCCGAAATTATAGTTCCAGAGGGCATTAATAACGTTGGGAGATATTCACGGTTTTCCGAGCTTACGCGTGGAACGACAATCAGCTCCTCGGTACCCATTTGGCGAACCTGTTGGAACGCATATGGTCTTGTCGCGGTATCACGAGTCAATTTTTTCGTGCTCGCCAGACGGAATTTGGCGACCGCTTCAATTCGAGCTTTTATTGACGGGATATTTTTGGCATAACCAGACGACGCATCGTTAATCCAAATGCAATACCTTTGCAATCCGTTAATTGCTTCGACTGATCCGGAAAATCTACGTATTAATTTGAGATGTTGCTCCTGCGTCAAATTCAAATTTAGCAATTCGTTTGCCTCTAGTAGTAGATGTCCTCCATCAACGGCCTTGTTCCCATTGTCCATTTTGGCGGCGCCTCCCAATACGTTGTCAGTTGGAACAACAAACACGTTTGGACCTGCTACAAGATAAGCGTTGATGTTAGCGCATTCCTTCGCCGTTACGGCACCATTTTCACCCACGGAAAAGATTTTTGGAGCCCGCTGTCGTTCCTGTGAAAACCCGATGATGACCACAGTTACACCGGCATTATTGCTCGCAAGGTTCGACCACTTGAATGACGTGTAAGCGAATTGAATGCTGCAACCCGCCCCGAATACGATTGGCCAAAGAATTGATACTGGCTGACCCTGGCAGATCGAGTTGGTGCTAACGAACGCGGCAGCCCCGGAGTTTGAGGCAAGCCAGTCCGCGGCTTTGATGAGCCATCCGGATACATAGTCAAGGAAGCCACTTGATGATGTCCTCCCGCTTACAACTGCCCGAAGGTCGGCTTTCTGGTCGGCGCTCTGCCAAGTGCTTCCCAGGTATGGAGGATTCCCGCAAATATAGGTTTCCCCGCCTTCGTTTTCGAAGTCTATCTGTGCCTGGTCCAGCGGCGTGTGAAACAGGTCCTCGGCATGATGCTTGACGCCGGTCCCTGTAGGCGGACAGATGCTGAGCCAGTCTAGGCGCAGCGCATTCCCGCAGGTGATCCAGTTCTGCGCGTCCAGCGGCAAGAAGTCGGCCAAGGCTTCCTTCTGGCCACGATAGATCACGTCGCATTGGTATTCGGCTATGATTAACGCCAGACGCGCGATCTCCGCAGGGAAGTCGCGCAGCTCAATGCCGCGAAAGTTGGTGAGCGGGATGTCGCTCTTGCGCCCGTCCTCGCCACGCCGGCGGTTGATCTCCGCCTCGATCGCCCGCATCTCCTTGTAGGAGATGACGAGGAAGTTTCCCGACCCGCACGCAGGGTCGAAGATGCGGATCCTCGCGATGCGCTTGCGGAGGTTCAGCAGCATGCGTGAATTTTCGCCAGCCTCCTCGAGCCTCGCCCGCAAGTCGTCGAGGAACAGCGGGTTCAGCACCTTCAGGATGTTCGGCACGCTGGTGTAGTGCATGCCGAGCGCGCCGCGTTCGTCGTCGTCCGCGACGGCCTGGATCATCGACCCGAAGATGTCGGGGTTGATCTTCTTCCAGTCCAGGTTGCCGATGTGCAGCAGATACGACCGCGCGATTTTACTGAAGCGGGGGACGTCTGTGTCGCCCGAGAAAAGGCCTCCGTTCACATAGGGGAAGGCGTCAGCCCAGCGAGAAATCTTGGCGCTTTCCCGCTCCGTCGCTTTCGTATTCATGGCGCGGAACAGTTCGCCGATCACCCCATGGGTGTTGGACGAATCCTTCGCGCTCATCGTCTCGACGGTCTCAGTGAACAACCTCTCACGACAGAATATGTCCGTGTCCTCCGCAAAGAAGCAGAAAATCAGCCGCGCCATGAAATGGTTCATGTCGTGGCGGCGCTTGGAGGTCCCCCAATCGGGATTGTCCTTCAGTAGCTCGACATAGAGTTTGTTCAGGCGGCTGGTCGCCCGAATATCGAACGAGCTTTCGCGGATCTGCTTGACGGTGGTGATCCCGGCAAGCGGGAGGAAGAAGCCGAAATGGTTGGGAAAATCCGAATAATCACAAGCGACCGTCTCGCCCGTGCTCAGATCCTCCGCCTCGAAATCGGCGCCGTCGGTCGCCAGGATGAACTTGGCCTTGGCGGACGCCGTCTTCGCGCTGTTCCTGAGCGCCGTGAGCGTCTGGCCGACCTCGCCGGCCGGGCAGGCCGCGAGATGGATGTTGTTCCGCTGAAGCACGCCGCCCGCGACGTCCGAGGCATTGTTGGAGCCGCTGCGCAGCCGCTTGAGCGTCGTCTCCTTGTTCCCAAAGGCCGCCAAGAAAGCGTAGGGGAATTTAGACGCATCGAAGGGGGCGGCGGCCAGCGCCGAGACGGCTTCCTCGATTTCTACAGCGTTCATGCACTAACCTGCTATTCCATTCGCGTCTAAAACGGGGCGGCGAGGCGGAGGAATGCCTGCCAGAAGACAGGCGCATCTATCGCGTTTTCGGTCTCGAGTTAAGCTCACCGCAGGTGGCGTCGGCAAACGGCCCGGTCGCTCTCACATCTCGGCGATGGGTGCCGAGGCACGAGGCGCATTGCAAGGCCGGCTAGTGTTTGCGAGCGTCATGGCGCGGGCCGTCGTGTTTTCTCTGGGCCGCCGTTCGTGTCGCTGGGTCGGGGAAAGACAGACGGCTCAGACCCCGTGCGTTGCGGTCTGTGCATAGCTGCGGTCGCTGAAGACTACGCCGCATGTCCCTGAACGCTGAGGGCCGAACTATGCCCAGATGAGCCAATCCACTAATGAAAAAGGGCGGCGCGTACGCCGCCCAAGGGTTTACCCAACGCCCGGCTACACGGGAATCAGGATGGGCCAAGCGCGCAGGCCGAAGGCCCTCGCGAACAGCCGCTTGCCGGTCTTGGGACACGTCCGCCAAGGGCGGAAAATGTACCGGTAGCCCGGCGGAGGGGGAGGAAGCTTTGCAGCCATCCGCCGTCTCCATAGGGCGCTATTCCCTTGACACGGCCGAAAAAAGTCGATTCTTATTTTTTTGCATAACTCCGAATCGACAGTCAGTTCAGCCAGTCTGGGTTCCACGCCGGCGAGCCCTGCCTGCCCGACGCGGAAAACTTTTATGGCCCGGGCGAAAGCTCGGGTCTCTTTTTAGATCATTCCTCGACTCCTCAGGAATTTCAGGCGGTTCCGCGCTGCGTCGTAGGAAACCCCATGACGATCGACAACAGTTTGCTCAGTATCGCTAGACCGGAAGAAGCCCCTCGGCATGAGGAGTTCTGCGGCGAACTGGTTTGCTTGTGGCTCACTTCTGCGAAAGGGTTTGACTTCCTCAGCAGGGCTGACCCTTGCCAGCGCGACGTTCCGGTGCAGCCAAAAATGACCGAGCTCATGGGCCGCGGTGAACATGGCACGACCGTCGCCGGCCAGCGCCGCGTAATAGACATCTTCCCTCAGCTCTAGGAACTCGCCGGATGGGTCAGTAAGTCCCTCGGCGTTCCCCATTTCGGTTCGATCGCCTACTTCGAACTGCAACACGCCAAGGTGATGATCCAAGACGCGTTCGATAAAATCGACGACTGGGAAAACCGGAGCGAGCGACAGGTTGAATTGCTCCCTCACACGATTGGTTATTCGACCTATTTCGTCCCAAGAACGAGCCGGAACAATGAAGTCGGTGCCGCTCACTTGCTCGAGCCCTCCAAGATCTTGCGGATACGAAGCAGCTCCTCATCGGAGAGCCCGTCAATTTTTCTCGCCATGAGGCCGGCTGTGTCGCGAGCTAGGGCGCTATTGGGCTGGATGACGAAAGCCGTCCGAGATGCGTCCGCCGCGCGACGGAGCGCTTGCCAAGCTCCGTCCGCCAACTGGTAGCTTTTCGCTACTAAGTCTTCGAAGCCCGCGGGCGGAGCCTTTTTCCCGACTTCGACCGCAGAAATGAATGAAGCGGACTTTCCAATCCGCCGCGCCATATCGGCCAGGCGTTCGCCCTCGTCGATACGAAGCTTGCGCAGCTCCTTGCCTATGTCTGTGAGCATGGCTTTTCCTCCCAGATGGTTAATTAATCCATCAGGAGGAATTTTTCAACCAGCGTGGTTGAAATACTGCACATCGGGATCTCGGCATGGCCGAGGGTCTGCTCAGTGGGATAGGGAGGAGCGAGCGGCCGATTTCTCTCGCCGTGGCGACACGGTGGCGACACGCGACTAGAGCCACCTTGGTCGCCTCGACAATTTTCGTTGTAACTCATTGATTTAAATGGTGCCGCAAGAGGGATTCGAACCCCCGACCCCATCATTACGAATGATGTGCTCTACCAGCTGAGCTATTGCGGCGTCGCGCGGTTTCGGCGCGGGTTTCTCTTATCGGCGCGCGGCGGGATTTTCAAGCGGGTTCGGGTTGTTTTTGGCGACTTCGCGATAATCCGCGCTCCCGGACTCTTCGAGCGCGTTTCGATCGGTAATGGCAGCCGACACCCCGGGAATTCTTCAAGGGCGCTCTCAAATGTGGAAACAACCCACACGGGGGCGCCACGGGGCGCTATGCAGACATCGGCCGCGCGGCCCTATCCGGGCTGCCGCGTCAATCTCCTGCCGCTCCGCGTGTCACCGCTTCCCGGCTTTGGCCTCGGCCGGGAGTTCGGCAAGCGCCTGCTGGCGCAGCTTCTCGATTTCAAGGCGTGTTTTTTTGGCCTCTGTCCGCGCGATTTTCGCCGCGCGGCGCACCGGCAAATGGCCGAGCCAGGACGAGACGCCGCCGGCCAGCACGCCGACCGCCATCGATGCGAGAACGACGAGGAAGAGCGGCGCCTCTATATAAGGCGCCGCGGCGTCGCTCGCGGCGAAGGGATCGAGTCCGATCTTCACCGGACCGCGATTCGCCATGGAGAAAAACAGGATGACCAGCGCGAGCGGAACGAAGACGATGATGCGCATAACGGATTTCATGACTTCTTCCTAAGCTCGGCGGCGCGCCGAATTGAGTTCGACTGCGCGGCGGCCACGAGAGCCCGGCGTCATGTTCCCGCCGCGGGCGACGCGCGGCCAGATGGCCGTCAGCCCTGATAGTTCTCGTTCAGCCGCTCGCGCATCTCTTTGCCGGTCTTGAAGAAGGGCACGCTTTTCTCCTCGACGGAGACCTGGGCCCCCGTGCGCGGATTGCGTCCCGTGCGCGCGTCGCGCTTCTTGACCGAGAAGGCGCCGAAACCGCGCAGCTCGACCCGATCGCCACGCGCGAGCGCCGACGTGATCTCGTCGAGAATCGTGCTGACAATCGTCTCGACGTCGCGCTGATAGAGATGTCCGTTGCGGCGCGCAATTCGCTGAATAAGTTCCGATTTGATCATGTCCCAACCTGCATGTCGCTTCTGTGTTCAAATAGGCGCTTGCGACGACCTCAAGGCGCGTCGAAACCCTGCCAAATCGCCAATAGACCGTCAAGAGTTGCGCGCCTTTCCGCGGTCGCCGCGCGCTCGAGCGCGCCGGCGGCCGTCTCGAGGCCCGCCACACGCGCCGCGACGGCGGCGCTTTCCACGAAACCCAGACTCTCCAGGCTCGATTTCTTCTTCCAGTCCCGGATCGGGAGATCCTTGCCGATCTTCTTGTTCGCCTCCAGCCAGGCCATCGCCTCGCGCTCGCCGCCAATGGCGTCGACGAGCTTCAAAGGCAGGCCCATATGCGCGGTGAAGACGCGGCCGTCCGCGACCTTCGCGAGTTCCGCGTCGTCGAGATGGCGGCGCTCCTTCACCAGATTCTTGAACCAGTTGTAAGAGTCCGCCACGAGGCTGGCGATCGCCGCCTTGGCGGCGTCGCTCGTCGGTTCAAACCCGTTGGGCGACGCCTTGAGCGGCGAGGACTTGATCTCCTCGACCTTGACGCCAACCGAGTCGAGCAGCTTGTAGAAATTCGGATATTGAAAAAGCACGCCGATCGAGCCGACGATCGAATTGTTCTCGGCGACGATCGTATCCGCCGCGAGCGCCGCGATATAGGCGCCGGACGCGGCGAGCGTGCCGACGACGGCGACGACCGGCTTCTTCTCATTCAGCCGCCGCAGCTCGTCATAGAGCTTTTCGGCGCCGGTCGTGGTGCCGCCCGGACTGTCGATCGCCAGAAGGACGGCCTTGGCCTGATTCGACTCGCCGATCTTCTTGACGAGATCGATCGTGTCCTTGTCGCCCGTGATGAGGCCCTGCAGCGAGAGACGGGCGACATGGGGGGTGAGCTTGTCGGGCGAATCAGCGCCGGAAATGCGCGAGACGGCGATCAGCCCCGCGACGCCCGCCGTGGCGATCGCCGCCATGCGCCACCAGCCGAGCTTGCGCCGCAGGCGGCGTCGATCGAGGAGGTAATCCGTTGTCGCCGGCATGAACTGTCCTTCGCGAGGCCTTTGCTTCGGCGCAGTAGGTAAGCCGAGTTGCCCCGTTTGAAAAGCGCCACGGCCGCGTTTGACCCGGTCAATCGCGCCTTGTCTCGCCATTGAGCCAGGCGGCGTAGGCGAGGTCCGCATCGGCGGCGTCGATGCGCAGGATTTCCGGCGTCTCGTAGCTGTGGAGGCGGCGCACCAGCGCGGCGAGGGCGGGATAATCCGCGCCGCGGCATTTCATCTCGAGACGCCACTCCCGCGTTTCGCAATATTCGCCTTTCCAGACGTAATGACTCGCAATGGCGGCGATCTGAACGCAGGCGGCGAGTCTCTCGGCGAGAACGGCGCGCGCGAGCGCCTTCGCCTTATCCTCATCGTCGATCGTCGTGATCAGGATAGAGACGCCGCTCACCCTCGCCTCCCCTGTCGCGCCCCGAAAGGCTGAAAAACGGGGCTCCGCTTTTCAGCCGGCTCTAGCCGCCGACGACGGTCGTGAAGACCTGCCCGCCGCGCGCCATCGTAATCTTCCAATAATAGGCGCGGCTCGACGCGACCTTGTCGAGATCGCGAGTCGATTCGATCTTCTGGTCATTGACCGCGAGCACCACGTCGCCGCGCTGCAGATTGAGCTGTTGCGCGAAGGAGCCGTCTTCGATCTCGGAGACGACGACGCCATTGGCGGTCCCCTGCACGGACATTTCCTCCACCACCGCCGGCGAGATATTCACCACGGTCGCTCCCGCGAAAGGCGACTGGCCCTTCAGCTTGATCGCGTCTCGCGGCGGCGTTTCCGGCGCGGGGGTGAGGCGCATCTGCGCGACGATCTTCTTGCCGCCGCGCAGCACGCCGAGCGTCGCCTGACCGCCGAGGGGCTTGGTGCCGAGCCGGAAGCCGACCGATTCCGGGTCGTCCGCCGTCTGGCCGTCCACCGAAACGATGACGTCGCCGCGCTTCAGTCCGGCGTCGGCGGCCGGGCCCTTGGGGTCGATGTCGGCGAGAAGCGCGCCGGTGGGACGTTCGAGGCCGAGCCCCTCCGCGATCTCCTGAGAAATGGTCTGCAACGTCGCGCCGAGCCACGGGCGCTTGACCGTTTTGCCGCCGCCCTTGGCCGCCGCGAGCACGCTCTTGACCATATTGACGGGAATGGCGAAGCCGATGCCGACCGAGCCGCCGGACTTGGAGAAGATCGCCGAATTGATGCCGACGACGCGGGCGTTCATGTCGACGAGAGGGCCGCCCGAATTGCCGGGATTGATGGCGGCGTCGGTCTGGATGAAGAAGCCATAGTCGGAAATGCCGACATGGGTGCGCGCCAGCGCCGAGACGATGCCCTGCGTCACCGTCTGGCCGACGCCGAAGGGATTGCCGATGGCGAGCGTGAGGTCGCCGACTTCGAGCGCGTCGCTGTCGCCGAGCTCCATGGTCGGGAAGCCCGAACCCTCGGTGAGCTTCAGCACGGCAAGATCGGTGCGCGGATCGCGCAGCAGGATTTTGGCCGGAATCTCGCGCTTGTCGGCGAGCGCGATCTTCACGTCCGTCATGCCCTCGATGACGTGATTATTGGTGACGACGAGACCCGCCGGATCGACGATGACGCCGGAGCCGAGCGACTGCGCCGTATTGGGGCGCCCCGGCATGCCGCCGCCGCCCTCGCCGAAGAAGCGGCGGAAAATCGGATCGTCGAGAAAGGGATTGGCCGGCATGCGCTCGACGCGCGAGGCGAAAACATTGACGACGGCGGGCTGCGCCTTCTTGACGACCGGCGCGAAGGAATAGGCGATTTCGGCGCGGCTCCTGGGAATGGCGGGCGCGTCGAGAGTCGAGACCTGCGCCCGCGCCGGGGATGCGGCGCGGCCGACGTGAACCAATGCAAGACCGGCGAGGCAAGCGAGCGCCGCGAAAGAGACATAGCGCAAGGTCGGACGCATCAACCGCTCCAAGAAGAATCGCTTTAGCGCGAATATAGGGACGAAAACCCGCCGATGCGAGACAGGCCGTCGATCAGGCGCGCGGCCGCCCGACGAGGCCCAGATGCGTCTGCGAGAACGCCGCGCCATATTTGAGGCCGAAGCCGAGCGCGCGGTCGAAACCAATATGAGCGAGATGGATCGCCGCCAGTTGCAACAGCAAGGGTTGCCCGAGCGCGAAGCCGAGCGACCCATAGGCGAGCGGCCCGATCGTCGTATGAGCGAGGTTGTAGAGGAGCGCTCCCGGCCTCGGCCCGGCGAGATAGGCGAGGAGCGAAAGGTCCGGGACGAGAAACAGCAGGGCGAAGAACCCCCATCCGCCGCCAAGCCGGGCGTAACAGAAAAGGGCGGCCGCCATGAGCGCCGCCCCCTCCAGTCTCAGAACGAGCCGCGGCCAGCCGGAAACGAACCCCGTCGTCTCGTCCGTCATGCGCATCCGGCTTACGCCGCCTCTTCCTCGTCGAGGACCGGGCCCGAATCCTGGCCGCGCGCATCGACGTCGCGGTCGACGAATTCGATGACGGCCATGGGGGCGTTGTCGCCGTAGCGGAAGCCGGCCTTCAGCACGCGCGTATAGCCGCCATTGCGGTCCTTGTAGCGCGGGCCGAGCACCTCGAAGAGCTTGCCGACGAGCTTGACGTCCTTGATCTGCGCGATGGCCTGACGGCGGGCGTGCAGATCGCCGCGCTTGCCGAGCGTCACCAGCTTCTCGACGACCGGACGCAGATCCTTGGCCTTCGGCAGCGTGGTGATGATCTGCTCATGCTTGATGAGCGCCTGCGCCATATTCGCGAACATGGCCTTGCGGTGCTCATGGGTGCGGCCGAAACGGCGCTTCTTGTGACCGTGATACATGTGGCTCTCCGTTGGTTATGCGGCCGCCGTGCCAAGGTACGGCCGTCGTTATGGGCGCGTAGCGAAATAGCGAATAGAAAAACCTCTATTCGCTATTCGCCGCGCCCTATTCGCTCAATAATGCTCCTCGAACCGCTTGGCGAGATCGTCGATATTCTCCGGCGGCCAGCCGGGGACTTCCATGCCCAGATGCAGACCCATCTGCGCCAGGACTTCCTTGATCTCGTTCAAGGACTTGCGGCCGAAATTCGGGGTGCGGAGCATTTCCGCCTCCGATTTCTGGATGAGGTCGCCGATATAGACGATATTGTCGTTCTTCAGGCAGTTCGCCGAACGCACCGACAGCTCCAGCTCGTCGACCTTCTTGAGCAGCGCCGGATTGAAGGCGAGCTGCGGGATCGACGGGGCGGCCTCTTCGCGGCGCGGCTCCTCGAAATTGACGAAGACGTTGAGCTGATCCTGCAGGATGCGCGCGGCGAAGGCGAGCGCGTCTTCCGGCGTGATCGCGCCGTTGGTCTCGATGGTCAGGGTCAGCTTGTCCTTGTCGAGCTCCTGACCCTCGCGGGTGTTCTCGACGCGATAGCTGACCTTCTTGACCGGAGAATACAGGCTGTCGACCGGGATGAGGCCGATCGGCGCATCCTCGGCGCGGTTGCGGTCAGCCGCGACATAGCCCTTGCCGGTGTTGACGGTGAATTCGATGCGGATCTCCGCGCCCTCGTCCAGCGTGCAGATGGCGAGGTCGGGATTGAGGATCTGGACGTCGCCCGTGGCCTGGATGTCGCCAGCCGTGACCGCGCCCGGGCCGGTCTTCTTGAGGGTCAGGCGCTTGACGCCCTCGCCCTGATATTTGATGGCGATGTCCTTGATGTTGAGGACGATGTCGGTCACGTCCTCGCGCACGCCGGGGATCGACGAGAATTCGTGGAGAACGCCGTCAATATGGATCGAGGTGATCGCCGCGCCCTGCAGCGACGAGAGAAGAATGCGGCGCAGGGAGTTGCCGAGCGTCTGGCCGAAGCCGCGCTCCAGCGGAGAGGCGACGGCCGTCGCGACGCGGCGCGGATCGTCGCCCGCGGTCACTTCGAGCTTGTTCGGCTTGATGAGTTCCTGCCAGTTCTTCTGGATGCTCACTGGGACGCCTTTCCTTGAAGCTCCTGATCGCGGTCCTTGGGAGGAGCGGACCGCGCGCGAAATATGCTCGGATGAAAGCAGCGGCTTCTGGAGCAAGTTCCGAAGGGACGAATAAGGCCCCTTCGACGATCGCCGCCCCAGCAACCACGTTTCTGAAGCGATAATGTCGACCGCGCGACTTGGCGCGCGGCCGGAAAGAGCTCCGCCGTGTCGTCAGACGCGACGGCGCTTGCGCGGACGGCAGCCATTATGCGGGATCGGCGTGACGTCGCGGATGGAGGTCACGGTGAAGCCCGCCGCCTGCAGCGCGCGCAACGCCGACTCGCGGCCCGAGCCGGGACCCGACACCTCGACCTCGAGCGTGCGGACGCCGTGCTCGCCGGCCTTGCGGGCTGCGTCCTCAGCGGCCATCTGCGCGGCGTAAGGGGTCGACTTGCGCGAGCCCTTGAAGCCCATCGAGCCGGCCGACGACCAGGACACGGTGTTGCCCTGCGCGTCGGTGATGGTGATCATGGTGTTGTTGAACGTCGAATTGACGTGCGCGACGCCGGAGACGATGTTCTTGCGCTCGCGGCGGCGAACGCGGGTGGTGTCCTTGGCCATGGTAGCTTTGCCTTTCGATATCGACGCCGCCGTAACGCCAGCGGCTCCACCTGAGGGGCAGTCGGCAGATCGGCCGTCGGCAATCGGATCGCCCGACTGCCGAAGCCCGACTGCCGAAGCCCGGGAATTATTTCTTCTTGCCGGCGATCGGCTTCGCCTTGCCCTTGCGGGTGCGGGCGTTGGTGTGGGTGCGCTGGCCGCGGACCGGCAGCTGGCGGCGATGGCGCAGGCCGCGATAGCAGCCAAGGTCCATCAGGCGCTTGATGTTGATCGCGACTTCGCGGCGCAGATCGCCTTCCACGAGATAGTCGCGGTCGATGGTCTCGCGGATCTGCAGGACTTCGGCGTCGGTGAGCTGGGCGACGCGGCGCTCGGCCGGGATGCTCACCTTCTCGCAGATCTCCTCGGCCTTCTTCGGGCCGATGCCGTGAATATACTGAAGCGCGATGACGACGCGCTTATTGGTCGGGATGTTGACGCCTGCAATACGAGCCACGATTTTCTCCATTTCGGGCGCTAGCCTTGCGGCGCGCGCCGGATGACGGCCCTCGCGTCCGGTGGAGGCCGGCCCATGCGAGGTTTGAGTTTTCCGAGAACGCAAAAACGGAAGCTCTCCGAAGAGAACTTCCTGGTTTTTCGTCGGAAGTCAGCCGATAGCTAGCGATTGCGCGCGAGTCAAGGAAAATGCGCATGGGAGAAGCAATATTTTCTCCCCTGCCCCGCGACAGACTCAGGCGCTGCGTCGAAGCGCATCAGACCCGAATTTGCGCCGCGCGTCCAGTCCCAGTCCGAGGCCGACGGCGCCGAACATGTCGCCCTCGATGATTTTCGCCTTCGGCGTCGCGCCCGTGACGGCGGCGCGCACCGCCGGTATCGCCGTCGAGCCGCCGGTGAGGAAGACGGCGTCGATGCGCCCGCCGGCGAGTCCCGAGGCGGCGAGCGTATCGCCGAGCGTGCGCGTGAGCGAACCGAGTTGATCGGCGATGGCCTCGTTCAAAGTCTTCGGCTCGGCGGCGACGACGAAGCCGCGCTCGACCTCGGAAAGATCGATCGCCGCCGTCGGAGCGTCCGACAGCCCGATCTTCGCCGCCTCGACGGAAAGCGCGATGGAATGGCCGCGGCGCGCCTCGACGATGTCGGCGAGGCGCGCGATTTTCCCGGGAGAGAGCGCGTAGCGTCGCACCTCCTCGATGTCGCGCGAGACCTTGGGCGTATAGAGCAGATTGATCCTGTGCCAGGTGGCGAGATCGACGAAAAAGCCGTTGGGAACGAGGATCGCCTTGTCGCTGAAAGGGAGCCGCATCTCGCCGCCGAGCCCGAGATAGGGCATGACGGTCTTCAGGCTGAACAGCCGGTCGATATCCGTTCCGCCGATATGAACGCCCTTATTGGCGAGAATGTCGGCGGCGCGATCCGGCTTGTATCTCCCCTGCGGAGAGACGCGCACGACCGAGAAATCCGACGTGCCGCCGCCAATGTCGGCGATGAGCGCATATTGCTCCTCGCGCACGGTCTGCTCATAGGCGAGCGCCGCGGCGATCGGCTCATATTGAAAGGCGATCTCGCGAAAGCCGCAGGCGCGGGCGATCTCCTCGAGCGCGTTCTGGGCGCGGCCGTCCGCGGCCGGATTGTCGTCGACGAAATGCACCGGACGGCCGAGGACGACTTGCGAGACGTCCGCGTCGAGGGCGGCGTCGGCGGCCGCTTTCAGCCGCCCGACGATCAGTCCGATAATGTCTTTGAACGTATAGGTCCTGGTCTTGATGCGGGTCGTTTCGTCCATGAGCGCCGAGCCCAGGACGGATTTGAGGCTGCGCATCAGCCGCCCTTCGGCGCCGTCGACATAGGCCTTTATGGCGGCGCGTCCGAAAATCGGACGCCCGTCGGAGAAGTCGAAAAAGATCGAACTCGGCAGCGTCCGCGCGTCGCCCTCGAGCGCGACGAGTTCGACTTCCTCTCCGCGCGGCACGGCCACAGTCGAATTGGACGTGCCGAAATCGAGGCCGCAAAAATGCTTTGCTTCCATCGGAGCGTCTCGGAATCCGGGGCGGAAAAGAAATGGCCCGGCGGAGCCGGGCCTTTCCTGACTATCAGCGGCCGAGCGACTTGTCTATCGCCGCCGACACATCGTCGATCGCCTGCATGCCGTCGACTCTCTTCAACTCGCCCTTTTCGGCATAATAGGCCGAGACCGGCGCCGTTTGCTTGCGATAGGCGTCCAGTCGCGTCTTGAAGCTCTCCGGATTGTCGTCGGCGCGGACGGGTTTGCCGGCCGCGACCGTTTCCTCGACGCGCTTGCGCATGCGGTCGACGAGCGCGTTTTCATCGACGACCAGTTCGACGACCGCGTCGAGGCCGCCGCCCTTTTTCGCGAGCAGCTCGCGCAGCGCCTCCGCCTGCGCCACCGTGCGGGGGAATCCGTCGAGGATGAAGCCGTTGGCGCAGTCCGGGGCGTCGATGCGCTGGTCGATGATGTCGATCACCACCTCGTCCGGCACGAGCTGGCCGGCGTCCATGATCGATTTCGCCTTGAGCCCGATCGGCGTTTGGGCGGCGACGGCGGCGCGCAGCATGTCTCCGGTGGAGAGCTGGGGAATGCCCAGCCTCTCCACGAGACGCGCGGACTGCGTTCCCTTGCCGGCGCCCGGAGGGCCGAGAAGGACGAGTCTCATTTACGGCGTCCCTTGAGCTTGGTCTTGCGGATCAGCCCCTCATATTGCTGCGCCTGCATATGGCCGTGGATCTGGGAGACCGTGTCCATGGTCACGCTCACTACGATGAGCAGAGAGGTGCCGCCGAAATAGAAGGGCAGATTCGCGTAGGCGATGAGCCCTTCCGGCAGCAGGCAGATGATGGCGAGATAGGCCGCGCCGAGCACCGTGATGCGCATGAGCACGTCGTCGATGAACTTCGCCGTGCGCTCGCCGGGGCGGATGCCGGGAATGAAACCGCCATGCTTCTTGAGATTGTCCGCCGTCTCCGTCGGATTGAAGACGATGGCCGTGTAGAAGAAGGCGAAGAAGACGATGAGGCCGACATAGGCCAGCATATAGAGCGGGCGTCCATGGCCGAAATAGGCCGAAATGGTCGCGAAGATGCTCTCCGAGCCGGTCGACTGATAGAAATTCGCGACGGTCGTCGGCAGCAGCAGCAGCGAGGAGGCGAAGATCGGCGGGATCACGCCCGACGTGTTCAGCTTCAGCGGCAGGAAGGACGTCTGGCCTTCATAGACCCGATTGCCGTGCTGGCGTTTGGGATAGGTGATCAGCAGGCGGCGCTGCGCGCGCTCCATGAACACGATGAAGGCGATCACGAAGAACGACATGGCGATGACGCCGAGGATGATGCCGGTCGAGATCGCGCCCTGACGGCCGAGTTCGAGGGTCGAAACGATGGCCGAGGGGAAGGCCGCGACGATGCCGGCGAAGATGATCAGCGACGAGCCGTTGCCGATGCCGCGCGAGGTGATCTGCTCGCCGAGCCACATCAGGAACATGGTGCCCCCGACGAGCGTCACGACGGTGGTGACGCGGAAGAAGAGGCCGGGCTCGGTGACGACGCCCTGCTGACCCTCGAGCCCGATCGCCATGGCGTAGGCCTGGAAGGTCGCGAGGGCGACGGTGAGGTAGCGCGTATATTGATTGAGGACCTTGCGGCCCTGCTCGCCCTCTTTCTTCAGCGATTCGAGCGTCGGGAAGACCGAGGTCAGGAGCTGGATGATGATCGAGGCCGAGATATACGGCATGATGTTGAGGGCGAAGATCGCGCGGCGCTGCACGGCGCCGCCGGCGAACATGTTGAAGAGCTCGAGCATGCCCTTCGACTGGCCGAAGAAGCTCTTCGCAAAGGCTTCGGGATCGATGCCCGGCAGCGGCACATAGGTGCCGAGGCGATAGACGATCAGCGCGCCCAGCGTGAACAGGATGCGCTTCTTGAGTTCCTCGGACTTGCCGAAGGCCGAGAGATTGACGTTGGCCGCGAGCTGCTCGGCTGCCGATGCCATGGAGGAACTCCCCTCGAGTCGCGCCGATTTTTGCGGCGCCTTTTTGTTGGCGGGCGCGGGGAGCGGAGGCCCGCCCTTTCGCGCGCCCGGCGATTGCGTGAGGCTTCTATAAGACAAAGCAGCCGCCCTTGCGAGAGCGGCCGCCTAAAAACCTTGCTTCAGGCCGGGACGGCGTCGCCCGTAAGGAGCTTCACCGAGCCGCCGGCGCCTTCGATCGCGGCGATCGCGCCCTTGGAGGCCGCGGCCACCTCGAAAGCGAGCTTCGCCTTGATCTCGCCCACGCCGAGGATCTTCACGCCGTCGCGCGGCTTGGAGACCACGCCCGCGGCGATGAGCGACTCGATCGTGACCGGCGCCGAAGCGTCCAGCTTGCCGGCGTCGACGGCCGCCTGGATGCGGCCGACATTGACCTCATTGTAGTCCGTCGCGAACGGGTTGTGGAACCCGCGCTTCGGAAGGCGGCGATGCAGCGGCATCTGGCCGCCCTCGAAGCCCTTGACGGCGACGCCGGTGCGGGCCTTCTGGCCCTTCACGCCGCGTCCGCCCGTCTTGCCCTTGCCGGAGCCAATGCCGCGGCCAACGCGCATCCGGTTCTTGCTGGAGCCCGGATTGTCGGAGATGTCGTTGAGTTTCATTGCCGCGTCCTCACTTCTCGCCGACGATTTTGACGAGATGCGCCACCTTGGCGATCATGCCGCGCACGGCCGGAGTGTCCTCCAGCTCACGCTTGCGGCCGATGCGGGTCAGACCCAGACCCAGAAGGGTCCGGCGCTGACGCTCGGGGCGACCGATGGGGCTGCCGGTTTGCTCGACGGTGATTTTGTTCGCCATGTCGATGCCTCCCGATTACGCGTCGACGGCGTCGGCGTCGACGCCCTGACGACGCGCCTGCAGCGCCGACACTTTCAGCGAACGACGGGCGGCGACGGCGCGCGGCGAGTCCTCGCGGGAAAGCGCGTCGAAGGTCGCGCGGATCATGTTGTAGGGGTTCGAAGAGCCCTGGCTCTTCGCGACGACGTCATGCATGCCGAGCGTCTCGAAGACGGCGCGCATCGGGCCGCCCGCGATGATGCCCGTGCCGGCCGGCGCGGCGCGCAGAACCACGCGACCCGAGCCATGACGGCCATAGACGTCGTGATGCAGCGTGCGGCCTTCGCGCAGCGGCACGCGGATCAGCGCGCGCTTGGCGGCTTCCGTCGCCTTGCGGATCGCTTCCGGCACTTCGCGCGCCTTGCCGTGGCCGAAGCCCACGCGACCCTTCTGGTCGCCGACGACGACCAGCGCGGCGAAGCCGAAACGACGGCCGCCCTTCACGACTTTCGCGACGCGATTGATGTGGACCAGACGATCCACAAATTCGCTGTCGCGCTCTTCCCTGTCTTCGCGGCGGCCGCGGCCGCCCTCTGATTCACGCGCCATTTCTTTTTCCGTCACTTACGCGGCGCAGGACGCCGCTCGCTTCGTCTTCTCCCTCTCCCCGCCTGCGGGAAGAGGGCTGGGGTGAGGGGCGAGGCGACGCCCCGCACGCTGCAACACCCGCCGCTCCGCCTTTTGCCGACACTCGACAATTGGCTTAGCCCCTCACCCTAACCCTCTCCCCGCGAGCGGGGACAGGGGATGAGGCGGCGAACGTCGTTTAGAACTGCAACCCGCCCTCGCGAGCGCCGTCGGCCAGCGCCTTGACGCGGCCGTGATACATATAGGCGCCGCGGTCGAACACCACCTGGGTGACGCCCTTCGCCGTCGCGCGCGCCGCGAGGAGCTTGCCGACGACTTTCGCAGCGTCGACATTCGCGCCTGTCTTCAGCGACTCCCGATTCTCCTTCTCGATGGAGGAGGCGGAAACGAGGGTCTGACCATTTTCGTCGTCGATGATCTGAGCGTAGATCTGCTTCGACGAACGGAACACGGAGAGACGCGGGCGGCCATAGGCGCGCTCGCGGATCGCCTTGCGGACACGCGCCTTGCGGCGCTGTTCGATGCTGACATCCTTGGCCATTGGCGGCGGTCCTTACTTCTTCTTGCCTTCCTTGCGGAAGATGAATTCACCGGCGTATTTGACGCCCTTGCCCTTATAGGGCTCGGGGCCGCGCAGCGCGCGGATTTCCGCCGCCACCTGGCCGACCTGCTGTTTGTCGACGCCGCTGATCGTGATTTCCGTCGGTTTCGGCGTCACAATGTTGATGCCGTTCGGGATCGGATAGTTCACGTCATGCGAATAGCCCAGCGCGAGCTGCAGAACCTTGCCCTGGACGGCGGCGCGATAGCCGACGCCGGTGATTTCGAGCTTCTTCTCGAAGCCCGACGTCACGCCGATGACGAGGTTGTTGACGCGCGCGCGCGACGTGCCCCACAGCGCGCGGGCGCGCTTGGTGTCGTTGCGCGGATCGACCTTGATCGCGTTGTCCTGCTGGACGACGGAGACGTCGTCCGGCACGAGAAATTCGAGCGTGCCTTTCGCGCCCTTCACGGACACGAGCTGGCCGTCGACCTTGGCGGTGACGCCGGCCGGGACGACCACAGGCTTTTTGCCGATACGAGACATTGTTGCAAATCCTGTTCAGTCTGAGCGTGGCGCAAGGTCAGAAGACCTTGCACAGCACCTCGCCGCCGACATTGTTTTCGCGCGCCGCGTGATCGGCCATCACGCCCTTGGGCGTCGACATGATCGTCACGCCGAGGCCGTTGGCCACGCGCGGAACGGCGTCGACGGCCGCATAGACGCGGCGGCCCGGACGGGACACGCGCTCGATCTGCTTGATGACCGGCTCGCCGTCGAAATATTTCAGTTCGATCGAGAACTCGGTGCGGCCATTGCCGAAATCCGTGGTCGAATAGCCGCGGATGTAACCCTCGTCCTTGAGGACGTCGAGCACATGAGCGCGCAGCTTCGAGCCCGGCGTGATCACCTTGTCCTTGCGGCGCATTTGCGCGTTGCGGATGCGGGTGAGGAGATCTCCCAACGGATCGTTGATCGCCATTACAAGAGTCTCCTTACCAGCTCGACTTCACGAGGCCCGGGATCAGGCCGCGGGATCCGAGTTCGCGCAACGCAATGCGCGACATCTTCAACTTGCGATAAAAGGCGCGCGGGCGGCCGGAAATTTCGCAGCGGTTGCGGATGCGAATCTTCGCCGAGTTGCGCGGAAGCTCCGCGAGCTTCAGCCTGGCCTCGAACTGCTCCTCAATGGAGAGCGACTGGTCCTTGGCCTTCGCCTTCAGCCGCTCGCGGCGGCCGGCGTAAGCCTTGACGAGCTTCGCCTTCTTCTTGTTGTTCTCGATCGCGCTTTTCTTCGCCATGAGTAATTTAGCCTTTCGGTATCCGCGTTTGAGGCGTTAGCCTCACTGCCGGAACGGGAAATTGAACGCCTTGAGCAGAGCGCGCGCCTCGTCGTCGGTCTTGGCCGTCGTGCAGACGATCACGTCCATGCCGAGAATCGACTCCGCCTTGTCGTAGTCGATCTCCGGGAACACGATGTGCTCCTTGATGCCGAGCGCATAATTGCCGCGGCCGTCGAAGGACTTCGGGTTGAGGCCGCGGAAGTCGCGCACGCGCGGCAGCGCCACGGTGATCAGACGGTCGAGAAACTCATACATGCGGGTCTTGCGAAGGGTGACCTTCGCGCCGATCGGCATGTTCTCGCGGACCTTGAAGGTCGAAATGGCCTTGCGGGCGCGCGTCACGACCGGCTTCTGGCCGGCGATGAGGCTGAGATCGCCCGCGGCCGACGTCACCTTCTTGGTGTCGTTGACGGCTTCGCCGACGCCCATGTTCAGCACGATCTTCTCGATCGTCGGCACTTCGAGCGGGTTCTTGTAGCCGAACTGCTCAATGAGCTGCTGACGCACGACCTCGTCATAGTGCTTCTTCATGCGCGGCGTATAGCCCGCAATGCTGGCCTGAGCGACCGCGGCGGTCGCCGGGGCTTCTTTCGCCTTGGGGGCCTTGGCCTTGGCTTTCTTTTCCTCAGCCATCGATCAATTCTCCGGAACGCTTGGCGACGCGGACCTTGCGGCCGTCGTCGAGAATCTTGAAGCCGACGCGGGTCGCCTGGCCGTCCTTGGGATCGGCGATCGCGATGTTGGACAGGTCGATCGGGGCCGCCTTGTTGACGATGCCCGCCTCGCGGTCTTTGGTCTGGCGCTGATGGCGCTTGACCATGTTGACGCCGTTGACGATGGCGCGGCCCTCATCCGGAATCACGCGGACGACTTCGCCGGTCTTGCCCTTGTCGCGGCCGGCGAGAACGACGACCTTGTCGCCCTTCTTGATTTTGGCGGCCATTACAGCACCTCCGGCGCGAGCGAGATGATCTTCATGTGGTTCTTGGCGCGCAGTTCGCGCGGCACCGGCCCGAAGATGCGGGTGCCGATCGGCTCCTGCTGATTGTTGATCAGCACCGCGGCGTTCGAGTCGAAACGGATCACCGAGCCGTCCGAGCGCTTGATGTCCTTCGAGGTGCGGACGACGACGGCCTTCAGCACGTCGCCCTTCTTCACGCGGCCGCGCGGAATCGCTTCCTTGATCGAGACGACGATGATGTCGCCGACGCCGGCATATTTGCGCTTCGAGCCGCCCAGCACCTTGATGCACATCACACGGCGGGCGCCGGAATTGTCGGCGACGTCGAGATTTGTTTGCATCTGAATCATGGCTTACCCGCCTTTCAATCCGGTCTGGTTTCGGTCCCGCACAATCGCAACGGCCGACTTCGTCCGGAAAACTTCATTTCCGATTTCCAGCGCGCTTTCCCATCGCATGAGGCATGCGATGGGAAAGCGCGCTGATTTTCAGGGCTCTAGGGGTCGCCTGCAGGGTCCATGACCCTTTTTTGAACCACCTCGAGCGGGGTATTTACGCGTTTGCGGCGTTTTCCACAACCCGCCAACGCTTCAATTTCGAGATCGGCGCGGTTTCTTCGATGAAGACCGTGTCGCCGACCTTGAACGCGCCGTTCTCGTCATGCGCGTGATAATGCTTCGTGCGGCGCACCGTCTTCTGGAACAGCGGGTGCGTGAAACGGCGCTCGACCTTCACGACCACGGTCTTGTTCTGCTTGTCGGAGACGACGACGCCCTGGAGAATTCGCTTCGGCATGGCGCTTTAACCTTGCTTTTCCGCGCTCTTCTGCGCGGCGATGGTCTTGGCCCGGGCGATGTCGCGGCGAATGACGCGAACCTGGGCGGTGTTCTCGAGCTGGCCGGTCGCCCGCTGGAAACGCAGATTGAACTGCGCCTTCTTGAGCTTCAGCACTTCGTCGTTGAGCTGGTCCTCGGTCATCGCTTTGATGTCGGAGAGGCGCTGCTTGGCTTTCATGTCGTCCTCCTGTTACTCGGCGATGCGTTCGATGAAACGGGTCTTGATCGGCAGCTTGGCCGCGGCGAGGGTCAGCGCCTCGCGGGCCAGCGGCGCCGGCACGCCGTCGACCTCGAACATGATGCGGCCGGGCGCGACGCGCACCGCCCACAATTCCGGAGCGCCCTTACCCTTACCCATGCGGACTTCGGTCGGCTTCTTGGAGACCGGCACGTCCGGGAAGATGCGGATCCAGACGCGGCCGGCGCGCTTCATATGGCGCGTCATGGCGCGGCGGGCCGCCTCGATCTGGCGCGCGGTGATGCGCTCGGGCTCGAGCGCCTTCAGGCCGAACTGACCGAAGTTCAGCGAGAAGCCGCCTTTCGAGGCGCCGTGAATGCGGCCCTTGAAGGCCTTGCGGAACTTGGTGCGCTTGGGTGACAGCATGATAGGTGCTCTTTAATTTCTTGCCTGTTGCGCCTTACGCAGCGTCGCCGCGGGGTTCGCGCGGCTCGCGGCGACGGCGGTCGCGGTCGCCGCGCTCGCGGTCACGTTCGTGGTGATCGCCGCCGGCGGAAGCCGCCTCGGCCGCACGGCGCTCCTGCGCCATCGGATCGTGCTCGAGGATCTCGCCCTTGAAGATCCACACCTTGATGCCGCAGGCGCCATAGGCGGTGTGGGCGGTCGAGGTGCCGTAATCCACATCGGCGCGCAGCGTGTGCAGCGGCACGCGGCCTTCGCGATACCATTCGAGACGGGCGATCTCCGCGCCGCCGAGACGGCCCGAGCAGTTGATGCGGATGCCCTGGGCGCCGAGGCGGATCGCCGATTGAACAGCGCGCTTCATGGCGCGGCGGAAGGCCACGCGGCGCTCGAGCTGCTGCGCGATCGACTCGGCGACGAGCGCGGCTTCCGTTTCCGGCTTGCGCACCTCGACGATGTTGATCACGACCTCGGAGCCCGTGAGCTTGGCGACGAGCTTGCGGATCTTGTCGATATCCGCGCCCTTCTTGCCGATCACGACGCCCGGACGGGCCGAGTGGATGGTGACGCGGCACTTCTTGTGCGGACGCTCGATGACGATCTTCGAGACCGCCGCCTGCTTCAGCGTCTTCGACACCGCCTCGCGAATCGCCATGTCCTCATGCAGGAGCTTGGCGTATTCGCCCTTGCCCGCGAACCAGCGCGAGTCCCAGGTGCGGTTGACGCCGAGGCGCAGCCCGATCGGATTGACCTTCTGACCCATGGTTCTGATCCTTTAGGCGTTCGCTTGCGCTTCGACTTCGCGCACGATGATCGTGAGGTTCGAGAAGGGTTTCTCGATCCGGCTGGCGCGGCCGCGGGCGCGGGCGTGGAAGCGCTTCATGACCAGCGCCTTGCCGACGAAAGCCTGGGCGACGATCAGATCGTCGACGTCGAGGCCGTGATTATTCTCGGCGTTGGCGATGGCGCTTTCGAGCGTCTTCTTCACCTCATGCGCGATGCGCTTGCGGGAAAATTCCAGATCGGAGAGCGCGCGGTCGACCTTCTTGCCGCGAATGAGCTGGGCGAGAAGATTGAGCTTCTGCGGCGACACGCGGATCATGCGCGCGACCGCCTTGGCTTCGTTTTCCGCGAGCCGGGGCGGATTGGCCTGCTTGGACATTGCTTAGCCTCTCTTCGCCTTCTTGTCCGCCGCGTGACCGTGGAAGGTGCGCGTCGGAGCGAATTCGCCGAACTTGTGGCCGATCATGTCTTCGCTGACATTGACCGGAATATGCTTCTGGCCGTTGTGCACGCCGAAGGTCAATCCGACGAACTGCGGCAGAATGGTGGAGCGACGGCTCCATATCTTGATGACTTCCGAGCGGCCCGAGGCGCGCGAGGTTTCCGCCTTCTTCAGCAGATAGCCGTCGACGAACGGGCCTTTCCAAATCGAGCGAGCCATGGATCAGCCCTTCTTCTTGCGATTGTGCCGCGAGGACACAATGAAACGGTCGGTTGACTTGTTGGAGCGGGTCTTCTTGCCCTTGGTCGGCTTGCCCCACGGGGTCACCGGATGACGGCCGCCCGAGGTGCGGCCTTCGCCGCCGCCATGCGGGTGGTCGATCGGGTTCATCGTGACGCCGCGATTATGCGGACGACGGCCGAGCCAGCGCGAACGACCGGCCTTGCCGATCGAGGTGTTCATATGATCCGGGTTCGACACCGCGCCGATCGTGGCGAAGCACTGGCCGTGGACCAGGCGCTGCTCGCCGGACGAGAGGCGGATGATCACATAGCCCTGATCGCGGCCGGCGATCTGCGCGTAGGCGCCGGCGGAACGGGCGATGGAGCCGCCCTTTCCGATCTTCGTTTCGATGTTGTGGACGAGCGTGCCGACCGGGATGTTGGCGATCGGCATGGCGTTGCCGGGCTTGACGTCGACCTGCTCGCCCGACACGACCTCGTCGCCAACCGACAGACGCTGCGGCGCGAGGATGTAGGCGAGCGTGTCGTCCGCGTAGCGGATCAGCGCGATGAAAGCCGTCCGGTTCGGGTCGTATTCCAGACGCTCGACCTTGCCGACGACGTCGACCTTGCGACGCTTGAAGTCGACGAGGCGATAGGCCTGCTTGTGGCCGCCGCCGCGGAAACGAACCGTGACGCGGCCGTTATTGTTGCGGCCGCCCTTCGAGGTCTTGCCCTCGGTCAGCGTCTTGACCGGCTTGCCCTTATAGAGGTCGCTGCGGTCGACGATGACGAGCTGGCGAAGGCCCGGCGTGACCGGCTTGAATGTCTTCAGCGCCATTTTCTTGTCCCCACGCCTTCTCTTACAGTCCGGTCGTCACGTCGATCTTGTGGCCTTCGGCCAGCGTGACGACGGCCTTCTTGACGTCGCTCTGCTGACCGCGCACGCCGCGGAACGCCTTGACCTTGCCCTTGCGGACGAGGGTGTTCACGGACTCGACCTTCACATCGAAGAGACCCTCGACCGCCGCCTTGATCTGCGGCTTGGTCGCGGTCCGGGCGACCTTGAAGACCACCTTGTTGCTCTCGGAAGCGAGCGTCGCCTTCTCGGTGATGATTGGGGCGACGATCACGTCGTAATGGCGGACGTCCTTGCTCATTTCAGGCGCGCCTCCAGCGCGTCCACGGCGGCGCGGGTCAGAACCAGCTTCTCGCGGCGGATGATGTCGTAAACATTGACGCCCTCGACCGGCAGCACGTCGATCTGCGGGATGTTGCGCGCGGCGAGCGCGAAATTGTTCTGCACGTCGCCGCCGACGATGATGATCGCATTGGCGAGGCCCGTCTTGGCGAAGCCGGAAGCGAGAACCTTCGTCTTCGGCGCGTCGAGCTCGGCCGTCTCCCATACGATGATGCCGCCGTCCTTGGCCTTGGCCGAGAGCGCATGCTTCAGCGCGAGGGCGCGAACCTTCTTGGTCAGATCGTGCTCATGGCTGCGGACCTGCGGGCCGAAGGCGCGTCCGCCGCCGCGGAACTGCGGCACGCGGGCCGAGCCGTGACGCGCGCCGCCCGTGCCCTTCTGCTTGTACATCTTCTTGCCGGTGCGCGCGATTTCCGCGCGGTTCTTGACCGCGTGGGTGCCGGCGCGGCGCTTGGCGAGCTGCCAGCGGATCATCCGGTGGATGAGGTCCGCGCGCGGCTCGAGGCCAAACACTTCATCGGAAAGTTCGATCGAACCGGCCGCCTGACCGTCGAACGACGTGACGTCGATCTTCACGGCTCAGTCCTCCTTCGTTTCTTGCGCGGGAGCCGCGTCGGCGGCGTCCGCCAGGCGGAACTTGCCCGGCTGCGGCGCATCCTTGGGGAGCGCGCGCTTGACGGCGTCGCGCACGTAAATCCATCCGCCGGCGGTGCCCGGAACGGCGCCTTCGACGAGCAGCAGGCCGCGCGCGACGTCGGTCTGCACGACGCGCAGATTCTGCGTCGTCACGCGGTCGACGCCCATATGGCCGGCCATTTTCTTGTTCTTGAAGGTCTTGCCCGGATCCTGACGGCCGCCGGTCGAACCGTGCGAACGATGCGAGATCGAGACGCCGTGAGACGCGCGCAGACCGCCGAAGCCCCAACGCTTCATCGGGCCGGCGAAGCCTTTGCCCGTCGTGGTGCCGGTGACGTCGACGAACTGGCCGACGACGAAATGGTCGGCCGTGATCTCGGCGCCGACAGGCAGCAGCGCGTCCTCGTTCACGCGGAACTCGGCGAGTTTCATTTTCGGCTCGACCTTGGCCGCGGCGAAGCGCGTGCGCTCGGCCTTGGAGACATTCTTCACCTTGGCGCGGCCGATGCCGAGCTGAACGGCGGTGTAGCCGTTCTTTTCCTTGGTGCGCTGAGCGACGACCTGACAGCCGTCCAGCTTGAGCACCGTGACCGGCACATGCTCGCCCGCCTCTGTGAAGATGCGGGTCATTCCGACCTTTTGCGCGATGACGCCCGACCGCATGTTCAATAATCCTTCGCGAAGCGGCTGCCTCCAGGGCGCCGCCCAATCCGTTCTTTAGAGCTTGATCTCGACGTCGACGCCCGCGGCGAGATCGAGCTTCATCAGCGCATCCACCGTTTGCGGGGTGGGGTCGACGATGTCGAGAACGCGCTTATGCGTTCTGATTTCGAACTGCTCACGCGACTTCTTGTCGATGTGCGGCGAACGGTTCACCGTGAACTTCTCGATCTTGGTCGGCAGCGGAATCGGGCCACGAACCTGAGCGCCGGTGCGCTTGGCCGTGGAGACGATCTCCTTGGTCGACGTGTCGAGAATCCGGTGATCGAACGCCTTCAAGCGAATCCGGATGTTTTGACCGTTCATTGTCTCGTCCTTTGGGACCGCGAGCGTCTCAAGCCCGCTTTCATGCGCCGCGCGCGGCAAAGCGCGCGGCTATTTTCACAAGAGCGAGCCCGAAAAGACCCGCGGTCCAGATTCGCTTCTTACTCGATGATGCTGGCGACGACGCCGGCTCCGACGGTGCGGCCGCCTTCGCGGATGGCGAAGCGCAGCTTCTCCTCCATCGCCACCGGCACGATCAGGTTCACTTCCATCGTGACGTTGTCGCCCGGCATCACCATCTCGACGCCCTCGGGGAGCGTCACGATGCCGGTCACGTCCGTCGTGCGGAAATAAAACTGCGGGCGGTAATTCGTGAAGAACGGCGTGTGCCGGCCGCCCTCGTCCTTGGTCAGGATATAGGCCTCGGCCTTGAACTTCGTGTGCGGCTTCACCGAACCCGGCTTGCACAGAACCTGGCCGCGCTCAACGTCCTCGCGCTTCGTGCCGCGCAGCAGGCAGCCCACATTGTCGCCCGCCTCGCCCTGATCCAGCAGCTTGCGGAACATCTCGACGCCCGTCACCGTCGACTTCGTCGTCGGACGGATGCCCACGATCTCGACTTCCTCGCCCACCTTGATCACGCCGCGCTCGATGCGCCCCGTCACCACCGTGCCGCGGCCCGAAATCGAGAACACGTCCTCGACCGGCATCAGGAAGGGCTGATCCTTCGGACGCTCCGGCTGCGGAATGTAGCGGTCGACTTCCGCCATCAGCTTCAGGATCGCGTCATGGCCCAGCTCCGGAGACTTGTTCTCCAGCGCGCACAAAGCCGAACCCTTGACGATCGGAATGTCGTCGCCGGGGAAGTCATACTTCGACAGAAGCTCGCGCACTTCGAGCTCGACCAGCTCCAGAAGCTCCGGATCGTCGACCATGTCGACCTTGTTGAGGAACACCACCAGCGCCGGCACGCCGACCTGGCGGGCGAGCAGGATGTGCTCGCGGGTCTGCGGCATCGGGCCGTCGGCGGCCGACACCACCAGGATCGCGCCGTCCATCTGCGCCGCGCCGGTGATCATGTTCTTCACATAGTCGGCGTGGCCGGGGCAGTCGACATGCGCATAATGGCGGTTCGTCGTCTCATATTCGACATGCGCCGTCGAAATCGTGATGCCGCGCGCCTTCTCCTCCGGCGCCTTGTCGATCTGGTCATAGGCCGTGAAGGTCGCGCCGCCCGTCTCCGCCAGAACCTTCGTGATCGCCGCCGTCAAGGACGTCTTGCCATGATCGACGTGACCGATCGTTCCAATATTGCAGTGCGGCTTGGTGCGAGAGAATTTTTCCTTGGCCATTGCCGTGCTCCTTCAGAGAGTTCCGTTTAACCCTAGCGTTCGCGAGATCAGGCGTATTTCGCCTGGACCTTCTTCGACTCCGCCTCGGGCACCTGTTCGTAGTGGTCGAAAAGCATCGTGTAGCTTGCGCGGCCCTGCGTGCCGGAGCGCAGATTGTTCACATAGCCGAACATATTGGCGAGCGGCACCATGGCGTTGATGACCACAGCGTTGGCGCGCATGTCCTGGCCCTGAATCTGGCCGCGACGCGAGTTCAGATCGCCGATGACGGTGCCGGTATATTCTTCCGGCGTCACCACCTCGACCTTCATGATCGGCTCGAGCAGGACCGAGCCGCCCTTCTGCAGGGCTTCGCGGGTCGCCGCGCGGGTCGCGATTTCGAAGGCGAGAACCGACGAGTCGACGTCATGAAAGGCGCCGTCGATCAGCGTCGCCTTCATGTCGACGACCGGGAAGCCCGCGAGCACGCCCGAGGTCATCACCGAGTCGATGCCCTTCTGCACGCCCGGGACATATTCCTTCGGAACCGCGCCGCCGACGATCTGGCTCTCGAACTGATTGCCCGCGCCCGCTTCGTTCGGCTCGTAGATGATCTTGACGCGCGCGAACTGGCCGGTGCCGCCGGTCTGCTTCTTGTGCGTGTAGTCGATCTCGATGCGCTTGCCGAGACGCTCGCGATAGGCGACCTGCGGCGCGCCGATATTGGCGTCGACCTTATAGGTGCGCTTCAGAATGTCGACCTTGATGTCGAGATGCAGCTCGCCCATGCCCTTGAGGATGGTCTGGCCGCTCTCCTGATCGGTCGTCACGCGGAAGGACGGGTCCTCCGCCGCGAGCTTCTGCAGCGCGATGCCGAGCTTCTCCTGGTCCGCCTTGGACTTCGGCTCGATCGCGATCTCAATGACCGGATCGGGGAACTCCATGCGCTCCAGAATGACCGGCTTCTGCTGATCGCAGAGCGTGTCGCCCGTGCGAGTCTCCTTGAGGCCGGCGAGCGCGACGATGTCGCCCGCATAAGCTTCCTTGATGTCTTCGCGGTTATTGGCGTGCATCAGCAGCATGCGGCCGATGCGCTCCTTCTTGTCCTTCGTGGAGTTCAGAACGGTCGTGCCCGACTCGATCTTGCCCGAATAGACGCGCGCGAAGGTGATGGTGCCGACGAAAGGGTCGTCCATGATCTTGAAGGCGAGCATGGAGAAGGGCTCGGCGTCGGACGGATTGCGGACCATCTCCGCGCCCGTATCCATGTCGACGCCCTTGATCGCCTCGCGGTCGATCGGCGACGGCAGGAAGTCGACGACGGCGTCGAGGAGAGGCTGCACGCCTTTGTTCTTGAAGGCCGAGCCGCAGAACACGGGATGAAAGACGATGCCGCGCACCGCCTTGCGGATCAGCGCCTTCAGCGCCGCCTCGTCCGGCTCCACGCCGTCGAGATAGGCGGCCATGGCGTCGTCGTCGAGCTCGACGGCGGCTTCGATCAGCGCCGTGCGATATTCCTTGGCCTTGTCGAGAAGGTCGGCGGGAATTTCCTCGTCGTGATACTTGGCGCCGAGACCCTCATCCTCCCAGACGACGGCCTTCATGCGGACCAGATCGATCACGCCCTTGAAATTATTCTCGGAGCCGATCGGCAGCTGCACGCAGACCGGACGGCCGCCGACGCGCGTCTTGATCTCTTCCGCGCAGCGGTAGAAGTCCGCGCCGATCTTGTCCATCTTATTGACGAAGACGATGCGCGGCACGTTGTATTTGTCGGCCTGGCGCCAGACGGTCTCCGTCTGGGGCTCGACGCCCTGATTGCCGTCGAGAACGCAGACCGCGCCGTCGAGAACGCGCAGCGAACGCTCGACTTCGATGGTGAAGTCGACATGGCCGGGCGTGTCGATGATGTTCAGGCGCTTGCCGTTCCAGAAGGTCGTGGTCGCGGCCGAAGTGATGGTGATGCCGCGCTCCTGCTCCTGCTCCATCCAATCCATCGTCGCGGCGCCTTCATGCACCTCGCCGATTTTGTGGCTCTTGCCGGAATAATAGAGGATGCGCTCCGTCGTCGTCGTCTTGCCCGCGTCGATGTGGGCCATGATGCCGAAGTTGCGGTAGTCCTCGATCGGATGCGAGCGGGCCATGGATATGTCCTCGGATAGAGAGCTTCGGCTTACCAGCGATAATGCGAGAAGGCGCGGTTGGCTTCCGCCATGCGGTGCGTGTCTTCGCGCTTCTTCACGGCCGCGCCGCGATTGTTGGACGCATCCAACAATTCGGCCGACAGACGGTCGACCATGGTCTTGTCGTTGCGGGCGCGCGCGGCGGTGATGATCCAGCGGATCGCCAGCGCCTGACGGCGCTCGTTGCGCACTTCGACCGGCACCTGATAGGTGGCGCCGCCGACGCGGCGCGAGCGGACTTCGATCGCCGGCGCGACATTGTCGAGCGCCTGCTTGAAGATCGCAAGCGGATCGCTCTTGGCCTTCGACTCGACCTGGTCGAGCGCGCCATAGACGATCTGCTCGGCGACGGACTTCTTGCCGTCGTACATGATGGAGTTCATGAACTTCGCGAGAACGATGTCGCCGAACTTGGCGTCTTCGATCACTTCGCGCTTTTCGGCCCGGTGGCGACGAGACATTGGTGCTGCTCCCTACTTCGGCCGGATTACTTCGGACGCTTCGCGCCGTATTTCGAACGGCGCTGCTTGCGGTCCTTGACGCCCTGCGTGTCGAGCACGCCGCGCAGAATGTGATAGCGAACGCCCGGAAGATCCTTCACGCGGCCGCCGCGGATCATCACCACGGAGTGCTCCTGAAGATTGTGGCCCTCGCCCGGAATATAGCCGATGACCTCGAAGCCATTGGTCAGACGCACCTTGGCGACCTTGCGAAGCGCCGAGTTCGGCTTCTTCGGCGTCGTGGTGTAGACGCGCGTGCACACGCCGCGCTTCTGCGGGCAGGCGCCAAGATGGCGGGCCTTCTCGCGATACGTCTTCGGGTGACGCGGCTTGCGGATCAACTGGCTGATCGTCGGCATCAAAAAGTCCTTCGCTTCGCTGTTCGCGAATGGCGGATGTTCGGGTGAACCCGGAAGCGCATCAAAGACGCGCAAACGAGCGAAGCGCCGATGGCCGCAAGGCCAAGGCGCTCCTAACGCAGAGGATCCCGGAGACCCGGGATCGTGCCTTCCTGTCCGTCGCCGTGAACGACGGTATGATTACCAAAGGTACTTGGCGGTCACAGGCAAGGCGACAGCGTTTAAGTTCGAAAGGTCGAGAGCGTGGCGCTCCCCGACGGCGTGAACTTACGGCCTGTCGAAAGTGGGCGGAACCTAATCGCGGCTTTCCGGCGCGTCAAGCGGAGATTCATTCATATGACACTAATTTCTCAAAAGTCCGGAAGCTCCGTCGCCAACGCGACCGAAGGCCGCATTTTTCGACGGCCCGCTCGATGAATTTCACAGGCTATAATAGCTTGGACGGCGCCATGGGCGCCGAGTTGCAGAGACCAGGGTTCGGAGACAAATATGAGTCATGTCGCGCATGAGCTGCACGAAGAGTTCCCGGAGCACGCGGAAGCGATCCACAATCTGAAGGCCGGCAACGCCCATTTCGCACGCCTCGCCGAGGAATATCACACGCTCAACCGCGCCATTCACCGCATGGAGACCAATGTCGAGCCGGCGGATGACGCGACGATCGAGGACCTCAAGAAGAAGCGTCTTACGCTGAAGGACGAGATCGCGGGCTTTCTCGCGACGGTTTGAGGCGGGACGCCCGCTTTGCGCGCCCCTCTCGCCGAGGAGCCCGCGACGCGGGCGTCTCGAAGCGCGAGGGGCGGCCCCTCGATCTTCTATCTCTCAACCGCCTCTCAACCGCGCGCGAGCTTGGCCAGCTCCACCAAAACCTCTCGCGACTCCGCGGGATTTTTAATGGGCGTTGGAAACGCCACGCGGGCGGTCTCGTCGCCGCAAATCAGGTCCAGCCCCTCCGGGTCGATCCCGCTTGCCCGCCAGTTTCCGGGCTTCACCCCGGCGAGCTTTTCGGCGTAAAGCGCCAGCGCGTCGGCATGGTCGGCGTTCATATGGCCGAGAATGTCGGCCTCCGCCGCGAGAAGCGACTCCGCGCCGCCAATGTCGGTCAGGAGCGCCGCGGGCCCGAAATCCGCCGCCCGCGCGAAGCCGCCATTGAGATGCGCCGCTTCGACCTCCGCCCGCCAGAAGGAAAAGTCCGGAAAATCGGCGTAAAGCTGCGCCTTCGGATTGCGTGCGAGGAAACGCGCGCGGGCGCCGGGGCTCTGGCTGCGCGCCGCCCTGGCGACGAGGGTGAGCCTTGGATGCGCCATCGGGTCGCCCCGCCCGCCCTGAGGCAGCAGCAAAGAGCAGCGGCCATCCCGCTCCAGATTGCGCGTATGATGCGCCAGCCGGGAGAGCAGCAGGATCGGCGTCCCGTCATGATCGGTCGCGATGGCGGTCAATGTCGCAAAGGGCGCCCCCGCCTCCGTTAATGTGGCGAGCGTAGCCGTCCGGATGCCGCGCAGCAACCGCTTGGATTCCCCCACCGGATCGAAAGACGGGTCCTGGCGGGGATCGCGCACGGGCCCGCCATCTTTATCTATCATCATGATTTCGCCTGCATTTCCATATCAAGAGAGCGCCTGGTTCGCTTTGCCGACCAAATGTGTATATAAGAGTGGGGCGCGGCTGTCGCAGCCGGAGCGCTTTCGGATAAGTTGACAGACGCTTCCGAAGAGAATCTGTTCTGGACGGAACAGGCGCCTCTTTCATGCGCATCGGCGTATCTGGCCGCTTTGAAGGCCACATTTCAGCCGCGATAGGTCGGGACCTTGTCCGGGTCGGCAGAAACCCATCGGTCCCGGGCGACATCGGAAAGCGTAGCGCCATCAATGGCGAATGATGCACGCTCCGCTCGTCGCCAGACGCGTCTATCGCCGCCAACAAAAGCAAAGGATGATCATGCCGACCATCGCTCTCGTCGACGACGATCGCAACATCCTGACCTCGGTCTCCATCGCGCTCGAGGGCGAGGGTTATCGCGTGCAGACTTATACGGACGGGGCCCAGGCGCTCGACGGGCTGCGGGCCAATCCGCCGGATCTCGCCATCTTCGACATCAAGATGCCGCGCATGGACGGGATGGAGCTTCTTCGCCGGCTGCGGCAGAAATCGGACCTCCCGGTGATTTTTCTTACCTCCAAGGACGAGGAGATCGACGAACTCTTCGGCCTCAAAATGGGCGCCGACGATTTCATCCACAAACCCTTCTCGCAGCGTCTGCTCGTCGAGCGGGTGAAGGCGATCCTGCGCCGCGCCAATCCAAAGGAGGCGGCGGCCCAGAAGGAGACGGAGGCGAAGGTTCTCGAGCGCGGCGCGCTGGTCATGGACCCGGAGCGCCACACCTGCACCTGGCGCGGCGATCCGGTGGTGCTGACCGTCACCGAGTTCCTGATCCTGCAATCGCTGGCGCAGCGCCCCGGCGTGGTGAAGAGCCGCAACGCGCTGATGGACGCCGCCTATGACGATCAGGTCTATGTGGACGA
This sequence comes from Methylocystis parvus OBBP, assembly GCF_027571405.1. Classification (GTDB taxonomy): domain Bacteria; phylum Pseudomonadota; class Alphaproteobacteria; order Rhizobiales; family Beijerinckiaceae; genus Methylocystis; species Methylocystis parva. The sequence continues at coordinate 2,084,875 of NZ_CP092968.1, forward strand.
CCGCACGATCGACAGCCACATCAAGCGCCTGCGCAAGAAGTTCAAGGTCGTCGATTCCGATTTCGAGATGATCGAGACGCTTTACGGCGTCGGCTATCGCTTCAAGGAAATGTAACGGCGGGCGAACGCTTCATGAGCGCGGCGGAGTCCGGCGACGTCATCTCGAAGGAAGCCGACGCGCCCGCCCCCGCGCGAGCGCCGTCGCTCGAGACCGCTCCCCCTCGACAGGGCGAGTCCGGCGGAAAGCCGCCGGCGCGCCGCGCGCGGAGCTTCAACATCCGCCTGCGCCGCCTGTCGCGCGCCTTTCAGTCGCATCTCTCCTCCTCGCTGACGCGACGGATCGTCGTCCTCAATCTCGGCGGCCTCGTCGCGCTGCTCGGCGGGTTTCTTTATCTCAATCAGTTTCGCGAAGGCCTGATCGACGCGCGCGTCCAAAGCCTGCAGACGCAAGGCGAGATCATCGCCGCCGCCATCGCGGCTTCCGCGACCGTCGATACGGATGCGATCACGATCGACCCGGAAAAGCTGCTGCGGCTCGCCCCCGGCGAGAGCGCCGCGCCGGGCGACGGTCAGCCCGCGATCGAATTCTCGCTGAACCCGGAGCGCGTCGGCCCCCTGCTCAAGCGCCTCGTTTCGCCGACGCGTCTGCGCGCGCGCATTTACGACCGGGACGGCTATCTGCTGCTCGACTCGCGCTCGGTCTCCGGACGCTCGAATATTCTGCGCTTCGATCTGCCGTCGCCGGGACGGGCGACGACGCTCGACGCCTCGTCCTTCCTGCAGAAGACGCTCGACTTCCTGCGCCGCGTGACGCGCCGCCCGGAGCTGCCGCTCTACGAAGACATCGGCATGGGCAACGGCAAGAACTATCCGGAGGTCGCGAGCGCCCTCGAAGGTCGCGCCCATTCCGTCGTGCGCGCCAATGAAAAAGGCGAGACCATCGTCGCCGTGGCCGTGCCCGTCCAGCGCTTCCGCTCTGTGCGCGGCGCCCTGCTGCTGTCGACGATGGGCGGCGACATCGACGCGATCATCGCGCAGGAGCGCTGGGGCATCATCCGCATCTTCCTCGTCTCGGCGGGGGTGATGCTGCTGCTCTCGCTCTTCTTCACCAACACCATCACCGAGCCGATGCGGCGTCTCGCCGAGGCCGCCGAGCGCGTGCGCCGGGGCGCCAAGTCGCGCCAGGAGATTCCGGATTTTTCCGATCGGCCCGACGAGATCGGCCATCTCTCGGCCGCCCTGCGCGACATGACGACCGCGCTCTACAACCGCATCGAGGCCATCGAACATTTCGCCGCCGACGTCGCGCACGAGCTCAAAAATCCCCTGACCTCGCTGCGCAGCGCCGTCGAGACGCTGCCCATCGCCAAGACCGACGCCTCCCGCGACCGGCTGCTCGCGATCATCAAGCACGATGTTGGACGGCTCGACCGGCTGATCAGCGACATTTCCGACGCATCGCGCCTCGACGCCGAACTTGCGCGCGCCGATATGGGCGACGTCGATCTCTCGAAAGCGCTGATCACCGTTGTGGACATTGCGCGCAATGTCGAGCGCGGCGACGGCGTGAGCATCGAGCTGACCATCCGCCACGCCTCGGGCGAACCGATGCGCAAACGCTGGTGCGTCCGGGGCCATGATTCCCGCCTCGGCCAGGTCTTCAACAATCTCATCGACAACGCCCGCTCCTTCTCCCGGCCCGGGGGCGCCGTGCGGGTTCTGCTCTGGCCGGAACGCGCCAAGGGGCCGGGCGGCGCGCCGCTCGACGGCTATGAAATCATCGTCGACGATGACGGGCCGGGCATTCCCGACGGCGCCTTCGAACGCGTCTTTGAGCGCTTCTACACCGACCGTCCCGAACAGGGCTTCGGACAGAATTCGGGGCTCGGCCTCGCCATCTCCCGACAGATCATCGAGGCGCATGGCGGCCGCATCCGCGCTTTGAACCGCACGCGGACGCATCCCGACGGCACGGATGAGCCGGACCCGGGCGATCCCGTTCTCGGCGCGCGTTTCGTCGTCTGGCTGCCGGCGGCGCGATGAGCGCGAAGGCGCCGAGCCATCTCCATGCGAACGCCCTGCTGCTCGGCGAAAAGGGCCTCCTGCTGCGCGGCCCCTCGGGCAGCGGAAAAAGCGCGCTGACCCTCGATCTGATTTCGCATTACCAGGCGCGCGGCGACTTTGCGCGGCTGGTCGGCGACGACCGCGTCGCCGTCGACGCGCAAAACGGGCGGCTCGTCGCGCGGCCGCATCCGGCGATCGCGGGCATGATCGAAGTGCGAGGCCTCGGCCTCATGCGCGTCCCGTTCGAAAGGGCCTGCGTTCTGAGCGCCATAGTCGATCTTTGCGGCGCCGGAGAAAAGCCGCCGCGCTATCCCGGCGAGGATGAAAAAACCGCTCTGGTGCAGAAAATTAAACTGCCACGCCTTGTTACGGAAGGTTGCGGCAGCGCCTCTGTTGGCCGAATCGGCTTTTTTCTACAAAGAATTACGACAAATTGACGCCCCTATCGCGCTTTTTGCTTGCCAATTTCGCCGCGACGCACAAAATGGCGCGCCTAGCGGGCCCCGCGACAAAATGGGATGGGCGCGGCGGCTGTGCTTGTATATGCTGTCGCGGGGGCGAAGAGCCATGGCGGTTTGCGGATCAACTGTCGCCTGGCATCGCGCAACGCGAGACGTCTTCATGAGTGGTAGGGTCGAATGATCGGAATGGTCTTGGTGACCCACGGCCACCTCGCCACGGAGTTCCGCGCCGCGCTCGAACACGTGGTGGGCCCGCAGAAGCAACTCGTCTCGATTTCCATCGGCCCCGAAGACGATATGGAGCGCCGCCGCGCCGACATTCTCGAAGCCATTCACAAGGCGGATAGCGGCGAGGGGGTCGTCCTGCTTACCGACATGTTCGGCGGCACCCCGTCCAATCTCGCCATTTCCGTCATGAATGGCGGCAATGTCGAAGTTCTCGCCGGCGTCAATCTTCCAATGCTCATCAAGCTCGCTTCGGTGCGCGACACCGCCACGCTGGAGCAGGCCGTGCTTCAAGCGCAGGACGCCGGACGAAAATATGTTTATATCGCGAGCAGAGTGCTCCTGAACCCGAAATAACCTCGTCGAAGCGATCTTCAATGTCGAACGCGCAAGAACAAGCGGCCGAAAACGCCGCCGCCCGCGATTTTCCGATCATCAATAAAAAAGGCCTGCATGCGCGGGCGACGGCGAAATTCGTCCAGTGCTGCGAGAAATTCGACGCGGAGATCACGGTCTCCAAGGACGGCGAGACCGTCGGCGGCAGCTCGATCATGGGCATATTGACCCTCGGCGCCGGACAGGGCTCGACCATCACCGTCGGCGCGAGCGGACCCCAGGCGGCCGAGGCGCTGGACGCGCTGGAAGCTTTGGTCGCTAGCCGCTTCGGCGAGGACGAATAAAAAACTCACGCGCCCATCGCGGCGGACCTCGTCTGCTCCGGGCGCCAGTTCGCGACGAAGGCTTCGAGCTTTTCGAGCGGCATGGGCGGCGCGATAAAATAGCCTTGCGCTTCGACGACGCCGTGGTCGCGCAGCCATTCGAACTGCTCCCTGGTCTCGACGCCCTCGGCGAGAACGGCGAAGCGGAATCCCGCCGCCATACGCGCCGCGTCCGCGACGATCGCCGCGCATTCCCGCCGGTTCAGGACGTCGCGCGACAGCGGGCCGTCGATCTTCACCCGCTTCAAGGGCAGGCGGCCGAACTGCGCGAGAGACGCGTAGCCGGACCCGAAATCGTCGAGCGCGACGGAGACGCCCATGCGCGACAATTTCCTCACCTGATCTTCCATTTCGCGGTCGCCGGCGAGCAGGGCGCGTTCGCCGATCTCGATCTCCAGCCGGCTCGGCGCGAGTTCCGCCCGCGCGGCCGCCTCGAGCAGGCGCCGTGCGAAATCGGGCCGGCGGAGCTGCGTCGCCGAGACATTGACGCAGACCCGGAACCGGTCGGGGAAACGCGCCGCCGCCGCCGCCGCGTTTTCGGCGACCCAGAGTCCGATCTCGTGGATGAGCCCCGTTTCCTCGGCGAGCGAAAGGAAGGCGGAAGGCGGGATCTGTCCGCGCGTTGGATGGCTCCAGCGCAACAGCGCCTCGAAACCGTCGAGTTCGTTCGTCACGAGATTCAAGATGGGCTGATAGACGAGCGCGAACTGGCGGTTGGCCAGAGCCAGCCGCAAATGCGGCTCCGCGAGCGGCGCATCCGCAATGTCGTGTTCGCCGGCCGGCTCGAAAATACGCCAGCCGCCGCTCTGCTTGGCCTGATACAGAGCGACGTCCGCGCTCTTGAAGATCGCGCCGAAATCCGCTCCGTCCTTCGGCGCCAGCGCCCCGCCGACGCTCGCGGCGCCCTGAACCGCGCGGCCCTCCAGCTGGAAGGGCGCGTCGAAGCAGCCGACGATGCGATTGGCGACGGCGCGGGCGGCTTCGCGCGTCTGCACCTCCGTGGCGATGATCGCGAATTCGTCGCCGCCAAGCCGGGCCACGAGATCCGACGCCCGCAAGGCGGTGCGCATGCGCCGCGCCGCCTGGGCCAGCAATTGATCGCCGGCCGGATGTCCGTGGCGATCGTTGATCGTCTTGAAATTATCGATGTCGACGCAAAGCAGCATGAAGCCGCCGCCATAGCGGTGAAGGCGCGCGAGTTCGCGCTCCATGGCGTCCGTGAAGGCGAGGCGATTGGGCAATTTGGTGAGCGCGTCGGTGCGCGCTTCGCGCTCGGCTCCCATTTGCGACAGGACGCGCCCGCGAAAACTGAGCGCCTCGGCGTAAGCGCCGCGCAGCAGAACGGCGGTGTAGATGCAGAGCACGAAGGCGATGCGGGCGAGATCTGGATCGGCGCCCCGGATCAGCGTCACGGCCGCGGCGAGCGCGATCGGACCCGCAAACACCGTCGCGGCGAGCGGCGCCCGCGCCAGCGCGAAGGCGCCGCCGAACAGCATGCCCGCCGTCAATGAAATGACCATAAGACGCGCGCCGGGGCTCGCCTCCAGGAAGAAGAGCATCGGCACCGCGGCCCAGAGCGCGCCGAGCGCGGCGGCGTTGATCGCCGCGCGAATGTGAATGGTCGAAGGCCGCGAGCGCTTTTTCCCGGCTCGCGGGCCGCGCCGCCGCGCCCGCAGGAAGATGTAGCCGGAGACCAGAAGCAGCGCATTGGTCCACAAGGCTGCGCGCGCTTCCAGCGGCGTGCCAATGAAGGTTACGAAAAGGGCGAGCGCATTGCCGATATTGGCGAGCATCATTCCCGGCGTATTGCGACGCACGGCGGCGAATTGCTCGTCCTGCAGCCGCGCGGCGAAAGCGGGATCGGCCGGCGTCAGGAAAATTCTGCGAAGGCGCAGCGCGGACAAGGCGCGAAAGCGAATTGCGTCAAACATTTCTGTGGCCTCTATGCGCCGGCCTTCGCGCCGGGGTTATCTTCCGCGCCTTGCGCGCCCCTGATCCGCCAAGCCAGGGCCTTGCATGGCGCGCCGCGCGCCTGTAAGCGCGTACGAAAGCGGCCGGAGTGGGCGAGACGATGAAAGTCCTCAAGATCTATTCTCGCGTCCTTGGCCAGTTGCGCCCGCAGGCGCGGCTCGCGACGATTCTCGTCGCCGCAAATCTGTCGCTCGCCATCGCCCAATTCGCCGAACCTCTTCTCTTCGGCCGCATCATCGACCGGATGACCCAGGCCCAGGCGCCCGGCCATACGCTGACCTGGGGCGACCTGCTGCCGCTGCTCATGGCGTGGGCGGGCTTCGGGCTCTTCTCGATCGGCGGCGCCATCCTCGTCGGATTGAACGCCGACCGGCTCGCGCATCGCCGCCGGCTCGCCGTGGTGTCCGATTATTTCGAGCATGTCCTTAATCTTCCACTCACATTCCACACCAATGTGCATTCCGGACGGCTGCTGAAGACGATGCTCGACGGCTCTTCGGCCATGTTCGGCCTGTGGCTGTCCTTCTTTCGCGAAAATTGCGCCTCCTTCGTCGCGCTGTTCATCCTTCTGCCGTCGACGCTGTTCATCAATTGGCGGCTCGGCGGCCTCCTGATGCTGCTCGTTTTCGTCTTCTATCTGACGACGAGCTATGTCCTGCGGCGCACGGAGGCCTTGCAGGGGCAAGTCGAGCGGCACAATTCCTCGCTCGCCGAACACGCTTCCGACGCCCTTGGAAATATCCCGGTCGTGCAAAGCTTTACTCGCGTCGAAAGCGAGTCGCGCGCGCTGCGCCGGATCATCGAGGACGTGCTCGCCGCGCAAATGCCGGTGCTCTCATGGTGGGCGCTCGTCGCCGTCGCGAGCCGCGCGTCGGCGACGCTGACGATCCTCTCGATCTTCGTGCTCGGCACATGGCTGCATCTTCATGGGCAGGCGTCGATTGGCGAGATCGTCACCTTCACCAATTTCGCAACCATGTTGATCGGTCGGCTCGAACAAGTCGTCGGCTTCGTCAACATCCTCTTCGCGCAATCGGCAAAAATCGAGGAATTCTTCGAGGTTCTCGACACGCAGCCGACCGTCGCCGACCGGCCGGGCGCCCGCGACGCCGGCCGGCTCGCGGGCGCCGTCGCCTTCGAGAACGTCACTTTCTCCTACGACCCGCGCCGCAAGGCGGTGAAGAATGTCAGCTTCCTCGCCAAGCCGGGCCAGACCGTCGCGCTCGTCGGCGCGACGGGCTCCGGCAAGTCGACGACGCTCGGACTCCTCCACCGCGTCTTCGATCCGGACGAAGGCGCGGTGAAGATCGACGGCGTCGATATTCGTGAATTCACCCTGCTCTCGCTGCGCCGGAACATCGGCGTCGTGTTTCAGGAGCCGATGCTCTTCGCGCGCACGATCGAGGAGAACTTACGCATCGGCAATCCCGACGCGACGGATGAGGAGATCGCCCGCGCGCTGGAGCTGGCGCAGGCCTCGGAATTCGTCTCGCGCCAGAGCGACGGCCGCGCCACGCGCATCGGCGAGCGCGGCCGCTCGCTCTCGGGCGGCGAACGCCAGCGCCTCTCCATCGCCCGCGCGCTGCTCAAAAACCCGCCCATCCTCGTCTTCGACGAGGCGACCTCGGCCCTCGACGCCACGACCGAGAAGCAGATCCAGAAGGCGCTGGAGGCGGCGACCAAGGGGCGCACCACCTTCGTCATCGCCCACCGCCTCGCCACCGTGCGCAACGCCGACTGCATCCTCGTCTTCGATCAGGGCGAGATCGTCGAAAGCGGCTCCTTCGAGACGCTCGTGGAAAAAGGCGGCCGCTTCGCGACTCTGGCGGCCGCGCAGTTCATGGCCGAGCCCCCGCAGCCGACGGCGGGGCTGGAGGGGCTGCACGAAGCGACGGCGCCGCAGGTGCGGGCGGGGTAGGCGCGCGGCAATCCGGCTTCGCATACTCCATGTTATGGTCGAAATAGTTACTGAAGGACTGCTATTGACCCAATCCAGACTTCCATCGGGGCGAATAAATGTACCTCAGGCGTGTTAGATGATAGGCATGACGATTCCCGAACACGATGAAGCGAGCAAGGCAAAAGCTGATCCCGTGTCTTCGAGACCGGGTGTAATGGTTCGCAACCCCGGCAAGCCCATCATCCTGAGCAACGTGGAGTTTAATGGGGTATCCGCCGAGGCGGCAATGCGCGGAACTTCCGTCAAGGTGTGGACACGCGCCACAATGTGCTCAGAGCAAGCTGTGTTTCATCGAGTGGCCCCGAATCTCATCTCGGTAATAAGGCACTGCGCCCAGCAGGCTGGAGAATATCCAGCCCTTCTCCACGCCAGCACAATTCTTCTGGTAATAAAGCCGGACAATACGGCGGCGCTATGGATCGACGCAGCAGCGGTCATGAATGAGACTCGTCTGAAACGAAACGCATCCTCTGGGACTGTACTCTTTGAGAGTGATATCGCTGACGTCACTGGTATGTGGTTTCCGCTGGTAGACGTCGCGACGGAGGACCGAATAATCGTCCTTTTCCGTGAAGGGTTTCGGTTCGGTCTGTTTTTCGACTTCAACCCTGGAGGCCACCTCAACATTGAGGATGCAAAACGCGATCTTGGCACTTTATGTCGACAGATGCGCTACGCCGACCTCTATTCAGTTCTAGCAAATGAGGCGACCTTTAAGCGCGTCGTTGCCGCAGGTTGGTTTCCTTTCATCGAGATCATGACTGGGGACTTCGGAACTCTGAGCAATGCCTGCGAAGCCGGTTTTCCGTTGCTTGAGGCAGAGGCCGAGCTTGCAAAAAAGTTCACTTGCGAATGTCTGGATCGGATGTTCGACCGTTGGATGTCCAGGCCTCATTTCAAGGAAAAGGAAGCCATCCTTCGCTCTGGCGTGAAGGCCTATAAAGAAGGCGACTGGGTAGCCTGTCTGAAAGTGGTGCTGACCGAGATTGAGGGTATCATCGCTGAGGCCTATTTCGCTTCGACCGGACAGCATACTCGTAGAATCAGTAAGCTTTTGGAATTCACTTTGGACACTGCCACTAAGATGGCAGGAGGAAAGGACACGCTGTTCTTCCCCGTGGAGTTTGCTCACTATCTAAGACACTACACCTATGCGGATTTTGACGTCGAATCGAATCAACCGAGTGTAGCCAGAAACGCAGTTGGGCACGGGCGCGCAAAACCGGAACACTATACGCAGTCACGGGCACTGCAGGCCTTGCTCACGCTTGATCAGTTCGCGTTCTATTCCTGAGCGCTTTGCTACTGCCAAGCAAAGGCATCCGCTTGCTGAATAGTCGTCAACGTCCGCTCATGGCGCATTGCGGACTTTGAGATTAGCAGCCAGAGCTTGTACTGAGTTCTGAGAATGGCTCACAAAAAACCCCCGGGGCATTAAAAAAACCGCGCCCCTCTCGGAGCGCGGTCCTTAAATCCTTCGAATGCGACCCGCTTACCGGATCACATAAGGCAGCAACCCCAGAAAGCGCGCGCGCTTGATGGCCTGGGCCAGTTCGCGCTGCTTCTTGGCCGAAACGGCCGTGATGCGGGACGGGACGATCTTGCCCCGCTCCGAAATGTAGCGGGAGAGCAGGCGCGTGTCCTTATAGTCGATCTTCGGGGCGTTGGCGCCGGAGAAGGGGCAGGACTTGCGGCGGCGGAAGAAGGGGCGGCGGGGGGCGGTGCTCATTCGGCTTCTCCTTCAGCGCGGCCTTCTTCACGACGCGGGCGGCGGTCGCCACGGTCGCCGCGGTCTCCACGATCGCCGCGCGGGCCGCCGGGGCCACGGCGCTCGCCGCGGTCGTCGTCGTCGCGCTTGCGGAGCTGCGCGGACGGACCTTCCTCCAGCTCCTCGACGCGCAGCGTCAGGATGCGGAGAATGTCCTCATTGATGCTCTGCTGGCGCTCCAGCTCGGCGATGGCGGCCGGCGGGGCGTCGATATTGATGAGCGTGAAATGCGCCTTGCGGTTCTTCTTGATGCGGTAGGCCAGGGACTTGACGCCCCAATATTCGACCTTGCCGACCGTGCCGCCGAGCGACGTGATGACATTCTTGAACTGCCCGGTCAGAGTCTCCACCTGCTGCGGAGAAACGTCCTGACGGGCGAGATAGATATGCTCGTAAAGAGCCATTGATCTTCGCCTTTCCGTTGTCGCGAGCCGTTCCGGCGCCAAGCCCTTCGAGCGCTTCTGGGACGATAAGTCCGTGGGAAAGGCTCGAGAAGGAAAGTTCGAAGGCGGAGACACGGGAAGGCGGGGGGTCGCCCCTCGCAAGCCCCCGGATGAGGACGCGCGCTTCCGTTCAGCCCCCGGCCGGGAACCTCGCGAAGCGCGCTTTATACTTGGGTTTGGCCAAGATGCAAGCGCGCAACTCTGTCGATCTGCGACGACGCGCGCATTGACGCCTCACCGCTACGGTTGCAACGATCCATTCTCGCAATCTGGGAGCCGAAGCGATGCCCAGCGTCCTTGCTCGAACCTTCGCCCTCCTCGCAATAGCGCTCGGGGGCCACGCCCCGCCCGCCTATGCGCAGAATGTCGGCGCGGGACTGATGGACGCGAGCCTTGTCGCCTTCGTCAATCGCAGCCAGCGCACCCTCTATATCGGCTTCTCGCCCCAGCCGGGGCGGCCCGCCCCCTTCTCCTGGTCGCCGGACTGCCGGCGCATCAACGGGCAGGTGGTTCTGCCGCCCGGCCAGACCTGCGCCGTCTCTGTCCCGCCAAGCGCCGGAGCGTCGCGCTTCTGCGCGATGGAGAATCTGCTGCCGCCGGGCAAGACGCCGGACTGCTTCGCCGCCCAGCGCGACAATCTGACGATCATCGAGGCCAATTTCGCCAGCCGCGAGGGCTGCGCCAGATTGCAGGACAATCCGGAAAGCCTGATGCGCAGTTGCGTCTGGTACGACGTCAACGTCTCGCCGGAAGGCTGCACCAATGCGGAATGGAGCGCCAATCTCTGCGCCCAGAGCGGCGGCGCGGCCTATAACGTGCCGGTGCAGCTCTTCTGCGCCGGTCAGCCGACCTTCACCTGCCAGGGTCCCCCCGCGACGACGGGCGCGAAATATCCGTTGAAATGCGGCGCGCCCGGCGCGGACTGCGTCGGCGGCGTCGATCCCGCCTGCCAGCAGGCTTATTTCTTTCCGATGTCGACCTCAGGCCCGAACAAATATCCGGCGAGCAAGCCGCAGCCCATCGCCCGCTGCCCGGAAGGTCAGAAACTATTCGTCATATTTCCCGAAGGCCCTTAAGTCGCGCATTTTTACGTGGCGCGCACGAGGTCGGGTAAGGCGGCGCGGCTAGAAAAGCCCCGCCCCCCGCTTCGCCGGCGCAGCGCCCGGCCTATCGCGGACTGAAAGCCGCGAGCGTCCGCATCTGGGCGGAAGACGGCGCGCTGACGGTCGGCTCGGACGCGGATCATGTCGCGATCGTCCATACGCTGATGCGCGACAGCGCCTCCAGAATCGCGGAGGCCAAGCGCTAACCGGGCTGACGGGCGCATGCTTGTCAGCGCGCCCGCGCGCGGCTAGTTTCCCGCCGCATTCGAGACGGGGGAGGCGCATGAGACGCAAGGCGGTTTTGGTTCTGGCGCTCTTCGTCCTCTCGCTCGCGCTTTCCGCCTGCGACAAATGCGGCGGCCTTCAGGAAATCCGCATCCCCGGCCGGCCCCACGCCTGCCGGGACGACGCGGCGCGATAATTCTAATTCTCCCCATTCGAGTTTCGCGACGGGACGCGACCACGGCGGGAGCCGCGCATGTCGAAAGCCGACCTTATCCTGGAGAAAAAGCGTCACGGCGAGAAGATCGTCGCGATCACCGCCTATGACGCGCCGACCGCGCGCATCGAGGCGGAGGCCGGGGTCGACATCATCCTTGTCGGCGACAGCGTCGGCGTGAACGTGCTCGGCTATTCCCATGAGCGGGAGGTGACGCTCGCGGACATGGCGCATCACATCGCCGCGGTGCGGCGCGGCGCGCCGGAGGCCTATCTCATGGGCGACTTGCCCTACGCGACCTATGACACGCCCGAAATGGCGCTGGCGAGCGCGCGCCTTCTGCGCGACGCCGGCGCCGATTGCGTGAAGTTCGAGGGCGCGCAGCCCGGACTGGTCGCCGCGCTCGTTTCGGAAGGTTTCGACGTCTGCGGGCATTTGGGGCTCGAGTCGCAGCATCAGGACGTCAAACGCCGTCAAGGCAAGACCGCCGCCGCCGCCGCAAAGCTCTATGACGACGCGCTCGCCGGCGACGCGGCGGGGCAGAAATTTCTCGTGCTGGAGCTGGTGCCGCAGGAACTTGCGGGACGCATCACGCGCGCGATCAAATCGGCGACCATCGGCATCGGCGCCGGACCTCAGACGGACGGGCAAGTGCTCGTCGTCAACGACCTCGCAGGCGTCACGACCCGCGAGTTCAAGCATAACCGCCGCTACGGCCAGGTGAGCGCGGCTCTGCGCGACGCGGTGAGCGCCTATGCAAACGAGGTGCGCAACGGCGCCTTTCCGGAAGCGCAACACGCCTTCCACATGGCCGAGGACGAACGCGCCGCCTTCGAGGCGTGGATCGCGAAACGCGGCTGAGTTCTCCGGCGCGCGCTTGACCGGAGCGCCGCGACGATGGGACAAGTTCCTTTCGCCGATTGCAGGAGGGCGCGGGGCGCCGTCCTTCGTCATTTTCGTTGGGGACGCCGTTTGGCCGAACATCTTTCCGATCCGGCGGAAGACGCCGCCGAAGACCGCTTCTACGCCGACGGCCATCCGCTCGACGAGGTGCATTACCTCGAAGCCAAAGTGATTCTGAATGGCCTGCGCTTCACCTCCGTGCAGAGCTTTCACGATTTCGGGAAACTCGTCCGCAAGGCGGCGAAAGAGGCGCGCATCGATTTCGAGACCGAGCGCTATGAACGCCTGCGCCCGCAGATCCGCGAAGTGCTCTTTCTCGATACGAAGGAGTTCAAGCTCTACAACCACGCCTTCATCCTGCGCCGCCGCACGGTTTATGAAGACGGCTTTCCCGTCGGAGAACCGGAAATCGTCTTCAAATTCCGCCATCCCGATCTCGACACGGCCTCGCAGCTCGACATCCGGCCGAATATTCCGGGCATGTATCGCGTCAAATTCAAGGAGGAATGGCTGCCGCGAAAGGACCGCATCGGCGGCATGCGGTCGCTCTATTCGCACAATGTCGAATTCAAGCTCGATCCTCTCGCCTTCAGCAGCGATCTCACGGCGCATGAGGCGCTCGTCGAGGCCTTTCCCGCCTTGCGGCCGCTGATGACCAAGGAAAACGAGCGCCTCGAACTCGTCAACCGCACGGCGGTGGAGGAGGTCCAGCAAAAGCTCGGCGCGCTCGATTTCGGCAAAGACTTTACGGCGGAAAGCGACGTCGCGGTGTGGCGCACGCGCGGCGACCAGCATCAGCTCGTCGGAGAATTTTCCTTCCAGTGCAAATTTCAGCGCCGTCAGGAGCTGAGCGCCAAGGCGCTGCTGAAATGCGAGGAATTCTTCAAGCTGCTGCAATGCGAGGCGCAGGACTGGATCAGCCTCGGCACGACGAAGACCGGCGCGGTCTATCGCCTCAAGGGCAATCCGCCGCAAAGCCATGAGTGACGCCGGCAATATTCCAAAAGTCTCGATCGCGAAGATCTTCCTCGCCTTTCTCATGATCGGCGCGACGAGCCTGGGCGGCGGCGTGGTCGGCTATCTGCGGTCGAGCCTCGTCGGTTCGCTCCAATGGCTCGACGATGAAACTTTCGTCGAGCTTCTCTCCATCTGCCAGTCGCTTCCCGGGCTCAACGCCTCCAATATGGCGATCCTCGTCGGGGACAGATTGCGGGGAGCGGCCGGCGCCGTCGCGGCGCTTGTCGGCATCTGCCTGCCCGGCGGTCTCATCATGGTCGCGGCGGCCGCGGCCTATGGGGCCTCGCACAAGGATTTTCCGCTCGTCAACGCCGTGTTGCACGGCGTCTCCGCGGCCGCCGTCGGCATGGTGCTTTACGTGACCGTGGAGCTTGCGCGAAAGACCATCGCCAAGCCGCCGGATTTTTTCTTCGCCGCGGCGACGCTCGCTTTCGTCACCCTTCTGCACGAATCCGTTCTGCTCGCGCTCTTCGCCGTGGCGCCGGTCGCAACCTTCTGGTTCCGTCCGCGAAAGGACGGCCAATGAGAGAGATGATCGGCCTCATCGGGGTCTTCTCCTATCTGTCGCTGCTCACCATCGGCGGCGGCATGGCGGCTTACCCCGAAATGAAGACGCTGACGGTCGACACCTTCCATTGGCTGACCGCCGACCAGCTCGTGCGCCTTTACAGCCTCGGCCAGATGGCGCCGGGGCCGAATATGATGATGATCGCCGGCATTGGCGAATGGGTGGCGGGGCCCATCGGCGCGCTCGCCGTGACGCTCGCCTTTTTCCTGCCGACGGGATTTCTGACCTTCTGGGTCGGCCGCGTCTGGGAGCATCTTTCGGACTGGCCCTGGCGCGCCTCGATCCAGCGCGCGCTCAACGCCGTCTCCATCGGCCTGCTGCTCGCGGGCGTCGTCGCCGTCGGCAAGGCGGCGATAACAGGATGGGCCGGCGCGGCCATCGCGTTTTCCGTCTTCGGCGTATTGATGCTCACCCATATGAACCCGCTGCCTTTGATGGCGCTCGCCGGGGTCGCGGGGGCGCTTCTGTTCCGGTGATTGGCGAGAAGTCGATGGCGCAGGGTTTCGGCTGTGACGCCGCTCGGTCGAAAGCAAGCGATCCGCGAATGACCGGCTCCCCTCTCGCCCCGCTTGCGGGGAGAGTTTAGGATGAGGGACAAAGCCGCGTCGGAGACGTATGGCGCAGGGTTCTTCGACAAACGTCAACCTGCGCGTCGCGGCCCTGCCCCTCACACTAACCCTCTCCCCGTTCTCACGGGGAAAGGGCGCGCCCGAACGATTCCGCCCTATGACTTCTTCATCGAAGACCCCCGTCGGCCTCCTCATCGCCAATCTCGGCACGCCCGATGCGCCGGACGTCGCCTCCGTGCGGCGCTATCTCGCGCAATTCCTTTCCGACCCGCGCGTCGTGGATTTGCCGCGCTTCGTGTGGCTGCCGGCGCTTTACGGCGTCGTGCTGAACACGCGGCCGAAGAAATCCGCCCATGCCTATCAAACAATCTGGAATCACGACATCGGCGAAGGGCCGCTGAAGACCATCACGCGCCTGCAGGCCGAAAAGCTTGCCCGATGGGCCGCGACGCTGAACGGCGCGGCGCCGGTCGTCGTCGATTACGCGCTGCGCTACGGCTCGCCTTCCATCCCGTCGCGGATCGAGGCGCTGATGGCGAAAGGCTGCGAGCGCATCGCGCTGCTGCCGCTCTATCCGCAATACGCCGCCTCGACCAACGCCTCCGTCGCCGACGACGCTTTCGCGGCGTTGAAGCGCATGCGCAAGCAGCCGGCTCTGCGCATCGGCGCGCCCTATTACGACGCGCCCGCCTATATCGAGGCGCTGGCGGCGAGCATAAGGCGCGAGCTCGCCTCCCTTGATTTCGAGCCCGAAATCCTGCTCGCCTCCTTCCACGGCCTGCCGCAATTGCAGGTGGATCGCGGCGACCCCTATCGGACGCATTGCGAGGCGACGCAGCGGCTGCTGCGCGAGGCGCTCGGCATGTCGGAGGAAAAGCTCCGCCTCTCCTTCCAGTCGCGCTTCGGGCGCGCGAAATGGATCGGACCCTATACGAGCGACGTCGTGACGGAGCTTGCGCAAGCGGGCGTCAAGCGCCTCGCCGTCGTCGCGCCGGGCTTCTCGGCCGATTGCCTCGAAACCATCGAGGAGCTCGGCGTCGAAATTCGCGACCTTTTTTTGAAGAAGGGAGGCGAGAAATTTGCGCGCCTCCCCTGCCTCAACGACAGCGCCGAGGGCATGGCGGTCATCGAGACGCTGGCGCGGCGCGAGATCGCGGGCTGGGTGTGAGAGACTGGCGGCCCGGCGGATAACGGCCTGGATGGCGGGGCCCGAAATACGTCCCCTCCACGCCGAGGGGGACGGTGGATTGCCGCTCATGCGCCTGCGAGCCGATGACAGCCAGGACCGAGCCGCACGGGCTACTTTGAGCCGCTCGCCCTCTCCAACGCGAACACCCTTAGCGCCGACGATAAATTCGCCGTCCCGCGCCCTTCATCCACCCGCGCCACCAGCCCCGCGAGCGAGACCCCGTCCGTCGCCGCGATTTCCTTCAGCGCGCGCCAGAAGGGCTCCTCCAGCGAGACGCTGGTGCGGTGGCCGGCGATGACGATGGAATGTTTGACGACGCGGATGGGAGTTTTCGCGGCCTCGTTCACGCGGGCTCTTCCGGCGTGTCGCGCCTATGCGCGTCGAGTTTCTCCGCCTCGAGCCGCTTCCGCGCCTCGTTCAGCTCCCGCTCGGCCTTCGTTCGCCCGTAAGCGACGCGATTCGCCTGCGCCGCCTCTTCCTTCTCGCGCCGGTCGCGCGCCTTGCGGGCGCGGCGGAGATTGACGATCTCTCCCATCAGGCGCGGCCCACGGGCTCAGGTCTTCTTGCGGAAGGCGTCGATGGAGACGACCTTGGCGTCGCCGTCGCTCTCGGCTTCGGCGCTTTCCGCCGCCGGGGCGTCCGCCTTGCTCGCCGCGCGCTTTTCCTCGACCTTCTCGATCTTGGCGGGCGCTTTGGCCGGCGCGGCCTTCACGGGCGCGGCTTCCGCGATTTCGTCGACCGCGCGCAGCGTCGGGCGCTGCGGCGGCGCGTCCTCTTCCTCCTCGTCCTCTTCCTCCTCCATATCCGAGGCCTCGAAGCGCAGGCCGAACTCGACCGAGGGGTCGTAGAAATCAGTGATGGCGGCGAAGGGGATGTAGAGATGCTCCGGGATCGAGCGGAAGGACAAAGTGACGCCGAATCCGTTCTGATCGACTTCGAGATTCGAGAACTGGTGCTGCAGAATGATGGTGAGCTCGTGCGGCCACTGCTCCGCAAGGCGGCGGGAAATCTTCACGCCCGGCGCGTCGGTTCGAAAAACGATGGTGAAGTGGTGGTCGCCGGGGAGATAACCGCTGATCGCGACGTCTCCCAGAACTTTCCGCACGACGCCGCGCATCGCGTCCTGAACAAGAAGATCGTAACGAATAAGATCGGTCGCCATGCGCTTTTCCCTGGCGCATGACGGTCTCGAATTGCATGCGCCGAAAATGAAGTGGAGGCTTCTGTTGCCAGGCGCCTCCGAGCCCCGCCTAGAAGCGCTAACTCCTAGGGCTTGATTCCCAGTACCAGCGCTGCATTACGCAGCGACGGCCACCGGAGCATAGTTGTCGTTGGCAACTATAAGGTTTGACCCGATAACGGCGGTATCATGCCGAGCGAAAAAGCACCCTTTACGCCCCCGTCGATCCTATTTCGCCCCCGCCGCAGCCCGCCTTACGGGCTCTGGTGGAGGCGCCGGGTACCGCCCCCGGGTCCGGATGGTTTATTTCGATGTTCGTTTATCGCCATAGCCGGCGAACCGGCGAAGCAAATATAGGCGCTCTCGCAATTTTAAGGAAGGGGCGCGCGTTACGGGGACGTGAATAAGGAAAACGCCCGTCTTGCAAGGCGGGCGCTTCCCTCGCTCCGGCTCAGCGGACGATGAGCTGATCCTTCACCGGGGTCAGGACGGAGCCCGAGACGATTTTGCGGGCCGAAAGGTCGTCGACGCTTTTGAAGGGGCGGCCCTTCACAATGGCCTCGGCGATCGTCTTGTTGAAGCCCTTCACCGACATGAGCTGCTCGATCGTGGCGGCGTTGAGGTCGAGGCGCTGGGCCTCGGTCGCCATCTTGGCCGACGGCTCCGGCGTCGCATGTTTCGCGCTTTGCGTCTCGGCCAGAGCCGGGGCGGCGAAGAGGAGGGCGGCGGCGAGAAGAACGTTGCGGATCATCGCTGAAACTCCCGAATGTCGAGACCGCGTCTCGATGGGACGGAGCTTTGCGCAAACCGGCTTAACGCGGGCTGAGAGCGGCGTTCATCGGGCGTTTAGACGAGAGGGAGCGCTAGCGATTTTTCGTCAGGCAGGCGGGCTCCGCCGGCAGGCAGGCGATCCCGGCCATGGAGCAATCGGGCCCCTCCGCGCCGCGCGCGCAGACGATGCAGCCGTCGGTCCATTGGGGGCAGTCGGGGTGGTCGTCGCCGAAGGCGGGAACCGGCTTTTGCCGGGCGGGGGACGCAGCGGGGCTCTCGCCCGGCCCCGCAGCCTCCGCCCGGGCGGCGGCGAGGAGCATCAGCAGCGCGGCGAGACGGATCATTCCTTCTCGCCGACCCGCTTCACCGCGCCGAAGCCCTTCGCCTCCATGGCGAGATGCAGTCTGTTCTGCAGGCCGTTGTCGTCGCCCTTTACGAGCAAAGCGGCGTTGTCGGCGAGGGCGTCGCAAAGCGCCTCGACCCAGCCTTCCTCGCTCTTGGCGAAATCGTTGAGCACATAGCCATGCACGAGCGACTTGTCGCCAGGATGGCCGATGCCCATCCGCACGCGCTTATAGTCGTTGCCGACATGGGCGGTGATGGAGCGCAACCCGTTATGGCCCGCGACGCCGCCGCCGACCTTGACGCGGCATTTTGCCGGCGCGAGGTCGAGCTCGTCGTGAAAGACGACGATGTCGCCGACGGGAATCTTATGGAAGCGCGCGGCCTCGCCGACCGAGCGGCCGCTTTCGTTCATATAGGTCTGCGGCTCGAGCAGCAGCACTTTCTCGCCGCCGATATTGCCCTCGCTGACGAGGCCCTGATAGCGCGAGCGCGCGGTCGCGAAGCCGTGGCGGCGCGCAATGGCCTCGATGGCCATGAAGCCGATATTGTGCCGGTTCTTTGCGTATTGGCGGCCAGGATTGCCGAGGCCGACGAAGAGCAGCATGGGGGAATCCTGGCTCTCGGGATTTCCTTCTCCCGCTCGCGGGGGAAGGTGTCGCGCCGGAGGCGTGACGGATGAGGGCCCTCACCCGACCCCTGCTGACGCAGGGGCCACCCTCTCCCGCATAGGGCGTCTTAGAGACGCCCGTCCTTTGACGGGCTTTGCGGGAGAGGGAGTTCTCGAAATTACTTCTTGCCCTTGGCCGGAGCGGCCGCGGCGGCCGGGGCCGCTTCTTCGCCGCCGCCGGCCGGCGGGTTGAGGCTCGCCACGGTGAAGTTCTTGTCCGGATTGGTGGGCTTGCAGCCCTCCGGCAGCGGGATCTGCGAGATGTGCAGCGAGTCGTTGAAGTCCATGCCGGCGAGGTCGGCGGTGACCGCCTCCGGAATGTTGTCGGCCGGCACTTTCATCTCGACCGTGTGATACACGATGTTGAGCGCGCCGCCCTTCTTGATGCCCGGAGCCTGATCCTGATTGATGAAGTGCACAGGCACGTTCACCTTGAGGAAGGAGCCCGGCTTCAGGCGCAGGAAGTCCACATGGATCGGGAAGTCGCGCACGACGTCGAGCTGGTAGTCGCGCGGAATAGCGCGCTCCTTCTTGCCGTCAATGTCGAGCTCGAAGATCGTCGTGAGGAAGTGGCCCGCGAAGATCAGCTGGGTCGTGACCTTCTTGTCGAGCGAGATCGGCGTCGGCGCTTCGCCGCCGCCATACAGCACTGCTGGAATGCGACCCTCACGGCGAACGCTGCGGGCGGCCCCCTTGCCGGTCCCGCTGCGCACCGTGGCCGCGAGAGATTTCATCTCGGCCATTGTCGGTGTCCTTCTAGAAAAAGAAAAAGCGCCGCTCGCCTCCAGGGGTGTCGGAAACGCAGGCGCTGGGCGGGAGCTTATAGGGGAGAGCGGCCGGAGAGGCAAGACGCGGCCGGCAGTCCATCGGCCGCCGGCGGACGAAGACGATCGCGACCCGGCGCCGCATTTCACAGCCCGCGCCCCGCTCTTTATAGTCGCGCCGGCCGCGAGGCTTGCGCTCGGCCGCCTCTTGCGTCAGGCAGACGGGCCGGGACGCGAATCGCGCCCGTTCAGGTTAAGCTAAGGAGAACAGCCCGTTATGACGACAGAGAATAGCCGCCGCAGGGTCGTCATTACGGGCATGGGCGCGATTTCCGCAGCGGGCGTCGGGGCGGCGCCGCTCTGGGCGGCCGCGCGCGACGGCGTCTCCTGCATCCGGCCGCTGCAACTCGCGCGGCCCTATCCCGGCCGCATCAAGATCGCCGCCCAAATCCCGAATTTCGATCCGGCGGCTTATATCAAGGCGGAAATCCTCCCTTATTGCGACGAGTTCACGCAATATTCGATCGTCGCCGCGGACGAGGCGGTGAGGCAGGCGGGCTTTTCGGGCAAGGAGATCGGCGGGCCGCGCACCGCCGTCATCATCGGCACCGGCATTGGCGGCGCCCATACGATCGACGACAATTGCCATCGCGAATATGCGGAGGGCGGCCGCCCGGACACGCTCTCCGTTCCCCGCCTCATCCCCAGCGCCGCGCCGACGACGCTCGGCATGCGCTACGGCGCGAAGGGACCGACCTTCGCGCTCGCCTCGGCCTGCTCCTCGGCGACGCAGGCGATCGGCGAAGCCTTCGAAATGCTGCGCGCCGGTCGCGCGGACCGCGCCCTCGCCGGCGGGGCGGAGGCTTGCGTCATCAACGCCTCCATGCGCGGCTGGGAAGGGCTGCGCGTGCTCACGCCCGATCTCTGCCGGCCCTTCTCGGCGAAGCGCAACGGCATGACGATCGGCGAGGGCGGCGCCGTCTTCATCCTCGAGACCCTCGAAGCCGCGCTGACGCGCGGGGCGACGCCGCTCTGCGAGCTTGCGGGCTACGGAACGACGAGCGACGCTTTCGACCCGCTGCGCGCCGATGTGGACGGCCCCGCCCGCTGCATGCGCATGGCGCTGGAAAGCGCCGGTCTCGAGCCAGGCGACGTCGATTATCTTAACGCCCATGGCACGGCGACCTACGCCAACGACATCACCGAATCGGAAGCGATGCGCGCCGTCTTCGGCGACAGGCCGCCGCCGGTTTCCTCGACCAAGCCGATCCACGGCCACGCGCTCGGCGCCTCGGGCGGGCTGGAGCTCGCCGTCACGATCAGCGCGCTGCGCGCGGGAATCGCCCCGCCGACGATCAATTTCCTCGAGCCGGACCCGAAATGCCAGGTCGATCCGATCCCCAACGAAGCGCGCAAGATGCCGATCCGCGTGGCGCTGTCGAATTCCTTCGCTTTCGGCGGGATCAACGGCACGCTGGCGGTGAAGGCGCTCTGACGTCACTTCCCCTCGATCGGCGCCTCCGCCAGGCGCCTGGCGAGATAGACCTCCGCGCGCCGCCACGCTTCGTCGTCGTCGCCGCGAAAGGTCAGCCAGTGATTGTCCACGAGGCGGTCCTTCTCGACGTCGACAAGCTGCGCCGTCGCCCATTGCACGAGGGTGCTCATCTTGTGCACGCCGCCGTAAAGAACCAGACGCGCCCCGGCCTTCTTCGCCGCGTCGAACAAGTCGCGCGGCGTGATTTTACCGACGGCGCAAGCCTCCGCACCGCAATCGAGCGCGACGACGCGGAATTTGTCGTCGCGGCCGAGATCGCGCCGGAGCGCCGACATGAAGTCGCGCAGGCGGCGCGCATGGTCGGCGGTCTGGTCCCGCGGTTCGCCGGATGTGTCGACATAGTCGAAATCGACGATGGCGATGGACAGGGGCTCTGGCGCCGCGTGGGCGGATGTCGCGAGAAAAGAGCCGGCGATGACGATATATAGGAAAAGCTTCATTGGTTTCCTCCGATTAAGGCCCCCTCCCCGTCTTTCCCCGCTTCGCGCGAGCCGTCCCCTCTCCCGCGAAGCAGGGCTCGGGAAGGACTTTCCAGGAAATGATGGCCCCTTTGCTCTCCAAAAACTTGCCATTTCGCGCCACGGCGCGAGACTCGGCGAAAGGAGAAAGAGGGCGGCCGCCGAGGCGCCGCTCGCCGACCCGCGCCGCTGCGTGACGCGGATCGCGCTGAAGCTCGGCTATTCGACCCCCGCGATTTTCTCGCGCGTTTTTTCGGAGATGACCGGCCTCAGCCCCCGCGCCCGTCGCCGGGAGGCCGCCGGCATGTGCGCCGCCGCGCTTGTCTCCCCTCCCGCAAAGGCCTAGGAAGGCCGCGACTTCCCATCATGGTTGACGAGTCGATGACGGAAGAGGGCAAGGAGCCGGGCGCTGCCCCAAAAGGGGCGGATTCGGGCGAAAAAGCTGGCAAGTCCGGGCCTAAGAAAAACGCCGCCGCGCTTTCCGCGGCGCTCCGGGCGAATTTGGCGCGCCGCAAGGCCCGTGAGCGGGCGCTGCGGACACATGCGCGAAAGAGCGACGGCGAGGGATAATGGACAGGATCAAAATCACCGGCGGTTCGACCCTCAATGGCGTCATCCCGATTTCGGGGGCCAAGAACGCAGCTCTGCCGCTGATGATCGCCTCGCTCCTGACCAAGGAGACGCTGACGCTCGAAAACATGCCGCTGCTCGCCGACGTCACGCAGCTCGAACGCATCCTCGGCAATCACGGCGTCGACTTCACCATTTCCGGCAAGCGCAAGGGCGACACGGAGAACGCCGGCCGCACCGTGCATTTCACCGCGAAGGAAATCGTCGATACGACGGCGCCCTATGAACTCGTCTCGCGCATGCGCGCCAGCTTCTGGGTCTTCGCGCCGCTCCTCGCCCGCATGGGCGAATGCCGCGTCTCGCTGCCGGGCGGCTGCGCCATCGGCACGCGTCCCGTCGATCTCCTGCTGATGGCGCTGGAGAAGCTCGGCGCCAGGATCGAGATCGAGAACGGCTATGTCGTCGGCACGGCCAGGGACGGCCTCATCGGCGGCGAGATCGACTTCGACAAGGTGACTGTCGGCGGCACCCATACGGCGCTGATGGCGGCGACGCTGGCGCGCGGAACCTCCGTCATCCGCAATGCGGCGCGCGAGCCCGAGATCGTCGATCTCGCCGATTGCCTGACAAAAATGGGCGCGAAGATTTCCGGCGCCGGCTCGTCGACCATCGAGGTCGAGGGCGTGACGTCGCTCTCCGGCGCGCGCCATTCCGTGATGCCGGACCGCATCGAGGCCGGCACCTACGCCATGGCGGTGGCGATGACGGGCGGCGACGTGCTGCTCGCCGGCGCCCGCGCCGACAGCCTGCAGGCGGCGCTCGACGTGCTGAAGCAGTCCGGCGCGACCGTGACCGAGACAAATGAAGGCCTGCGCGTCTACCGCAACGGCGCCGGCATCGCGCCGGTCGACGTCGAGACCGCGCCTTTTCCCGCCTTCCCCACCGATCTTCAGGCGCAGTTCATGGCGCTGATGACGCGCGCCGGAGGAACCTCGCGCATTCGCGAGACGATCTTCGAGAACCGCTTCATGCATGTGCAGGAGCTTGCGCGGCTCGGCGCCCATATCAAGCTCGAGGGCGACACGGCGATCGTGACCGGCTCCGACCATCTCGAAGGCGCGCCGGTGATGGCGACCGACCTTCGCGCCTCGGTGTCGCTCGTCATCGCGGCGCTCGCCGCGCGCGGCGAGACGACGATCAACCGCGTCTACCACCTCGATCGCGGCTTCGAGCGTCTGGAGAAGAAGCTTTCCGGCTGCGGCGCGCAGATCGAGCGGATCAGCGGACACGGGTGAGGCGTCTCCGCCGTGAGCTCGTTCCAAATCAGTGATAACGCCCTTGTGCTTCGAGACGCCCTGCGGGCTCCTCAGCATGAGGGCTTCTTCGTTGCCGGGTGAACAATAAGGCTCCATCCTTCGAGACGCGAGTGGGCTCTCGCATCGGCATGAAGCCCTAATGATGAAGCCCTAATATTGTCGCAGGAGAAGAAGCCCCTCATGCTGAGGAGCCTTCTCAAGTCGGGCTTGCCGACTTGAGCATTTATTAAAGGACGATCTCGGGCAAGCCCGAGATCGCAGCAGGCGTCTCGAAGCGCGAGGGGCGTAGCCCTTTTCACCCCCGCGCCGCCAACGGCACGACATTGTGCAATTGCTGATCCGCCGAGTCGAAGAAGCGGCGCAGATTGCGGGCGGCCTGACGGATGCGCTGCTCGTTCTCCACCAAAGCGAGGCGCACGAAGCCTTCGCCATGCTCGCCGAAGCCCTCGCCCGGCGCGACGGCGACATCCGCCTTCTCGATCAGAAGCTTCGCAAATTCCAGCGTCGACATGGTGCGGAAGCGCTCGGGCGCGGGCGCCCAGGCGAACATGGAGGCGGACGGCGCCGGGATGTTCCAGCCGGCCTGCGCGAAGCTTTCGACCATCACGTCGCGGCGCTTCCTGTAGACGGCGCGCATCTCCCTCACGCAATCGTCCGGGCCGTTGAGCGCGGCGGTCGCGGCCACCTGGATCGGCGTGAAGGCGCCGTAGTCGAGATAGGATTTGACGCGGCCGAGCGCGGCGCAGAGGCGCTCATTGCCCACCGCGAAGCCCATGCGCCAGCCGGCCATGGAGAAGGTCTTCGACATGGAGGTGAACTCGACTGTCACGTCGATCGCGCCGGGCACCTGCAGCACGGAGGGCGGCGGATCCTCGTCGAAATAGACTTCGGCGTAAGCGAGGTCGGAGAGGATGAAGATGTCGTGCTTCTTCGCGAAGGCGACGAGGTCCTTATAGAAATCGAGCGACGCGACCTCGGCCGTCGGATTGGACGGATAGCAGACGACGACGGCGATCGGCTTCGGGATCGAATGGATCATGGCGCGCTCGAGGGCGCGGAAATAATCAGGCGTCGGGGCGGAGGGCACGGAGCGCACGACGCCGCCGGCCATCAGAAAGCCGAAGGCGTGGATGGGGTAGGAGGGATTGGGCGCCAGCACCACGTCGCCCGGCGCGGTGATCGCCTGCGCCATATTGGCGAAGCCTTCCTTGGAGCCGAGCGTCGCGACGATCTGCGTCTCGGGATCGAGCGTCACGCCGAAGCGGCGCGCGTAATAGCCCGCCTGCGCGCGGCGCAGCCCGGCGATGCCCTTGCTGGCGGAATAGCGGTCGGTGCGCGGGCGCCCCGCGGTCTCGACGAGCTTCTCGACCACATGTTTGGGGGCGGGCAGATCGGGATTGCCCATGCCCATGTCGATAATGTCGGCGCCCCCTGCGCGGGCTTTGGCCTTCAGGCGGTTCACCTGCTCGAAGACGTAAGGGGGCAGGCGCTTGATGCGATAGAAATCCGACATTGCTCGACCGGGTGCGATTCAGGAAGGCGGGGATTCTAGCCGCTCGGGTCGGCTTCGCCAAATGGGCGGGAAATGATTTCTTACTGGCGAAGGGCGAGGCCGCCTCCGGCAAGAACCGGCGATCGGCGCCTCCGCCGGCATTCGCCTCCGGATCAGTCGGGAATTTTCACCCGCGCCGCCCGCCGCTTGTTCTCCGCCGCCGCTCTGTCCAGCGCCGCGCCGGCGGCTTGCAGATCGGAAGCGTTTTTCTTCGCCTGGACCGGCTCGGGAGCAGGCGCGAGAGGGACATAATCGAGCTGCCGGGGGCGTGTCTCCCGCACGAAATCCGCGGGCGCGGGAACAGGCTTGCGCAGCCCCAGCGCATCGAACAGCCCGCCGATCGCCTGCCCGCCCGTCGAGGGCCCCTCCTGCGCCATGGCGGGGGCGGCGAAGGCGGCGGCGATCAGAGCGAGGCGGAGCGATTTCATGCGCCTATCGAAGCCGCAAAATTTGGCGGGAGCAAGAAAAGGCGCGCCGGCGAGAAGTTCGGACGCGGGGCGCAAGCTGATCCCCTTTGCGTAAGGGGATTAACTCCCCCGCATTTCCGGCCTCGCACGCGTCAAATTCGTGATTCTCCTTCCGTTCTCCTATATGCTCTTGCTGAATCATCAGGAGCAACCGCTTGTCCACATTCGACGATTACGCGCCACAGGAGGGCGGACTCGCCGCTCGCGCCGCCGCCGCGGCGCAAAGGCCGCGCTATCTCGACGGGCTGAACCCGGAGCAGCGCGCGGCCGTCGAGACGCTGGACGGGCCGGTGCTGGTGCTCGCCGGCGCCGGCACGGGCAAGACGCGCGCGCTGACGACGCGCATCGCCCATATCCTCGCGCTCGGCAAGGCGCGCGCCTATGAGATTCTGGCCGTCACCTTCACCAACAAGGCCGCGCGCGAAATGCGCGAGCGCATCGAGATGCTGGTCGGAGAGGGCGCGCAGGCCATGCAGTGGCTCGGCACCTTCCACGCGATCAGCGCGAAGATCCTGCGCCGCCACGCCGAGCTTGTCGGCCTCAAGCCCAATTTCACCATTCTCGACACGGACGACCAGATCCGCCTCTTGAAGCAGGTGCTTCAGGCGGAAAATGTCGACGACAAGCGCTGGCCCGCCCGCGCGCTGGCGCAGCGCATCGACGGCTGGAAAAATCGCGGACTTCTTCCGAACCAGGTTCCGGCGGGCGAAGCGGAGAGCTTCGCGAACGGCAAAGGCGGCGCGCTCTATGCGCTCTATCAGGAGCGCCTCAAAATCCTCAACGCCGTCGATTTCGGCGACCTGCTCTTGGAGACGCTGCGGCTCTTTCGCGAGAATCCCGACGTGCTCGCGGACTACAATAACCGCTTCAAATATATTCTCGTCGACGAATATCAGGACACCAACATTGCGCAATATCTCTGGCTGCGCCTGATCTCGCAGGGTCGCCGGAACGTCTGCTGCGTCGGCGACGACGACCAGAGCGTCTATGGCTGGCGCGGTGCGGAGGTCGAGAATATTTTGCGCTTCGAGCAGGATTTTCCCGGCGCGAAGATCGTGCGGCTCGAGCGCAATTACCGCTCGACGGGACATATCCTCGCCGCCGCCTCGCATCTCATCGCGCACAACGAAGGGCGCCTCGGCAAAACGCTGTTCACCGACGGCGAGGATGGCGAGAAGCCGACGCTCACCGGCGTCTGGGACAGCCAGGAGGAAGCGCGCGTCATCGGCGAGGACATAGAGCAATTGCAGCGCAAGGGCCATTCGCTCGAAGAGATCGCCATTCTCGTGCGCGCCTCCTTCCAGATGCGCGAATTCGAGGAGCGCTTCGTCGAGATCGGCCTGCCCTATCGCATCATTGGCGGCCCGCGCTTCTATGAGCGCGCCGAAATTCGCGACGCGCTCGCTTATCTGCGCTGCGTCGCGCAGCCTTCGGACGATCTCGCTTTCGAGCGCATCGTCAATACGCCGAAACGCGGCCTCGGCGACGCGACGGTGCAATTGCTGCACGAATATGCGCGTCGCGAGCGCATTCCGCTGATGCAGGCGGCGCGTTTTCTCGTCGAGACGGAGGAGATGAAGCCCAAGCCGCGCGGCGCGCTGAAAGGGCTGATCGCCGATTTCGACCGCTGGCGCAGTCTGATCGATTCAAAGCCGCAGCATGAGCTCGCCGAAATGGTGCTCGATGAATCCGGCTATACGCAGATGTGGCGCGACGACAAGACGCCCGAGGCCGCCGGCCGTCTCGAAAACCTCAAGGAACTCGTCCGCGCGATGGAGGAGTTCCCCGATCTTTCCGCCTTCCTCGAACATGTCTCTCTGGTGATGGAGGCGGATGAGTCGAAGGAGCAGGAGCGCGTCTCGATCATGACGCTGCATGGCGCGAAGGGGCTCGAATTCGAGACCGTGTATCTGCCCGGCTGGGAGGAAGGGCTCTTCCCGCATCAGCGTTCGCTCGACGAGCAGGGCCGCGCGGGCTTGGAGGAGGAACGCCGCCTCGCTTATGTCGGCCTCACCCGCGCGAAACAGCGCGCGCGCATTTTCTTCGCCAGCAACCGCCGCATTCGCGGTCTCTGGCAACCGACCGTTCCCTCGCGCTTCGTCGACAATCTGCCGGCCGCGCATGTGGATGTGGTGGAGGCGCCGAGCGCCTCGCAATATGGCGGCTACGCCGTCTCGCGTTTCGCCAATCTCGATACGTATAATTCAAATTATTCCTCACCCGGCTGGAAACGCGCGCAGGCCGCGAAAGCCGAACCCGCATCGCGCCCCTCGCGTTTGAAACAGCCGCTGACAATCGAAGGCGAAGTCATCGCGCGCTCCTCCACCGGCTCGCGCTACGGCGCCGGGACGCGCGTGTTCCACACGAAATTCGGCCCCGGCACGGTGGCGGCGGTCGACGGCAACAAATGCACGGTGGATTTCGACAAGGCCGGGCGGAAGATGGTGCTGGAGAGCTTTTTGGCGGCGGGGTGATTCGAATTCGTCAAGATTGTCAGCTTGCGTATCCCCATAATCCCCGGATTTTATGCCCGCAATGTGTATAAGGCGGCCAAAGAAAGAGGCGGCCGTCATTGCGAGGCGGCGCAGCCGCCGAAGCAATCCAGAATCATGGTGGCGCCCCTGGATTGCTTCGCTTCGCTCGCAATGACGTCGAGAGCGTCATAGCGACGCAATCAGGCGGAAACTGTATGACTCACTTCAGCCGCCTCGCATCGCTGCGTCCAAGGCGCCTCGACTACGATCACGAAAGCCGCATCTGCGAAACTGTCCGCCCACTCAGGATCGGCCCGAACAATCTCGAAATCCCGCGGCTCCAGAATCGGCAGCCCTTCCTCCCGCGTCCCAAAGCTCCAGCGCCTCGCTCGCCATGGCAAACAAATCGTCGATCTCGTCCGCCGCCGAAAAACATCCCGGCGCGTCGGGGAAGGTCATGCCATAGGCGCTGTTCTCGTCCTTATGAACGATGGCGATATAGCGCTTCATCGGGCGACCTCTGCGACATTCGCCCATCATAACGCCGGACGCCAAAACCCGCTATGGAGGACAGAGCCGGCTCTTCCCCGCGTCATGCCCGCGCTCGTCGCGGGCATGACGCGGGGAATGATTTGGCTGGCCATGATGGGCTGATCGAGTCTACCCCAACCCCTACCATTCGACATGTTGCCGCCGCGCCACAGTCTCGCCTTTTGCGACAAAGCCGTCCCCGGCAGCGATGTGCGCTAATTAACAGCCCGCCTCCCGCGCGCTAGATATTGTGCCAAAGCTTGCTGCTTCGGCCGGCGACGGGGCGGCAATATCCTTAACGGTTTTGGTTTACGAATCCGCGCCGTGTTCCGGTTTCGTGCGAGGGCAGCCATGCAGGCTCGCGTTTCTTTTGCCCGTATCTCCATCTCCGCCGCCGCGCTTGGCGCGGCGCTTGCGCTTACGCCGGCCAAGGCCGAGCCGAGCCGCGCCGATCTTTTCGCGCCGCCCGCCGCCGTCGCGCTGACGGGCCTCGCCAAGGCGCCGACCGCGCAGCCGATGAACGATCTCGGCGTCGAAGCCGAGGCGCCGCCGCTCGTCGCCGTCACGGCCGCCGGGCTGCGCGTCGAACGCGCCGCGCCGGACGACCTCGACCTCGCCTGGAATCTGCTGCCCGACACGCAGCGCGCGCTGGCGCTGGCGCTCGAAGACTGGACCTCCGCGCCCGACATCGCCCGCAACGCCTCCCGCCGCGCCATGCGCGCCAAGCTCGCGGCCGCCTATGCGGCGCGCCAGTTCGAGCCCTTCTGGACCGACGCCAATGGCTGGCGCGAAGGCGCGGCCTCGGCCGTCTCCCGCCTGAACGCGGCGAATGAGGACGGGCTCGATCTGCGCGGCTACGCCATCCCTTCCGCTGAGAACGGCGCGCCGTCGGTCGCGGACGAATTCGCTCTCACCGAAGCCGTCGCGACCTACGCCCATCAGGCGCGCGGCGGACGGCTCGAGCCCCAGCGCCTCTCTCACCTCATCGGCGCCAAGACCTGGCTGCCCGATCCCGCTCAGGCCGTCGCGCAGGTAGCCGCCGCCGGCTATCGCGCAAGCGAGACGCTTCAGGACTTCAATCCGCCCCATTACGGCTATCAGCAACTCCGCGATAAGCTCGCCGAACTGCGCGGCCGCCGCGCCGGCCTGCCGGAGGCCAATGAACGCTTCGCCGCCGCCGAGGAAGGCGTGGCGCAGACCGACGCCATGCCGGCGGCGAAGTCGAAGCGCCGCCGCATGGAGACGCTGGGCGGCCCTTCAACCTCCGCGCTGGAGGCGGAAATCCTCGCCAATATGGAGCGCTGGCGCTGGCTGCCGCGCGACATGGGCGACGAGCGCATCGAGGTGAACATTCCCGATTTCGAGCTCGCCGTCATCCGCAACAACATGGTCGCGCATCGCACGCGCGTGATCGTCGGCAAGGTGGAGACGCCGACGCCGATCTTCTCCAACGCCATGCGGGAGATCATCGTCAACCCGTCCTGGTACGTGCCGCAATCCATCATCCAGAAGGAGTGGCATGGCGGCGTCGGCGCGGGCTATCAGGTCTCTTATCGCAACGGGCAGATGGTGGTGCGCCAGCCGCCGGGCGAGAAGAACGCGCTCGGCCGCATCAAATTCGTCTTCCCGAACGATTACGCCGTCTATATGCACGACACGCCGTCGCGCGGCCTCTTCGCGCAGTCGCATCGCGCCTTCAGCCATGGCTGCATGCGCGTCGACCAGCCTTTCGCATTGGCCTCCGCCGTTCTCGGCCCGGGCAGCGGCTGGTCGGAAGAACGCGTGAAAAAGATGATCGGCCCGAGCGAGCGCTACATCAGTCTCTCAAAGCCCCTGCCCGTGCATATCGTCTATTTCACCGCCTATGTGGACGATATGGGACGGCTGGCGCAGCGGCGGGATCTTTACGGCTATTCCGCGCGCGTGCGGAAGGCGCTGGGGCTCGGGGGCTGACGATGAAATTGCTTCGCGCCGCGCCCGAGGCGCCGAAAGGCAACGCGGAAGACGGCCGAAAGCTTTTTTCTGAGATCAATCAGCTCCAAAACCAGCAATTCACGATTTGCACCGCCTCGATCACGCTTGTCGGCGCCTATCTCGCGCTGGTGATGCCGAAGCCGCCTTACGACACGATTTGCGGCGACGCGAAATATCTCGCCATGGTGTCCTGCTCGTCGGCCGGGGCGATCGTCGTATTGATGTTGCTCTTCCTGTGGCACAACGCCATCGCGCATATCGTCGCCGTCATTTCTTCCTATCTCGAAGTCTGCCAATTGTCCGACTGGGAACGCGACATCCACTCATTCAGGCGGAACAACAGCTTTCCGAGCAGAACGCGGATTTCGACGTATCTTTTTCTCGCGCTCGGCGGACTTCTCTTCCTGTTCGCCGTCGGCGTCACCCTTGAATTTCGCAGTTGCGGCGCCGCATCGGCAAAACATGCGGATTGGCCGGAAGCATTCCAATGGCTAACGCTGTTCTTTTTCGGTTATATCGCGCTAGTCTTGGCGTTCATCCGGCCGGGCGGGTGGGTGACAAAGCGAACAGATCTTATCAATCGATGGATTGAGTTGAAGCGCGGCCAGTCTTGAGGCTCCGCGCGAGATCGCGAGAACGACGTCAATTCGCGTCAAATCCGGGTCGGGCGTCGTGACGTTCCGAAGTGAACAAGCGCGACTCCCTGTTTTCGTCGGCCTTCGCGCCGCGATCGTTCTCGGTTTGCGAACCCCCGCCTTGGGGCGGAATTCTTCCCGCGCGACGGGACCTCGACTCCGACAGCGCCCTATCTCAAGCCGAAGGATGAGATCGTTCAGAGCGGGCGGCTCGCAGGATATTCAGCAATCCATTCAAAGATGGCGCGCAGGGGCAAAGTGCTTTAAGGTTTCGCGTTTCTTTCCAGACAGGCAAACGCAGAAGTGACCTTTTTCAACGCCGGCGCCCCGCTGGCCCGCGCGCTCTCCGAGCGCGACTATACGACGCCGACAGCCGTGCAGTCGGCCGTCCTTGCCCACCAATCCGACAGCGACATTCTCGTTTCGGCGCAGACCGGCTCCGGCAAGACCGTGGCCTATGGCCTCGCCATCGCGCCGACGATTCTGGGAGACCGGGAGAAACTGGGCGCGCCCGGCGCCCCCGGCGCGCTGATCATCGCGCCGACGCGCGAACTCGCCTTGCAGGTCGAGCGCGAACTGCAATGGCTCTATCATTACGCGGAAGCGCGCATCGTCGCCTGCGTCGGCGGCATGGATGCGCGCCTCGAGCGGCGCAAACTGTCGGAGGGCGCGCATATCGTCGTCGGCACGCCGGGGCGCCTGCGGGACCATATTGAGCGCGGCGGGCTCGTCCCGCAAAAACTCAAGGCCGTCGTGCTCGACGAGGCCGACGAGATGCTCGATCTCGGTTTTCGCGAAGACCTCGAATTCATTCTCGACGCGACGCCGCCCGAGCGCCGCACTTTGCTCTTTTCGGCCACCATGCCGAAAGGCATCGCGGCGCTCGCCAGGCGCTATCAGCGCGATGCGCGGCGCATCGACGTCGCCGGCGGCGAGCGCGGCCACGCCGATATCGACTATCGCGCCATTCGCGTGGCGCCGAACGAAATCGAGCACGCGACCGTCAATCTGCTTCGCTATTTCGACGCGCAGACGGCGATCGTCTTCTGCAATACGCGCGAATCCGTGCGCCACCTCCACGCCACGCTGGTCGAGCGCGGCTTCGCAGCCGTCCTGCTCTCGGGCGAACTCAGCCAGCATGAGCGCAATCATTCGATGCAGGCCCTGCGCGACGGGCGCGCCGGCGTCTGCGTCGCGACCGACGTCGCCGCGCGCGGCATCGATCTGCCCAATCTCGGTCTCGTGATCCATGCCGATCTCCCGCATGACGCCGAGGCGCTGCAGCATCGCAGCGGCCGCACCGGACGCGCCGGACGCAAGGGCGTCAGCGCCCTGCTCGTGCCGGCCATGCGGGCGCGCCGCACCGAGCGCCTGCTCGCCGAAGCCGGCGTCGAGGCGCTATGGAGCGGCCCGCCGCTCGCGGAAGAAATCCGGAAGCTCGATCAGCAGCGCATGCTGCAAGACCCGCTGCTGCTGGAGCCGCCGTCGGAAGACGACCTCGCCCTCGGCAGGATCGTGCTCGCCGAACGTCAGCCGGAGGAGATCGCCGCCGCGCTGGTGCGGCTCTACCGGTCGCGCCTGCCGGCGATCGAGGATGTCGCCGATCCCGGCGAGACGCGGGAATTTCGTCCGCGCAGGGAAAGCGCGCGGTCCGAACGCGCGGTCCGCGAGCCCGGAAAGGCGCCGCGCGCCATGAGCCTTTCGGGCGCGGCGGTATGGTTTCGCCTCGATATCGGCCGCTCGAAAAACGCCGATCCGAAATGGCTTCTGCCCATGCTGTGCCGCAAGGCCAATATCACGCGCGACGATATCGGGACGATCCGCATTTTCGATCAGGACACGCGCGTGCAGATCGCCGAAAGCGCCGCCGATGATTTCGCCGCGAATATGCGCCGTCCCGGCGGCGACAATATAAGGGTCGAACGGCTGGCGGGCGAAGGCGCCTTCGGGACGAAAGGGCCGCGCGCCAGGGACCGCAACGATCGCCCGCCAAGACAGGAGGCGGGACCTTCGAAATCGTTCCCGCCGCGCGAGCGCCGGGCCAAAGATCAAGGCCCGCGTCAGGGTAAAGGAGCGGGCAAAGGAAAAGGATCGGGAAAAGGCAAGCGCGCCCGGCCGGCTTGACGCCGCGCCGGGGAGCGGCGAGAGCCGCGCCCTCGCGGAATCACAAACGGCCCGAAAACAGCGCGCCGCAGCCGACGACCTCGATCGAGACGTCGTGAAAGCGCGCCGTCAGCTCGCGCGTCAGCGTTTCGAGATCGTCCGTCTCATTCGAGAAGACGCCTTTCGCATTGTAGAAGGCCATGAGCCTTCGCGCCGCCCAGCCGCGCGCGACGCCGCCCGGCAACAGGGTCGAGCCGAAGACGACCGCTCCGGGTTTCATCAAAGGGCGCAGATAATCGAAGGCGCGCGCCGTCGACGTCATGTCGCCCGGCAGGCAGTGCAGCAGATAATTGACGCCGACGGAGTCGAAAGGCGCGCCGTCGACGCCGATCTCCGCCAGCACGTTTCGCCGATAGGTTTCCGGGGCGTAGCGCGCGATCCGCCGTGCGGCGTGGTCGAGCGCATTGGGGTTCATATCCATCAGCGCGACGCGCGGCCGTTCCGCCGGAAAGCGGCAGCGGTCGAGAAAATAGCCCGTTCCGACGCCGACATCGAGATGATTGCCGCTCACATGCCGGTCGTAATGCGCGAGGAGGCGCGGCGTCGGGCAGCGCCAGATGAAGCGGTTGGAGAGCCCGAGCACCAGGAGATCGTAGACCGCCAGTAGTTTTTGCGTATAGACGGCCTGCCCGGCCTCGATTTCCTCGCGCGTCGGCGACATGCGGACTCCCGGAGCAAAGAGGGCGCGCGAGAGGTGACAACCTTGCGCAGCCGTGGAACAAGCGCTGCGACTAGACACACACTTCGGTTCACGCGCAATGGCTCCCCCTCCCCTACTCGCCCTGCAGGGCGTCATGCTCACGCTCGGCGGCAAGCCGCTTCTGGAGGGGGCGGATCTCTCCGTTGCGCCCGGCGCGCGCATCGCGCTTGTCGGCCGCAACGGCTCCGGCAAGTCGACCTTGTTGAAGATCGCGGCGGGCGAACTGGAATCGGATGCGGGCGAGCGCTTCTTTCAGCCGGGCGCGAGCCTGCGCTATCTACCGCAGGAGCCGGACTTCGCGGGCTTCGCGACCGCCGCCGCCTATGTCGAAGCCGGTCTCGGCCCGCTCGACGATCCCTATATCGCCCGCACGCTGCTCGTCGAACTCGGCCTCGCCGGCGACGAAGATCCGTCCAAGCTCTCAGGGGGCGAGGCGCGCCGCGCGGCGCTGGCGCGCGTTCTGGCGCCGGAGCCGGATATTCTTCTGCTCGACGAGCCGACGAACCATCTCGATCTTCCCACGATCCTCTGGCTCGAAGAGAAGCTCGCGAGCCTGCGCTCGGCGATGGTCGTCATCAGCCACGACCGGCGCTTCCTGCAGGACCTCACGCGCGAGACGGTGTGGATCGATCGCGGCCGCGCCAGGCATCTCTCGCGCGGCTTCACGGAATTCGAGGCCTGGCGCGACCGCGAACTCGAAGAGGAAGAGAAGCAGGCGCACAAGCTCGAACGCAAGATCGCCAATGAGGAGCATTGGCTGCGCCACGGCGTCTCGGGCCGCCGCAAGCGCAATATGAAGCGCCTCGCCGGCCTCCATTCGCTGCGCGCGGAGCGCAGGAACCGCGTGATGCCGACGGGCGAGGTGAGACTGGAGGCGAGCGAAGCGACGCTCTCCGGCAAGCTCGTGATCGAAGCGGTCAAGATCGGCAAGAGCTATGGCGCACGCGTCATCGTCGAGAATTTCACGACGCGCGTGCTGCGCGGCGACAGGCTCGGCATTGTCGGCGCGAATGGCGCGGGCAAGACGACGCTGATCAAGCTTCTGACCGGAGAGCTGCCGCCGGACAGCGGCAGAGTGAAGCTCGGCGCAGGGCTGGACATGGCGACGCTGGATCAGAGCCGCGCGAGCCTCAGACCTGAGACGACGCTTCAGGACGCCTTGACCGGCGGGGGTTCCGACACGGTCGAGATCAATGGCGAGCGGCGCCATGTCGTCGGCTATATGAAGGATTTTCTCTTCAAGCCCGAACAGGCGCGAACGCCCATCGGCAAGCTTTCGGGCGGCGAGCGCGGCCGCCTGATGCTTGCGCGCGCACTGGCGAAGCCGTCGAACCTTCTCGTGCTCGACGAGCCCACGAACGACCTCGATCTCGAAACGCTCGATCTGCTCGAGGAAATGCTCGCCGATTATCCCGGCACGCTGATCGTCGTCAGCCATGACCGCGACTTTCTCGACCGCATCGCGACGAGCGTGCTGATGAGCGAGGGCGAGGGCCGCTGGGTGGAATATGCCGGCGGCTATAGCGACATGGTCGCGCAACGCGGCCGCGGCGTCGATGCGCGCGGCGCCGTGGCGTCACAGGCGCCGAAAGAAAAGGCCGCGAAGGAAAAACCCGCCGAGCGCGCGCCCGCAAAAGCGAAGCTGACCTTTAAGGAGCAGCACGCCTTGGCGACGCTGCCCGCGAAAATGGACGAGCTGAAAACGAAGCGCGCGAAATTGCAGGCGCTGCTGGACGATCCCGAGCTTTACGCCAAGGACGCAGGGAAATTCGCGAAAGCGAGCGAGATGTTCGCAGCCGTTGAATGCGAGTTGGCGGCGGCGGAGGAGGAATGGCTGGAACTGGAGATCAAGCGGGAGGAGATTGAGGGGTGAGGCGCTCCCTTCTCCCGCTTGCGGGAGAAGGTGGCCCTTGCGTGAGCAAGGGTCGGATGAGGGTCGCCTCAGCCATAACAAATCGAGGCTCAATGCCCGCGCGCGTGTCAAAAGAGAAAACCGACTTCGCACGTAAGCTCCGCCGCAACATGACGGAGGCGGAGGCGATCCTGTGGCGCTCTCTACGCCGCTCGGCGTTGGGCATGAAGTTCCGCCGACAAGTTCCGATCGGCAGATTTGTCGCCGACTTTCTTTGCGTCGAACACCGGCTGATCGTGGAACTCGACGGCCGCCCCCATGACGATGAAGAGCAGAAGGCCCATGATGCAGCGCGCGACGCCTGGCTTGCCGAACACGGCTATCGTGTGTTGCGGTTCAGGAACGATCTTGTGATCGGCGGCGGCGACATTGTGCTGGATCGCATACGGGAAGCGGTCCGAGTCTCGGGCGGCTGACAGAGCCCTCATCCGACCTCGCTCCGCGAGGCCACCTTCTCCCACAAGTGGGAGAAGGGGTGCGCGAAAACGCGCCCGCAAAAATCTTATCCCCATCCCCATAAACCTGCCTCATCCTGCGCCCGCCTCGTCACCTTAGGGGGCGTCGTCGTAGCCCGGCGGCGCGGCGGGGTCGGTCAAGCGTCCGTCGGGCTCTTGTGGCGGATGTGGGCGGGTCGTCGGTCGGGCTTTCCCGTGCAGAGCGGGGCAAGCAATCTGTGGCGGCAACGTCGCGGGGCGCGAATAAAGCTGGGCCTTAACGTTCCTTCGGGTCTTGCAGCGGGAACTTCTGAAAAGGAAGCCGCGCCCGGGGGAAGGCGGCATCGGAAAACTGCAGGACACAAATCGCCTGCGGCGCTCAAGCGCGCGCTCGTCTGGGATCATAATCTCAGACGGGAAAGAAGCGGTCCTGTCAGGGGCCGTGTCCGGGAGCGAAGTCACTCCGTCGGGAAAAGGTGCGCGAGCATAAAGACCGTATCCGGGACGCTTTGGCTCCGGTGCGCATGAAACACATACACATCTCGGCCGAACCGGGCCGGGGCGTCCCGGATTTCCCTTTAAACTCGCATCGAAAGAGCGCGGGAAGGAAAAGGCGCGGGCGGATCGCAAGAGAAGCTGGAGCTCAAGAATGAATCTGCAAAAATAGAGAGATAAACACCTCCGACTCTCTCGCTATAATGCATCTCGGCCGCAACACATGCGTGGCCTAAGAAAACGGGCGGAGAGTGCATATGACGCGTTATAAATTGTTGAGCATGACCTTTGCTGGCCTTCTGGCGCTGGGCGTGTCGCAAGCGGTCGCGGACGCCGACGTCGACGGCATGGACCACAGCCATCTCAACCATGGCGTTATGGGACGCGCATCGCATGAAGAGATGCATTCGCAACAGGCGAACGCCGCGGTCAAACAGGCGAGCGATCCCAATGTCGAGGGGATGGATCACAGCAAGTTGAATCACGGCGTTCTCGGGTCGCCATCGCATCAGGAGGCGAAAGGCGCGCCGCCGGCGCAAGCAGCGCCCGCCGGCCAAAGCGGGTCGCCGACGACCATCTGGAAATCGCCCACGCGATAACGCGCTATTATCAGCCGCAACGATATCAGCGGCGGGGTACGCCCCGCCTCAAACGCAAAATCAAAATCGCCGTCAATAACGGTCCCGCCGCCAGAGCGAGCAGCGCGTCCGAAAATTCCCCCGTCGCGCCTTTGATCAAGCCAACGAGCCAGGGTCCTGCGAGCCCCGAGAGATTGCCGATGGAGTTGATGACGGCGACGCCGACCACCGCCTCCGTGGGACCAAGCGCCAGCGTGCAGAAGCTCCAGAAGGTCGGCAGCGCGGCGACGGAGCCCATGGCGGCGAGGGTCAGCGCGGCCATCGCCAGCCAATGCGACGGCGCATAGGCGGCGCATGCGAGGCCGACGCTGCCGAGAATCGTGACGACGGCCGTGTGATAAACCGTCTCATTATTGCGGTCGGAGCTCCTGCTCCACAGCCACATGGCGAGCGCGCCGCAGCCATAGGGAATCGCCGCGAGAAAGCCCGTCGCCAGAATCGAGGCGCCGAAGCCCTTGATGATCTGCGGCAGCCAGAAGGACAGCCCGTAGAGCGCCATCACCACGCCGAAATAGGCGACGCCGAGAATGAGGATGCGCGGGTCCGTCAGCGCGCGCCAGTGATCGCCATCCTGCGGCGGCGCTTCGCGCGCCAGCGTCGTTTCGATCCAGTCGCGTTCGGCGGGCTCGAGCCATTTAGCCTCAGTGGGGCGATCGGGGAGATAATAGAAGCAGACGACGCCGAGCATGATCGAAGGGAGCGCTTCGAGAAAATAAAGCCAGCGCCAGCCGGCGACGCCCGCGACGCCGTCCATGGTGGAAAGAATGACGCCGGAGATGGGGGAGCCGATGGCGCTGCCGAGCGGAACCGCAATGAGGAAGCCGGCGAGAATGCGCGCGCGCTGCGCGGCCGGAATCCAGTAAGTGAGATAGAGGATGACGCCCGGCGCAAAGCCCGCCTCCGCCGCGCCAAGGAGAAAGCGCAGAACGACGAAGCTCTCCTCGCTCCAGACGCAGGCGGTGATCGCGGCGACGACGCCCCAGCTCGCCATGATGCGCGCCATCCAGAGCCGCGCGCCGATCCGGTGCATGACGTAATTGCTCGGCGCCTCGAAGAGGCAATAGCCGATGAAGAACACGCCCGCCGCCCAGCCGTAGAATTCCGGCGTGAAGCCGAGCTCCCTGTTCATGGCGAGCGCGGCGAAGCCGACATTCACGCGGTCGAGATAAGCGACGAAAAAACCCGCGACGAGAAGCGGAATGAGCCGCCAGGCGATTTTGTTGACGACCGCGTCGCCGTCGATATCCTCAATGGGCTTGTCGAGCGTTATCGTCACTTGCGGAAGCGCCTTTTGCTGGAGCGCATGTCGTCTTGGCGCAACCGCCGTCATTGCGAGGAGCGCAGCGACGAAGCAATCTGGCGAAGCCATCTACGCTCTGGATTGCTTCGCTTCGCTCGCAATGACGAGGAACGGCCCTGGCCTCAACGCAGCTCGAAGCCCAGCGCCTTCAGCGCCTCGCGCAAGCGGTCGCGTCCGCTCATGGCGTCGGTCCCGCGCACGCGAGACAGCACCTGGCGGATCCAGCCCTGCTCGGGCAGGCCCTGCTCCTTCTGGAAGTCCTTGAACGTCACGTCGAGCGTTTCAATCGCTTCGCGCTGCGCGTCGTCCCAATGATATTGCTCGCGATGCAGCACGGCGCGCTGGCCGAGGCGCGGCTTGACGCCGGCATTGGCGGCGGGATCGGGCGCGCCGATGGTCATGCCGAAAACGGCGAAGACGTTGGGCGGCAGGTTCAGCTCCTTCGCCACTTCCTCCGGCTTGTTGCGCATGGCGCCGATATAGCAGCAGCCGAGCCCGAGCGATTCCAGCGCGGTGACCGCGTTCTGCGCCGCAAGCGCGGCGTCGACCACGCCAGTCATGAAGATTTCAAGATAGGGAAGCGCGGCCGCGTCGCGGCCCTTTTCCTTGCCGAGCAATTCGAGGCGGGCGAGATCGCACAGCCAGACGAGGAGCAGCTTACAATCGCGAATATGCTTCTGGCCGCCGGCGAGATCGGCGAGGCGGTTCTTGCGGTCCTCATCCTCGACCGCGACGACGCTCCAGACCTGGAGATTGGAGGAGGTCGAGGCCGATTGCGCGGCGGCGACGATCGTCTCCAGCGCGCCTTGCGGCAAGGGTTGATCGAGATAATTGCGATGCGAGCGATGCGCGAGGATGAGATCGAGCGTGTCGTTCCAGATCGCGGGCTTGGGCGAATCCTCGCGGCGGTAGCGCTCGAACATGGCGGCGGCGCCGCGCGCGTCAAAAATCTCGGGGCTCACGGGCTTGTTCATCGGGCTTCCAGTATCGTGTCGGCGAGGCCGTACAAAACGACGCCGGGCGCGAAGCCCGGCGCGTGTCCCGATCAATCTAGCAAGCCGCGCGCGCAGCTCCAAGAAGCTTGCGGCGCCGCAGCAAAGCGGGGCGCGTCACTTGCCCAGACCGAGCCAGCGCAGCACTTGGCCGCCAAGCCCGTCGTTCTTATCCACAGGCGCCGTGGCGCGCGGCTCGTCGGCCCTGGCGCGGCGCGGCACGAGGATGGCGCGGAAGTCGTTGACGTTGGTCCGCGTCGGACCGGTCACGACAAGATCGCCCAGCGCCTCGAAGGCGGTGAAGGCGTCGTTATTGGCGAAGAGCGCCTTGAGATCGACGCCCTTCGCCTGCGCGCGGGCGAAGCTGTCGGCGGTCATGACGGCGCCGGCATTGGTCTCGACGCCGTCAATGCCGTCGGTGTCGCAGGCGATGGCCGAAATGTCGCCGAAGCCTTCGAGCGCCAGCGTGAAGCCGAGCAGAAACTCCGCGTCGCGGCCGCCCTTGCCGTCGCCGCGCACGGTGACGGTCGTCTCGCCGCCGGAGATGATGGCGACCGGCGGCTCGAAGGGCTGGCCGTGAAGGGCGATCTGCTTCGCTATGCCCGCGTGGACGAGCGCCACGTCGCGCGACTCGCCTTCGAGATCGCCGAGAATGCAGGGCGTGAAGCCCGCTTCGCGCGCCACCGCGGCGGCGGCGTCGAGCGAACCCTGCGGCGTCGCGATGAGAATATTCTCGACGCGCTCGAAAATCCTGTCGCCGGGCTTGGGCGTTTCGCAGGCGTCGCTGGACAAATGCCGGATCACCGCTTCGGGCGCGCTGATGCCATATTTGGCGATGACCGCGAGCGCGTCGTGGCGCGTGGTCCGGTCGGGCACGGTCGGGCCGGAGGCGATGACGGAGAGGTCGTCATTCGGCACGTCGGAAATCATCAGAGCGACGACGCGCGCCGGCGCGGCGGCGCGGGCGAGACGGCCGCCCTTGATCGCCGAGAGATGCTTGCGCACGCAATTCATCTCGGAAATATTCGCGCCGCTTTTCAGAAGCGCCTTGTTGACGGCCTGCTTCTCTTCGAGCGTCACGCCCTCGGCCGGGAGCGCCATCAGCGCCGAGCCGCCGCCGGAGATGAGCGCGAGGACGAGATCGTCCTCGCTGAGGCCCTGCACTTTTTCGAGAATGCGCTTCGCCGCCTCGCGGCCGGCGGCGTCGGGAACAGGATGCGAGGCCTCGATCACCTCGATCTGCGACGTCTGCGCGCCATGCTCGTAACGGGTGACGACGAGACCTTCGAGGAGGCCGCCCTTCCAGCTCGCCTCGACCGCCGCCGCCATGGAGGCGGCCGCCTTGCCGGCGCCGATGACGATCGTGCGGCCCTTGGGCGGCGCGATCTTCTCGAGATGCTGCGGCAGGCAGACGGAAGGATGCGCGGCGCCCACGGCGGCGTCGAACATGGCGCGGAGAAGCTGGCGGGGATCGGCGGGCATGAATCGGTCCGAAATTGTAAAAATTTGGGCGATCCCCTCTCCCGCTTGCGGGAGAGGGTGGCCCCCGCGTCAGCGGGGGTCGGGTGAGGGCCCTCATCCGTCACGCCTTCGGCGCGACGCCTTCTCCCGCAAGCGGGAAATGGGGGGGGCGCTTACGGTTCTTACGCTTCGGCCATCGCATTGGCCTTCTCGATCAGCGCTTCGGCCATGCGGATCGAAGCGATATCGATGAGGCGGCCGTCGAGCGACACGGCGCCCTTGCCGGCCTTGGCGGCTTCTTCCATCGCCGCCAGAATGCGCTTGGCCTTGGTGACTTCCGCCTCGGAGGGCGTGAACACCTGGTTGGCGAGTTCGATCTGCGAGGGATGGATCGCCCACTTGCCTTCATAGCCGAGAACGGCGGCGCGCTTGGCGGCGGCGATATAGCCTTCCGGATCGTTGAAGTCGCCGAACGGACCGTCGATCGGACGCAGGCCATAGGCGCGGCAGGCGACCATCATGCGGGTCTGGGCGGCGTGCCACTGATCCATCCAGAAATATTCGCGATTGCCGTCCTTATCCTTGTCGGACAGCACGCCGTAATCCGGATTCACGCCGCCAATGACGGTGGTGCGGGCGCGGGTCGAGGCGGCGTAGTCGGCGACGCCGAATGACATGGCCTCGAGGCGCTTGGAGGACTGCGCGATGGCTTCGACATTGGCCATGCCGAGCGCGGTCTCGATCAGGATTTCGATGCCGATCTTCTTGGTGCGCTTCTTGTACTGCTCGATCTGCGTGATGAGCATGTCGATGGCGTAGACGTCCTGCGGCACGCCGACCTTCGGAATCAGCACGACGTCGAGACGCGGGCAGTTCTCGAGAACGTCGACGACGTCGCGATAGCAGTAATGCGTGTCGAGGCCGTTGATGCGCAGCGTCATCACCTTCTTGCCCCAATCGACGTCGTTGAGGCCCTGAATGATGTTCTTGCGCGCCTGCTCCTTGTCGTCCGGCGCGACGGCGTCTTCGAGGTCGAGGAAGATCTGGTCGGCCTTGGACTGGGCGGCCTTCTCGAACATGCCCGGCGCGGAGCCCGGCACGGCCAGCTCGGAGCGGTGCAGACGCGGCGTGGCCTGCTCGATCAACGTAAAGCTCATAGCAATTCCCCTTCCTTCTTCTCAGGTTTGTAAGCGCTCCCCGCCGAAATGAACGGAACCCGGAAGCGCGCCAGGATGCACTTAGCCAGTGGCCCCGAGGCCTGCGGCGATGCAACTGATGGAGATGAGCAGAGGCACCTTCACGTCCTCCTTCTCCTGTTCGTCCTGCGCCGAACGGAAACGGCGCAGCAATTCGACCTGCTCGCGATTGACCTCGTTGATGACCGGCAGGCGGTGGGTCAAGCGCGCCTCATATTCCTTGAAGCGCTCGGTGAGCATGCGGTCGCCTGTCACGCGCAGCACCATGTCGTGCGTCAGACGCCACTCGTCTTCGATGAGCTTGTAGATTTTCTCGCGCACGGCTTCGTCGGCGACGAGGCTGGCATATTGCTTCGCGATCGCGAGATCGACGGTTGCGAGCGTCTTCTCGACCTCGTCCATGATGAGGCGGAAGAGTCGCGAATCCTCGAACATCCAGCGAAGCAATTCGAGCCCGCGATCGCCGCGCGCCTCCAGAAAAGCCTTGAGGCCGGAGCCGACGCCATACCAGCCGGTGATGGAGTGGCGGTTCTGCGCCCAGGCGAAGACCCACGGAATCGCGCGCAGATCGGCGAGGCTCTTGGCCCCGAAGCGGCGCGCCGGGCGCGAGCCAATATTGAGAAGCGAAATCTCCTCGAGCGGACTCGCGGCCTGGAAATAGGTCACGAGATCGGGGTCGCTCACGAGCCGCTCATAGACGGCGAAGGACGCGAAGGAGATTTCCTCCAGCGCCTCGTCGAAATCCTTGCGCGGCACCAGCGCGTCCTCGCGCTCCGACTTCAGCGCATGCGCGAAGACGGAGGAGGCGAGCAGCTCCATCTGATAGCCCGCCGTGCCGCGATTGGCGTATTTGAAGGAGACGACCTCGCCCTGCTCCGTGACGCGGAAGCGCCCGCGGATCGAGCCCGCCGGCTGCGCCGCGATGGCGTGGCCCGTCGGCGCGCCGCCGCGCGACACGGAGCCGCCGCGGCCGTGGAAGAAGGCGATGGCGATGTCCATCTCCTGCCCGACTTCGGTGAGACGCGCCTGCGCCTTGAACAGCTCCCAGTTCGACGAGAGGAAGCCGCCGTCCTTGTTGGAGTCGGAATAGCCGATCATCACTTCCTGCAGATCGCCCTGCGCATGGGTGCTGCGGCGGACGACCGGGATTTGCAGCAGGTCGCGCATGATAGCCGGCGCATCCTGCAGATCGCCGATCGTCTCGAAAAGCGGCACGATCGGCAGCGTGACATGATCGACGCCAGCGGCGTCGGAGAAGAGGCCGGCCTCCTTGGCGAGGAGATAGACGCCGATGACGTCATTGGCCGAGGACGTCATCGACAGAATGAAACTGCCGAAGGCCTCGCGGTCGAGACGCGCGCGCATATCGGCGACGACCTCGAACATTTCGATGACGTCGCGCGTGTCCGCCGAAAGCGCATCGCGCGGGATCGGCGCGCCGCGCGGCGTCTCCAGTTCTTTCAGCAGCCAGGCGCGCCAGTCTTCGGACGTCGTTTCCGGCGGCGTCTCTCCGCCCGTCTTCTTGCGCCAGATTTCATGCAGCGCGGATGTGGTGCGCGTCGTGTTCTGGCGAATGTCGAGGCGCACGGTGCTGAAGCGGAAAATTTCCACCGCGCGGCGCAGCGGGCGCACGAGATCGGTCGCGAGCGCCTCGCTCTTGGCTTCGGCCAGGACGAATTCGAGCAGGAGCAGATCGCCGATGAGCTTGTCGGCGCTGGTGTAGCGCGGGCCGGAGGTCGGCTCGTCATTCGTCGCGGCGAGCGTATTGTCGATCTTGCGCAGGATCGTCGTGACGAACTGACGATAGGGCTCGTTGAAATTGCGCTGCGCGATCGCGGCGCCGTCATGCAGCTCGGCGAGACGGCGGTTGAGCTCTTCCTTGAAGGCTGGCGGGACGATGG
Organism: Methylocystis parvus OBBP; assembly: GCF_027571405.1. GTDB lineage: Bacteria > Pseudomonadota > Alphaproteobacteria > Rhizobiales > Beijerinckiaceae > Methylocystis > Methylocystis parva. Next base: position 2,128,725 of record NZ_CP092968.1, read on the forward strand.
CGGCGCGCTCGCTGATCGACAGCATGCGCACGAGATCGACGACGCGGTTGCGATAATAATTCAGGCTCGCGGTCGCGTTCTGCTTCATCGTGCGGCGCGTCACCTCATTGGTGACGAAGGGATTGCCGTCGCGGTCGCCGCCGATCCAGGAGCCGAACTGGAAAAAGGGCGTGACCTCGAATTTCTCTTGCGGATAATGACGCTTCAGCGCGCGCTCGAAAGAAGACAACATTTCCGGCGCGAGGTCGAAAATGCTCTCCTGGAAGAAATGCTGCCCCCAAGCGACTTCATGCTCGACGGTCGGCTTTTCGAGATGCAATTCGCCGGTGAGCCACAGAAGCTCGACCTGGTCATAGACCGATTTCACCAGCGCCTCGCGCTCGCGGTCGGTCCAGCGAGTGGATTCGAGTTCGCGCATCAGCAGATAGATGCGGCGATATTTCTCGAGGATCGAAACGCGCTTGGCTTCCGTCGGATGCGCGGTGATGACCGGGCGGATGCGAAGCGTATGCAATTGCGCATGGACTTCCGACGCCGGCACGCCGGCGTTCGCGGCGCTGGAGAGCACATAGTCGAAAGTGCCGAGCAGCTTGTCATGGCCCTTCTCGCGCTCGATGCGGCGACGGCGGCGCATGGCGTAGGCCTGCTCGGCGATCGAAACGAGTTGGAAGAGAATGCCCTGCGCCTGCAGCGCCCGCGCCATCTGCCGGGGCGCGAGGCCCGCGCCGGCCTTGCTGTCCCGCACGACCGCCTCGATCTCCGGCATGTGGCGGCGGATGACCGCGAGCAGTTGCTCACGCAGGAAGGCCGACGCCTCGGTCACAGAACGCGTCGCGAAAGCGGAGGGCATGGCCATCGCGGATCTCGTGTTCTGTGTCTCGGCGGTCATGAGGACTCCCTGCGCGTGCGAGAACGCCTTGCCGGCGGTGGATGGTCGGCGCCGATGAAAACCGGCGCAAACCCTTCATGAGAGGACGGCCGCGCAAACCTTCGCGATGGCGCGAAGGCTCGCTCTTCGGCGCGTCAGGCGCGCTTGAGCACTTTCGCGACGGTCGTGCCGAATTCCGCCGGATTGGGCGCGACGGCAAGGCCGTAGGACTTCATGATCTCGGTCTTTTCGGCGGCGCTGTCGCCGGCCGCGGAGATGATCGCGCCGGCATGTCCCATGCGGCGGCCCTTGGGGGCCGTCATGCCGGCGACGAAGCCGATGACGGGCTTGGAGAAGTTCTCCTTGATCCAGGCCGAGGCCTCGGCCTCCTGCGGACCGCCGATCTCGCCGATGATCAGCACGGCTTCCGTCTCGGGGTCCTTGTCGAAGAGGACGAGGTGATCGAGGAAGGACGAGCCGTTGATCGGATCGCCGCCAATGCCGACCGAGGTCGAGATGCCGAGGCCGACTTCCTTCAACTGCGACGCCGCTTCGTAGCCGAGCGTGCCGGAGCGCGAGATCAGGCCGACCTTGCCCTGGCTGTAGATATGGCCGGGCATGATGCCGAGCATGGCCTTGCCGGGCGAGATGATGCCGGCGCAGTTCGGACCGACCAGCATCGGGCGGCGATCCTTGGGGAAGCGCAGGAAATAACGCTTCACCTTCATCATGTCCTGCGCAGGAATGCCGTCGGTGATCGAGCAGATCAGGCGGATGCCGGCGTCCGCCGCCTCCATGATCGCGTCGGCGCAGAAGGCCGGCGCGACGAAGGTGATGGAGGCTTGCGCGCCCGTCGCCTTCACCGCTTCCTTCACGGTGTTGAACACCGGCACGCCGTGATGGACCTTGCCGCCCTTGCCCGGCGTGACGCCCGCCACGACATTGCTGCCGTAGTCGATCATCTCCCTGGCGTGGAAACTGCCCTTGTCGCCGGTGATGCCCTGAATGAGGATCGGGGTCTTTTCGTCGATGAGAATGCTCATGATGTCCTTCCCCGGCGCTTACTTCACGCTCTGCCAGGCGGCGACGGCCTTTTGCGCGGCTTCCGCCAGCGTATCGGCCTGGATGATCGGAATGCCGCTCTCTGCGATGATCTTCTTGCCGGCTTCGACATTCGTTCCGGCGAGGCGGACGACGAGCGGCACGCCCTCGATGCGCTCGGCGCGCACCGCGTCGACGACGCCCTGCGCAACCCAGTCGCAGCGATTGATGCCCGCGAAGATGTTGACGAGCACGACTTTCACGCGGCGGTCGGAGAGCACCAGACGGAAGGCGTTGGCCACGCGCTCCGGCGACGCGCCGCCGCCGACGTCGAGGAAGTTCGCCGGATTGCCGCCGGCGTGCTTGATCATGTCCATCGTCGCCATGGCGAGGCCGGCGCCGTTGACGATGCAGCCGATCTCGCCGTCGAGGCCGATATAGTTCAGGCTGTGCTCATGCGCCTGCGCCTCGCGCGGATCGCTCTGCGAGGGATCGTTCATGTCGACAATGTTGCGGCGGCGGAACAGCGCATTGTCGTCGAAGGACATCTTCGCGTCGAGCGCGAGAACCTTGTCGTCCTTGGTGATGACGAGCGGATTGATCTCGAGCATGGTCGCGTCATTGTCGCGGAAGGCGCGATAGGCGCCCATGATCGTCTGCACCGCGCGCGAGACCTGCTTGAGATTGAGGCCGAGCTGAAAAGCGAGTTCGCGCGCCTGGAACTGCTGGAGGCCGACCGCCGGCTCGACGATCACCTGAAGCAGCTCGTCCGGCGCCGTGCGGGCGATTTCCTCGATGTCCATGCCGCCATGTTTGGAGGCGATGACGCGCACGCGCTCCAACTTACGGTCGAGAACGTAACCGAGATAGATTTCGCGCTCGAAGGGATCGGCGACCTCGACATAGACGCGCTGCACCGGCTTGCCTTCCGGTCCGGTCTGCGACGTCACGAGGCGCTTGCCGAGAAGGTCGCGCGCCGCCTGCTGCACTTCATGATAGGTGCGGCACAGCTTGACGCCGCCGGCCTTGCCGCGCGCGCCCGCATGAATTTGCGCCTTCACGACCCAATGGGAGCCGCCGAGCTCGGTCGCGGCGTAGACCGCCTGATCCGGGCTGAAAGCCACGGTGCCGGGCGGAATCGCGACGCCATGGGCCGCCAGAATTTCCTTGGCTTGATACTCGTGGACGTCCATCGGTTTCTCCCTCGCGGTTCTTCGCGTTTATTGGGCGGCCGGCGCGCGAGGCGTCAGCCGCCGATCTCGAGGCTGGCGAGTCGTTTCGACCAAGGCGTGGACCCCCTCCCTAATCCTCCCCCTGGAAGGGGAAGGACCGGGGGTAGGGATCCTACGCTCGCCACTAGCCGATCTTTCCGCGCACCACATCATAGACCGCTTCCGTCTCGGCCGCCGCCTTGGCGAGAAGCGCGTTGACCTCGGCGAGTTGCTTCTCGGCGAAATCGCGATCCTTGATCGACTTGGCGTTGATGAAGACGTTGAGGGCGCAGGAACGTAGGCCGGCATTGGCCGCGAGCACCGCGACGCCCGCGTCGCTGATGACGCCCAGATTGCCCTTGTCGGCGGCTTCCCTGGAGAGCGCGATCACCTCGTAGCAGACCTTGCAGGTGGCGAGCGGCGCAAGCGTCGCGGCCTTCAGCGCTTCCTGAATCGCGGCGGTGCGCGCGGCCTTCTCTTCGTCCGTGGCTTTGGGCAGGCCGTAGGCGCCCATCAGCGTGTTGAAGGCGACGACGTCCTCGTCGATGCCCCGGGTCAGCTTTTCGCGCAGCTCTTCGGCGCGGGCGAGGGTCTTTTTGAGATCCTCGGAGACGGCCTCGTAGTTCTTCTTGCCGATCGTCAGATTGCAGACCATCGACACAAGCGCGGCGCCCATGGCGCCCGAGAGCGCGGCCGCGCCGCCGCCGCCGGGAGTCGGCGCGCTGCTCGCCAACTCGTCGAGGAATTTGCCGATCGTTTCCGTCTTCGCGCTCATATCAGGCCAGCTCTTTCGCAAGGGCGTAAATGTTTTCGCAATCGAACACCTTGTCGGCGCTCTCGAAGAGCTTGCCGACGCATTCGCGGTGCAGCTTCAGTTTTAGGCCGCCGAGACCAAGGGCCCCGATCACGATCTTGCCGTGGCGCTCCTTGGCCTTGTCGATCGCCTCGACGCCGGCGATGCCGAGCGGCGGCTGGGCGTTGCAATCGGCGATGAGCTCGACGGTCGGATTGTCCTTCCAATCGCTTTCCGCGAGCAGCTCGACGCCGATCGCGCCGGCGCCGAAGACGACCTGCGCGCCCTTGATCGCCTCGGCGCGGGCGGCGTTGTCCTTGGCTTCGACAGCCTTCGGCGTGAAGCCGAAACGCTCGGAAATAGCCTTGGCGGCGGCGTCGGCGCGCGCCTGCTCGCGCGAGGTGATGGCGACCTCGGCGCCTTCGATGTTCAGCATGGCGGCGGCGCGCATCCCGACGGGGCCCGTGCCGGCGAGAACGACGGCCTTCTTGCCCTTGAGATCGCCCGCCTTGGCGAGCAGCGCGACGCCCGCTGCGGCCGTGGTGTTCGAACCGTTCGAGTCGAGCATCACGGAAACGCGGAAGTTGGAGAAGAAGCGCTTTTTCACCGCCTTGAACACGGCCTCGCCCGCGACCATGGAGCCGCCGCCGACGAAGATCGCCGTGAACTGCTTCTCTTTGGGACCGCGCGTATAGATGCAGCCGTCGACCAGAGCGCCGACATTCTTCGTATCGACGCCGCCATAGCCGATGATGTGATCGGCGCCGCCGTCATAGCCGACGACCGTGTCGAAGACGCTGGCGACGGGATCGGTGTCGAAAAGGAAAAGAAGCTTCTTGGTCATATGCGTCTCGTTCGTTGGCGGACGTCTCGCCGCTTCCCCGTCATTGCGAGGAGCGAAGCGACGAAGCAATCCAGCGAGGTGGTTGCGGCTCTGGATTGCTTCGCTTCGCTCGCAATGACGGAACCTTTGTTCATGCCTTACGCCGTCACGACGTTGCGCGGCTCGCCCGCGACAAAGGCGTCGATATTATCGACCAGCTGATCCGAGAGAACCTGCATCGCCTCCTTCGACGCCCAGGCGACGTGGGGGGTGATGATGAGGTTCGGGATCGTCGGATCGAGCAGAATATTGCCGTTCTTTGGCGGCTCGACGGTGAGCACGTCGAGGGCCGCGCCGGCGATCACGCCCTTGCGCAGGGCGTCGGCAAGAGCTTCCTCGTCAATGATGCCGCCGCGCGCCGTGTTGATGATGCTGGCGGTCTTCTTCATCGACGCGAGCTCCTTCGCGCCGATCATGTCCTTCGTCGCCGGCGTCAGCGGAATGTTCAGCGTGATGACGTCCGACTCGCGCAGGATGGTCGCGACGTCGACCTTGCCGGGGATGTCCGTGATGTCGTTGACGAGCACCTTCATGCCCAGCGCCTCGGCGCGGGTCTGAACCTGCTTGCCGAGCGCGCCATAGCCGATGATGCCGAGCGTCGAGCCGGCGATGTCATAGATCGGATAGTCGAAATAGCAGAACTGGTTGGCGTAGCCCCACCGGCCGCGGCGCACGCTGTCGACGTAATTCACGAGATTGCGGCGCAGCGCGAAGAGCAGCGCAAAGACATGCTCGGGCAGCGTGTTGTAGGCGTAGTTGCGGATATTCGAGACCGTGACGCCATTGGCCGTGGTGTAGGCCTTGTCGATCACGTCCGTGCCCGTTGCGGCGACGGCGATCAGCTTCAGCTTTGGAAGCTGCTTCAGCACCGGCTCGCGCAGCGGAACCTTGTTGGTGATGATGATGTCGGCGTCCTTGGCGCGCTCGACGATCTGATCGACCGAGGTCTGGGCGTATTCCGTATATTCGTGCGGGAAGTTGGGTGCGCGCACATTGGCGTCGAGCGTTTCGCGGTCGAGAAAGACGATCTTGTGCGACATGATGATGAAGCTCCCCGAAACATTTTTCTGAGTTGGGGAGCGAGTAGCGAATGGCGAATAGCGAATAGAATTCGCATCTTCCCTTAATCCGCTACTCGCTACTCCCTATTCGCTACTCGCTCTTACATCTTGAGCAGCGGATTGGCGCGGAAGACGGCCTGAGCCGCCGCGACGCCGGAGCCGGCCTCGATCTTGATGCCGTTGTCGAGCATCGCCATTTCCGCGCCGGCGATGGCGCCGAGCAGCATCAGTTCGTTGAGGTCGCCGAGATGGCCGATGCGGAACACCTTGCCGGCGACTTCCGACAGACCGGCGCCGAGGGCGAGATTGTAGCGCTTATAGGCGGTCTCGATGACCTTGACCGCGTCATAGCCTTCCGGAACCACGATGGCGGTGACGGTGTCCGAATTCCACTTCGGCTCCTTGGCGCAGGTCTTGAGACCCCAGGCCGCGACGGCCGCGCGCGTGCCTTCGGCGAGGTGATGATGGCGCTTATAGACCTGATCGAGCCCCTCTTCGAACAGGATCGAGAGCGACTCCTTGAGGCCGTACAGCAGCGGAACCGACGGCGTGTAGGGGAAGTAGCCGTTGGCGTTCTGCGCGATCATGTCCTGGAATTCGAAATAGGCGCGGCGACCCTTGTTGGTCTTGCCCGCGTCGATCGCCTTCGGGCTCGCCGCCATCAGCAGCAGGCCGGCCGGGAGCATGAAGCCCTTCTGCGAGCCGGAGACGATGACGTCCACGCCCCATTCGTCCATCTTGAACTCGAGCGAGGCGACCGAGGACACGCCGTCGACGAAGAGCAGCGCCGGATGCTTGGCGGCGTCGATCGCCTTGCGCACCGCCGCAATGTCCGACGACACGCCCGTGGCGGTCTCGTTATGCGTGGCGAACACGGCCTTGATCTCGTGATTCTTGTCCGCCTTCAGCGTCTCTTCGATCAGCTCCGGATCATTGCCCGTGCCCCACGGACGCTCCTGCTTGATGACTTCGAGACCGAGACGGTTGGCGAGGTCGATCCACAGATGCGAAAACTGGCCGAAGCGCTGGGCGAGAACCTTGTCGCCGGGGGACAGGGTGTTGGTGATCGCCGCTTCCCAGCCGCCGGTGCCGGACGCCGGGAAGATGAAGGCGTGGCCCTTCTCGGTGCCGAAAACTTTCTTGAGGCCCGGGAAGAGCGGCTTCACGAGATCGGGGAAGGTCGGGGAACGATGATCTTCCGACGCGACCGCCATGGCGCGCACGATGCGATCCGGCAGATTGGTCGGGCCCGGCACGAAGAGGAAGTTTCTGCCGGGAACGCGGGAATTCTGCATTTAGAGGCTCCTTGAGCGTATGGTTTTACGGGATTGGCTCGACCGGCGGCGCCAGCCGGACGCCGCGGTTTTCGCGTTGTCGAAGCGGTTTAGAACAGGCCGGCGATGCGGCCGTTCGAATCCACAGCGATATTGTTGGCGGCCGGGACCTTCGGCAGGCCCGGCATCGTCATGATGTCGCCGCAGACGACCACGACGAACTCGGCGCCCGCGGAAAGACGCAGCTCGCGGATCGGAATGACATGGCCCGAGGGCGCGCCCTTGGCGTTCTGATCCGTCGAGAAACTGTATTGCGTCTTGGCGACGCAGACCGGGAATTTCCCGAAGCCTTCCTTCTCCAGCTCCGCGAAGCGGGTCTTGATGCTCGAATCGTAGGAAATGTCCGCGGCGCCGTAGAGCTCCTTGGCGATGGTGCGCACCTTCTCCGCGAGCGGCATGTCGTCCGGATAAAGCGGCTTGAAGTTGGAAGGCTGCGACTCGATCGTGTTGACGACGGCCGTGGCGAGATCCGCCGCGCCGGCGCCGCCGGAGCCCCAATTGTCGGCCACGACGCAATCGACGCCCTCCGACTTGCAGAGCTTGTCGAGCGCTTCCATCTCGGCCGGCGTGTCCGACGAGAATTTATTGATCGACACGAGCACGGGCACGCCGAATTTGCGGACATTGCCGATATGGCGCTTCAGATTCTCGAAGCCCTTCTCGACCGCCGCGACATTCTCCGCCTTCAGATCGTCCTTGGCGACGCCGCCATGCATCTTGAGCGCGCGGATCGTCGCGACGATCACGGTGATGTCGGGCTTGAGGCCGGCCTTGCGGCACTTGATGTCGAAGAATTTCTCCGCGCCGAGATCGGCGCCGAAGCCGGCTTCCGTCACCACATAGTCGGCGAGCTTCAAGCCCGCCTTGGTGGCGATGACCGAGTTGCAGCCATGCGCGATGTTGGCGAAGGGCCCGCCATGGATGATCGCCGGATTGTTCTCGAGCGTCTGCACGAGGTTCGGCGAGATGGCGTCCTTGAGCAGCGCGGCCATGGAGCCGGCGGCCTTCACCTCGGAAGCGCGCACGCTCTTCTTCTCGCGCGTCTGGCCGACGATGATGTTGCCGAGACGCTGCTGAAGATCGGAGAAGTTCGAGGCGAGGCAGAAGATCGCCATCACTTCGGAGGCGACCGTGATGTCGAAGCCGTCCTCGCGGGCGAAGCCGTTCGACACGCCGCCAAGCGACGAGACGATCGAGCGCAAAGCGCGGTCGTTCATGTCGACGACGCGGCGCCAGGAGACGCGGCGCGAGTCGATCGCGGGCTGATTGCCCCAGTAGATGTGATTGTCGATCAGCGCCGCGAGCAGATTGTTCGCCGCGCCGATCGCATGGAAGTCGCCGGTGAAGTGGAGGTTGATGTCCTCCATCGGCACGACCTGGGCGTAACCGCCGCCGGCCGCGCCGCCCTTCACGCCGAAGCAGGGGCCGAGGGACGGCTCGCGCAGGCAGCAAAGCGCCTTCTTACCGATATGATTGAGGCCGTCGGTGAGGCCGACCGTCGTCGTCGTCTTGCCTTCGCCGGCGGGCGTGGGCGTGATCGCCGTGACGAGGATCAGCTTGCCGTTCGGCCTGCTTTCGAGCGAGGCGATGTAATCGAGGGCGATCTTGCCCTTGTAATGGCCGTAGGGCTGCACATATTCGGCCGGAATGCCGAGCTTGTCGCGCGCCACGTCGATGATCGGCCGCATCTTGGCGGCCTGGGAAATCTCGATATCCGATTTGGGCGAAAGGTGCTGATTGTCTTTCCCGCTCGCGCCCGGCGCGGCGGCTGACGTAGTAGACGACATATAGCTCCACTCCCTCTCGAGCCCGTGTCCGCGGACCCTCAAATTTTTTTCAGCCGCTCACGGATAAAGGCGCAATCCGCCCGTTTCGCGTTTCGTGACTGGGCGGGCGGCTCCCGCCCCGCCAACATCAACGATCGTAACAGGCTCGCTTTCGCCCGTTGAGGCCCGGCAGGAGCCCGGCCCCGCCCTCGCGCGCAATGAGCCCGTCGAACGTCGTGATTGTAGCGCTCCGTATGACGGCAATAAAAATTGCCCGTCAAGGAGGCGCGCCGGATTGATCGCGCGACGTTGCAGCGCAGCAATCGCGCCTCTCCCATTCGCCGGAAGAACGGTTCGGCAATCCGGACATATTCGACAAGCCGGGGTGGGCAGCTACCCACAGCCTACCCAAAGAGGCAGGATAGCGAAAAAGGGGTTCAAATGAGTTTTATCAAGGATTCGGCCGTTCATTGAAAAGCGCGTCCGGCCGACATGGTGGGGATAAAAACAGACAATCTGTTCATTTCCGGTCAATGCGCGCCCGCCCGCTCCCATCCTGGATGGGGGTATGGGCGGGATCAATCGCGGAGAAACAGGCCGGAGAAAATTTTTTTTGTCGCAGCGGGCTGTCGCAGCGCGAATCTCTATCGCGCGATTGCCGCAGCTTATCGAACGGACTCCGTCTCGGGAATGAAATTCAGCGCCACGCCGTTGATGCAATAGCGCAGTCCGGTAGGCGGCGGCCCGTCGGGAAAAACATGCCCGAGATGCGAGCCGCATCGGCTGCAATGCACTTCCGACCGCACCATGCCGTAGCTGCGATCGATTGTGGAGCCGAGCGCGCCCGGCAGCGGATCGAAGAAGCTCGGCCAGCCCGTGCCGCTTTCGAATTTATCGCCCGAGCGGAACAGCGGTTGATCGCAGCCCGCGCATTGAAAGACGCCGCGCCGCTTCTCGTGATTGAGGGCGCAGCTTCCCGGGCGCTCCGTTCCATGCCGCCGCATCACGTCATACTGCTCGCGCGTCAGGCGCGCGCGCCACTCTTCGTCCGTGCGCGTAACCGGGAAGATTTCATCCGCCATTGACGCTTCCTCGAATGGGGCGGCGACCTCGCGCCGCGCCATGTTATGTTGGGCCCGACTCAGACTTTGACCAGACCGCATCCGCTCATAAGCGGGCAATTGCACAAAGAGGCGACGACTTCCCGATGAGCGACAAGAAATACGACGCCGTGGTGATCGGCTCCGGATTGGGCGGCCTCACCGCGGGCGCCCTGCTCGCCAACGCCGGCTACAGCGTCTGCCTGCTCGAACGCAATTTCAGCATTGGCGGCGCCGCCTCCGTTTACAAGGTCGGCGATCTTTGGGTCGAGGCCTCGCTCCATCAGACGTCCGACGCGCGCAATCCGCGCGACGTGAAACATCACATTCTGAGCCAGCTCGGCATTCTCGACGAGATCGAGTGGCGACCCACCGGCCCGCTTTACACAGTGAAAGGCGGCCCCGTCGGCGACAGCTTCGCCTTGCCTGTCGGTTTCGAGGCGGCGCATGACGCGCTCGCCGCGCGCTTTCCCGACAAGAACGCGGCGATCAAACGCTTCCTCAGCGAAGTCGAGCAGATTCACGACGCCATGTGGACGATGAAACAGGCGCGCGAGGAAGGCTCGCTCGCCAAATTCTCGCGCGGGCTCTGGGAAGTGCAGCCCGCGGCCGACGGATGGATGAATTCGCTCGACGAGATCTTCACGCGCGACTTCGCTGGCGCGGAGGCGCTGAAATGCGCGCTCGGAGCCAATCTCGTTTATTACGGCGACGATCCGCGCAAGCTCTGGTGGATTTTCTACGCCATCGCGCAGGGCGGCTACATCGCTTCGGGCGGCGCCTATATCAAGGGCGGCTCACGGCAGCTCAGTCTCAAACTCGCCAAATGCATCACCAAAACGGGCGGCGCCGTGCGCATGGGCCGCCTCGTCACGCAGATCGAGACGGACGCCGACGGAAACGCGACAGCCATCCGCCATGTCGCGCGGCGCACGAACGACAATGAAGAGCGCATCGAGGCGCGCGTGGTGATGGCCAATTGCGCGCCCTCCGTCGCGGCGGCGATGATGGACGCGCCCGCCCGCGCCAGGATGGACGACGCCTTTGGCGACCGCCCACTCTCGACCTCGCTCTTCTCGGCGAATTTCGGCTTGAAAGCCAAGCCCTCGACCGTGGGAATGACCGATTTCCTCTCGATCGCCCTGCCCTCGTCCATGGGACGCTTCGACCAATATGGCGACGGCGCCGCGGCGATGGCGGATATGCCCAAAGGCGAGTTGCCGCTGCACGCCATCTCGAATTTCACCGCCGTCGACGCCGGGCTCTGGGACGAGCCGCTGATCCTCTTGAGCGTGCTCGGCCTCGATCGTCTGGACAATTGGAAGGGCGTCCCCAAGGAAGACGCCGTCGCGCGGCGCGAGGCCTGGCTCGACGCGATCCAGGAGCGGCTGGAGAGGGAATATCCCGGCTTCTCCAGCCTCGTGACGTCGCGCATGCTGCTCAACGCCTTTTCGATGTCCAGCTATCTCAACACGCCGGAAGGCGCCGTCTACGGCTTCGCGCCGCTGCCGCCTGAGGCGCCGATCCTGATGGGCTTTCCCCGCACGCCGGCGACGCCGGTCGGCGGGCTCTATCTCGCTTCGGCTTTTGGCGGCGAGCACGGCTTCAACGGCGCCATGCTCTCGGGCGCCGAGGCGGCGCGCCTCGCGGAGCGTCGCCTCGAGGCGAATGGAAAGGAATAGCGCTACTTCGCGCGCTTCAGCGTGACGAGCGCCTCGCCGTCCTCTCCAAGGAAGAGGAGCGTTTCGCCAGACAGCCTGTAGCCGCGCACATTGCGGAGCGCTTCGAGATAAGCGCGCTCGACCTGATCGAGCGGCGGCGGACAGGCCATGCGCGTCGTCGCCATAGGCCCGAAGGTCAGATCCGAACCGGCAATCGTCGGCGCGCCGGCGATGCGGTTGCAGCCGATCGTCGAGGCGAAGCGGCCGTTCGTCGCGAATTCCGCGTGGGTTCGCGCCGCATCCAACCCATCCGCGCCAGCGATCGCCACGACGCGGTAACGGCCCGTCAGCGTCGGGGCGGCGAATGACGCCGGGGCGAGCAGCGATCCGAGCAGAAAAACAGCGGCGGCGAAAAGGCGCATGAGTCCCTCTTCCAAAGAAAACGAGCCCGGCTATGGCGACCGGACCCGTTCGTCGCAAGCAGAAGCAGCGGTTACGCGTCGTCGGCAAGCGCGAAGCGATGGATGAGCCCGCCAATGAGGCCGCCGAGAAGCGGCGCCACCCAGAACAGCCAAAGCTGCTCCAGCGCCCAGCCGCCGACAAAGAGCGCCTGACTGGTCGAGCGCGCCGGATTCACCGAGGCGTTGGTGACCGGGATGTCGACGAGATGGATCAGCGTCAGAGCAAGGCCGATCGCGAGGGGCGCGAAGCCTACCGGCGCGCGGCCTTCCGTCGTTCCGAGGATGACGAGCAGGAAGAAAGTCGTCAGCACGGTCTCGATGAGGAAGCCCGACTGCCACGTATAACCCGCAGGCGAATGATCCTCATAGCCATTGGCCGCGAAGCCGTTGGCCAGCGAGAAATCAATATTGCCCTGCATGATTTTCAACAGCACGAAGGCGGCGAAAGTCGCGCCGAGCACCTGCACGAGCCAATAGGGACCAAGCTCTTTCCATGAGAAGCGGCCGGCCGTCGCGAGGCCGAGCGAAACCGCCGGATTGAAATGCCCCCCTGAAATCGGGCCGAAGGCGTAGGCGCCGGTCAACACGGTGAGGCCGAATGCGAGCGAGACGCCGGTGAAGCCGATGCCGAGCTGCGGAAACCCGGCGGAAATAAGGGCGCTTCCGACGCCGCCGAACACCAGCCAGAACGTGCCAAGAAATTCCGCGAAAAGCTTGCGGCCGAACTCCTTACCAAACCCGTTTTGCATGGAATCGCTCCTACTTTCATCTCCAATCACGCCGACCGCCTCGGCGTCGCCCTCGGCGCGCTTCAAAGAAAGGCCGTAACCCATCCAGCTCGCGCCCGCGAAGATCAGATCGACGCCGAGAAACGTGCCGAGCACCCAGAGGCTGGAATAGGGCCATTTCGCGAGTATGACGCCGCCAAGAAGCAGCGTGATCACGCCGGAAAATACGACGAAACCCCGAGGCGCGTTCTTTGGAAGCTGAAAAGCGAGGAAGGTCCGCACGATGCCCGAGGCGACGAGGCCGGCGCCCAGGAGCAGCGTGAGGAAACCCGCGGCGAGCAAAGGATTGGCGACGACCGCGCCGCCTCCGACCACATAGAGCAAGCCGATGAGGATCCAGAGAAAGAATTTCTTCCAGGATCGAACCGCGAAAGCATAGGCGATTTCAACGAGGCCGCTGACGATCATGGCGGCGCCGACGAAGATTACCGTCAAAACCGTCGAACCGACGACGCTGCCGAGAGCGACGAACCCGGCAAGGACGAGAAAGGCGCCGAAGGCGACCATCCAGCCCCATTTTTCATGTAACGTCGCGGCCTCGGCCGCTCTCCTTCGAATGACGTCTTCCGAGGACAAACTGGACATCCGCATCCTCCAAAATAAATTGCATAGCGCAAGGAAGGCTAGCAGCGAGGCGCAATGATTGCCAACGCAAAGTTGCGATGGGTCCGAAATTGAGACTTACAGCTGCGCTTAGCTTTGACGATGCGTAAACGCTTTTCGAAAAGAAAGAACGTTCCAGTCATTTGTTAGACGATTGCATGACGTTCGGGAAAGATTGGGAGCGACGGCGCCGCTCGACTGCGCGAGGAGCGGCCAATTTTTTAACCTGGGCTGGCTACAAGAGGTCGAAATCTAACGTTTGGCTCCACTATGAGACTGCGAGACCGCGTGGGATTTTCGACTTTGACGCATGGCGAGCGCCGCGCGGCAAAGCCCCGAGCTTGCCAATTGAGCCGTGTGACGGCAATTTCAGCTTAGCAAAGACCTCCAGCGGGTTTATGCTGGAGTATTCTTTGGCTGGGCGACAGTACGTGGAAACTTCAAAATCATGATCGTGGACAACGGGATTGCCGACGCCGGCGAAAGAAACGAGAGAGTTCTGCTCGGCCTTCGGTCGGGGCGTCTCAGCCGCCGGTCGTTTCTGTCCGGCTCCGCCGCCGGTCTCGGCGCGCTGGGACTCTCCGGTTGCGTGACGTCCGACGACATGCGCGCCGAAGCGGCGAAGCTTTACGGGCCGGTCCCCAGCGAGAAGTTCCCGATTCCCGCGGTCGACGTCAACAAGATCAATCCGAAATATTTTCGCCAGAAAGTGCGCTACGACACCAAGGAAGCGCCCGGGACGATCATCATCGACCCCGCCAATTACTATGTTTACCGCGTTGAAGGCGACGGATACGCCACGCGTTACGGCGCCAATGTCAGCCGCCCCGGCTTCCTGTGGAGCGGTGAAGTTTATGTCGGGCGCAAGGCCGAATGGCCCGTCTGGACGCCGCCCAAGGAGATGATGGCGCGCCAGCCGGAGGCGCGCCAATATGCCGGCGGCATGCCGGGCGGTCTGGACAATCCGCTCGGCGCCCGCGTGCTCTATCTTTATAAGAACGGCGTCTACACGGTCTACACAATCTACAGCACCAGCGACCCCGAGACGATCGGGAACGGCATTACGAGCGGCTGTACCGGCCTCCTCAGCCAGGACATGATCGACCTCTATTCACGAACCCCGGTCAAGACGAAGGTGGTCATGCTGCCGGCGTAGCCAGCGGGCGTCGACGCCTGTTCGGCGCCAGCCTGTTGCGGCGACCGCTCCCAAGCTCCGCTCAGGCAAAAATACGTCGATCCAAAACTACGTTGACCGCAGCTTTTAGAACTTCATTCCGACGCCGGTGACCGGTCCGTGCATCACCGCATTGATTCCGTTCTGGCGGCCGTCCGCCCATTTGGCGAAATCCATGCCGAGCGCCCGATAGCCGATCAGCCCGGTCAGGTTCATCCCGTTGAATTGGAAATCGTAATTATAGCCGCCATAGAACTGCCAGCTGAATTTGCTGCCCGCGCCGAAACCGCCAATGTCGGCGCGCGCTTCGAATTGGCTGCCCGGCGCGAAGCTGTGCCGCATGCGCACGCCGATGACCGGATCGATCCACCAAAGCGCGCCCGAGCCGATCACGCTCCTGCCGCCGATCTGCTCGACGCCGAGCAGGGGCAAATTCGCCGCAGCGACCGCGCTGGCGTTGAGATTGAGCCCGATATTGGCGTAGCGCAGACCGGCATAGGCGTCGAAAGCGGTGAAGGAGGCCGGCGCGCTCAATAGCTTGAAACGCGCAAGCTCGTAGCCGAAGCCCGCTTCGCCAATAGCGACCGTCTGGCGCAAATGGCCGCTGACGCTTGCGGCGACGGCGAGATCGGCGATCGGCGAACGCAGCGAGAGCGTGGAGCCCGCGAAACGAATGCGCGCCCAGGCGAGATCACCATAGGCGAAGAACGGACCGTTCGAGGTCTCGACGCGCCCCATGAAAGCGAGCGGGAAGGAAGAACTCTTGGCGATGGCGTCGATAAAGGTCGCGTCGGCCGCAACGGTCTCGTTGCGCAACAGCATCGTGCCGTTCATGTTGATGACCCAGACATAGGGCATCGCCAGCCAGCGCCAGCCTTCATATTTCGGGCGCTCCAGAGCCGCGAATTGCGGCGACGCGGCTGAGCCATGCGTCTCCGGGATGGTGGAGTCGAAACGGTAATTGAGGCCGGTGCGCACCACATGGCCCGCAAAGCGCGTATGCGCATATGTGGCGTCGACGATCGGCGTCGCGCCGAGCAGCGCGTTGCGATGCGCGAGCGAGGGGTTGCCGAGCCAGAGCTCGCCAAGGTCGTAATAGAGATATTCGAGCTTGGCGGAGAGATTGCGCCCCAGCGCCATTTCGGCGCCCGCGCCGACCGTCCAGCCGGCGAGCATGTCGTAATGGTCGCCGCGCACCGTGTCCGAGGTGAGCGTCGAGGGGCGCAAAGCCTGCGTCACGGCGCCCGAGAGATTTGCGCCGCCATAGGCAAAGCCGCCCGTGACATAAGCCATGATCGTGGGCGTCGCCGCATAGCCGAGACGCGCCCGCACCGTTCCGAGATTTTCGAGCTGGCGGTTGACTTTGAAGCTTGTCGCGGCGAACCCGAAGGGCGCGGGCCAAATGCTGACCTGACCGTTGCCGCCGCGAACGCCGGCGCCTTGAATGTCCGCTTCGACGCCTGCGACGAAGCGCTCCGAGAATTGCCAGTTATAGCCGATCTGTCCGCCGAAAAAGAAACCGTCGAGTCGCGCGCGTACCGTTCCCGTGGCGCCGAGCGCCGAAGCGGGACCGAAATTCAGGAGCGTGTTGTCGAAGAGATTGGCGCTCGACAGATTGATCGGATCGCTCGCGGCGAATGTGTAGCCGGCGTTCATGCCGACATAAAGGCCTGTCCAGGTGAAGACCGGCGGCGCGGACGGCGGCGCCTTTTTGGCGGGGAGGTCGGCGGCGACGGCGGGCGAAACGAGCAGCACGCTCGCGGCGAGCAGGAATCGGGCCTTGAAGCGTTTCAACATTTCTCTTGGCTCTCTTGGCGCCTGAAATTTTGCTTGAGCGGCCATGACCTGAGATAGGCCGCCTGAGTGCGGCTAAACTTATACGAGAGTCCCGGAGGCCGTCGGCGATTCTGCCAAGGAACGGGAGATAGTCGGCGGACGTGGCCATTCAGCCACAGTCTCGGCCCCTAAGGCGCAAGCGCAATGGGGAGCGTCACACACGCATGACGTGTGCGTTATCGCGCTTGATCCCGCTTCGGGCCCTGGGCCCGAAGCGCGTTGACGAAAGCCCTAAGCGATTGGTCCTCCGGCTCCAATTCCGCCAGCCGCTCCGCATGCGGCAAGGCGGCCGCGACATCGCCTTCCTCCGCCTCGTAGGAAGCGAGCGCTGTGAGAATGTCGCGATCGAAGGTGTGAGCGGACAAAGCGCGGCGCAGCGTCTCAATCGCTTTTTGCGCCGCGCCGGCGTCGTGGAGCGCCACGCCATAGACATAGGCGAAGCGGGCGTCGTCGGGCGCCAGCCGCGCGGCTTCCTCCAGATTCGCCATCGCCTCCGGAAGCCTCTTTTGCCGGATGAGGCTCAGCCCAAGCGCATGCGCCAACGCGCCCGACTCCGGATTACGCAGGAAGGCCTTGCGCAGCTGCCCTTCGGCCCCAGCCTCGTCGCCGCCGCTCCGCAGGAGGTCGGCAAGCGAAATCGCGGCGGGCGCGAATGTCGGGTCGAGGGCGAGCGCCTTCTCATAGGCGGCCCGCGCTTGCGCCGGATCGCCGCGCGTAACATAGAGCGCGCCCAGATTAGCCTGGGATTCCGGCCGCTCGGCGTTGAACCGCTGGCCGGCTTCGTATTCCGCCAGCGCTTTCTCGAAAGAGGCGCGTTCGATCTCGGAGAGCGCCGCCTCCGCCTCGCCGGCAAGGGCGCGGGCCGCGTCCATCCGGACGAGCCGCGTATCGTCGGAAAGGAGCGGCGCGAGCGCGTCCCGCTTCGTCGCGGCGTCGGCGTTGGCGAAGACGGCGACGGCCGCGGCGCGCGCCATCGGAGATTTGTCGGCGAGCGCGCCTTTCGCGGCCTCTAACGCCGCCGCCGTCGGCGTCTGGCTGAGGCGCTGCAGCGCGCTCGCCCGCGCGATGGCGGACTGCGTATCGTCCGAGACGATCTTCGCCAGCGCCGTCTGCGCCCCCGGCGCATTGGCGTCGGCGAGGTGAAAAGCCTCCGCAAAGTTCTGCGCGCCCGGCCTCGACCCCGCGCCCCAGGATTTGAGCGCCTCGACCGCCCAGGCTGCGCTCTTGCCGTCATGGCAGGCGTTGCAGGCGTTGGGCGTCGCGAGAGAGGCCGTGCGATCGGGACGGGGAATTCGCATCGAATGATCATGCCGTTTGTCGACGCCCATATAGGTCGTCGTCGGCATGTGGCAGTTGGCGCATTGCGCGCCGGCGGAATCCTTCTGGTGGTGATGATGCGCGGGCGCGTCGAAGACATTGGCCGCGTGGCACTGACCGCAAACCGCGGAGCCCGCGAGACGCAATTTGCCCGAATGAGGATTGTGGCAGTCCGCGCAGGTCACGCCCGCCCCATGCATGCGGCTCTGCAGGAAGGAGCCGAAATTATAGACTTCGTCGCGTTGCTGACCGTCGAGATGGTAAAGTCCGGCTTCAAGCGTCACGGGACGAAAAGCGTCGTAAAAGCGCGCCGCCGCAAGTGGGTCGTCGGAAAATTGCTGACGCCTCGAATGGCAGCCCGCGCAGATGAGAGCCTCCTTGTCGCCCGCGGGAGGACCCGTCCGGGTCGCAGCAACGCCGTCCTCTATCCGCCAGCTGACCCCGCCCCGCGCAAGGCCGATGGCGAAGCCCCTGTTCGAAGTCGGCGTCGACGGCGAAGCGGCCCAGGCGAGATGGTTGGAGCCCGGGCCGTGACAGGCCTCGCAGCCCACGCTGATCTCGGAGAAGGAAGTCGCGAAGGCGCTGGAAGCGGGATCGTAATTCTTGCGCAGATTGGTGGAATGGCACCAAGCGCATTGATAGTTCCAGTTCTGGTCGATCCCCGTCCAGTGCAAGGGGTCGCCCGGCGCGAGCCTGCGGTCCGGATAAAGATCGAACCAGCGCTGTCCGCCCTGCTCGGCGGGGCGCGAATCCCACGCGATTCCGAAAGCCTGAAGGCGTCCGCCGGGAAGCTCGAGCAAATATTGCTGAAGCGGCGCAACGCCGAAGACGTAACGGACCGCGAAGTCGCCAGGCTTGCCGTCGGGCCCAGCGGCGTGAATGAAGAATCGACCCTCTTTCTTGAAAAAAATCGTCTCGGACGCGCCGTTCTTGAACGCCGCGCCATCGAAACGGCCAAGGACGCTCGTCTCGCTCGGCTCCTGCATCGCCGCTTTGTGCTGCGACCGCAGCCAGTCTCCATGCTGAGCCTCGTGACAGGAGGCGCAAGCGCCGGAGCCGACGAAATCAGCGTGCGACTCCTGCGCCGCCGCAGCGGCGGTAAAGGAAACAAAAAAGCAAACGGCCGTCAGGAGGCCGCGAAGGAAAGGCATGGCGCGTCCTTTTGCCTGCAAGTCGGGCGGCGTCAAAGTGGCCCGCGAGCGGTCGAAGAGCAATATGGCTGGCTTGACCCATAAAGCTTCCACCTCGCATCAACCTTCGCTTCTCCCCTGCAATTGCTCCGCACCGGGCTCATCCTCTTCCGTAGCCGCCGTCGGCGTCGCCCCGAGCTCCAACGCCTCTTCATCGCACATCACTCTCATCGCCTCCGCGACCGCGTCGTCCGGAGCGCCCGGCTTTACAGGCGTCAGCGCCTGCGCCGTACGGCGAAGCGCCTCCTCCACCAAATTGCGCTTGATGAAGCGGCGATCGAAGACGCGCATGACGTGAGCGACGCCTTCAGGCGTGACGCTACGGCGGTCGGGTCCGAAATAGTCGAGGCCGCCATAGCCGCCCGCGACGATTTCGTAAGATGGAAAATAAGCGACATGGGAAAAATGGCGCTCGAGAATGTCGCAGGCGACACGAAGAATGGATTTCGACGCCATGGTGGAAACCGTCACATGGCGCCGCTCCGCCGTCGCGACGAGCGGCACGGGAGAGACGGTGAGGATGACGCGCGCGCCGGGATTGACAGCGGCCAATGCGGCGATGAAAGCGGTCAAATCAGCCACGACGTCGTCCACGCCGAAATTTACGAATTCGTGCCGGGCCGGCGCATAGTCGCCGCCGGCGACGCCGGGGCACAGGGGAAAAACCGCCTTGTCCTCGCGGGACCGCCAAGCTTCGGTCAGTCCCAATGTGAAAATGAAGGCGTCGAGCGTTTCAAAAGCCTCGCGGACCGCCGCAAAGTGACCGTCGCGGTCAAGTTCGAGTTCGCGCTGTGAATTGAAGCCGCCTTCCTGTATCTGCGGGCGAAAGGGATCGACGACGACCCCCGCCCGCTCAACCCAATAATTCTCCTTTGGCGTGAAGCGACCATAGGCGCGCTCGAAAAGCTGCAGCAATTGCCGGCTGGTGTAGACATTGCCGTAGCGGGCGGAATAGACGCCGTAATTCAACGCATGCGCCGCTCCCTCGGTGAGAAAGGGGTGCGCCTTCTCCGTCACGAGGTAATTGCACCCGCTTGCGGCGAGATGCCGGCCGATATGCTGTGCGAAGCAACTGCCTGCCGTTACGATCCGGTCGCGGGCGCCGACACGGAATGGCGGGTCGACAACGGGGTCGATCTCGTCTGGCGCGACCTCTGCGACGGCGTGGCGCCAATAGGCATGGGCCGGCAGGCGGGAATAGGGATGCTTTTTCATGCTTGGGCTGCAGTCAGTCGCGCTTCCATCATCTCGATCGCTTTGGCGACCATCGCCTCGCCGAAAAGTTGGTTCGCATGGCTCGCATCCGCGCCCCAGGCCTCCTGCGCAAGGACGCCCGGCGGCGCGACGAAGCGTTCGGGAACGGCGACGAATTCGATGTTTTCCCTCGCGCAGACCGCCCGATAGAGACCGCTCTGCACCCGCCACATCTTGTAACGGAACAGCTCCGAAGAGAGCTTGCCGCGATCGACGGCTTTGCGGAAGAATTCCTTTGGATAAGCGAGCACGCGTGCGTCAGGAAGAGGCGGCGGCGGCTCCAGGCAAAAAAGCGGGATCGACGTCGCGCGGCGTAAAAGAGCGAGAACGCCGAGCGTTAACGCCATTTTCTCCCGCATGGTTTCGCGCACCGCGGCCTCGGGCAGGATTGAGGCGTCCGCGGCGAGCGGCAGGTCGGGATCGTCGCCCAGCACGAAATCGACCGGTCCGCGAGACTGCGCCACCGACATGGCGATATGTTCGTTGCCGCCGACCGAGAGGAGACCGAAAGCCGCGTCTTCGCCCGCGATGATCTCGGCGAGCTGCGGATTGATGCGCACGCCCTCCGGCTCCTCGACGATCGTCGGCATGATCGTCGGCTCATACAGATAGACGAAGCGCGACGAGAAGGCCTCTCCGGCGATCGTGGCGCCTTTGTGCTGCAGTTCGTAGCAGCCTTTCGCAATCGCGACGATGTGGCTGTGGCCCAGCCCCAATATCCTCATTCGCCGGGCGACCTGACCACGGAGTCACGCACGGAGCCACGATTGTCGATTTCGACGCCGATCGGCTCGCCTTTTTGAATGGGGCCGGAAATCTGGCGCCTGACCGCCACAATGCGATGCTCCTTCTCGCCGACAAGGATTCTGCGCCCGATCATTTCCGAATCGGCGGAGACGGCGAAAGGCGATCGGATCGCGATCATGTCGTGACCCCGATAGCCATATCGGTAGAAGGCCTCCACCTTTATCGCCTCGCTCTCCGGCATGTTTTTCCCTCCCGGATATGGCGACGGACCGGCGCCTCCCTGCGCGGCCAAGATATTCCGCCCGCAAGGAAAGGCCAAGCGGCGGGCGCGCGGCGTTACGAGGGAGCCGAGTTTTCCCTTGCGGCGGACCTGTGTTAAAGCTCCGGCCCCGCAACCCCGCGTTTCTTGCATGACGAATCCGTACCAGACAGCGCCCCTTCAGGAGATTCCAACAAAGGAAACCTTCGAAGAATCCTGCTATCTGGCGGCCAATCCGGATGTCGCGGCCGCTGTCAAGGCTGGAACAGTCGCCTCCGGCTGGGCGCATTTCAGGAAATTTGGCGCGACCGAAGGCCGCCGGCAGAAGGTTCCGGAAGAAGAGACCCCCACGGCTGAAAATTTTGACGAGCTGCGTTATCTTGCGGCCAATCCGGACGTAAGGGACGCGGTCGCCCAAGGAATATTTCCCTCCGCTCGCGCGCATTTCAACTCGGCGGGACGCTTGCAGAATCGCCGACAGCGCCGCGCGAGCCGCATCCCCGGCATTCGCGTCCAAAAGCTTGCGGCGCTGCGTCCGCTTCTTTCGGACCCGCAGGCGCCGCTCGACGCGAACGGAAAACTTTGTTTCCTCGACGCGGACAAGCGGGCCAAAGACGCCCTCGACGATGAAATCCCCGTCAGCGAGAACGGCTATGACGACGAGACCGTCGCGCTCATCGAAGGCTCAGCGAACGGTCTTGTGCTCGACGTCGGCGCCGGTTTTCGGCCCGTCTATTATAGTAACGTCGTCAATCTCGAGGTGAAGGACTACCCGACGACGGATGTCATCGGCGTCGCGGATCGGCTGCCTTTCAAGGATGATTCGTTCGAAGGCGTGATTTCGATCGCGGTGCTCGAACATGTGAAGGATCCATTCGCCTGCGCGCGGGAGATCGCGCGCGTTCTGAAACCCGGCGGATGGCTGAAATGCTGCGTGCCTTTCCTGCAGCCGCTGCACGGCTATCCGCATCATTATTTCAACATGACGCATGAAGGGCTGCGCACATTGTTCGAGCCCTATCTTTCGATCGAACGGCAGGAAGTAAACCCGGCGACGCATCCGGTCTGGGCCATCGCCTGGCAATTGCGCGCCTGGGCGGACGGATTGCCGCCTTCTGCGAAGAAAGCCTTCCTGAAGCTGCGGGTGAGCGACCTCGTCGGTTTCCCCGGTCCCATGCTCGCGCAGCCCTGGGCGCGCGATCTTCCGATCGACAAGCAATTCGAACTCGCCGCCGCGACGATCCTTTTTGCGCGCAAGCCTTCATATCCAAAGGGCGACGCGGAAAAATGAGCCTGACCAGCCTTCATGTTCACAAAGGGCTCGACGATTGGCTGTTTCTGACCGGCGGGTCGAATTTCGTCACCACGCTTTATCAGCGCGAAGGCGGCCATCTGCCGGACGTCGCGCTCGAGGGTTGGCGTGACACGATTGTCGCGCGCAAACGACGCTGCGACGCGCTCGGCGTCCGCTACGCTCATATCGCGATCCCGGAAAAGCTCACCATCTACGGACACAAGCAGGCCGAGCCATTGGTCGATCCCGATCTCGCGCCGGCCTTGCGCCTCCTCAAGCTCTTCGACTGCGATCCTGCGGCCTATGGCTATGTCGATCTCGTCGCCCTGATGCGCGCGCATCGGGACAGCGTCGACCTTTATTTTCGAACGGACACGCACTGGAATGCGATCGGCAGTCTGCTCGGCTACGAGACGCTCTGCGATGCGCTCGGTCTGGAGCGCAACGCCGCGCTCGCCGAACGGCCTTTCGTCGACGATCTGCGCCTGCTGGATCTCGGATCGAAGCTCGACCCGCCGGTTTACGAGCCGGTGCGCGAAGTGACCTGGCTTCAGGACGCGACCCGAGTCTATCACAACAATGTCGTGCGTCTCCTGGAGGCGCATGAATATGGCGGCGAGATACATGTCGGTTCGCACGCAATCTTCAAAAACCCGAAGGCTCCCAACGACTGCAAGCTGACGCTGTTCGGGGACTCCTTTTCGGGCGTCAGCCCCTTTCATTTCACAGCCCTGCTCGCGGAGACCGTCAGCGAGCTGGAATTCATCTGGTCCGCCAATGTCGATTGGGGACTCGTCGAGCGCGTCAAGCCGGACATCGTCGTCACCGAAATTGCGGAACGTTATATGGCGATCCCGCCGAACGACCGTTTCAGCCTGCGGGCGACGCAGATCCGGCAGGAATGGCTCGGCCGGCGCCGACGCCTTGAAGCCTGGTTGCGCGACAAGCGCGCGAATTGGCGTCAGCGTTCGAGCAAGTCCGCATAAGCTTCCTTCACCCTGCCCCAATCGCGCTCGTCCAGGATGAGTTCCGCAAGCTCGTCGCCGCGCTTGGTGAGCTTGCGGAAGATCCAGGCTCCGTTGAAATAGGCGCCGGGCGCCTCGATGAAGTCGAGTTCGCGCAGCAGCTCGAGCGCCTCGACGAGTTCGGACCGCGGACGCTCCAGGCGGTGGGCGATATCGTCGAGCGGAAGAAGAAAGCCCTCCGGCGGGGAGCGCTGCAAGCGCTTCAGCTCCAGAAGCGCCAGCCGCATCAAATCGACGTCGCGCGCCATGCCTGCGCTTTCATTCTATCGATGGAAGCGTCGTGCGAGCGCGCGCGACAGCACGTAGAAGATCGGCGTGAAGGCCAGGCCGAAAATCGTGACGCCGAGCATTCCG
This sequence comes from Methylocystis parvus OBBP, assembly GCF_027571405.1. Taxonomy (GTDB): domain Bacteria; phylum Pseudomonadota; class Alphaproteobacteria; order Rhizobiales; family Beijerinckiaceae; genus Methylocystis; species Methylocystis parva. The sequence continues at coordinate 2,152,745 of NZ_CP092968.1, forward strand.
CTGAAGACGGCGACGCCGAGCGATTGACGCATTTCCGCGCCGGCGCCGTGCGAAACGGCGAGCGGCAGCACGCCCAGAATGAAGGCGAGGGACGTCATGAGGATCGGGCGCAGGCGCGTGCGGGCCGCCTCGATCGCGGCCGAAAAGCGGTCCTTGCCCTCATCCTCGCCCTGCCGCGCGAACTCCACGATGAGGATGGCGTTCTTCGCCGCGAGGCCGATGAGGACGACGAGGCCGATTTCGACAAGGATATTCCGGTCGAGCCCTTTGAACGCGACGCCGCTCATCGCTGCGAGGATGCACATGGGCACGATGAGAATGACCGCGAGCGGCAGCACCACGCTCTCATAAAGCGCGGCGAGCAGCAGGAAGACGAAGACCACCGCGAGGCCGAAAGCAAGCATCGCCGTGTTGCCGGCAAGCTTCTCCTGCAGGGCGATTTCCGTCCATTCGAAGCCGAAGCCCTGCGGCAGCGTCTGCTTTGCGAGCGACTCGATCATGGCGATGCCCTGCCCCGAGGAGACGCCCTTTTTGAGGTCCATTTGCACTTCGGCGGCAGGATAGAGATTGTAGCGCGGCACGCGGAAGGGGCCGGTCGTATCCTTGAAGGTCGCGATGGCGCCGAGCGGCGTCATTTCGCCCGTCGCGCTGCGCGTCTTGAGCTCGGAGAGGTCGCGCAAGGTGAGGCGATGCGGATTGTCGGCCTGCGCCATGACCCGGTAGGTGCGGCCGAGAATGTTGAAGTCGTTGACGAAGACCGAGCCGAGATAGACCGACATGGTCTCGAAGACCCGCGAAATCGGCACGCCGATCATCTCCGCCTTGGTGCGGTCGATATCCGCGTAAATCTGCGGCGTGCGCGTGTTGAAGAGCGTGAAGGCCTGCGCCACGCCCGGCATATGCATGGCGGGTCCGGCGAGGCCCCAGGTCGCGCCCTCGAGCGCCGGCAACCCAATGCCGCCGCGATCCTGCACATAGCCCTTGAGGCCGCCGCCGGTGCCGATGCCCGGAACGGCCGGCGGCTCCAGCACGAAGACGAAAGCTTCCTTGATCGGCGACAGCGCCATTCGGATGTCGTCGCGGATGCCGACGGCCGTCAGCCCTGCTTTGTGGCGCTCGGCGAAAGGCTTCAGCGTTACGAAGATGACGCCGGCGTTCGGGGTGTTGGTGAAGGTCGCGCCGTCGAAACCCGTGAAGACGACGCTGGACTGCACGCCGGGCCGGCTCAGAATGATATTCGTCGCCTGACGCATCACCGCGTCCGTACGGTCGAGGGCGGCGCCGGGCGGCAACTGGAAGGCGGCGATGAGATAGCCGCGATCCAGCGTCGGCACGAGGCCCGTCGGCGTCCGGCGCAGAAGCTCGCCGGCGACGCAGATGAGCAGTCCGTAAACGATCAGCGACAGCAGTCCCATGCGCACGAGCCGCGCGGTCAGCGCGCCATAGCGCTCGGACATAGACTCGAAGAGATGGTTGAAGCGATCGAAAAAGGCGCGCAGCGGATGACGCAGGATTGCGAAGCCGTGATCCTCCTCATGCGCGCCATGCGGCTTGAGCAGAATGGCGGCGAGCGCCGGCGAGAGGGTGAGCGAGACAAAGGCCGAAATCAGCGTCGCCGAGGCGATGGTGATGGCGAATTGTTTATAGAAGGCTCCCTGCAGGCCGGTGATATAGGCGACGGGAATGAAGACGGCGATCAGCACCAGCGCGATCGCGATGAGCGCGCCGCCCACTTCGTCCATCGTCTTGTGCGCCGCCTCCTTCGGGCTCATGCCCTGCGCAAGGTAGCGCTCGACATTCTCCACGACGACGATCGCGTCGTCGACGACGATGCCGATGGCGAGGACGAGGCCGAAAAGCGACAGCGTGTTGAAGGTCAGCCCCAGCAGCTTCATCACCGCGAAGCTGCCGATGAGCGAGACGGGGATCGCCACCACGGGGATGATCGCCGCGCGCCATGTCTGCAGGAACAGGATGACGACCAGCACGACGAGCACCACCGCCTCGCCGAGCGTGCGCACGACTTCGTCGACCGACTGCTGAATGAATTCGGTCGGGTTGTAGACGATGGAATAATCAAGGCCGGCGGGGAAGGACTTTTTCATCTCGACCATCGCCGCCTCGACGGCGGCGGAAGTGGAGAGCGCGTTGGAGCCGGGCTTCTGGAAAATGACGATGGCCGTCGCGGGATCGCGGTCGAGATAGGCGTTGACGGTGTAGTCCTGCGCGCCGATTTCGACGCGCGCCACGTCGCGCAGGCGCACCTGCCCGTCCGTATCCGCGCGCAGCACAATGTCGGCGAATTGCTGCGGATCGGAAAGACGCCCGAGCGTGCGCACCGAAAGCTGAAAGGCTCCGGGAGACGCCGCCGGCGGCTGGTTGATGGACCCCGCCGCAACCTGAAGGTTGGCGGCGCGCAACGCATTGATCACTTCGCCCGCGGTCATGCCGCGCGCGGCGACCTTGTCGGGATCGAGCCAGACGCGCATGGAATAATCGCGCGCGCCGAAGACGCGCACGTCGCCCACGCCGTCGAGTCGCGCGAGCTCGTCGCGCACGTAGAGAGTCGCGTAATTGGAGATATATTGCTGGCTGCGGGAGCCGTCGGGCGAGCGCAAATGCACGACCATCATCAGATCGGGCGACGCCTTCTTCACCACGACGCCGAAGCGCTGCACCTCTTCCGGCAGGCGCGGCGCGGCGATGGCGACGCGGTTCTGCACCAGCACCTGCGCGAGATCGATATTCACGCCGGTCTTGAAGACGACGTTGATCGTCAGGAGCCCGTCGCCCGTCGATTGCGACGCGATGTAGAGCATGTCGTCGACGCCGTTCACCTCCTGCTCGATGGGCGAGGCGACGGTCTGGGCGATGACTTCCGCCGAGGCGCCGGGATAGGTGGCGGTGATCATCACCGTCGGCGGCGCGATGTCGGGATATTCTGACACGGGCAGCGTTCGCTGCGCGATGAGCCCGGCGATGGTCAGCAGCACCGAGAGAACGGCGGCAAAGATCGGCCGCTCGATGAAGAAATGCGGAAAGCGCATGCGACTTCCGTCTAATTGGCCAGAGGGGCGATGACGCTTTCGGTCGGCGCGACCGTCGCGCCGGGCCGCACCATCGGATTGGCGAGGCCTGCGGTGATGACGAGATCCTTCGCGTCGAGCCCCGACAGCACGACGCGCAACCCCTTGTGGAGAGGCCCGAGCGCCACTGGCTTCGCCGCGACCTTGTGGTCGGGGGTCACGATCATGACGATTTTATTCGTTTGATCCGAAGCGATCGCAGCGTCGGGAATCAGCAAGGCGGCGAGGTCGCCGCCATTGATCCGAACGCGGCCGAAGGCGCCGGGCGTGAGAAAGAAATCCTTGTTCTCGAGGATCGCGCGGGCTCGAATCGTGCCCGAGCGCGCATTCAGCTGATTGTCGAGAAAGTCGACGCTTCCCATGCGCTTCCAGTCTATTTCGTCCGCGAGGCGCACGAAAGCGGGCGTCTTATCGGACTTGTGGCGGGCCGCGCCGCTGCGCGCATAATGCAGGAAATCGGACTCCGAAACGTCGAATTCGAAATGGATGGGGTCGAGCGAGACGATCGTCGTCAGCAGCGTCACGCCCCCCTGAACGAGATTTCCGACGTCGATGCGGCGATCCGAGACGCGGCCCGAAATCGGCGCGCGCACCTGCGTCCATTCCAGATTGAGTTCGGCGTTGCGCAGCGACGCCTCGGCGCCGAGCAACTGGGCGCGCGCCGAATCGGAGCCCCCACGGCGCTGATCCATGTCGCGCCTCGTAATCGTGCCGCCGCCGACGAGCGATTCGCCGCGCGCCGCGTCCTTGGAGAGCATCGCCGTCTGGGCCTGCATGCGCACGACCTCGGCCCGGGCGCTGTCGACCGCGATCTGATAGGGGCGCTGATCGATGGTGAAGAGCAGATCGCCCGCCTTCACGATCTGGCCGTCCGTGAAGTGAATCTTCTCGACGGCGCCCGACACGCGGGGGCGCACCTCGACCCGCTGAACGGGTACGAAACGGCCCGTATACTCGTCCCAGCGCGGCACGATCTCGGCGAGCGGATGCGCGACGGTGACGGCGGGCGGCGGCGGCGCGGCAGGCGTTTCGTCCTGCGCGCTGACGCCCGTCCGAAAGAGGGCGGCCCCGCCCAGAACGAGGAGGCCAAAGGTAATCCACGCAAGACGGGGAATAGCGCGAAGCCGCGTCCAATCCATGGCGATGCTCTTGAGAAGGAGATAGCGGGCCGTCGGACCGCGATCCTTAAACTAGGGCAGAGTCACTGTCCCGTCCACCGGCCGCAGCGCACAAGGCGCGCCAGCGACGATGAACCGAAAAGTAGCCATAGAATCAATATTAAGTCAAAATTCTCGCAAAAGTTTAATTGCTAAACTCCGTCAAGGCTTGGTCTTGTTTACATTATGTGGCATGGTCCACTCGCGTTGGCTGGGGACAAACCACGTAATTACTCTCATAGGTTGCACGCCTCGGGCCGTCCGTCGGCGCGGCGAAGGACACTCCTCGCGCGCTGGAACAAAAGGTTTTTGCTGGAGGAGAGCTGATGAAGAAGCTGATATTTGCGGTGGCTTTGGCGGGAGCCCTCGCGCCGTCGCTGGCTCAGGCGCAGACGTTGAAGATCGACATGAGCAAGATCACCTGCGGCGAGGCGCTCGCCATGCCGGCCGATCTGCAAAGCGATTTCGCCGCTTTCATGAGCGGTTTTTTCGCGCAGAAGAGCGGCCGCACTTTCATCGATGTCGAACTCTTCCAGAAGAACGTCGCCAGCGTGCTGGACTGGTGCGCGTCGAACAAGAACGAGGCGGTCTTCGCCGGCCTCGAGCGCGCTTATATGAAGAAGTAAGAGATCGGGGAAAGACATGAACCGTAAGCTGATTTTCGCCGGCCTCTTCGCCGCCCTCTCCCTCGCCGTCCCGGCGAACGCCCAGACCACTTTGGAAATGGCGGACATCACCTGCAAGGACTTTTCGGGCTACGACGCCGACCGGCAGGATTTCGTCGCCAACTGGATGCGCGGCTATTTCATGGCCGCGAAGAACCTGACCGTCATCGATTCACGCTATGTGAAGCGCAACAGTCAGAAGATCGCCCGCTATTGCAAGAAGCTTCCCAACGCGAAGCTGATGGACGCGGTGGAGAAGAACGCCCGCTGAACGATGGAGCCCGGCCAAAAGCCGGGCTTTCCCAACCTGGCGGCTGCCGCCGGACTCTGTTGCGAAGGACCGCGGGCGACTTTTCCTTCTTGACCGAGAGAAAATTATGGACGCGCGCGCGACTCCGGGGCGGCTTACTGTCCAAGGCACCGTAAAGGTACGGAATATTTCGGCGATTCCGGCGCTATTGGCTGAAGCGGGCGTAGACGTCGCGGAGCCGCTCGCCAATGCCGGCCTGGAGAAGGGCCTCTTCGCCAATTCGGAGCAGCTTCTCAGCTATCGGGCCGCCGGCCGGCTCATCCAGCAATGCATCCTCGCCACGGGCTATGAAGATTTCGGCTTGCGGGTCGGCATGCGCCAATCCGCCGCCATTCTGGGCCTCGCCGGCTATGTCGGGACCAATGCGCCCTCGGTCCGGCAGGCGCTCGAGACGATGATCGGCTCCTTGAAGCTCTCCGACACGGGCGGCAGCGCGAGCCTCGTTCTGGAGCGCGGCTATGCGGCGCTTCGCTGGATCGTCGTCGAGCCGGACATCCCGGCGGTGAACCAGATCGACGACATCGCCATCGCCGTCATTTTCAATATTCTGAGCGAACTCTGCGGATCGCAATGGCGCGCCGCGGAAGTTCGCCTCACGCGCGAGCGGCCCAAAAACACGGCGCTGTTCGTCCAGTTTTTCAATGCGCCGGTCCGCTTCGAAACCGACGTCGCCTGTGTCATCTTCGAGGAGGCGTGGCTCGACCACGAGGTGCAGGGACGCGACCCCCAGCTTCACGACATCCTGTCGCCGCTTCTTGCGCAGGCGCTCGAGGAAAATGGCGCGAGCTTCAAGGAAAAGGTCTGCGACATATTGCGGACGCAGCTGCTGAACGGCCCGCTGACGCCGGACCGCACGGCGGCGACGCTCGGAATCAGCGTCCGTACGCTCTCCCGGCGCCTCGCCGATGAAGACGCGACCTTTTCCGAACTGGCGCAGGCCATTCGCTTCGAAATCGCGCAGCGCATGCTGCGAGCGGGGAAAAGCCTGTCGGACATCGCCGGAGCGCTGGGCTATTCCGATCCCACCGCCTTCATCCGCGCTTTCAAGCAATTCGCCGGCATGACCCCGGCGCGCTGGCGTCGCAGCCTTTGATCCGCCGGCGCGCATGGCCCGAAGAGCGTCTGTTGCAAAAAGGATACGCCGTCGAACTTTCGCGCCGCAAGCGCGGCGATTGGCGCGAATCGTCAGATTCGTGGCGACACCTATCGGTTGGTCTCAATTAATGAGTGCTACCTAGAGGCGTTAAGCGCTTTCGGACCCCAAACGATCCCTCCGAAAACATGCGTAAGGAAGTAAGATGAAGAAACTCGCTTTGATCGCCGCGGCCTCGTTCGCCGCCGGCTCCGCTTTCGCGGCCGACTTGCCGTCCCGCAAGGAGGCTCCGGTCTATGTCCCGCCGCCCCCGTTGATCACCTGGACCGGCTTCTACGCCGGCGTGAACATTGGCGGCGGCTGGAGCGCCAATAGCGTCAACCCGAACAGCCTCGCGCCCTACGCCAACAACGTCACCGGCGCGATCGCCTTCCTCCCCGGCAACTCCTCGGGCGGCAACACCGCCGGCGGCGTCGTGGGCGGCGGCCAGATCGGCTACAATTATCAGATGGGCGCCTTCCTGGTCGGTCTGGAGACGGACTTCCAGGGCTCCAGCATGAACTCGGGCGGCTCGAACAATTACGCGGTCTATCCGGGCGGCGGCGCCTTCCTCGGCCCGGTCGGCAGCACCTGGGTTCCGCTGACCTCGGGCGGCAATAACGGCGTCTCCCTGAGCTGGATCGGCACCGTGCGCGGCCGCGCCGGCTACCTGATCACGCCGACCCTGCTCGCCTACGCCACGGGCGGCTTCGCCTATGGCGGCCTCTCGGCCAACGCCAACGGCTACAGCAACACCCGCACCGGCTGGACCGTCGGCGGCGGCGCCGAATGGCTGTTCATGCCGAATTGGTCGGCCAAGGTCGAATATCTCTATACCGACCTCTCGGGCAGCGGCTCGACCGGCGCCTGGGGCTGGAACTGGGGCTACAACCGTCATCCCAATTTCCACATCGTCCGCGCCGGCGTGAATTATCACTTCAACTGGGGCGCGGCCGCTCCGGTCGTCGCGAAATACTGATCTCTGCGCGGCGCAAACGCGCCGGATTCGCAAAGCGTCAATCGAGCCCGGCGTTCGCGCCGGGCTTTTTGTTTCACATATAACAGCGCGGCCAATCATGCGTCGCGCAATGTCAGTTTCAGGTCCGCGGACGTCAGTTTTACTTCTCTACGCAAGTATTGATTGACGCCTGGCAGTTACAGCCGCAAATTTCCTGCAACTACTACAAGACAGGAAGGCGGAAATGCGATTTTTGCGCTCGATCCTCTATTTCTCAGCAATGTTGGCAGGGGCGTCGCCGGCTCTCGCGCAGCAAATCCGAGGCGTGCCGGGCGCACCCGACGCCACCGTCACGATCAAAGGCGACCAGCTTCCCTCCCCGCCGTTCAAATTCGGCGGCAAGATCGAAAAGAACGCGGCGCAGTCGACGCCTTTCTGGCCGCCGCGCATCGAGCCGCCGAAAGGCGCCCCAAACGTATTGCTGATCATGACCGACGATTCGGGCTTCGGCGTGCCGAGCGCTTTTGGCGGGGTGATCCCGACGCCCTCGCTCGACCGCATCGCGAATAACGGCCTGCGCTACACCAATTTCAATTCGACGGCGCTTTGCTCGCCGACCCGCGCGGCGCTGATCACCGGCCGCAATCATCACTCTGTCGGGTTCGGAGTCGTCTCAGAACAGGCGACGGGCTATCCCGGCTATAACAGCGTCATTCCCGACAACAAGGCGACCATCGGCCGTATTTTGAAAGACAATGGCTACCGAACCTCGTGGTTCGGCAAGGATCACAATACGCCCGCCTTCGAGGCGAGCCAGGACGGTCCTTTCGATCAATGGCCGATCGGCATGGGCTTTGAATATTTCTATGGCTTCCTCGGCGGGGACGCCAATCAATGGCAACCGAACCTCTTCCGCAATACGACGCAGATCTACCCCTTCCTGGGCAAGCCGGGTTGGAATCTGACGACGGCCATGGCCGACGACGCCATCGCCTATCTCAACCGCATCAACGCGCTCGCGCCGGAGCAGCCTTTCTTCCTCTATTACGTGCCTGGCGGCACGCATGCGCCGCATCATCCGACGCCGGAATGGGTGAAGAAGATCGGCGACCTGCATCTCTTCGATAAGGGATGGAATGCGCTGCGCGACCAGATCTACGAGAATCAGAAGAAGCTCGGCGTCATCCCGCAAAATGCGAAATTGACGCCCTGGCCGCATGATCTTCTGAAGAACTGGGACGAGCTCTCCGCGGACGAGAAGAAGCTCTACATCAAGCAGGCCGAAATTTTCGCCGCCTATGCGGCCTATACCGACCATGAGATCGGCCGCGTGATCCAGGCGGTCGAGGATATGGGCAAGCTCGACAACACGCTGATCATCTACATCAACGGCGACAATGGAACGAGTTCGGAGGGCCAGATTCACGGCACGCCGAACGAGGTCGCCATGTTCAACGGCGTGCAGGCGCCGGTCGAAGACCAGCTCAAATTTTTCTACGACAAATGGGGCACCGACCAGACCTACCCGCATATGGCTGTCGGCTGGGCATGGGCCTTTGACACGCCCTTTTCCTGGACCAAGCAGATCGCCTCGCATTTCGGCGGCGTCCGCCAGGGCATGGCGATCTCCTGGCCCAAGGTCGTCACGGACAAGGGCGGCGTCCGCAATCAATTCCACCATATGATCGACATCGCGCCGACCATTCTGGAGGCGGCGCATATCGCCGAGCCGAAGGTGGTCGACGGCGTCAAGCAGAGTCCGATCGAGGGCGTCAGCCTGACATACACATTCGACAAGGCGAACGCCGACGCGCCGTCCCGGCACAAGACGCAATATTTCGAAATGTTAGGCGATCACGCCATCTATCGCGAGGGCTGGATCGCCAGCACGAAGGTCATGCGCCCGCCCTGGGACGTGATGGGGAAGGTCAGCGAGGACCCTTCAGCCTATCCCTGGGAGCTCTACGACGTAAGGAACGACTGGACGCAGTCGGAAAACGTCGCGGACAAGTATCCTGCGAAAGTGAAGGAGCTCGAGAAAGTTTTCTGGGCGGAGGCGAAGAAATACCAGGTGCTTCCGCTCGACGCCACAGTCGCTACGCGTCTTGTGACCCCACGGCCGTCGATAACGGCGGGACGCAGCGTTTTCGCCTGGACGGCGCCATTGACCGGCACGCCGAACGGCGACGCGCCCTCCATCCTCGACGCCTCTTATAATTTCAAGGCGGAGATAGACGTTCCGGACGCGGGCGGCGACGGCATGCTCGTCACTCAAGGCGGCCGCTTCGCCGGCTACGGCTTCTATCTGCTCAAAGGCAAGCCGGTCTTCACCTGGAATCTCGTCGATCTGAAACGCATCCGGTGGGAAGGGCGGGATCCGGTTCCGCCCGGCAGACACGCGCTGGAGTTCGACTTCAAATATGACGGCCTCGGCGTCGGCACGCTCGCATTCAACAGTCTCTCCGGAATCGGCCAAGGCGGAACGGGCGTCCTGAAGGTCGACGGCAAGGTCGTCGCCGAGCAGAAAATGGAGCGGACGCTGCCCCTGATCCTTCAATGGGACGAGGCGCTCGATATCGGCTCCGACACGTTGACCGGCGTGAACGACGCAGATTATCAGCCGCCTTTCGCCTTCAACGGCAAGATCGAGAAGATCACCCTGACGATCGACAGACCGAAGCTCACCGCCGAGGACGAAAAGCGCCTTACCGAAGCGGCGCGCGACAACAAGACCAGCGAGTAGCGGGGCCTCGATCGACCTTGGGACGGCGACGGCGCTTTAGCCGTCGCCGTCGTCATTTGCGTGGCGTAGAAGCCACAGGACGAAAAAATTTCTCATTCGGCGTGACAGCGGTTCGCCGCGCGCTTGTGGCTCGTCCCCGAGCATGCGAGCGATAATGACAGCGCCTGCCCTGGAGCAGGAGCGTATCGTCACGGTGGCGCGAGAAATCGGCGCGCCGTGGCCCGCGTAAACGAGAGAGATTTCGATGCGTGCGTCCGTATCCAATTTCGTGAAGCGATTTTGCACGCTCGGATGCGTCGTCGCCCTTATCTCGCTTTCGGCCTGTTCGACGTTCAATCCCCGCGAGGCCGTCCCCGTTTCGGAGCGCAAGCATACAAGCATTCTCGGCCTGCCGAATGGCCGCTTTTTTGTCGATCAACCTGCGATGATGTCCGCCGAACAGGAGCTTTCGCTCGAGCGCGAGGCGAGGGCCCTTGGCGTGCCGAAAGGCGGCGTCCTGCCCACAGCCTATGTCCTGTCGCTCTCCGGCGGCGGCGACAACGGCGCCTTCGGCGCGGGACTGCTCTCCGGCTGGACGAAGCATGGCGGCCGTCCGAGATTCAAGCTCGTCACGGGCGTGAGCACCGGCGCGCTGATCGCGCCTTTTGCGTTTCTGGGACCGGAATATGACGCCGCCCTCACCGACGTCTACACCAATATCAACCCGTCCAAGGTCTATGAAAAGCGCTTCACGCCTTACGCGGCGCTGGCGCAGAATGCGCTCTCCGACAGCGCGCCGCTCTACGACACCATCGCGCATTATCTCGACGAGTCGATGCTCCTGCGCATCGCCGAGGAATATCGAAAGGGCCGGCTGCTGCTGATCCAGACCACGGACCTCGACGCCGGCCGGCCAGTGATCTGGAACATCGGCGCCCTCGCCGCAAGCGGCGATCCGCGCGCGCCCGATCTCATTCGACACATCCTGCTTGCTTCCGCCTCGATCCCCGCGGCCTTCCCGCCCGTCTTCTTCGATGTGGACGCCGGCGGCAAGGCCTATCGAGAAATGCATGTCGACGGCGGCGCGGTCAGCCAGGCCTTTCTCGTGCCCCCGAGCGTCAATACGCATGCGGCTTTGGAGCGCTCGGGCTACAGGCGCAAGGCGTCGGTGGCTTATGTCATCCGCAACTCCCGCCTGACGACGTCCTGGAGCGACGTCGAGGACGTCACGCTGCCCATCGCCGAGAAGGCCGTCTCGACGATGATCAACTATAATGGCGTGAGCGACCTCTATCGCATGTATCTCGTCACGCAACGCGCCGGCGCCTCTTTCAACATGGCTTATGTCGGCGAAGACTTCCAGGCGCCGCATCCCGAAGAGTTCGACCAGACGTTCATGCGCGCGCTTTACCATTACGCCTTCGAGAAAGCGTCGAAGGGTTATCCCTGGGAGCACGCGCCGCCAGGGTTTGGCGGGAAGTGACGCCCCGCTCGCCACAGTTGAGGCGCGCGCTGGCCGCCTGCGTTCGTAATTCAGTTTTTTGCCTCTTGCGTTAGCAGTCTCGATCCGGCTAAGGTCATGAAATTCAAGAATGAATTCTTGAATTTCATGTGCTGAATCTCCCTAAAAGCGGGCTGCAATGAACATCACGATGATCGGCTCTGGCTATGTTGGCCTTGTATCTGGCGCGTGCTTTGCGGATTTTGGTCACGAGGTGATCTGCGTCGACGCCGACGCGTCCAAGATCGAGCGCCTGAAGCGCGGCGAGATTCCGATCTACGAGCCGGGCCTCGACGAGCTCGTCGCCAATAATGTCCGCCAGAACCGGCTGTCCTTCACCACCGATCTCGGACCCGCCGTGAAAGGCGCCGACGCCGTCTTCATCGGCGTCGGCACGCCCTCGCGGCGCGGCGACGGCCATGCCGATCTGTCCTATGTCTACGCCGCCGCGAAAACCATCGCCGAGGCCCTCGGCGAGACGTTCACCGTCATCGTCAACAAATCCACCGTGCCCGTCGGCACCGGCGACGAGGTCGAGCGCATCATTCGCGAGACGAACCCCAAGGCCGATTTCGCCGTCGTCTCAAATCCCGAATTCCTGCGCGAGGGCGCGGCGATCGAGGATTTCAAGCGTCCCGACCGCGTCGTCATCGGCGTCGAGGATCCGCGCGCCCGCGACGTGATGGAGGAGATCTACCGTCCGCTGTCGCTCAACGCCCCGCCGCTGGTCTTTGTCGGCCGCCGCACCTCCGAGCTCACCAAATACGCCGCCAACGCCTTCCTCGCGACCAAGATCACCTTCATCAACGAGATCGCCGATCTGTGCGAGAAAGTCGGCGCCGACGTGCAGGAGGTCGCGCGCGGCATCGGCCTCGACAAGCGCATCGGCGCCAAGTTCCTGCACGCCGGCCCGGGCTATGGCGGCTCCTGCTTCCCCAAGGATACGCTCGCGCTGATCAAGACCGGCCAGGACGAGGGCGCGAGCCTGCGCATCGTCGAGACGGTCGTGGCGGTGAACGACGCCCGCAAGCGGGCGATGGCGCGCAAGATCATCGTGGCGCTGGGCGGCTCGGTGCGCGGCAAGAAGATCGCGCTGCTCGGCCTCGCCTTCAAGCCGAACACCGACGACATGCGCGACGCCCCCTCGCTCGCCATCGTGGCGTCGCTCGCCGGCGACGGGGCGCAGGTGCACGCCCATGACCCGGAGAGCATGGAGCAGGCCCGGCCGCTCATGCCGGAAGCGACCTTCCACGACGACGCCTATTCGGCGATCGAGGGCGCCGACGCGCTCGCCATCGTGACGGAATGGGACGCCTTCCGCGCGCTCGATCTCGACCGCGTGAAGAACCTCCTCAAACAGCCCATCATCGTCGATCTGCGCAACGTCTACCGCCCCGCCGACCTGCGCAAGCGCGGCTTCACATATGTCAGCGTGGGGCGGGCTTGAAAGGACGTCGGCGTCATTGCTTCTAACGCGGCTAGAATAAATCCATGTCCGGCTCGGTCCAAATAACGCCTCTACGTCCGGTTGAATCATGGCGATTGGGAGAGGCTTGGGCGGGCAATACCGCGAATGCGGTGCCCTACCGCGGCGCATCTATAATCCCCGAGGGCGAGGGGAAATATATTACGGCCTTCTACGACGCCGAAGGACGCATCGCTGTTCATCGAGTTCATTCGGGCCGCGCCGCTTCGCAGTCGGCAATTATCGAATCCCCTCGGTTGCCTTTCGATGCGCATCAAGCAATTTCACTCGGCAGAGATTCGCTGGGGAAACTGCAACTGGCGTTTGGCGCTCATTCAGGCAGCGTCTTGTTCTGCGCCGCGCGCCAGCCGGACTTCATGGACGGATTTTGCCCCATAGAGACATTCGGACGCGAGGCGCGTTACACTTATCCGTTTTTTCTCGACGGGAGCCGAATGATTGTTCGCAGCGGAACAGCCGCTTCCGCCGATTTGTTTCTCGCCCATGCCGGGGCCAATACGACAGAGTGGCAGGTTGAAGAACAGCCGATTATAGCCGGGCGATGCACGGCGGGCTGGAGCGCCGGACCCTATTTGAACACGCCGGTTCGGGGTCCGGACGGGCGCTGGCATCTCTTCATTGTCTGGAGACTGCCCCCCGACGCCGCGGGAGGAAATCCTGTCGTTAACGTCGGGATTGATTATGCGTCTATCAATCCTGATTTCAGTGGACTCGAGACGGGTGACGGACGCGCGCTGGCGCTTCCATTGAGTCCCGTCACCGTCGATCGCTGCGTGGCGGTGGGGCCATGGCGAACTCTAATGAATCAATGTTCAGCTGCAATCCGACCTAACGGCGCGCCGATTGCGACGAGTTACTGGGCCGACGCTGACGGAGTTCCTCAGTATCGTCTCATTCACCGTGACGGCGAAGGGCAATGGACCTCGACGCGAGCCAGCGATTTCAAAACGAGCTTCACGTTGGATGGCGTTGGAACGCTCCCGCTCCCTCACAGCCGGCCGGAGATTCTCGTCACCCCCAACGACGTGGCGGCGCTCGTTTACCGAAGCGCGGAATTTGGAAACGGGCTCGTGTTAAGTGTATATTATCCCCCATATTTTCGCTGCGCCGACGCCACTAACTATTTACTCGTCGACGAAGATTTGGGATATTACGAGCCGGTGATCGCGCGGGACGCGGCGCGAACAGGCGACCTCATAATCTATGTGCAGCGCTGCAATCAGTTAGCCAATCGCGACCAAAGATTCGCTCAAGTGAGCGCGCCTGCTTGGCTTGGGCGGTGGCGCTTGCCCGAACGACGAACCTAACCGTGACGCGCGATGCCTTCGCTCCCTTCGACGGAAGGTGGCTTTGAAAGAAAATCGCGTTCTAGAGGGGTGAATGGTGGGAACCGAACAAATTGACGAACGCAACGGCGAAAGCTCGCAAGCAGTTCCCGCCACGTCTCTCTGTTCATCCCATGAGACCGCTCCGCAAAACGACGCTGACGGCCCTCTTTCTGCTGGATTTTCATCACCCACCGGTTGCCTGGAGCAACTGGAGCCCATGAGCGCAGCCGGCTGGGTTGCCTTTCCCGGAAAGGACCCGAGTTCTATCGACGTCGTTGTCAGGCTCGATGCGCTAACGCTCGCGACAGGAAGTCCGTTCATCCAGCGCGACGACGTCGAGATGCACCTTCTATCTGTGGGGCCCCATGGATTTCATCTCGCGTGGTCATTTGCTGACTTGAAACATATTGAAGAGCTGTTGGCGGTCGATCCAGATCGGGTAAGCGACCTCGTCGTCGAAGCGCGCTGTGAGGGCTTTGTTTGGAATCTCGCTGTGCTCCCGTCTCGATCGCGGACGCGCCGTGAATGGCGCGACTATTTTAGCGTTCGCTTCGTAGACTCGGCGACTATCGACACCCCCGGCACCCCGTTTTTCGGCGCCCTGGAATCTGTCGGCCGCACTGTCACGTCGGGATGGGTCGTGCCCAAATCAAATGACTCGGGCGCGTGCGTAGTTTCGATGTGGATCGACGACGCAAGGATAATCGAGCAGACTTGCGAACTCGCCAACCGCCCGGACGTCGCAGCCGCCGTAGATAGACCTTGGATTTATGCGTTTTCTCTCCGGCCGAGCGTAGCTGATATCGGCAAGGCCCTCTCACGGTTGTTGGCTCTGAGAAAAGGGGACGCTTCGGGGATAGCCAACTTTTCGTGCCGCGTGGGCTGGTCTTCCGGCTTAGGGATTTCGGGAAACGCGGGCCTGTGCGAATTCCGTATTCCATCCGGCTTCGTCGTTACGCGCACTTTGCTCGAATGGATTGAATTTTTTGGCCTCGAGTTGAGCTCTGACCTTCTCGCCAACAGGCTTCCGGTATACCGGAAAATCGCGCATCAAATCGCGCGAGACGGAGATGATCAAAAATACTCCGAAATTGATGAATTTTATCGGTCGAGCATGACTTTCCTAAGCCGATCCGAGTCGCCCACGTTCAGAACGTCGCGGGTGACCCTGGTGGAGCGTCACTTCGATGTCGATTTTTATCTTTCAAAATATGGCGCTGATCCCAAAGTCGCCGAAGATCCTGTTGAACATTACCTTTCAATTGGCGCAGCCGCCGATCATGATCCCCATCCCCTATTTTCAAACTCCGCCTTTCGTCGAAGCCTTGCTCTGCGACATAATGCGAAACCGGAGGACAACGATCCGTTTGCGCACTTTCTCAAACATCACGCCTTTATCGAGGCCGACCCGCACCCCATGTTTTCGACTGCATGGTACAAGCATAAATATTCGTTGCCTGACCATTGGAATCCTTGGGTCGACTATGTTGAAGGGGGCTGGAATTTCGGCCGAGAGCCAAATTGGCTGTTCCTCCAGGAACTCGTCGAAGAGGCCACGGAGCGAACGAGCGAAACGGTCTCCCCCCTGGAAACCTATCTGAACGACGACGCCTGCGCGGAGATCACGCCGCACCCAATGTTCCCCTCGAGCTGGAAGCGTTCCGACTACATTCGGTATTTCTCCGGCAACCCAAATGCGAAAGAGTTCGCGACGGTGCTGTTCGACCGTTCGAATTATCTTTCCCAAGTCGAAAGCCCGAAACTAATCTGCGGAAGCGCCTTTGCCGATTACTTCGCCGAGGGGGAGCTTAACGAGCGTAGTCCAAATGTTCTCTTCAATCCAATTTGGTATCGGCGCGCTTACGGAATCGATTCCGATTTCTTAGGGCCATTCGCGCACTACCTTTATATTGGAGAGCGCCTGAATTATCAGCCATCCCGCTTTTTTGACACGCGGAATTACAAGGAGAAAAACAACGACGTTGTTCTAGCGCGCTCCGGACTGGCCTACCACTTTCTTCTAAGATGCCACGCCGAACCGTCTCGGCGCGCATGTGCTCGGTTTGACAGCGGGTGGTTCGCCGCCAACGCGCCCGGCGGGGTGGCCGACATGCGTTCATTCTTGAACGGCAAATTATTGGCTCCTGTTGAACCGCATCCCGCGCTAATCGTCTCGAAACGCGTCCGACATTCGGACCTGGTAGGCCTACTTGAGTGCGAAGAGGATGATCAACGCCCGCTCCCCGCTGGCGTCGCATCAGTGTTTCATTTCGAGAACCTCGAGAGACCGACTCGCGGACTCGTCATGTCTGAGATTGACCGATACGAGGCCGAACTCGCGAATGACGATCCGGATCAGGCGCAGGCGCTTAGATTAAACGAGCCGATCACCCGAATGTATGAAATGTTCGATGACGTGGGGGCCGAGAGGGTTCGTTTGGAGGTTGCGGAAATCTGCGAGCCGCGGCCCCTTGTCTCGGTCATCATGCCTGCGCGCAACCGAGTCGGCGTCATTTCCCGAGCGATAAATTCCGTACTGGCGCAAACGTACAAAAATCTCGAACTGATTGTCGTAGATGATGGATCTTCAGACGGAACCGCTGTTGTCGCGGCAGGATCAGGCGACGACCGCGTTCAAGTTATTTCCATAAAGCCAAGCGGCGTCTCCGCGGCTCGAAACGTAGGCCTTCAGGCGGCAAAGGGCCAATACATCGCATATTTGGACAGCGACAACACTTGGGAAAAAACATATTTGACGACTTTGATCGGCACAATGGTCTCCAAAAACCTGCCGGTTGCACATGCGGCGCTCAGGATTTTCGCCGCGAACGGGATCGTTCGACATCGGGGGGCTCCTTACGACGGCGAATCGATGGATCGTGAGAACTACATTGATATGAACGTTTTCGTTCATCATCGCAGAATTATCGACGAGGGCGTCCGTTTTGATGAAACGCTTCTTCGGTGCGTGGACTGGGATTTCATTCGTCGCTCCTGCCTTGAGGTTGGGCCATCGTCCTACGTCCCCGTGATCGGTTGCAATTACCTCGATGACGACAGGCTTGGGCGAATAACCACCGATGAACTACAAGGCGATTTCTTCCGTCTCTGTTTGCGGCAGGTAAACCTCGCTCCACATGTGACGGGAATCGCCAGAAAACGAAAGCCAACATTCTCGCTCATATGGCCAGTACACAGGTCTGAAGAATCAGTTTTCCTGCGCACGATCTGGACTGCCGTTCGTCACATGAGGTGCGGTCGTCACGAGCTTATCATCGTGGCGAACGGATTGTCCGACAACGCAACCCGCCAACTCGCCGCAATGTCCCGGCGGATTAACGGAATGCGCGTGATTCACCTCTGGCGCAGTTTTCACTTTTTTCCGGCGACGATGCTGGCGCGCCGGCTGACTTTGAGCGATCGATTTCTACTATGGAACGGTCATATTCAATATGATTCCGCGGCAATCGAATCTCTTATGAATTCAAACGATCCCGCGCCGCTGGAATTTCCATTGGTATTGGATCAAGCAGGCGCAATATTGCCAGGTTATTTCACAGTTAGCCGCGACGGCGCTGATATTCTCGATGTCGGGTCGGAACAGAAGCTGCCAAAACTTCGCGAAAAAATTTTCTCGATTGGCTCCAGAGATTTTCCCGTTTCCGTTTCACGGGAGCATTTCGACCGTCTGGGGGGATTTGACACTGATTACGCAATCAGGCTGGGCTTGCTCGATCTCGTCACCCGGTCGCTTACTGAGAACGCCCGATCGGTTGTTTTGAGAACGGATTGCATCCTTCGCGGAACTCCCCAAGAAATCGATCTTCTAAATGATCGCTCCTATCTTAGGGAACGGGAGAAACATCAACGCGCATCCATTCTGCCCGTCGGCATCGCGCCGTCGCTGGACTCCGTACTGTTCAAACTCGTTAAGCCGATGCGGCAGGTAAAGATCGAGGGAGGGATTGTTCTTTCCAAGCCATCAAAACTTCGCGTCGTCTCGACGCCGAAGCGCACTGGTGGATTGCGCATCGATATCCGCTGCCCTGCTCCGGACGATCACACAACGAAGCATTGGGGTGATTGGCACTTCGCAAACTCGCTAGCGACTGCATTCCAGGCAAACGGCCAAACGGCGACAGTGCGCCTCCGTCCCGCTTGGAGTGGACCAGTCACTGGCATTGACGTCGCTCTTCATATTCGCGGCATCGTGGATATTGCGCCCGTTCCAAACGCTCTGAATGTGATCTGGATCATTAGTCATCCTGACAAAATTCGTAGCGAAGAGCTTGAGGCCGTCGATCTTGTGATCTCGAGTTCGCAGATTTTGTCGGATCATCTTTACAAACGCTTTGGCGTATCCAGCGTTGTGCTTCCTCAAGCGACTGATTCACAGCGTTTCAATTTCAAAGATGAACTGCCGCGGATGACGCTGCAGGATCGGCTGTTATTTATTGGGAATTCTCGCAAATATCCGCGGCGCATCGTGCTCGACGCAGTACAGAGCGGCGCGCCGCTCGATATTTATGGCGGCGACTGGGAATACTACGTTCCTCGTAGATTCATCCGAGGCTCGTATGTGCCTAATCAAGAAGTTGCAGGTTATTACCGATCCGCAGCGGCCGTCCTGAACGATCACTGGCCGACGATGGCGCGCGCGGGCATCATCTCAAACAGAATATTCGACGCTATCGCTGCGGGCGGAGTCGTCATCAGCGACGAAGTAGAGGGGATCGGCAAGCTCTTCGACGGACACGTCAGAACCTGTGCGGACGCTCGAACGCTAAACGAACTGATCTCTGGACTGCCCGATTGGGCGCCCTCGTTGGAGGCACGCAAGAAGATGAGCGCACAGATACTCGCGGAGCATTCATTCGACGCCCGCGCACGTCAAATTGCTGCTCTGATCCATGATCTCTAGGAGTCGCAAGTGATCGCCCATACCGACCTGAGCACAATCGCCTTCTATTTACCACAGTTCCACCCGATTCGCTTTAATGACGCAAACTGGGGCGACGGGTTTACGGAGTGGACCAACGTCGCACGCGCACGCCCGCTCTTTCCCGGCCATTTTCAGCCCAAACTGCCCGGGGCTTTAGGGTTCTATGATTTGCGGTGCCCCGAAGTGATGGACGAGCAGGCGAATTTAGCGCGCGTTGCGGGGATCGACGCGTTCTGTTTCTATTATTACCGTTTTGGTTCGCAACGTATATTAGAGAGGCCGTTAGAACAGTTTCTCGCTCATCCGGAAATAGATATCTCGTTCCTCTATTGCTGGGCTAACGAGCCCTGGACCAAGGCCTGGGACGGGCGGAGCGACAAGGTGCTGCTCGAACAATCATATGACAGCGTCGCCTTTGACGGCTTGGTCCAAGATCTGACCCGGGCAATAGCCGACGAACGGTACTTCCGCATAAAAGGCCGACCCGTTTTCCTCGTATATCAGATCGAGGAGGTTCCGGCGTCGCGCGATTTTATCTCCAAATTGCGCGAAGCAATTAAAAAGGCGGCCAACGAGGAAGTGAGCGTTGGCGCTGTATTCAGCCATGGTTACAAGCCGGAAATGTCGGAATGGCTTGACTTCGTCGTTCAGTTTCCCCCGCACCGCATGCCTCGAACTCCGGGAGTTCGAGCATTGCTGAACGCCGATCAGATGAATGTATTCGATCAAAGCAGAGGCGATTATTTCGAACCTTATGAAGCCGTGATCGATACCGCCCTGAAACATGCGAAGGATATGCCTAAAATGGCGCTCGGCGTCACGCCCGACTGGGACAATTCCGCGCGCCGACCAAACAAGGCCCACATTCTGGTCGGGAGCAAGCCCGAGCTCTTCGCTTCCTGGGTTGAAGAAGCTGTGCTCCGAACGCTCGAGAACTATGCAAGCGGGCTCATCCCCGCTCCCGTGCTTTTCGTTAACGCCTGGAACGAATGGGGCGAAGGGGCAATCCTCGAACCAAGTTTGGCGCTGGGAAGCGCATATCTCAACGCGCTTTCCACGGGGATCGAGGCAGGAAAGACTCGCTTTGCGACGCTTGACGAACCTGTGCTGCTGCTTGCCAGCGATACAAACTAAACGCAGAAAGACCTATGATGTCTCCTCGTTCAATTTGTCCCATCTGTAACTCGGATGAATTCCGAAGTTACAATGGCAGAGAAAACGCCATGTGCGCCAAATGCGGCGCCTTCGAACGCGGGCGATTGGCGTGGATGGCGCTCACCAGATTGAATTTAGCAAGACCTGGCGTTCGCGTTCTGAACCTTGCGCCGGAGCCCTTTATGCTGTGCTCCAAAAGTCGCCTGTTTGAGGGAGGCTATCACGCGGCGGATTACGACCCAGCTCTGTTCGCGAAGTGGGGTAAACCGGTGATGCCTCTGGACCTGTGCTCGGATTTGAACAACCTGCCGCCAGGTTACTACGATGTGATCATGCACAATCACGTTCTCGAGCATGTCCCTTGTGAGGTTACGACTGTTTTGCGGGGTCTAAATCGCGCGATCATCCACGGTGGATATCACCTTTTCTCCGTCCCAATCAAATCAAACGCTATTACGGTTGAAGACCTGAGCTCCGAGTTGACCAGCGCGGAACGCCTCGCGGCCTTCGGACAGGAAGATCACATGCGTTACTTCGGCGACATTGATTTCCTGGAGTTCCTGAAAAAGGCGGAAATGACCGACGGGATGGTTGATCTTTCGTCGTTGATTTCGTCGGAAGAATGCATCGCCGCCGGTTTACCGCCAGACGTGTTCGAGACGCTGAATTCCAATCGAGTGTTCGTCTGGCGGAAACAATAGAAGTTGAGCCTAGAGTGACAACAAGAGAAGGCTAGGAAAATGACCATGGAAGCTAAGACCAAAAGCATGGCGGCGGTCCCCTCCTCGCTCGGCAAAGCGCCTCGTAAGGAATGGTGGAATATTCCCCAGGTTAAACGCCACGTGAACAAGATGATTTGCGGCGTGGGCTTGAACGGCATCACGGAGGGCGACATCGTTCGGCTTAAGTCTGCGAATTCGGATCGTCCATTCGCGCGCGGCGTTTCGATCGAATGCGGGTCTGGAGAGAAGGAACTGACGCTTTTAGAGCGAAACATCGTGGAGCATTTTGATATCTACGAAGTCTCCGATATTCGCGTCCAACGCGTTCGAATGGAAGTCGAGAGGCGCGACCTGTCCAGCCGAGTGCGCTTTTTTAACAAGGTCGAAGATTTTCTGAACTCGCGCGAAAAATACGAACTTGTCTATTGGAACAACTCACTCCACCGCCGGAAGGACGTCAAAGCAGCGCTGCGTTGGAGCAGTGACGTGCTGAGCGACGAAGGCGTCGTTTACGTCAACGGATATATCGGTCCAAACCGCCATCAATGGAGCGGCCCCGAGCTGAGCGCCATCCGTCAGGCTCGCCGTGCGCTTCCCAAACATTTACTTGTTCGTCCTGATGGGGGAAGACTCCCCGTCGACATCGAACCGCATTCCGTTGAACGGTGGATGGCGATGGACCCGAGTGAGGCCATCGACTCCGCTTCGATTTTGCCCACGTTCAAATCTCTCTTTCCGACCGCGGAGGTCAGGCAGCTTGGAGGACTTTTGTACTTCGTCGCTCTGAGAGACCTCTTCGGGAATTTCGACGATGAAAGGGACGGCGCAACTCTCGACGCCGTGCTTTTCGCGGATGAGGTATTGTCGGCGGCGGGGCATAGTTTCTATGCCAGCATGCTGCACAAAAAGACGAAAAGCGCTGCGGCAGCCCCGAGCAAATTCTTCGAGCGGGTGCGACGCTGACGTAATAGGCGGTTACTTGCCTCTCTCCATAAAAAGAGCCCCTCAGAAATGAGGGGCTCCCGCCTGAGCATGGCCTTCCCGGGAGGTCTGATGTGATGTGTCTTGGAGCGGCTTCTTCCAAATCGCGGCAAGCAGGGACAGGACTATTTTTTCTGTCTCGAATGATTATTCTGGCCGCGACTGCAAGCTTTTTAATGGACCGAGAGGCAAGCGCTTGCGTCCTTGATCCGCCGGTAGACCGTGTACAAGGCGTCGACTACTATCTCGATAAACATGCGTCGATCGTAGATGCGGAAAGACAGCAGGCGGACGCCAAGGCTTATCGGCCCGTTCAGATGTTCGTTTATCACCTTGAGCAAATCATTGACGCCGATGCGCCATCGTCCGAGCTCATCAGTTGTGCGCTACAGAATTTGCATTCCTGGGCTCTATCAGACGCCATGCTGACACAACCGGAAAACTTCCCGGGCGTCCGTCAACGCGCCCGATTTTCGGTCGCGCTAAACGTCATCGCATTAAAGCTCAAAGTCGCAGGCTACTCAATCGATGAACCAATCACGCGATGGCTGCATACTCTCGCGCAAAAAGCCGTGGCGGACTTTTCCACGCGCAAACCCTACTCAAATCTATATATATGGTCAGGAGTGAATGCGGCGTCTGACGCCATTCTAACTGGAGACAAGGCAAGCAGACTCTATGCGACGAACGTATGGAGGCTTGGCGTTAGTCAAATCAATGCGGATGGAACGATTGACGTCGAGATGGACCGCGCGTCGCGAGCCTTGATGTATCATCAGTATTATCTGGCTGGCTTACTTATGCTGCGTTCGTTTCGCGTAGCCCTGGGGGATCAGGCCACACATGGCGAAGACGCTAAGCTCAGAATTTTGGCGAAAGTCGTTGGAAACGCCTTGTGTGATCCAACCAGCTTAGGCGAATTGGCTCACGCGTCGGATCAGGAACGCCCGCCCCCTTATCAATTTGCCGTACCAACGGCTTTCGGCCAGGATTTTTTGGACGCCGAGTGGGGCAGATGCGGCAAAATACCATCGCAATTGATCGATAGCGGCGCGGGTGGAGATATGGCTAAAGCTGCGTTAGCGCTGGAGGCGCTGCGCCGAAAGTAAAATTGGGAAATTTTTCGCGACGCGAGAGCCTAGCTAAACGGCGCCTCTGACTCGCCGGAAGAGCAAGCTGCGATGAATGCGTTCTATCCCAACAAGCTCAACCAAGCGTCATTGGCGTGTCGGCGCTCGCAGTAACCATCGAGCGGAACAGGGCCCCCTTCGGCCAGGAGCAAACGCCCACATCGCTTCTCGCGAAGTTGAGAGAGTCCTCGAGCCAGTCCGAAGCCTCAGGACCCGAGCGTTTCGCTTGATACATCGCCCCTCGAACGCCTCCGCGCGAGCCTCGTGCAGTGCTTTCGACTCTTTCGCATTTTTCTGTTTTCGGCCGCCGACCCAGTTGCGCATTGGGACGGAAGGCGCTTTGCCAACCGGAGGTTGGCTATACCCATATCTTGTGCAAAGCTGTACACGCATTATTGTTTCGAGAGCAAGGCCGTGTAGGCCCGCCGCTCCGGCGACCGCCTTCCGAGAGGCGAAATCAGCCAAAGAACGATAGCCTTCGGGACGATCGAACTTGCTTCCCGCATTCGCCAATCGAACGTAAGGGAGAGACGTTGACATGGCGTCAGCCGCAAAACGCTTCGACAGGCCGAGCGAGGATCCCGTCAGCAACATCCTGAAATGGGTGCTGCTCGCCGTCGCCATTGGGACCTTTGGTCTTATGGGTTGGGCGACGTCGGCCACATATCAGGCGTCGCCGCCGCAGCCCGACCGATTTGTCGCCGCCGATGGAACAGTGCTGATGACCGCGGCGGACATCGCCGCCGGAAAAGCCGGATTCCAGAAGGCCGATCTGATGGATTACGGCAGCCTTTACGGGATGGGATCCTATTATGGCGAAGATTACACCGCCTCAATCCTCGTCAGCCTCGCCAAGTCAACTCGCTACGACATAGCCATGGCCAGCCTTGGCAGGGAGTTCGAGCAACTCGGGGAGGATCAGCAAGCCGCCGTAACGGCCGCCATGCAGCGCGCGATGCAGGGAATTGATCTGACGAAGTCAGAAGCAGCGCTGCCCGACTCTGTGGCGAACGCCTTCCTCGCAGTGCGGGACGAGGTTGCAAACTCGCTTAGAACGGCAAACCCATCCGCCGGATGGACGCCCGCCTACAGCCTCGACCCGGAAGGCGCGCGACAAACGGCGGATTTTCTGGTGTTCTCAGCCATCACCACGGTGGCGCGCCGGCCGGGCGTCAGCTGGTCCTGGACCGAGAACTGGCCCTTTGAGCCCTTGGTCGGCAATACGCCGACCCTCAACACGTTCCGGTGGACCTGGATCAGTTTCTGCTTCACCTTCTTCGCCTTCGGCGCGGTGCTGTTCATCTACGAGTTCTTCCTCAACAAGCTCGACGAAGGCCAGATAGATCCTGTCCTGTCGGAATTCCGGCCGCTTACGCGAAGCCAAAGACGGATCGGAAAATACTTTGTCATGGTGGCGCTGCTGCTTCTCGTTCAGATCGCGGCGGGAACGATCATGGCGCATTCCTATTATGATCGGACCAGCTTCTACGGGATCGCCGTTAATGACGTATTCCCGTTCAATTTCCTGCGCGCCGTTCATATCCAGGCCCCCATCCTGTGGATTGGCCTTTCCTGGATCGGCGCCGCACTCTTTCTCGCTCCCGCAATGGCGGGCGGCCATGAAGCGAAAGGACAACCTTTCCTTGTCGACACGCTATTCTGGGCGACGCTGCTCATCATCGCCGGCGCGCTTATCGGCAATTATTACGGCATCATGGGTTCGATCGACCGCTACTGGTTCTGGTTCGGCAATCAGGGGCTTTCATATATCGAGCTCGGACGCTTCTGGCAGATCGGCTTCTTTGCAGGCCTGCTATTGTGGAGCCTGCTCGTCATGCGCGCGCTTTGGCCGAGCGGGCCTCTTTGGTGGCGCGCCGCAGGGGAATTTTGGTCAGGCCGCATAAGGCTCGAGCATCTGATCTGGGCTTCGACGATCAACGTGGCCGTGCTTTACGCCTTCGGCATGATACCGCTCACCGGCATCGAAAAGTCCTTCACCCTCACCGATTTCTGGCGCTGGTGGGTCGTCCATCTCTGGGTGGAGCAGTCTTTCGAGTTCTTCGCCTCCTGCATGAGCGCTTATCTTCTGATGGCCGTGGGTCTGGTGTCGCGTATGCTGGCGGAACGGGCGGTGTATTTTGAGCTGATCCTGATTTTTCTTGGCGGCGTTATCGGCACCGGGCACCATCTTTATTGGGTCGGCGGTCCCAGCATGTGGGTGCCGATGGGCAGCATGTTCTCCTTCATCGAGGTGCTGCCTCTGGTGCTCCTGATCATCGAAGCGATGAACCAGTATCTTCTCATCAAGGCGCATCACGAATTCAAATATAGGCTTGCATACACATACGTCATTGGCGCGGCTTTCTGGAATTTTGTCGGAGCCGGCGTGTTCGGAGGCGGCACGCTCAACGCGCCGCTCATCAATTACTATGAACATGGAACGTTCCTGACGCTCAACCACGCGCACACGGCGTTGTTCGGCGCCTTCGGTCTGCTGGCGATCGGCCTCATCTATTTCTGTCTGCGCTACGCCGCCGCGGACAGGAGCCCGTTCAACGAAAAGATCGGCTTGATCGCTTTCTGGCTCTATAACGCCGGCCTGGTGTTGTGGATCGCCCTGAATTTCTTTCCGATTGGATGGTCTCAGCTGGATGCGGCATTCGAACACGGCTTCGCCTATGCTCGCAGCAACGCGTTCTATTCCCAGACATTGCTGTGGCAATGGCTCCGACTGCCGGGGGATGTTCTGTTTGCATTGGGAGCGCTTCTCATGGCCTGGGATTTCATCGTCAAGCTGCGCCCGCTTTTCTGGCAGGCGGTCGAGCGCACGGAACCGGCGCCTCGCGCTGAACCGGCCGAATGACTGCTCAATTGTGGGGATAGCAGAAAGTCGACTCGACAGGCTTGGAGATCCTTTGCGTCTTTCATTGCGGATGATCATGAACGGCGCCAAAAGGCGCATGCGGCGAAAAAGGCGCCAGCGCTTATGCGTCAGATCGCGCGCGCGGCCCCGTCAGCATCTTGAAATACAGTAGCGCGAAGAGGCCGTAAGCCAGGCTCCACAGCCCGGCTGCGACAGCGAGGGAGGCGAAATAATATTCGCCCGTAAAGGGCGCGCTGACGCGCAGCGCCGCCGCGAGCGTCACCAAGACATAAATGGCCGCCGTCCCCCGATCGGCGACAAGCGCGCGCCCCGTGTGGCCGCGCGTCGCGCGAGTCATCACGGCGAGCGTCATCGTTCCAATGGCGCCGGCGGTGAGCGCGTGCAGAGGCGCGGTCGAGTCCGTGACGCCAAGAAATTCGTTCGCGCCCATGAACAGCAAGCCGAGCGCAAGCCAGCCATAGCCCAGATGCAGCACGAACAGCAGAGGCTCCGCCCCCGTGTTGGCGCCGCGCCAGCGCATGAGCCGCGCAAACAGCGCGGCGCCTGCGATAATCTCGAGAATGGCGGTCGCTCTCGCATCTGGGAACGCGACCCAGGCGATGAGCGCCAGGAGCGTTGCCGCCAACGCGAAGCGGTCGAGCCCGCCGAAAGGAGCTGGTTCGACGGCGCCCGGCAAGGTTTTGGCCAGCCAGTTGCGGGTGAAGCTCGGCGTGATGCGCCCGCCGATAAGGGCGACGAGCATGGCGAGCGTCGCGACGCCCATGCGCGCCCCGAAGACGCCTGTCGCGGCGATGTTCATCGCGTCGAGGTGCGTGAGCATATTGCCGACAAAGAGAAGGGCGAGGGCCGCCGCCATGGGTAGGTTGCGCCAGTTCCGCCCGGTCACGATCTCACGCGCGACGACAAGCAGGAACACGGCCGGAAAGGCGAGATCGAGCGCCGCCGCGATGGGCGCCGGGACGCTCGCCGAAAAGAAAATGGCGACGCGACCGAGAAGCCATAGCGCGACAAGACCGGCGAGCGGCGCGCCTTGCAGGGGCATTCGCCCCGTCCAATTGGGGATCGCCGTGAGCAGAAATCCCGCCACGACGGCGCCGCCGAAACCGAAGGCCATCTCATGCGGATGCCAGATGCTCGGCGAGAATCGCGTCGGCAACTCAGCGGCCATCTCGAAATAGGCGATCGAAAGCGGCAGCGCGACGGCGGCCCAGAGCGCGGCGGCGAGAAAGAAGGGACGAAACCCCGCCGAAAGGAAGGTCGCCAGGAACGTTCGGCTCTCCTGGGCGCAGTAACGCGGAATGGCGGGCATGATACGCCTCTCCTGAGGTCATGAAGCATTGCAGAATGGCGTGCGCCCGGCCAAGCCGCAACACAAACGACGCCGAACGGACGTCGCGCCCGGGGGCTTCGAGCATCAGCGGGGCTACAGCCCAGCTGCAACCCTGAGCCTTGCCCGCTCCATCACTGGGTCTAGATATCGTTTATGCCTGACGGAGCTAAATCCTTGGAACAAAATTCGGCGGCTCGGCAGACTGGATCTGTCGAGATTGGGAAACAGACAAGCCAGAATCGCTCCGACGACCAGTTGCGCGCGATGCTTCACGCGCTGCAGGCGATGAAAACAGGGGATTTCAACGTATGCTTACCCAATGACTGGGACGGCCTTATCGGGAAGATCGCTGATTGCTTTAACGATATCCGCGCTCTTAACCAGCGCATGGCGACTGAGCTTGAGCGAGTGGGGCAAGCCGTCGGACGCGAGGGATTCACCCGTCAGCGCGTGAAATTTACAAACCGTTCCGGCGCCTGGGGCGGGATGGAAAGCTCGGTCAATACGCTGATCGACGATCTGCTTTGGCCTACCAATGAAGTCACGCGCGCAATTGGCGCCGTCGCCCAAGGAGATCTCCTGCAAACCGTTCGTCTTGAAGTCGACGGGCGCCCACTTCTCGGCGAATTTCTGCGTTCGGCGAAAATAGTCAATCGCATGATTGGCCAGTTGCGGGAATGCACATCCGAGGTAACTCGTGTTGCGAGAGAGGTCGGAACCGAAGGAAAGCTTGGCGGCCAGGCGCAGGTGCGCGACGTGACGGGTGTGTGGAAAGAACTCACCGAATCCGTGAATTTCATGGCGGACAATTTGACCAGCCAGGTAAGAAACATTGCCGAAGTAACCATCGCCGTCGCCAATGGCGATCTCTCGAAGAAGATCACGGTCGATGTTCGCGGCGAAATTCTCCAGCTGAAAGAAGCCATCAATACGATGGTGGATCAGTTGCGGTCATTTGCATCTGAGGTGACGCGCGTAGCGCGCGAAGTCGGAACCGATGGGAAATTGGGGGGACAAGCAACCGTGCCCGGGGTCGCCGGGACATGGAAAGACCTTACGGATTCCGTGAACGCGATGTGCGGCAATCTGACGGATCAGGTCCGCAACATTGCACAAGTGACAACCGCCGTGGCCCGCGGTGATCTCTCGCGGAAAATTACGGTGGATGTCAAAGGGGAAATTCTCGAACTCAAGCAAACCATCAACACGATGGTGGATCAGCTCAATTCATTCGCCTCCGAAGTCACTCGCGTCGCCCGCGAGGTCGGCACCGAAGGAAAGCTTGGCGGCCAGGCCGTGGTGCCCGGAGTCGGCGGCACCTGGAAAGATTTGACCGATAACGTCAACTTCATGGCGTCTAATTTGACGGCGCAAGTGCGCAACATAGCCGAAGTTTCAACCGCAATCGCCAATGGCGATCTTTCAAAGCAGATCACCGTCAACGTTTCCGGTGAGATCTTGCAACTTAAGGAGACCATCAACACGATGGTCGATCAATTGAACGCTTTCGCCGGCGAAGTCACGCGCGTCGCGCGCGAAGTGGGAACGGAGGGGCGCTTGGGCGGCCAGGCGCAGGTTCTTGGCGTGGCCGGCACATGGAAAGATCTGACCGACTCCGTCAACTCCATGGCCGGCAATTTGACGGCTCAGGTCCGAAATATCGCGGAGGTTACGACGGCCGTCGCCCGGGGCGATCTGTCCCGCAAAATAACCGTCGACGTAAAAGGCGAAATTCTTGAACTTAAGAACACGATCAACACCATGGTTGATCAGTTGAACGCCTTCGCGTCGGAAGTGACGCGCGTTGCGCGCGAGGTCGGCACCGAAGGCAAACTCGGCGGCCAAGCGCAGGTGCCGGGCGTCGCCGGCACTTGGAAGGATCTGACTGACAACGTCAATTTCATGGCAGGAAATTTGACGGCCCAGGTGCGCAACATCGCCGAAGTCGCCACGGCGATCGCGACGGGCGATCTATCGAAGAAAATTACCGTCGACGTGCGTGGCGAAATCCTGCTTCTGAAGGAGACTCTCAACACCACGGTCGATCAGCTCAACGCCTTCGCTGGAGAAGTCACGCGCGTTGCGCGCGAAGTCGGAACGGACGGTCGTCTTGGAGGTCAGGCGGTGGTGCCTGGCGTCGGCGGCACGTGGAAGGATCTAACGGAGAACGTCAATTTGTTGGCGGCGAACCTGACGACGCAAGTACGAAATATCGCCGAAGTCACGACGGCGGTCGCGCGCGGCGATTTGAGCCGAAAAATTACTGTCGATGTGAAGGGCGAAATTCTCGAACTTAAAAACACGATCAATACGATGGTCGATCAGCTGAACGCCTTCGCCTCGGAGGTGACGCGCGTCGCTCGAGAAGTCGGCACCGAAGGCAAACTCGGCGGACAAGCGCAGGTGCCTGGCGTCGCCGGCACTTGGAAGGATCTAACGGATACTGTGAACGTTATGGCCGCCAATCTCACTGAACAGGTGCGAGGAATCGTCAAGGTCGTGACGGCCGTCGCTGAAGGCGATCTAACGCAAAGCCTTACGGTAAAGTCGAAAGGCGAAGTCGCGGCGCTCGCCGATACGATTAACAATATGACCCGAACATTGGCGACCTTCGCCGATCAGGTCACCACGGTCGCGCGCGAGGTTGGCGTCGAGGGACGCCTTGGCGGGCAGGCGCATGTGCCGGGCGCTGCGGGGACGTGGAAGGATCTCACCGGAAATGTGAATCTCCTTGCCGCAAATTTGACGACGCAGGTCCGCTCGATCGCCGATGTCGCGACCGCTGTGACCAAGGGTGATCTAACTCGCCTCATTCAAGTAGACGCCCGAGGCGAAGTGGCGGAACTTAAAGACAACATCAATACGATGATTGATAATCTCCGCCTGACGACGGAGCATAATACCGAGCAGGATTGGTTAAAAACGAATCTTGCAAAGTTTACGTCCATGCTTCAGGGGCAGCGCGATCTGAACTCAGTTGGTCGGTTGCTGCTTTCAGAGCTGTCGCCGCTCGTCAACGCGCATCAGGGCGTAATATATCAAATGGTCAGCGACGATGGCGCGCATGTGCTGCAAATTCTTTCCGCTTATGCAGGAGATAATGAGAACGGTCACAGGACTAAGCTCAAGATCGGCGAAGGGCTCGTCGGACAATGCGCGGCGGATAAACGGCGTTTGATGATCAAAGATGTGCCGGTCGACGCGGTTCCAATTCGCTCGACTTTTTTCAGGTCCGTTCCACGCAGCATCATCGTTCTGCCGGTGCTGTTCGAAGGACAAGTAAAAGCGGTGATCGAACTCGCGACCATGGGAGAGTTCACACTGTTGCAGACGACATTTCTCGAACAATTAACAGCGTCAATCGGCATCGTGCTCAATTCGATCGAAGCAACGATGCAGACAGAGGGACTTCTTGTGCAGTCCCAGACGCTTGCCGTGGAGCTGCAAACGCAACAGCGCGAGCTGCAGAATACGAACGACCAGCTTGAACTTAAGGCGCAGCAAGTTGCCGAACGCAACGTTGAAGTCGAGCGCAAGAACCAGCAGCTCGAACAGGCTCGACGGGCATTGGAGGAAAAAGCAGCGGAGCTCGCCCTAACTTCTAAGTATAAATCAGAGTTCCTGGCGAATATGAGCCATGAACTGCGGACGCCCCTGAATTCGATCCTGATCCTCGGTCAGCAGCTTGGCGAGAACCCCGAGAGCAATTTGACTCCAAAGCAGGTTGAATTTGCAAGGACGATCCATAGCGCCGGCACAGATCTTCTCAATCTCATTTCGGATATTTTAGACCTCTCAAAAATCGAGTCTGGCACTGTCACGGTCGAAGCTGAGGAGGTTTTCTTCCAAAATCTTCTCGACCGGATTGCGTTGCCCTTCCGACACGACGCGGACAGTCGCGGTCTGTCCTTCGACCTCCACAGCGAAACCTCTATAGGCCGCAGTATTGTCACCGACCCGAAAAGGCTTCAACAAGTCCTCAAAAATCTCCTTTCGAACGCATTCAAATTCACCGAGAGCGGCGGCGTGAAGCTCGATGTGCACGCCGCAACGGAGGGTTGGACCGCGGGCCATCCCATTCTTTCACAGGCCTCGCTCGTCGTCGCCTTCAGCGTAAGCGATACAGGCGTCGGCATACCGCCCGAGAAACAGAAAATCATCTTCGAGGCGTTTCAACAGGCCGACTCATCGACAAGCAGACGCTATGGGGGGACGGGACTTGGCCTTGCTATTAGTCGTGAGCTTGCGTCGTTGCTAGGCGGCGAAATCCAGTTGCGTTCGACTCCCGGCGAGGGGTCAACGTTTACGCTCTACCTTCCGACCGCATATGTTGGCCCTAGTATCGCCGTAAGCGTCAATCCAAATGTTCGGATCCCCCAAGCAACCCCCGACGATGCAGTGGCGACCGAGCCGATAGCGGATGATCGAAATCATATCGCCGAGGGGGACAAAGTTCTTCTCATTGTCGAAGACGATCCTGACTTCGCGAGTGTGCTTGCCGATTATGGCCGGAGCAATGGTCTAAGGATCGTTACCGCCACAAATGGAGGCGAGGCGATCGAACTCGCGCGCTTCTTTAGGCCAAGCGCGATCACGCTTGATGTTTTTCTCCCGGACATGCTCGGTTGGAGCGTTCTATCGCGACTCAAACAAGATTCCGGGCTTCGTCACATCCCGGTCCTGATGTTGACGATCGACGAAAATCGGCAACATGGCCTTGCCCGCGGCGCTTTTAGCTTTTTCACCAAACCTGTCGACGCCGAAGAGTTGAAATTTGCTTTGCAGCGAATGCTTGATTTTTCAACGCCGCGGCGTCGTCGGCTGCTCGTGGTCGAAGACGATCCCGTGCAGCGGCTCGCTATTCGCAGTTTGATCGAGCACGACGATGTCGAGATCTCTGAGGCGGCGTCCGGGCAGGAAGCCCTGGTCGCGTTAAAATCGAAAGATTGGGACTGCGTTGTGCTCGATTTGACGCTTCCTGATATGTCAGGGTTCGACGTGCTCGAACGCCTTAACGGAGGAAATGGTCACGTCATCGACTATCCGATCGTTGTCTTCACGGGGAAAAGGCTCCTGCAAGAGGAAGATATTCGTCTTCGTGCAATGGCGCGAAGCATTGTGATCAAGGGCGTCGAATCCCCTGAGCGCCTGCTCGACGAAACTGCCCTGTTCATGCACAGGGTGATCGCGAACCTTCCGGTCGAGAAGCAGCGTATGCTTGAACGCTTGCACAGCTCGGATGAGGATTTGGTTGGGCGGACGGTTTTGCTTGTGGACGATGACCCTCGTAATATCTTTGCGCTAGCGAGCGTCCTCGAGCGTCGGGGCATGCGGGTTCTCACGGCCACGACAGGTGGCGAAGCGATCGACCTCGTTGAGAACGATTGCGCAATCTCAATTGTGCTTGTGGATATCATGATGCCCGAGATGGATGGGTATCAAACGATACAAATCATCCGTCAGGACCCTACGCTTTGGAGTCTTCCGATCGTCGCGCTTACCGCAAAGGCCATGAAAGGGGATCGCGAAAAATGCCTTCGTGCTGGCGCTTCGGATTATCTCGCCAAGCCCGTTAATACAGAACAGCTCCTCTCGGCTCTTCGCATGTGGCTGCACCGATGACGCACAGTCAAAGCACTGGAGCTCCCGATAAGGTAAAAATTCTTCTGGTCGATGATCAACCAGGAAAGCTGACGAGCTATGAAGCCATACTTGACGAGCTCGACCAGAAGTTGCTTAAAGCGAATTCAGCAAAAGAGGCGCTTGATCTTCTGCTCAGGAACAATGACATCGCCATAATTTTGATCGACGTATGCATGCCGGACCTCGACGGCTTTGAATTGGCGAAAATCATCCGCGAACATCCCCGTTTTCAGGACACCGCCATTATCTTCGTCTCTGCAATTAATATTACGGAGATCGACGCCATGAAAGGCTATGAACTGGGAGCAGTCGACTATGTCCCCGTTCCCGTCGTGCCGAATGTGCTTCGAGCCAAAGTGCGGGTGTTTATCGATCTATTCACAAAAACGCGCGCGCTGGCGCGAATGAATGAAGAGCTTGAAAAGCGCGTCGCCGAACGTACTGCGCAGCTTGAAGCCGCGGTTGCGCGGCAGGAACTCTTGGCGCGCGAAGTGGACCACCGCGCCCGCAATGCTCTCGCTGTCATTCAGTCGATCGTTGCGCTGACGCCCGCCGAGAACATACGGTCTTTTTCGGAGTCGGTCACAGGACGTATCCGCGCGATGGCGACGGCGCATAATCTTTTGTCGGCATCGCGCTGGCAGGGGGTCGATCTGATCAGTCTCGCAAAGGAAGAGCTTGCTCCATTTGCCGACGAAAACCGAATCGCCATCAATGGCGAAGCCGTATCGATTTCCCCAACCGCCGCCCAAAGTCTTGCGCTCGTGCTACATGAATTGGCGACTAACGCTGCGAAATACGGAGCCTTAAAGGATCCTGACGGAAAGCTTACTGTCACATGGGATCTATGCGACGAACGCCTGGAGCTCGTCTGGAACGAGGATTGCGCTGTTGAGGGCGACCCTCAGTCACGGGTGGGGTTTGGTTCAAAGGTTATCGAAACGAGCATCCGAAATCAGTTGCGCGGCGCTATCGAGCGAGAATGGAGGTCGCGCGGCCTGGTTTGTACGATAAGGTTGCCCCGCAGGCATTTTGCGATACCTGAGCTTGCTGGAACGAGCGTGGAAGAACCGGGTTTGGTCGTAGATAGTGAAAGCCTTCGTGGTCGTCGGCTTTTGGTGCTCGAGGACGAGCCGTTAATTGCAATGATGACATGCGAGGTCGTTCGGGAGCTCAATGCCGATGTTCTTGGTCCCTTTGCGTCCATAGCGGACGCGCGACAAGCCATGCTGGAGTCCGTCGACGCCGCGCTGCTCGATGTAAACGTTGGCGGCGAACTCGTTTATGGTTTCGCGGGCGAACTCCAGAGTCGTGGCGTGCCCGTCGTGTTCGTCACGGGTTATCATGCTTACGCG
Organism: Methylocystis parvus OBBP; assembly: GCF_027571405.1. Lineage (GTDB taxonomy): Bacteria > Pseudomonadota > Alphaproteobacteria > Rhizobiales > Beijerinckiaceae > Methylocystis > Methylocystis parva. The sequence goes on from NZ_CP092968.1 coordinate 2,187,232, forward strand.
GTCGATGAACAGTTTGGGTTTGCGCGCGTCCTTACAAAACCAATTGAACGCGATGACCTTGGAATCGCATTAACGCAGTTGTTTGCGCCCAAGAGAGTCGGCGCCGGCTGATCGCCGGTTGCCATGATTTTACCTTGTTTTCCCGCGTCGCGTTAGGACGAAATACAAAATTTCTGACCTTGAAATAGTTTTGAAACGCTTTAGTTGACCCGTGTCCAGCATTGCCCGGTAGCTTGCGCAGGGCCCTTTTACAGGCGAGCGACAAATGACCCGGATACTCATCGTCGAAGACGAGGCCATGATTGCGCTTTATCTTTCGCAGGAGTTGTCTGAAGCTGGCTATCGGGTTATTGGGCCAGCCGCGTCGAACGAAGAAGCGTTACAATTAATTGATGGGGTTGGATGTGACGGCGCCTTGCTAGATGTGGATCTCGGCTGCGAAACGTCCGAAGTCGTGGCGATCCGCCTCAGAGAGCGCGGCGTTTTGTTCGCGGCATTAACGGGTTACGCGGCAAGTTGTCAACCGGTCGCATTTGAGAATGCGCCAATTCTCAAGAAGCCTGTTTGTATTAAAGAATTACTGCGAGTGTTGCGTAATTGGTAATCGCTTCGAGTTTGAAGCGAACATTTCTAAATATGGCTCCGCCAGAGGGATTATCTTCGCCCACGATCTACCAAGCTGATTCCCGATGACCGAACGCAAGCGCTGTTTTGATCGCACTTTCAAAACGGGATCGCGTTGGACAAGTCTGATCTCCTAATTTGGAGATCAGACTTGCGTCTAAACTTGATCCTTCGCTTGAGCCGAACGGCCGGCCTGGCACGAAATTATCGGCGATCCGACTTACGCCGACACCATTCTCGATCGCGTCGTCCACAACGCACCCCATCGAGTTGTCCGGCGAGAGCCTGCCCCAAGCCCGCGCCAAAACAGAAAACAGCTCGCCGCTCCACCCCAATCTGGATATGTCTACGTTTAATCGTCATCAAAGGACGAAATATTGCGACGATACATCGCCGCATAAACTCCATCATTGTTCAAAAGGTCAGTGTGGCTTCCCTGCTCCAAGATAGCGCCGTCGCGCAACACGATAATGCGGTGCGCATCCCGCACGGTCGCAAGTCGATGGGCAATTACGATGCTCGTCCGTCCCGTCAGCAACGTTCGCAACGCCTGCTGGATTTCCGCTTCGACGAAACTGTCGATGCTAGCGGTAGCTTCGTCGAGAATGAGAATTTTTGGATCGGCGCACAAAGCGCGAGCGAAACTCAACAACTGCCGTTGCCCGATCGATAGGTTCTGCCCTCTCTGTTCCAGATGCGTGTCGTATCCATTGGGTAGCGACATAATAAATTCATGAGCGCGAACGGCGCGCGCTGCATCGATAGCCGCTTCGCGGCTGGCGGCGGTCGCATATAGAATGTTTTCCAAAACCGTTCCCGTAAACAGAAATGGATCCTGAAGGACTATGGCGACATTCGCGCCGATAGAGGCCTGCTTCAAGTCACGCACATCTATGTCGTTGATGAGAACTCGCCCATCCCAAACATCGTAAAAACGATGCGCAAGCGCTGCAATGCTCGTCTTACCAGAACCGGTCGGTCCTACAAGCGCCACAACCTCACTCGGTGCGACAGTGAAACTGACGCCCTTCAATACCGGTCGGCCCGGCCTGTATCCGAAGCTGACATTTTCAAATGTGAGAGAGAGTTCATTCGCTGCAATATTCTTTGCGATCGGCTTGTCTTCCAGAGCGATGGGAACATCGAGAACCTCAAATATTCTTTTACCGGAGGCTGTCGCACGTTGCATCATCGTGTATTGCATCGAGACAGTTCGTATCGGATCGAAGAAGCGTTGCACATAAAAAATGAAGGCGACCATGACACCGATGTCGATGCTACCATCGCTTACCATTTTTCCACCGATGACGATTACGACGGCGGTCGCCGCGCCCATCAAAATATCGACAGCGGGCACCATTATCTGGGAGGCAAAGGAGGCGGCAAGATGCGCCCGGTAGTTGTCGTCGACCTTCTCGGAAAAGTCGCGCAAGTTCGCCGCTTCACGTCGTGAACCCTGAACAATGCGCACGCCCCCGATGTTCTCGGCCAGCGCGCCATTCACGATTGAAGACGTGTCGCGCGCGCGACTAAACGCGGACTTCGCCCAGGGCAGCCAAACAGCGCGAATGGCGACGAGCACAGGGATGACCGTGAGGGAGAGCAATGCCAATCGCCATTCCATAGCGAGAAGCATGCCGATGATTCCGAAAAGAAGAACCAGGTCACCCGTCGCGGCGATCGAGGTTTCAAAAAATTCTTGCAGCGCATTCACATCGCCCTGGAGCCTCGACATGATCCGACCTACATGGGTCTTATCCATGAAGGAGAGCGAAATTTTTTGAAGATGAACGAACATCGCCTTGCGTAGATCGAATATAACTTTTTGCGCCAGCCGCGCCGCCGTCGTTTCCTGAAGATAGCTGGAAGCAGCGTTGAGGATGATCAGAAAAACGAAGGCGGATAGCACTGAATTTAGATCGAAGCTTCCGGGCTTACCTACGATGCTGTCGACAGCGAGTCTTATCGCGTATGGAATGCAGACTTGAGTTGCGACGAACGCAAGCACAGCGATGACAGCGAACGCCAGTTCTTTCTTATAGGGTGCGACGAACGGCCAGATACGACGAATGATTCCAGAATCGATCGCGACGAAAATCTCTTCGCCCACTTCGCTTTGCGTTCCGGGAGCGCCATGGAAATTCCCGCCGCCGACGGCTCTCCCGCCCAATTCCATGAAACTCATGCGCTGACTCTCGTTTCTTCATCCAGTGGATGCCGCTCCAAATTGGCGCCGCCTTGCGCTTGATAGAGTGCGGCATATACGCCGTTGGCTCTGACGAGCCTTTCGTGTGTGCCCCGCTCTATAATGCTTCCCTTGTCGAGAACGATAATTTCATTGGCATGCATCAACGAACTCAATCGATGCGAAATGATAATCGTCGCCTGCGCCTTGGTCGCGTCGCGCAAGGCGCGTCGGACCTGATGTTCCGTAGATGCGTCGATTGCCGATGTGGCGTCATCAAAAATCAATATTTTCGGCTTTGGAACCATTCCGCGCGCAATCGAAACACGTTGCCTCTGCCCGCCGGAAAGGTTCACGCCCCGCTCACCGACCCGTGTGGCGTAACCGGCGGGAAGAGTGCCGATGAACCCGTGAATCTGAGCCGTCAACGCCGCGTCGACAAGTTCATGCTCTTCTGCGTCCGGGTCTACATAAGCCACGTTGCTCGCGACGCTGTCGTCGAACAAGAAAACATCCTGCTGAATGATCCCGACTACGTTGCGCAATGAGTCGAGCGTTATATTTCGTACGTCCTGTCCGTCGATCGTAATTCGTCCCGTCGTGACATCATAGAAGCGAGGGATGAGATGCGCGAGGGTCGACTTTCCGGAGCCGGAAGGCCCTACGATACCGAGCGTCTGCCCGCATTTCAGCTGAAACGAGATCTTATTGAGGATAAGAGGCGCGCTCCGATCATACCCAAAACTGACGTCTTCGAAACGCAAGACGCCTTTGTCGACAACCAGCTCCCTTGCGTCGAAACTATCGTGAACCGTCGGCGGGAGGTCGAGAATCTCGAACAAGCGCTTCCCCGACGAGATTGCGCGCGCAGACGAGTTCATAATCATCCCGACCTGCCGAACCGGCATTTGCAGCAGCGTCATGAACGTCAGGAACTCTGTGAGTTGTCCTATCGTGATCTGACCTGCCGCCACACGCCGGCCCCCAACCCACAACACGGCGATCATCGCTAGATAATAACCGGCGGTAATCATCGTCATGCCGCTCGCGCGGACGCGAATGCGCTCGTTCGAAAGCGAAAGCGCGGCGTCGCCAGCCGTATCGAATTTGCGAATTTCAAAATTCTGCGAGGAAAAGGCGCGCACGACGCGACTTCCCTGTAGATTTTCCTCCATCACCCGCGTCAGTTGGCCAAGCTGCTCTTGCAGACGCGTCCATGCTCGACGAAGCGACAGCCCCATGCGCCCCGCCCTCCAGCCGATTACGGGAACGAAGCTTAAAGTCACAAGCGCGAGCGTCACGTCTTCACTGAAAAGAAGAAACGACCCAAAAGAAACGAGCAAGACGAGAGAAATGCAGCGCTGCATTCCATTTTCAATAAATCCACGCACGCCCTCGAGATCCAACATGCCGCGGGTGATCAACTCTCCCGAGTGAATGCGGTCATGAAAATCGAACCCCAATCGCTGGAGCTTCTCAAAAAAAGCGACGCGTAAATCTCTGCCGATCGCCTGTGCGATGAGTTCGCTTTGATATCCCGAAATCATTTGAAAGAGGCCGCGAAAGGATGCAGCCGCGACCAGGAGGAGGGAGGCAAAAGAGAGAGTTTGGATCACGGCGTCGGACGAAACGTCGTGATTTTGCAACAATGAATGGGCCGTGTCCACCGAGGCGCCGAGTAAATGTGGGATTGCAAGGTTGGAGATCGACGCTGCGAGGCTGGTGGCCGTCGCCAAGGCGAAACGCCACGGATAGCGAAAAACGAGCCCTATCACGCGTAGGAGAGTTTCTTTTCCATTTTCCAAAGCCGCGCCTTTAAGATTGTCGAGATCCGGGATAGGAGAGGACTTCATATGTTTGCGCATGGTCATGCGCTCTCCGCTCTAAGCGCAGGATGAATCGAAAACTCGGACAAACTTGATCCCGCATTTAGGAAAGAGGCGTCCGCGGCCAGTTTGCGCACGACATCGGAGCCGGGCGGATGATTGGGGCCGAATTGAACGTCTCGGAAGTAGCGTTCCAGCGGATATTCGCGGCTGAGACCCGCATTTCCCATGGTCCCCGCGGCCAACTCGACGGCCTTTTTCGCATGATTGCGAACGATCACTTTTGAAATTCCCGCGTCGACATCGAGCTCCCGCTCCGCACCGTTCTCGAAATCGTCGACAATGCTTAGGTTAAGCCTCTCCGCAACACGAATCAGCGTCTCGATTTGGCCCACTTTGTCGCGCACATGCTCAAGCTTCGACAACGGATAGCCGAGACTTCCCGGGGAGCGTTCCTGCAGATAAGTGACCAAGAAATTACGCGCCGCTTTCGCGATCCCGAGATATATGGCGTTCCATGTGACGATGGACAAGCCTTTGACGACCACGGCGTCGCCACCGGACTTACGATTGTCGAACTGCCCGACGAGACAGTCTTCGGGAACGAAGACATTATCCAGAATCAAATCATGGCTTGCCGTTCCTCTTAGCCCGACGTAATCCCAGTTTTCAATGATCGAGATACCGGGCGAGTCGGCGGTGATGAAATAGGATCCACGAATATTTTCTTCATTGCTGGCCGCGACGGTGAACCACCTCAAGCCGACAGAACCAGTTGCATAACGCTTGTGTCCAGAGACACGCCATCCGCCTGGAACCCTTCTTGCAACCGTATTCAATACGCCGGAACCGCGCACGGGAGATCCGAGTTCGGGTTCGTAGTTCAGAGAATTTATGAGAGAGAGCCGTTCGAGCGACTCCCGGGCGACTTTCGTATAGAGCGAAGTCGGCCATGATTTCGAACGCGCTTGTGCGCCATGCAGATTGAAATACATCGAAACCACCAAAGCCGTCGATGCGTCAGCTTGTGCGACCTGGTCGAGAAGGTGGATATGATCGCGCAACCCACCGCCGAATCCCCCATGTTCGCGACCGATCGGCAGCGCAAGAAATCCATGCCGATGCAGAACTTCATAGTTTTCATAGGCGAATGAGCCGGACCGATCATAGTCGGGCGCTCGTTCGGCAAAGCCGCGCACTATTTGCGGCAGTTTGTCCCATTCGGGCGCCAGCTTTTCTTTTATGATAGACGACTCAACGGCTGTCATTATTTGCCCTTTGTCCAGTTCTCGCTCCGCGCTCGCTGTCGAACGTTGGCGACCTCAGACGCGACTTGGTTCGAAGATTGTCCTACCGAGATCGTTGTGAGGCGGCTGTCTGCGAGAAAGTGGGTTCTGCATCGATCTTTCGGGAACTACACGACCACGGCTGCTTTCTCTTCGATCGACCGTGCATTGGATCGCGTCCGCAGGACATTCTTGAACTCTGCGGCGAGGGCGTCGATGCGCGTCAGCGAGTCGCTGTCCACGATTTTCCCCTCGGCGTAATTGGCGTCACTGACGAACACGCCGGTAGGAAGCGTAAGAGCGCTGAAAAATCCAAAGAGCGGGCGCAACTGATGCTCGATCGACAGCGCATGCCGCGTCCCACCGCCTGTCGCTGCGAGCGCCACCGGCTTCCCGGCGAGCTTCAACGGATCGACGAAATCGATCAGATGTTTGAAGAGACCGGGATAGGATGCTTTGTAAATCGGCACGGCTACGATCAAACCGTCCGCATTTTCGATCGCCTCGACGATGCGAGCTGCTTCTGGAGGCAGGTGGTCGCGCTGATAGGCGCCGCCGAGACCCGGACCCGCATCGATGATGTCGAAGACGGTCGTCGACACGCCCGGCTCGATGCGCAAAGACTCGAGGATTGTCCCCAACAGGATTTGGGATTTCGAGGGACGGTGGGTGTTTCCAGAAATGCCAACCAAGCGAAATTTAGACATATTCGGCTCCTTGCCTTCTCTCTCGCGTGCGCGAATTTTAAATTCGCTTATTTCTATCTGTAAGATATGATATAGTCAACGGCGGCGCGCTTTTCGTCAGAGCGTGGCGATTTGAGGCGCCTGGCGTCGCAGAAGAAGATGATTCTTTATTTAAAATAAGATGTTATATTATGCCAGCGGGCCGACGCTCCAGCCTTGCGCGATTGAGATCGCGGCGGCCTTCGCCAAACGACTTTCTCCAATTAAGTTGACTTATACGATTGATTTTATATCTAATGAGTTGACGGCCGCGGGCGTCATTTTAAGTCTTCAGCAAAAATTGCTGGCGGCGGATAACGTTGCACGGTCGCAAGCCCCGTCCGCGTTCTGGGCGGAGCTAGAAGAATGCGGCGTTGGTTCGCATGAACGATTTGTCTGCCTTCGCCTGGATGCATCGACTGGGGCGTCGGTTGACATCAGACGAAAAGAAGATGCCCCGTAACGCAATGCCCACACTGCCGCTGTGGAACTCCCTCGAGAGACTCGGCCCGTTTTTGTCGCCCTATCGCCGCCGATGGGCGTGGGCGCTTGCGGCGCTCGCTTCTGCGCATCTCATCGAAGCCAACTTTCCACTTCTCTTGAAAGATTGGATCAATCGTCTCGCCTCAGGCGGATCTGACGTGACGGTCTCTCTGATCGGGGTTATCGGGGTCGCAGCCTTGCGTTATGCGGCGATCAGCTTTGGAAGGAGGCGGAACGCTCTTGTGAGCGTCGATCTCGCACGCGATTTGCGCACAGGCGCCTTTGGCCATCTACAGAGGCAAGGAGCGGAATTTTTTGCCGCCTTCCCTCTCGGTGATTTGATGGCGCGAGCAACGAACGATATCGAATCGATCCGACTGTTTTTCCGGGGGGCCTTTCAACAACTCGTCGCGATCGTCGCGGTAATGACGATTGCGCCCATATTCATGGTCGCGCAGTCGCCATTGCTGACATGTTTCGTCTTCGCGGTGATGGTCGTCACAGGCGCGCTTTCGTGGGCGCTCGCCAAGTCGATTCGCAAAAAAGCTCAGATTGTTCAGGCGGAATTCGGCGCCTTGACGGATGAGGCGCGCCGCAGCTTCAGCGGCATCAGGACAATCCACGCGCACGCGCTCGAGGAATCCGAGATTTCTCGCTTCTCCCGCAACGCGACGTCTTATGCAGTCGCCAACGACGACATGGCGCGATTACGAGGGTTTTTGGATACGCTCATGTCAGCGAGCGCAGGCGTGACGACTTTGCTTGTCGTCGGAGTCGGCGGCTCGCAAGTTCAGAACGCCGAATTGACGCTCGGCGCGCTGACTGCTTTCCTCCTCTATTGCGGCATGATGCTCGGCGTCCTGAAGAACAGCGGCAATGCGATTTTTGCGTTGCTGAAGGCGTCTGCCGCTTGCACAAGACTTTTCGAAATTCTGGATAGACAGCCGGAAATCATCGATGCTGAGGACGCTATGCAGAACGTCGAGATTAGAGGCAGCGTGCTTGTCGACAATTTGACCTTCTGCTATCCCAACGGCCGCCTCGCTCTCGTCGACGTTACCATGAGGATCCAGCCGGGAGAACTCATCGTAATCGTCGGCCGCGTCGGAGACGGCAAGACGACGCTCTTGCGGCTCTTGACACGTCAGCTCGAGCCAAGCGGAGGCGCGATTTTTCTCGATGGAATCGATATTCGACGCGTGTCGTTGAAGCGGCTGCGCAACGGGTTGACGTTTGTCCGGCAGGACCCGTTTTTGTTCTCGACGTCTTTTGCGGAGAATATCTCCTACGACGACCCTGATCGATCCGAGGAACTCATATGGGCGGCGTCCCGCGCCGCCGCGCTCGAAGAGACGATACGTCGCGGCCCGAAGGGCTTGGCGACGCCTGTCGGCGAAAAAGGGCTGAGCCTGTCGGGCGGCCAGAAGCAGCGGACTAGCCTTGCGCGCGGACTCATTCGCGAAGCGCCTGTTTTGCTCCTGGACGATTGCTTCTCAGCTCTCGACACGCAAACTGAGGCGCGTGTCTTATCCCGGATAAGGATGCTCCGAAAAGGCGCGACCACGATCATTGTCACGCATCGCGTTTCCACAGCGCGCCATGCGGATCGTATCTTCGTATTGGATCGCGGCCGGGTGGCGGAAACCGGGGGCCACGACGAATTACGATGTAAAGGCGGCCTTTACGCGGACCTGCTACGGCGACAGGAGGCTTACCCCTCACCGGCTGGCGGAGACGCGGAATGAAGCCCGCTGTCGATGCGCTTGCGGATGCGGCTTCGTTTCTCCACGTCGGTTCTCGCGCCCGAAATACCTGCCAGTGGAGCATCGCGCGGCTTTGGCCGTGGCTGAGGCCTTTCGGCCCCACGCTTTTGCAGGCGACGTTTTGCGCGACAATTGGCGCATCGGCGGCAATCCTGGCGCCGGTCGTCGTCGGCAGAGTCGTCATCGATCACATTCTGCTATCGCAACGCGTGAGCCCCGCACCCGATTTCGGCCAGCAGGCGTGGACCGACTGGCTGGCCGCCCAGACGGGCGCAGCCCCGCTATTCGCCGCATGTGCGCTGGCCGCACTCTGGATTATCTTGTCGGTCATATGCGGCACTATCTCCCAGCGCCTGTTTTCACAGGCGTCGTATATGAGCGTCGGCCAACTTCGCATCGCCCTGTTCGCGCGCGTCGAGCGTCTTCCGCCGTCGTTTTTCGACCGGATGCCAATCGGGCATGTGCTAACCCGCGTGATGGGAGATGTCGAAAGTCTGAGCGATCTACTGGCAGGCCTCTCCTCCCTAGCTGGAAGCCTGGCGCCCTTCGTTATTGCCACGACAGTCATGCTTGGCGTCGACGCTCGCATGACCGTGGAGCTTACTCCTTTCATCCTATTGGCGGCGCTCGCGAACCTCGCCTTCCGGCGACTGACGGGGCGTCTTTATCACGATATTCGCGACATGCTGTCTCAACTCAACGCATATTTGCACGAGAATATTTCTGGCATCGAGATCGTTCAATCGTCGGGAAGAGAAGAGATCAACCTCTCGCGCTTCGTCGCTCTCGCGGATGAGTCCAACCGTTTTGAAGGGCGCGCCGTTCGTATCGAAACCAGCTACTATCCGTTCATAGACAGCCTTTCCTATCTCGCGATAGGCGCGATTTTGTGGATCGGCGGCGCTCATATCGCAAACGGGGCGACGACATTGGGGTCGGTCGTCCTGTTCATTCAGTTCAGCGATATGCTGTTTCGCCCGATCGTGGCGCTCGCCGAGCAAGCCAATAATTTGTTTCGCGCGCGCGCCGCATGCGAAAGAATTTTTCAGCTGCTGGATCACGAGGAAGCCCTGCGTTGTCCTGATGTTTTTTTACCTTTGCCAAACTTCGTTCGCGGCAAGATCGAGTTCAAAAATCTTTGCTTCCGATACCCGGACGGCGTGGAGGCTCTTTCGCAGATCAACTTCACTGTGAATCCGGGTGAGAGCGTCGCCATTGTCGGACCGACTGGATCTGGAAAAACAACTCTGGCGCGGCTCGTTTGCCGTTTCTACGATATGCCGGATGGATCGCTGTTTATCGATGATGTCGATATCATGCAGATTTCGCCGGCCGACATTCGTCGTCGCGTCGGAATAGTGTTCCAGGATTTTCATATCTTCGCAGGCACCATCTATGAGAACATAGCGCTCGGCGACGAACGCATCACGTTGGAGAAAGCGATGGTCGCCGCCGAAGCGGCGTCAGCGCTGCCTTTTGTCCAGGCCCTCCCAAACGGATTCGCCACGATTCTCGGTGATCGCGGACACGATCTCTCGCAAGGTCAGCGGCAGCTTCTCGCTCTGGCGAGAGTGATTGCGCGCGATCCTGAAGTTTTGATTCTTGACGAAGCCACCGCGAACATCGATATGAAGACCGAGGAGATCGTTCAAGACGCTTTGGCGAAAATGAAGGTTAACCGCACCACGATCATCATCGCGCATCGATTGAGAACGATACGCGAGGCTGATCGCATCGTTGTTCTCGATCGAGGACGCATTGTCGAGACCGGAAGTCATGACCATCTGATTGCACAAGGCGGCTTATATAAAACGCTTTATGATTTACAGAAATAAGCAAAAAAATAGGTGCTTACTCTATTTCTCGTCAAGTCGTAAATTTAGTATCTAAAAAATTGCGCCGCCGTGCAGAGGAGCGTTGTAGCAGACATTGCGACCATCACGGCTTCCTCGGAAAGCAAGCATCAAAATCTCCGATAGCCATTGCAAGCCCTTTCAAGGCGCGGGAAAGCCATGAATTTGATGTACATCGTTCAGGCGGGTTTCGATCTCCGACGTGACGGCGATGTCCCGCGAGGCGAGGTTGGATTTCAGTTGCGCGATCGTTGTCGCATCGAAAATGTTCGACGTGACGAAAGATCGGCTGGCGGAACAGCGCAATTTTCCGCGGTATCGATCATGTTGATGCCGGAACCCAAGGCAAGATAGAGCTGAGTATATCCATCTGCCTCACTATTCTGCCGTCCCCAGGTCGTGACGCCGAGAGCGAGTGAAGAAACCAGAATGCCTGTGCGTCCAAGTGGGCGGTAGCGCGCCATTCTTTATCCTCTTACACTCGCCAACAAACATTTCGACGTCAGTTCAGAGCCTCAAAGGGCATGAATATACTAGGCGGCATACAGCGGGGCCCCTGCGGCGACCAGAATGCTTCTCTCGCGTCCTCCCAATCCACTTTCATCGACGCGCCCGTTCGTTGTTGGAAAATCGACAAGAAAGACAGGGTCGAATATTTCCGCACTCGATCTCCAGGCGTCTGGCGCACTTGGAGAGTGGGGGACTGAAGGCCAAAACGCCGCCCCGCCGCTCGCCCAAACGTTTCGTTATCAACCGGACTGCGCGAGCAGCTTCTTGAACCTACTCTCCGGCCGCGGCAGGCCGTAATGCCCGCGCAGCGTCTTTTCTTCATATTCCGTCCGGAACAGGCCACGGCGCTGTAGCACCGGCACCACATGATCGACAAAGGCGGCCAGGCCGGCGGGATAGACGTCGCTGAAAATATTGAACCCGTCAGCAGCGCCTTCGTTGAACCATTCTTCCAGCGAATCCGCGATTTGTTCGGGCGATCCAACGATCCGGCGGTGCCCGGTTCCTTTTTCCAGAATTTGCCGCAAAGTTAGCGACCGGTCCCGAGCGAGCGACAAAGCGGCGTCGGCGAATCCGCGCGATTGATGCTGCGGATTGATCTGTTGCTGCTCAAGGCGATCGAGGGGAACCGGGCTATCGAGATCGAGATCGTCTGGATTGATTCCGAAACGATTGGCGAACTGACGAAGAGCGCGGGCGTTGTTTTGACCAGTGACTTCATCGAGTTCGTTCTTGCGCGCGATGGCCTCAGCCTCCGTACCGCCGATAATCAGTGTGACGCCGGGCAAAATGACAATAGATTCCGGATCACGGCCAAGCTGGCGCGCCCTCCCCTTGATGTCGGCATAGAAGGCGCGCCCCTCGCTCAGCACTTGCAAGGCGACGAAAATGGCGTCCGCATGGCGTGCAGCGAAGGCTCGACCCTGTTCCGAGCCGCCGGCCTGCACCTGTAGCGGACGTCCTTGCGGTCCGCGTGGCGCCTGAAGCGGTCCCGCAATTTTGAAAAACTCGCCAACGTGATTGATCTTATGGATGCGCGCTGGATCGGCAAAGAGCCCTGTCTTACGATCCGCCACGAAAGCGTCATCCTCCCAGCTGTCCCAGAGAGCATTTGCGACATCGACGAATTCGCCGGCGCGACGGTAGCGCTCATCGTGATCGGGCAGTTTATCGAGGCCAAAATTTTGGGCCCCGGCCTCGGCCATGGTGGTCACGAAATTGATGCCGATCCGGCCGCGGGTGATGTGGTCGAGCGAGGCAAAAGTGCGCGCAACGTTATAGGGATGGCTGAAGGTAGTCGAGACCGTGGCAATAAAGCCGATATGTTCGGTGACTGCGGCCATGGTCGCCACCGTCGGCACAGGGTCGATGACGCCAAAGCCCGGCCCCTCGGCAATATTGGGGCCGATCGAGACTTGATCCGCCAGAAACACAGCATTCAGCTTGCCCCGTTCGGCGATTTTGGCGACCTCATGATAATGAGCAACGTCGATGTGGCCGAAGGGACGTCCCTCTGGCGATCTCCAGGCTCCAGGATGGGAGCCTGGATTTATGACATTCGCAACGTTGATATGAAGCTGTCTCCGGGCCATCGAGTCTCTCCTGCGCCGCGTTCAGAATCGAGCCGCGCCGAATTGCGGCCAATTTTTAATTACTGTTATCCTATCGCATAAGTAGATATAGCGCGCAACGCTTTTGTTGGATCTTCGCAAGGGTCGAGGCTGGCGCCAGCGTCGGCGTATGCGCAACCGACGGCCATCTCGCGAGCGGCTTCTGATCTACGACCATTTTTCTCGCAACGGCGCGCTGATCGAAGCCTGGGCGCACAGGACGGGCTTTACGCCGAAAGGCGCAAGCGAAGGCGAAGGCGAGTAAGACCGGCCACCCGCCGGCGGCGATAGGCCGAGGAATGTGGCTCCGCTGCGACCGTCTTTGGCGCGGAGATATTGCCTTTGACGCCAAGCAGGCGACGCTCGACTCGAATACAGCCGACCTTCCATTGCTTCGTGGAATTCGACGCGGGCGACGAAATTTCGGGAAAAGGAACCGCCAAACTTCTCGATGATGGCGCCATCGAGATCGGACTTGGCCTCAAAACGGCGACGGCGCCGTTCTCAAGGCGAAGCGAGAGCCTTTTTTAATAGCCTCCCAGGGTTTTGGAAAAAACTATTCATTGCCAGGATCAAATTTCATGTTGCACAGAAGACACACAGGGTCGATTTCGCGAGCGCTTCGACGCTGAAACGCAGTTTATCTTGAAACCCCATCGGAAATGTATATAAAAAGGCTACCTCTCAGATCACGGAGTAGTGAGCCCATGATTCGACACAGCTTTTGCACCGCGGCTGCCGTTTTGGTTCTAGCGGGCGCGGCTCACGCCGCTGACCTGCCGTCAAAGAAAGGCGCAATTGCTCCGCCGCCTGTCGCGGAGTTCTCCTGGAAGGGGTTCTATGTAGGTGGGCACGTTGGATATGCATGGGTCCACGACGACAGCTACAATATTCTCTACTTCCCAACGCAAATTATCGGAGCGGTCGCGCCTTCCGGGTTCAGCTCGGGTGGAGCCATTGGGGGACTTCACGTTGGCTACAACTGGGCATGGAAGCAATTGATCCTCGGCCTGGAAGGCGACGTCGATGTAACTAGCCTGGAGGGAACTGTTGCATCACGGCCCGGCACGACCTTCTTCTCGTCCACGTCACGCTCTCCGGTCCAAGGCTCAATTCGTGGGCGACTTGGCTATGCCTTCGATCGCATCCTGGTTTACGCAACAGGCGGCGGAATATTTGGCGGCATATTGACGACATATCATGCGTGGCCGATCGGCGACAGCTTCTCCCGGACGCGCCAGAGTTGGACGGTGGGCGGCGGGCTCGAATATGCATTCAATAATAACTGGTCGGCGCGGGTAGAATATCGCTACGCTGATTTTGGCAAATATTACGATGGCCCTATCAAAGCCCCCCTGTACCAACAAACCCATCATTGGGAAGAAAACCAGGTGAAGGTCGGGTTCAGCTGGAAATACAGTCCCGCTCCTCCTGCAGTCGTTCTGGCGAAATATTGATGGCGACGGCGAGGTCAAAAGGGGTCCGTCATTAGAAATTTTGAGGGCCTCATGATCGACTGACGTCATCGCTTCGCGAAACGAAACATGTGCGCTCGAGAACGATAAGGTTCGTGCCGGAAAACCAGTCCCTATTAGACATCATCAAAGGCGACTACGAAATGTCCAGCGCTTCAAGTAGTGTCGGAAATCTGATCGGTTCGCGCTTGAAAAAGACGCGTTGGTTGGGCGAGACAAGTTTTGATAGGTTACAACAATATGTGCAGAAATCGATCGCTATCGCACTATTTTTGTTGATTTGGGAACTTGCCCCGAGACTCGGGTTCATCAACCGAGACTTCTTGCCGCCATTTTCCGAAATCCTTGTTCAGGGCTACGACTTCGCCATTACAGGTAAGCTGCTACCCCACGTTCTCATCAGCTTGAGTCGCGCACTGGGAGGGTTCGCGCTTGGCGTTATCACGGCCGTGCCGCTAGGAATCCTCCTCGGATGGCATTCAACGGTCGAGAGGTACCTAAATCCTTTGCTTCAATTGCTTCGCCAATTTAACTCGATATCGCTCTTGCCGGTCTTTATTCTGTTTTTTGGGGTGGGTTATTTCACGAAAGTGGTAATAATTTATTGGGTCGTAGTTTGGCCCATTCTCCTCAGCACAGTCAGCGGCGTGAAATATGTCGATCCGATTTTGGTCAAATATGGGAAGTCACTGTCTTTGACCGACTGGCAGATCTTCACCAGAATCGTCGCGCCATCAGCGATACCTTCGATTATCGCCGGAATGCGACTCGCAGCGACTTATTCGTTTCTTGTGCTCGTCGCCTCAGAACAAGTCGGCGCCAGCAGCGGATTGGGTTACCTCGTCGAGAATGCGCAATATTTGATGGGCATTCACATGCTTTACGTCGCGGTCCTGATGCTTGTCGCGCTCGGATTCGCCGCCAATCAGTCGCTCGTTCTGCTGGAGCGACGTCTCACGCGATGGAAGTCCGACCAACCAACCTATTCCAATTGAGGAACCGTCTCAATGGCGCCGTCGCATCTGGCAAAAATCAGCGTTCGAGGTTTAAGAAAGGACTTTGTGACACGCGATAAGAAGGGCCGTGTCACAGGAACTTTTACCGCGCTGGATTCGATCGACCTCGACATCGATGATGGTCAATTCATAACCGTGGTAGGGCCGAGCGGCTGCGGCAAATCCACTCTCCTGGATATGCTTGGGGGCCTCGCCCCGCCAACTGCTGGCGAAATCTGGATCGATGGAGATCCCGTAAATGGCGCGTCGCTCGACAGAGGAGTGGTGTTTCAACAATATGCGCTTTTTCCTTGGCTCAGTGCGCTCGACAATGTCGCATTTGCATTGGAGGCGAAAGGACTTTCAAAAGCGGAGCGTCATGAAGTCGCCAGGGAATATCTTTCAATTGTCGGTCTCGACGGCTTCGACCAGCGTTATCCGCATCAATTGTCGGGAGGGATGAAGCAGCGCGTGGCGTTGGCGCGCAGCTTGGCGCATGATCCGAGCGTCCTGCTGATGGATGAGCCCTTCGCTGCTCTTGACGCGCAAACGCGTGAAATGCTTCAGGCGGAGCTTCTACGCATCTGGGAGAAGTCTGGAAAGACGGTTGTGTTTATCACCCATGGAATCGACGAGGCGATATATCTCAGTCAGAAGATTGCGGTGATGACGTCGCGTCCCGGCCGGATCAAGCACATAATCGATAATCCGCTCGCTGGAGCGCCTGCATCGGACGATATTCGAGCGTCGCCAGAGTTCGGGCGCTTGCGGCATGAGGTCTGGACCCTGCTTCGTGACGAAGTTAGCCATGCGGCTGCGTTGGAACGAACGGCGGTCTATTGAAGCGTCACATGATTTTGAATTTGCGCACACCGGGGTCAATCCCGAGACCGAGGCATGGGCGTGCGTGAGATCATCTGGCATTTTTTCAATCTTTGCGGCGAACGATGTCTCGCCGGAATTGTTTAGCGCCGTCAACAACGCAGTTCTCGGCGAATTCGTCTCTTGACGGGCCTACCCGCTGGAGTCGATCTATCCGATCGTCTTCTTGGACGCGCTTCATGCCAAAATCCGCGAGGGCGGGCTCGTTAGCGGCAATGCTGTCCATATCGCCATGGACGTTCGCGCCGATGGAGCCAAAGAGATTTACAGCCTTGGCTCGAACAGAGCGAAGGCGCAAACGCCGGCGCACGTCGAATAGCGCATTTCTAGATAATATATCCTGCAAGTCGATGCTCAAGCGTAGTTGATACAGCGCTCCCTTCTTGATCGCTATAACCCTACTTTTATCATCAGCTTCTGAGCCACAACGCAGAATTCCTGACACTCCTGTTGACCGAACTGGCTCAGAAATTCGACGTCCCCCTAACCAGATCACAACGGCCGACGGCAAGCCATCTGAATGGCGCGCCTAAATTACTAAATCTAATTGCTATCTAGCCATTTACCGCCGTTAGAGCGTGAGCCGCGCCTCGGACTGTTCCGCCGTCAGTGAAACCCGAGCGTTGGAATGAAAAATGACATTTTTGCCACATGGCTCGGGTCATCACATTTTTAGCTCTCAATTTTATTGCCTATCTTCTAGATAGGATTTATGTAGTTAACAGCTGGCGAGCCAGTGAAGTTTGCGGCCATCGGTTAGCTTCAAGAGGAATTGGTGCAATGAGGGCATCAGGTAGATTTGCGTTTGGAGTCTCCGCTACTGCGATGATGGTCGCACTCCTTTCGAGTGCCGCGATGGCTCAATCGCCTTCACAACTCCCAGCAACTCAATCTTCATCTCAGACGGTGGAGGAGGTTAAAGTCACGGGCGGCTCAAAATCTGAAAAGCAGGCCACGGCGCTACAAGAAAAGCCAAAGGCGGCGACAATCATCACGCAGCAGCAGATTCAAAATGCTCAGATAACGAGCCTTGACGGCATCCGAAAGCTGGTGCCCAGCCTGACGATCAGGTGGAATAACGTCCAGAACCTCACATATAATATCCGGGGCATTGGCAATGCCTCCTCAAGTCAGCTCATTCCGCTATATGGCGGAACCGGAATCTATATAGACGGAGTCTATTTTCCGCGCCCCGGCACATGGACGACCGACATTCCAGATCTCGAAGGCGTTCAGGTTCTGAAGGGTCCATCAGCGACGAATGGCGGGTATGACGATACTTCGGGCAGGGTTTTGATCACTACATCCTTGCCTTCGTTCACCGAGCAGCAAAAGGCAGAGATCCAGTACGGCACATACAACGCCGTTCAACTGAAAGCCACCGCCACGGGCCCTGTCTTCGACACTGATTGGGCCGCATTTCGCATTTCGGTCTTTGGCAAAGACCGGGACGGGTATATTCAGAGCAACAGCAGTGGCGCTCATGGCGGGGTCCGATTCCAGGACCTGCACGACAAGGGCGCGCGAGCGCAACTGCTTGTGTTTCCCACCCAGGATTTCTCCGGGCGCTTCATCGCAGATTGGTCTCAAATCGACACGAAATGCTGCGTAAAGTTGGCGAATGGAATCGTGACCAATTATGCCAACGGCGCACCGTATCTCAATGGCTTCCTGACCCGAGCCCAAAAAGTTGGCTACACTCCTCTTCAAATTCTGGGTACGCTGAACCAATTCAATAACTATAACGTCGATCTTGTTACAGCGACGCCCACCGAACGCGCGGAAACTTATGGGATCAGTGGTCATCTCACATATAATTGGAATGACTACACCTTCTCATCGCTCACAGCGCTTCGAGGCTATGATTACCATCCCTATTGGTTGAACAATCAGACCATCAATGTCGATACTGTCACCGCCTCCCACGGTCATCCCTCAGTCAAGTCGGTGCAGCATGAGACGAAGGTCACAACGCCGGTAGGCGAGCCAATTGAAGGATCAGCTGGTCTGTTTTTCTATTGGGAAGACTTCCAGAGTTGGGGCCTTTCTTCCAATGGCACTCTGGGCGGACCATGGTTCCAGCCGACACAGCCTCTCGTCGTATCTAACGCTGCGTTGAGCGGCGCCGGTCGCGACAGCTATGTGCATATTACGACGACCCAGGTCGCTCCTTTCGCCCATGGCGTCTGGCACGCGACGCCGGACATCGACGTCACGGCAGGCGTACGGTTCTCTTACACGGGGAAGCCGGCTGTAACCAAAGGGCAGACCTACGGCGCTTCCCTGGACGGGCTTACCCCTGCACAGCGGGCTACCGCGATCGCCCTCCGCGCCGGACAATTCGGTCCCGCCTATTATTACGACACCTTCAGCACGCATCAGGGCCTTTGGTCCGGGACATTGTCCGGACTGTACAAAATTACGCCCGACGCCAATGTCTATGCAACCTATTCGCATGGCGTCCGCTCCGGCGGCCCCAATGTGTCGACGCAGGCGCTCGTTGATGGCGCCGAAAGAACCGTCAAGCCGGAGGAAGTCGACAACTTCGAACTCGGCTTCAAAAGCACATGGTACGACAATCGCCTCATCGCGAATTTCGCCATCTTCAATATGATTGACCGCAACTACATCACCAACGTCTCTGTCGTAAACGGCACCGGTGCGACGCTGTCATATCTTGCGAATGCTCGGCGGGCTGTCTCTCGTGGCGTCGAAGCCGACGTTCGGGCAAGACCAATCGACGGACTGGAGGTGTATGGTTCAGCCATCTTCAACGATGCGCATTTCCAGTCCTTCGATTCAGCGCCCTGCCCTCTCGAGCTATCGAACTTGTCTAGCGTCGGCCTTAAGACCTGTAATTTTACCGGCAAACGTCTGGCGATCGTGTCGCGTTGGTCAACCTCCGTCGGAGGCCAATATAATCAGCCGCTCGACATGGATATTCCTTTTCTCGATCAACCGGCCATCGGTTTCGTTGGCGCCGATTTCAACTGGCAGAGCAGCTTTTACTCTGACGCGAGCGACTCTCAATATGCGCTCATCAATCCTTATGGCCTGCTCAATGTCCATGCCGGGATAAAGACCAGCGACGACAAGTGGAAGTTTACCGGCTGGGTCCATAACGCTCTCGACAAGCACTACTTTACAAATTTGCAGGGCAACCTGCTCAGCGCCGGTCTGATCGGCGGCACGGTCGGCGATCCGCTAATGGCGGGAGCCTCCTTGGCGGTGACATGGTGATCGCTCGCCTATCTGCGGAGGCAACGCCCCCCAGATAGGCGGGTCTACTTACGACGGGCAGTCTGTTTTGGCGTGAGTGAAAGCACGTCTCGATTGACGGACAATCGGAGAAAAATTACGATGGCGAAAGCCTCCTTCGACCGATCTAACAATGCGAAATCCACCTCAAGCGGGATCACGCGTCGTCATTCTCTTAAAGCGTTTGCGGGGGCTGCGGCGGCTCTGGGGATTGCCGTCAGATCTTATCCGACGCGAGCGGGAGATTTGCTGCCTCTCAGAATATTGGGGAGCGGAAATGGGTGGGCGGCTTCGGAGATCGTCATTCTCGCGGAAGAGTTCGGCTATTTTCGAAAGGAAGGCCTCAAGCTCGACCTCGTGCTTCTGCCTGCTGAAAGATTGACCGTCGCGCTCGAGGGCGGGATTACGGATTTCGTTCCCAACGCGCATTACATCTATTTCGTGAATATCAAGGACAAGGGCCTGAAAGGCCATCAGGTCGTGTCGACTTCCCCCTACTCCGATCCCAGATTGCCTAGTGGCGGGCTATTTGTTCGGGAGAACAGCAAAATTCGCGGTCCAGAAGACCTTCGGGACAAAACCATCGGTCTGACAGTCCTCCAGTTTGCTTCAGCCTGGTTTACCCTGGCATATCTGGAGAAAGCGGGGCTCAAACGCGATGACATCAATCTGATTGCGATTCCAGGTCCGCAACATGAGCAAGTGCTCTCCAGCGGAGACGTAGACGCGGTTTACACAAGCGGCGCGGTTGAAGCGTCACTGCGACGTCGGGGCGGCTTCAGAAAATTGTTCACGACAACGGATATTGCGGGCCGGAGAATTTCAGCCGGCTCAACGATTGTCAGAGACGATTATGCGAGAGACAAGCCAGACATAGTTCGCCGTTACGTCGCTGCGATAGGAAATACGATCGAGTGGGCAAATCGCAATCAAGAGGAGATCTTCCACTATGCGATCAAAACCGGGAAGGTCAATGCGGCGCTGGCGCCATTTCTCTATACGCCGGATGGCGGAGGCGACTACAGCGTGCTTCGGTGGCCCGACCACGGACTTCAAAATCGCGACGACGTAAAGTTCTGGATCGATGTCGGAGAGAGGATTGGCATCGTTTCCCGCGGGAAACTGGCGCCGGAAGACATCTACACAGATCAATTCAATTCCTTCGCTTAATTGTCTCGGCCAAAATGGCGGCCCCAATCGATCGGCGGTTGAGGAACCTCGGCGGGAGTAGCGATGATGCAAAGGCGGATACGCATGATCTCGAACGAAGCGCCCACGGCTTTGTCCCGGCGTGACGCAATTCAGGCTCTGTCGGGAGGCGCAATCGCGCTTGGCGGCGCTTTGAGGTCGCGTCCTGCAAGAGCATCCGAGCTCATTCCTGTAAGAATCCTGGGAAGCGGCAACGGCTGGAGCGCCTCGGAAATCGTCATTCTGGCGGAGGAAAATGGATTTTTTAGAAGAGAAGGCCTGAGGCTCGATCTCGTGCTCCTGCCCGCCGAAAGACTGACAATCGCGCTCGAAGGCGGCATCACTGACTTCGTCCCAAACGCTTACTACATATATTTCCTCAACATCAAGGATAAGGGTTTGAAGGGTCGACAAATCGTCTCGACCACGCCCTATCTCGATCCGCGCCTTCCCAGCGGAGGCTTGTTCGTTCGAGAGGACAGTCGGATCACGGACGCCGCAGGCCTTCGGGGAAAGACTATCGGGGTTACGGTTCTTCAGTTTGCTTCTGCGTGGTTCACTCTGGCGTATTTGCAGAAGGCCGGCCTGAAGCAGGAAGACATCAATCTCATCGCTATTCCCGGGCCGCAGCACGAGCAGGTTTTGGCCAGCGGGGATGTCGACGCTGTTTACACCAGCGGCGCCGTCGAAGCGACGCTATTGCGGCGCGGAGGCTTTCGAAAGCTGTTCACTACGACCGACATTTCTGGGCGTCGGATTTCGCTCGGTTCGACAATCGTGAAGGATGACTTCATCAAGAGCAATCCGGATACCGTTCGTCGATATGTGACGGCGATTAACAATACGATTGAATGGGCCAACCGGAACCAGGAAGAAATCTTCCACTACGCAATCAAGACGGGCAAGGTGAACGCCGCGTTGGCGCCATATCTCTATACCCCCAACGGGAATGGAGACTATAGCGTATTGCGGTGGCCGGATCACGGGCTTCAAAATTACGACGACGTGAAATTCTGGATCGAAGTCGGCGAGAAAATCGGGATCGCACAAAAAGGACGATTTACGCCGGAAGACATCTACACAGATCAATTCAATCCAAATTCCTGAATGATCGCGTGTAGATCGGCCCGCTTGAACGCCGTGGCTCGCTCGATCGCCATCGCGGCGCTACTTGACGTAACGAATATCCGCGACGAGTTCCCAGCAATCTTTGGTCTGGTAAAGAAGCAATCGGCCATCGACTCGCCTGCCCGAACGATAAGATTTGCCATCGAGGTCGTACGCCGTCCCCAAATTTTCCTCGCCCCCGTACGGCCCCCGGTAATGCACACGCGTCCACTCGACGGAAATCTGATTGCTCTGGCTCTGATCGAACTCCATCATCACATATTCATCTTTGTCGCCAGGTTTCGCCGAGACGGTTGTTTTCCAATAGAAATTGAACATTTGAATCGGAAACTTGTCGTAACTCTCTTTCGCAATCGCGCTCTTCCTCGTATCGCTCTTTTCGCCGCGTTCCTCATAATCGATTTGAGGCGCGGCGTATCTTTTTCGCACCGCTGCGGATCGGATCATCGCCCAGAACAGCTCTTTATAACTCCGGGACTGGCACGCGAGCGCCGCCTGTTCGAGTTGCTGCCGTTCCCACTCGGCAAGGGGTTTTTCGGCGCCGCCCCACGCCGGCTCGGCAGACAGAATTTGAGGCAGCGCCAGATCGACCAAAAGGCGGCTGAAGAGCGAAGATGACGAGAATGCGCACATTGTTTTCACTCATGTCAGATACTGCTTTCCTGTCGAGGCTATCGTCAGTTCGAGCGGAAGTTGAGCATAATAGCGAACCGGTGCGTCGCATATGTTGACGAGCGTCCAGCTTCGGAAATAGCAATGGGTAGAATTGGGCGTGAGACGTTTCACTCGCAAAGCTTCAATGTAACGCGCTCGCGGCCGCCTTCCTCCATCACGAGCGTTTTCTTTTCGTCCGAGAGGCTGAGCTGATAGAAATGGCTTTCGCCTTGTCGAAGCGGGCGTAGCTCAACGAGCATCTCGGCAGCGGTCCGCTCCCTCTCGGACGAAAGGATGATCTTGCGTTTCTCCGCCAGACCGGTTTCTACGTCTCGCGGCGTTATCGTCTTTGGCGTTCGGACATAAGCGCCGGCGACGACGAATGGGCCGGACTTCGTCAAGATGCGACCGGCGGCGATCCAGACGAATCCGTTGGGAGTCTGGTTGGAAACGAGACCGAGCGCGGCCTCTCGCCGCAGATTTCCAGGCGCAGGGCCCAGGCGCCGAGAAAGCCCGGCAATATTCGGGAAATATCAAGGGGCGCATGGGCTTTGCGTGCACCCCAGGCGCCGGCGACCACGATGCCGCTTTCGTTCACAGTCACGCTGGACGACGCGGCGTAAGCGGGCGACGCCGTCATGAGGATGACGACGAGAAGGCGCTTCAGTCTATTCAACATCAAGACACTCCTTCCGCGCTCACGGCGCGGCGCAAGGAAGCTTGGGCATCAAATGGAGTCCGCTCGCCCCAAGGGCGCGCGTATTGAAGACGACCCTCGACGTCTCGACACAGATCTGTGAAGCGTCCGTGAAGCTCTTGATCTCTTCGCGCGTCAGATGCTCGGTTTCCATAGCGCCCCTGGCTGTCACCATAATAGGGACGCGCTTGAACTCCTTGTCCATTTCGTCGAAAAGGATGGCCGCTCCCGGCGCGCCGAAGTAATATGCCTTGTTCTTCATATAGGCGGTTTCCTCCTCGCCCGAAGCGTCAGAGCCGAGCGGTGCGAGCTCCACGAGGAATCTCCAACCGCTCTTTCCGGGATCGCTGCTGTCGCAGCCAAGCGCAAAATTGGGGGTCAGGTCAGGCAGGCCGGACTTATATGGTTCGCATTGAGAAAATAGAAGCGGACGCCGCCGTCCCATGCGTGTTCATCCATAATCCATTCGGATCGAGCGCTTGAGTCGATGACCTCGAGTTTCTCCCGAGGAGCGGCTTCGACGGGGAGCGATGTGAGAATCCGCAGAGCTGCGATTGCGACGATGACCACCCGGACGACCCGTCGCGCGGCGCGCTTTGTTTCTGACATTTTACGACCCTGATCTTTGAGTGAGAGAGCTCAAGCGCAGATCGACATGCGAACTCAATGCGCGACGCAGGAAAGCTTCGCATTGCCGTCTATCGTCGCCTTCAACTCCGAGGTTCCAGATTCGAAAAAAATCCGCGGCGTCTCGGCGCGGATCACGAACGCATTCAGGATGGTTTGCACATCGTCTCGCGTCAGAGCGGCGGTTTCTAGCGCGTCATTCCTCGGTGCAAGCGGAACGCGCTTTATCTCCTTGTCGGCCTCGTCCAGGAGAATGAGCGTTCCCGGCGCGCCAAAGTAATATTTCATGCCTTTCTCGTGGGCGATCTCATCCCTGCTTGTGACGCCCGATCCCGCGCAGACACCGAGCCGAAGGCGAGGAGCAGGATGGGCAAGGGGTAAATATTTCTCATAATGATGAAATCCCAGATCATCGGATAAGGCGTCGAGCGCCCCAAGACTCATTGCTCGTTATCTCCAGGCTGTTTGGATTGATTTTCCCGTTCGGAAGCCTGGTCACGACCTCATATCCGGTCGCCCTGGGCTTCTCCGCCAGTTCGGATCCGATGTCGTCAGCCCAGCGAAGTTCATATACAGGCTTCGCGAAGTGCATTAGCCGGTAGCCGTGGAGAGTCCGCCACAGTAAGAACACGCGGGTCCGGGCGGCGGAATACTCGCAATGGAGATCATAAATGATCGTGGCGACATTGCCGCTTCGCGGCGCCACGATTATCCGGTCATCCTTGATAAGGTGTGCGTTATCGGTATCGTCGCATCCGGCGTCGGTATGTGAAATTAGAAATTTACGTGCGTCTTGCACCGTTGGAGCATCCGGCGGCAATTTCTGCGCTGCAGGCCGAGGTTTGCGCGAAGAGGGCCAAGGCGCAAAGACGCGTCGCGAACCGGGTGGAGATTTTGCAGGTCACGTAAATTTCCACCCTCTCGCAGTCGTTCTTTTCAGATTCATCAATAACGAAAACATGCGGCGTTCCGCGAGGACATGAATGTCTCGTTCAACTGCGCTTACCAATGCAACGGCTTAATTTATCGCGGGCCATGAACCCGCTGCGCCATCCGATATCGAGCACGGTCTCGCCGCTGACATCGAGTCGGAAGCCCAGCTTATCCTGCATGTTGGAGAGGAGCGCATCGGCGGTCGGCACTGCGAGCGCTATGACGCCATATTCGTATTTGTAGCTGCGATCAGTATAGTTGAAGGCGTTCATCGTCTGCGTCTGCCCGTCATCCGACTGGGTCAGCGACACCTGAATCGTGCGCACCGCAGCCGGCTTCGGAATGTTCGGACCCCAGAACGTCAGCATGGCTCCTTGGTAGTCGTCACCGGGCCCGGAGACGCGCACCGCGCCGTGGACATTGATGAACATGGCGACGCAGAACTCGCCAGGCTTTTTCGTATGCGTGTCCTGGAAAAATTCCCACTTGCCGTTCCTGACCCAGGAATAGCGCGGGTCTTTTGACATGCGCGCCGATTCCTCGATCGTGTTCTTGGCGATGTTGGCCATCGCCAGCGTCGAGTCGAGCAGCGTCTGGGTTTTGTCAGGCAGCTGCGCCGCCTCCGCGGCGAGATCACGACGACGTTGGCGTTCTTCTTCTTGTTGTTCGTAATAGTCCTGCGCAGCCTCGCGGGCGCGCTCCATGTTCCAGTTGTGCATCTGCTCATGTTGCTCGCAGATATTGGGGAGGTTGGAACAGGCCGCGGCAGGACTGACGAAGCCCGCCAAAGCGATCAAGGCGCCCGAAATCACACAGGGCCATTCACTCTTCTTATTAGACGGATAGCGGGACTCTGTCGACGAGATGCAATTCGTCAGGCTCTTGACGTGGGTCATGGCCGCGTTCCTTTCAGCGCTGTTGGCGACGCAGGATCGACAGGATCTCGCGGACAGCGGCGACGACCGCCTCCGGCTTTTCGAGGGGAATGGCGTGACCGCTGTCGACCCACAACTGGCGGGCTCCGGGATTGAGGCGGACGATGTCGATTTGCTTGGCGTTGCTGTCACGAGCGAGTTCGGAGCTTTCGCTCATGGGTTTGGCCGCACTGAGGATCGTGACGGGCTTGCCGGTGAACGGCGGCAAGGCGACGAGCGCCGCGCCGGTCGCCGGCAGGGCGCCCAGCTCTTCCTGCGCGAGTCCTGGAGACGCCACGTCGATGGCGAGCTTGACCAAGACCCGGCCATTTCTTGCGCGCGCCGGCGCCGCTCAACTGCTCCGGATGCGTCGAATCGACCAGCACGAGGCCGGCCACCTCGTCGGAATGACGGCGCGCATAGAGTTGGACGTAAAGACCGCCGATGGAATGACCGACCAGCACATAGGGCGGCGCGATCCCCTTGGCCCGAAGGGTCGCGCGGAGTTCCTCGACGATGGTGACGCCGTCGCGCGGCGTCGTCGCCGGCGCACTCGCGCCGATGCCGGGACGATTATAGGCGAAAACGGTGGTTTCCGTCGCGATGTCCGGCAGAATCTTGGACCACCACTCCAATCGACCGCCGAGTCCGTTTTCGAACATCACGGCCGGCATGCCTCTTCCTGCGACGACGTGCTCGACCTTTCGCTCGGCAAGGACCGACGTTGCGACGCCGTCCATCGAGACGCAACCGCCGACTGCGAGAATCGTGACGAGAAGTGTCGCGACGATACGGCCAGAGCGCCGAATGCGTAACATGGCGTCCCGCACTGCTTTCTCTTGCTTGCGCTGAACTTCGACTCTCATCTTCAATCGCGCCGCGGCATCGACGTCAGAACATGATGATATGCAGGGATCATTGACTGCGGATCCGACGCCCAACACGCTGTGATTTTGTTCTTGGTCAGGTCGTCGAAAAACGCGACGCGCTTTCCCGTATGGAAGGACGCTTCCATCGAAATCCCCTCCGGCGAACTGAATCTGAAACAGATCATCGAGCGTGATTTCGCCTTGCTCAAACTTGCTTCTGCCCCACGCCACATATTCAGCCTTCGTTATGTTAGCAAAGCCCGGGTGACCGAACCTCTCAGCTGGTGACGTACTACCCTCGGCGCGAATCACTTGCGCTTGCGCAAAGTGCGCCTCGAAGGAGCCAGCGCACTGTGCTTCCTTAGCGACTCTCGTCGCTGCTGCCCCGGCGGCTGTGCGCGAAATGGGAACGCGCCAATTTTCATCGCTCATTCCTTCACTGGAAAGGCTAGGGAGACGTTGTTTTTTTGAAGGCCTGGCTTCGACCTGCTTCAGTAACGCTCGTTTGGGCGTTCGCGCCTAGATGCTCGGAAGCACCAGTACACTATTGATCTCGGGCTAGGAGACCCTGTCTGAGCTGCTCTGGGGTAGATAAGGGAACTATTGCGGTCTGCACGGCGCCCGCCGCGTCAGCCCCCGCTGCTCCATGCGAAAATTGATCGCTTCGATCGGGTCGGACGGATCAAGATAGGCGTTTCAGAATGCTTCCGGGATTAACATCGACAAATAGTCAGCGCCGAGCTCTTCATCTATCTTCCGCTTCGGCAGCTCGATCTTCCGGCGTGCGGACTCTTCATAGGGAATCGCGTTCAGAAGATGTGTGATGACGTTAAGCCGAGCACGTTTCTTATCGTTTGATTTAGCGACATGCCAGGGAGCCCACGGCGTATGGGTCGCCGCGAACATTTCGTCGCGGGCGCGCGTATAATCGTCCCAGCGCGTATAGGATTTCAGATCCATCTCGGTCAGCTTCCACAGCTTGCGACCGTCATTGATGCGGTCTTCAAGGCGCTTGGTCTGCTCCTTGGGACTGACCTCCAGCCAATATTTCAGGAGCACGATTCCCGACTCCACCATCGCCTGCTCGACCTTCGGCGTGGCGCTCAGGAATCCTTCGACCTGCTTTTCCGTGCAGAAACCCATCACGCGTTCAACGCCGGCGCGGTTGTACCAGCTTCGGTCGAAAATCACGATCTCGCCGCCGGCGGGCAGATGCGGCAGATAGCGCTGGATATACATTTGCGACTTTTCACGTTCGGTGGGCGCGGGCAAAGCGACGACGCGGAATGTCCGCGGACTGACGCGCTCGGTCAGGGCCTTGATGACGCCACCCTTGCCGGCGCCGTCTCTCCCTTCAAAGACGACGCAAATCTTCTTCTTTTCCCGCTTTACCCACTCCTGAAGCTGGACGAGCTCGACATGTAGCCGTGCGAGCTCGGCTTCATATGTTTTGCGCGGCAGCTTTTCCGGCGCCCCTGATTGCGCAACCGCGACATCGGAAGCCGTCGTCGCCTCCTTATCCTTGCTCTTTGCTTTATTCTTCTTGCCCATGGCCCGCACCAATTACGCGAAGCGAAACATCGCTGAGGATAGCGCTGACCGTGCGACGCGCCTATCGGAATATTTCGTGATCTGTGTCAGGAGCGACTGACGTGAACTTAACCTTTCCGGATGGCGAACAGGCGCAGTGCGTCCCGAAATATTTACTTGTCAGGACGGGCGCGCTAGATCTTGTGCGCTGCGGCATCGGTCATGTGCGTCCGAGCCCCGCGCCTATATGTGAGGAATGGCGTATGTCTGCGACCGTCCCGTCCACAAGCTTGCTGTTCGACTATTGGCGCGACGCCTGCGAACGTTCGATTCTTTTCCTGAACATCCTTCGTCGCCGCGGCAATGATTACCTCGTGCAGAGCGCGCGTATAGCGCCCCATGTTTTGAATTTTGAAGCGGAAGTCCTTATTGACGGGCGTGGGCTGCGAAGACCTGTCAATTACGCCCTCGTGCGGATCGTCCCGCCGGCTGACGTTACGATAGATTCGGACAAGCGCCCCTTCATCGTTTTCGACCCTCGCGCCGGCCATGGACCCGGCATTGGCGGGATGAAGCACGACAGCGAGATCGGCGTCGCGTTGCGTGCGGGCCACCCCTGCTATTTCGTCGGCTTCCTGCCGCACCCCATCCCCGGCCAGACGATCGAGGACGTCTGCCGCGCGGAAGCGCAATTCGTCCGTGAAATCATTGAGCGGCACCCGAACGCCGACGGCAGGCCGGTTCTCATCGGCAATTGTCAGGCGGGCTGGCAGATCATGATGATGGCGGCTTTGGAGCCCGATCTCGCAGGCCCGATCCTCATCGCTGGAACGCCGCTTTCCTATTGGGCCGGCGTGCGCGGCAAGAATCCCATGCGCTATCTCGGCGGGATGCTGGGCGGGACATGGCTCGCCGAGCTCACAAGCGATCTCGGCGACGGCGTTTTTGACGGCGCCTGGCTCGTCTCGAATTTCGAGTCCAACAACCCGTCGAACACGCTCTGGACCAAGCAGTACAACGTCTATTCGAAGGTCGATACGGAGGGGCCGCGCTATCTCGAATTTGAGAAATGGTGGGGCAATCCCGTGCTGCTCAACGGCGAGGAAATTCAGTTCATCGTTGACGAACTCTTCGTCGGCGACCGTCTGGCGGCCGGCGAGATCGTGATGGGCGGCGAAGCGATCGACCTGCGCAGGATCAAATCCCCGATCATCGTTTTCTGCTCCTTTGGCGACGACATCACGCCGCCCCAGCAGGCGCTCGATTGGCTGCTCACTCTCTATAGGGATGTCGACGACATCATCGCCAACGGTCAGACGATCGCCTACTGCCTGCATCCCAGCGTCGGACATCTCGGCATTTTCGTCTCGGGAAAGGTCGCGAAGAAAGAGCATGAAGAGTTCGTCTTCAACATCGATCTGATCGATGCGATGCCGCCGGGTCTCTACGAAATTGTCCTGTCGGCGGCCGACTCCGCGACGACCCATGCGGAGCTGATCTCCGGCAAATATATCGCCAGGCTTTCGCCGCGCACGCTCGACGACATACGCGCGCTGGGTTGCAACGACGCCGCCGACGAACGGCGCTTCGAGGCGGTCGCCCGCGTTTCGCAGATCAACAAGTCGCTTTACGAGCAGTTCCTGCAACCGGGCATACAGGCGCTTTCAACGCCCGCCACCGCCGAGTTCCTGCGCGAAATGCATCCGAACCGCGTGGCTTTCCGCGCTTTCAGCGACCGCAATCCCGCCATGCGGCCGGTCGCTGCCGCCGCGGAGAAGATCAAGGCGAACCGCCATCCTGTCGATCCGAACAATCCCTACCTCGCTATCGAGAAGATGGCTTCCTCGTGGATCGTCATAAATCTCGACATCTTCGCCAAGTGGCGCGAGGCGGCGACGGAGAATATCTTCCTGTCGGTCTATGGCGTGCCATGGCTGCAGACGGCGGTCGGACTTGCGCCGGCAAGGTCGGAAGCGGAGAAGATGGCGATCGAGGCGCCCAAGGCCTCGGCGCTCATGGGCGCAGCTTTATCGCGCGGCGGGCCGATCGAGGCCGGGCTGCGGGCGCTGCTTTACATCCAGGCCGGCGAAGGCGCCGACGAGCGTCATTTCAACGCCATAGAAGCGCTCCGCAAGAGTACGCCTGAAGGCGCGCGGGTGACCAAGCGTGAGCTGAAAGAGATGATGCGCAACCAAGCCGCGTTGCTGCGCGTCGACTCGGCGGCCGCGCTCGACGCGATATCAAGAATGCTGCCGAATGACGCAGAGCGACGGGCGAGGTTGCTCGTGACGGTTCATGACGTCGCGACGGCCGACGGCGCCCTTCTACCGGACCAGATGATCCGCTTCGATCGCGTCAGGGACGCGTTCGGCCTCGCAGGCGCGCGCGTCGACGCCCTTCCCGATCACAGGACGAGCAAGGTGGCCTGATGAAATCTGCGGCGGGGCGCGGGAGCCATGAAAAATACGACCGGCTGATCGAGGCCGCCTCGAGCGCAGGTCCCATCGCCGTCGCGATCGCCCATCCTTGCGACGAAGTCTCGCTCAAGGGCGCGATGGAAGCGGCGCGGCTCAAACTGATTGAGCCCATATTGGTCGGTCCGGCGGCGCGCATTCGCGAGGTCGCCGCCCAATCTGGCGTCGAGATTGGCGCTGTCAGGCTTGTTGACGCAGCGCATAGCCATGATGCGGCGGCCAAGGCGGTTGAGCTTGTCCGCAACGGCGAAGCTAATGCGCTGATGAAGGGCAGCCTGCATACGGACGAGGTGATGTCCGCCGTCGTCGCACGCGACACCGGCATTCGCACATCGCGCCGCATCAGTCACTGCTTCGTCATGGACGTGCCGGACCATCCCGATGCGCTCATCATCACCGACGCGGCTGTGAATATTGCGCCCACGCTCGAAGAGAAGGTCGATATTGTGCAGAACGCGGTCGATCTTGCGCATGCGCTGAGGTTTCCCGAAGTGCGCGTGGCCGTGTTATCGGCCATGGAGACGGTCAATTCCAAGGTCCAGTCGTCGATGGACGCGGCCATGCTGAGCAAGATGGCGGACCGCGGCCAGATTACCGGCGCCTTTGTCGATGGTCCTCTGGCGCTCGACAACGCCATTGACGAGGAGGCGGCGGCGACGAAGAAGATCGTTTCTCCGGTCGCTGGCAGAGCCAATGTTCTGGTGGTTCCCGATCTCGAAGCCGGCAATATGCTCGCCAAGAGCCTCACCTTCCTTGCGGGCGCGGACTGCGCCGGCGTCGTGCTCGGCGCGCGCGTTCCGGTGATCCTCACGAGCCGCGCCGACTCGCTCGTCGCCCGGCTCGCCTCCTGCGCGGTGGCGGCCCTTCTGGCCAAAGCGCGCCGGGACGCGGCGACGACGCGGAGTTGAAGCAGTCATGCAGACGGAAGTCGCGCAGGTTCTCGCCGGCAAAAAGGCGCTCATTGTCGGCGTCGCCAACGATCAGTCGATTGCTTATGGCTGCGCAAAGGCTTTTCGCGCAGCGGGAGCCGAACTTGCCGTCACCTGGCTGAATGACAAGGCGCGACCGCATGTCGAGCCGCTTACGAAAGAACTCGGCGCGGAAATTGTCGCGCCGCTCGACGTGACGAGGCCCGGCGAACTCGAGACGGTCTTCGATCTCATTTCAGAGCGATGGGGGCGGCTCGACATTCTCGTCCATTCCATCGCCTTCGCGCCGAAGGAAGATTTGCAAGGCGGCCTGCTCGATTGCTCGGCGGAGGGTTTCGCGAAGGCGATGGACATATCGTGCCACTCCTTCATCCGCATGGCGCGGCTTGCAGCGCCGTTGATGACGGAGGGCGGGGCCATGTTCGCGATGAGCTATCTCGGCGCAGAGCGCGTCGTGCCCAATTACAATGTCATGGGGCCGGTCAAGGCCGCGCTGGAATCCGCTTGCCGTTATCTCGCCTATGAGCTTGGGCCGAAGGGCGTTCGCGTGCACCCCATCTCGCCCGGCCCGCTGAAGACGCGCGCCGCCTCCGGCCTCAAGGACTTCAACCTCATGCTGAATGAAGCCGCCTCCAAGGCTCCCCTTGGGGAGCTGATCGACATTATGGATGTGGGCTGGACCTGCGCCTATCTCGCGACGCCCTTCGCGCACAGGCTCACGGGCGACACCGTCTATATCGACAGCGGCGCCAGCATCGTCGCCTGACGGGAGAGACAATGTCCGCCATCGCCGTCGTTAACGCCGGATCGTCCAGCATCAAATTCGCGGTCTTTGACGCGGCGGCGGAGCCAGCGCTGCGTCTCAAGGGGGTGATCGAGGGGATCGGCGCCACGCCGCGCGCGAAGCTCTCCGGCCCCGGCGGCGAGACGCTTCTGACGGAAGACCAGCCACCGGATGGCTTCGACCACGCAGCCGCTACGCGCGCGATGATGCGCATCGCCGCGCCCTGGCTCGACGGCACGGATATTTCGGTCGTGGGCCATCGCGTCGTGCATGGCGGCGGGGAATTTTCCGCGCCGCTGCGCGTGACGGAGGAAATCGTCCAAAAGCTCGCCGCCTTCATTCCGCTGGCGCCGCTGCATCAGCCGCATAACCTTGCGGTTATCGGGGCCATGCTCGCCGAGCATCCGCAGCTGCCGCAGGTCGCCTGCTTCGACACGGCGTTCCACACGAGCCAGCCGCCGATCGCCCAGGCCTTCGCGATTCCGCGAAAATATTCACAGGCTGGCGTGCGGCGCTATGGCTTTCATGGCATTTCCTATGAATATGTCGCAGGCAGGCTAAAGGAGATCGCGCCGGAGATCGCCAAGGGGCGCGTCATCGTGGCGCATCTCGGCAATGGCGCGAGCCTCTGCGCCATGAAGGACGGCAAGAGCGTCGCGAGCACGATGGGTTTCACCGCTGTCGACGGCCTCGTGATGGGCACGCGATGCGGCGCCATCGACCCCGGCGTGCTGGTGCATCTGATCGACCAATATGGGTTAAGCGCACGCGATCTTGAGGATCTGATTTATCGCAAATCAGGTTTGCTTGGCGTTTCAGGAATCTCCTCCGATATGCGGACGCTTCGCGCCTCCTTGGAATCCACGGCGAAAGAGGCGATCGATCTTTTCATCTACCGCATCATCCGTGAGATCGGTTCGCTTGGGGCGGCGCTGAGCGGGCTCGATGCGATCGTCTTTACCGGCGGGATCGGCGAGAACGACGCCGGGACGCGCGCGGAAGTCGCGGCGGGTTGCGCTTGGCTCGGGGTCGCGCTGGACGAGGCGGCGAACCGCGCCGCGCACATAAAGATATCTAGCTCTCACTCGACGGTCGCTGTCTACGTCATCCGGACGAATGAAGAATTGGCGATCGCGCAAAGCGCGTCGCATTTGATCCTTTCATGAATAAAAAGCCCGGATCTCTTGTGAAAAAGTTTCTTTCGGTTGCACGCGCGCGGGTAGGCAGTGTTAAGGTAACGTTAACATGTGGACCAACAGTCACGTTTTAGCTCTCGCGTGACGACTCCGCAGGGAAAAGGCTCTGATGTCTGGAAAAACCACGCTGTTGATCGCCGCGGCCGTCGTCGGAGTCGGGGCCTTTTTCGGTTATCAATATTGGCGGGACAAGCAGAGCGCGCTACCCGCCGGCATCGCCTCCGGCAACGGACGCCTTGAAGCCAAGCTTGTCGACATCGCGCCGAAGGAGTCGCTGCGCGTCAAGCAAATCTTCTTCGAGGAAGGCGACCTCGTAAAGCCGGGCGACGTGGTCGTGCAGATGGAAACGAACACCTTGCGAGCTCAGCTTGAGGAAGCCAAGCTCAACGTCGTCGCGACGCAGGAAAAAGAATCGGTGGCCAAGGCGACCATTGTCCGAAGCAAGGCCCAGATCGATCTCGCCAAGGTTGAAGTCAATCGCAGCAAAAATCTTGTCGCGCAACGCGCCGGCTCGCAGCGCGAGCTCGATGTGCGCAACACACAGCTTAAAACGACGTCCGCCGCTCTACAGGAAGAAGAAGCCAAGCTGCGAACGATTCAGCAGGAAGTGAATGTCGCGAAAGCGAAGGTCGCGACGATCCAGACGCGCATTGACGACGCGACGCTGCGTTCGCCCATTCTTGGCCGCGTCCTCTACAAACTCGCGGAGGTCGGCGAAGTGCTGGCGGCTGGCGGGAAGGCCATGACGCTCGTCAATCTCGAAGACGTCTATATGGAAATCTTCCTTCCCTCCGCCGACGCCGCGAAAGTGAAGCTCGGCGCCGAGGCGCGCATCGTTGGCGACCATATGGCCGGCCGCGCGGTCCCCGGCCTTGTCAGTTTCGTCTCGCCGGAAGCGCAGTTTACGCCCAAGCAGGTCGAGACGAAGAGCGAGCGCGAGAAGCTGATGTTTCGCGTGAAGATCAAGGTGCCCGAAAAAATCGTCAGCTCCTACATCGACGCCATCAAAACCGGCGTGCGCGGCGTCGGCTATGTGAAGCTTGATCCGGCCGTCGAATGGCCCGCCTTCCTCCAGAGCGCGGCCGCGCCGGAGACAGCCGGTAAGGACGTTCAGCATTGACGCGCGCGAAGGCCCGCAGGCCATGAGCGCGGAGCCGCTAGAGGCGACGAGGCTGGCGGAACAGGGCGCTTCGAAGCGCGCGCCGGTCGTTTCCGTTTCGGGCGTCACGCATCGCTACGGCGAGAGCGTCGCGGTCGATGACCTGTCGATCGACATTCCGGCCGGGCTCATGGTCGGCATTATCGGGCCGGACGGCGTCGGCAAATCGACGCTGATGGCGCTCATCGCCGGCTCCAAGAAAATCCAGCAAGGCAAGGTCATCGCCCTTAATGGCGACATGGCCGACGCGCGGCACCGCCGCGACGCCTGTCCCCGCATCGCCTATATGCCGCAGGGTCTCGGCAAGAATCTCTATTTTGAGCTGAGCGTCCAGGAAAACGTCGACTTCATGGCGCGGCTCTTCGGCCTCTCGGCCGCCGAGCGACCCGTGAAGGTCAAGGAGTTGCTCGACGCGACGGGTCTCGGCCCATTTCCGGGTCGCCCGGCGGGCAAGCTTTCCGGCGGCATGAAGCAGAAGGTCGGTCTCTGCGGCGCGCTGGTGCATGAACCCGACCTGCTCATTCTCGACGAGCCGACGACGGGCGTCGATCCGCTGTCGCGCCGTCAGTTCTGGTCGCTGATCGACGATATTCGGGCGGGCCGGCCGAGCATGAGCGTCATCATCTCGACCGCCTATATGGACGAAGCCCAGCAATGGGACTGGATTGTCGCCATGGACGCCGGCAAGGTGCTGGCGACCGGCACGCCGGCCGAGCTGATGGCGCGCACGGGCACGAGCGATCTCGAAAAGTGCTTCATCCAGCTCCTGCCGGAAGAGAAGCGCACGGGCCATGTCGAGCTGACGATCCCGCCGCGTCCCGAGGGCAAGAAGGAAGTCGCCATCGACGCGAAGGGGCTCACTCGCCGCTTCGGCGATTTCGTCGCGGTCGACCATGTGACGCTGACCATCGAACGCGGCGAAATCTTCGGCTTCCTCGGCTCGAATGGCTGCGGCAAGTCGACGACAATGAAAATGCTCACCGGCCTGCTGCCGCCGACCGAAGGTTCGGCGACGCTGTTCGGGCAGTCGGTCGAGGCCGGCAGCATCGAGGTGCGCAACAATATCGGTTATATGACGCAGGCCTTTTCGCTCTACGGCGAATTGACCGTGCGTCAGAACCTCGTTCTCGACGCGCGGCTTTACCACATCGAGCCGAAGAAGGCGCAGGAGCGAATCGACCAACTCGTCGAGAAGTTCGGCCTTGGGCCCTATATGGACGCGCTCGCCGGCGATCTGCCCATGGGTCTGCGCCAGCGCCTCTCCCTCGCCGTCGCCGTGTTGCATGGTCCGCCGCTTCTCATTCTCGACGAGCCGACCTCGGGCGTCGATCCGGTCGCCCGCGATAGTTTCTGGGAATTGCTCATCGATCTCTCCCGCAATCAGGGCGTGACGATCTTCGTCACGACCCACTTCATGAACGAGGCGATGCGCTGCGACCGCATCTCGCTCATGAACGCCGGCAAGGTTCTGGCCTGCGACGACCCGAAGAAGTTGATCGAGGCCCGTGGCGCCGCAACGCTTGAGGAGGCCTTCATCGGCTATATGGAGGACGCCATCGGCGCCTCAGCCGCCGGCAAGACCGAGGAAGCCGCGCAGGCGGCGGCCGACAAGGCGCTCGAAAAGCCCGAGCCCAAGCATCTCTCCGGCATAGCGCTGCGCATTGGCCGCATGCTGGCCTATAGCGCCAACGAGGCGATGCAGATTCTGCGCGACCCCGTGCGGCTCGCCTTCGCCTTTGTGGGCTCCGCTGTGCTCATGCTCGTCTTCGGCTTCGGCATCACGACCGACGTCGAACATGTGCGCTATGCGACGTTCGATCAGGACCAGTCGCCCGAAAGCCGCGCTTATCTTCAGCAATTCGCGGGGACGCCGCGCTATTTTCTGGAGACCCGTCCGGTCAGCTCGGCGGAGGACGCGCTCCGGCGGCTCCAATCGGACGACATCTCGCTCGTCGTCGAAATCCCACCGACTTTCGGGCGCGACCTTCTGAGGAACGCCCGCCCCGAGGTTTCGGCGCAGGTCGACGGCGCCAACACCTTCCGCGGCGAGACCGTCTCGCAATATGTGCAAGGCGTTCAGGACAAGGCCTTGCAGGACCCCTCAAACGGCCTGGACCTGAAGCCGCCCAAATACAGGGCGAATTTCCAGGATCGTTATATGTACAATCCGACGTTCGAGAGCGTCTATGCGATCGTGCCGAGCGTGCCGCCGATCCTGCTCATTCTGATCCCCGCCATCCTCATGGCGATCAGCGTCGTCCGAGAGAAGGAGCTGGGCTCCATCATTAATTTCTATGTGACTCCGACGGCGCGGCTCGAATATCTGCTCGGCAAGCAGCTTCCCTATATCGCCATCGGCATGCTGAACTACTTCATCCTCGTCATTATGGCGGTCGCGGTGTTCGGCATTCCGATCAAGGGGAGCTTCCTGATGCTCACCCTCATCACCCTGCTTTATGTGACGACGACCACGGGCCTCGGCCTCGTCATCTCCACCTTCGTGTCGAGCCAGGTCGCCGCCGTCTTCATCACGGCGATCATCACGCTGGTGCCGACAATCCAGTTCTCCGGCCTGTTGCAGCCCGTCTCGACGCTGGCGGGCAACGCCAAGCTCGTCGGCACCATCTGGCCGACGACCTATTACATGCATGCGAGCAAGGGCGCCTTCACCAAGGGGCTCGGGCCCGACCTCCTGATGCCGGACGTTACTTTTCTCGCCATCTGCATCCCTGTCCTCTGGGCTGTGAGCACGCTCGCGCTCAGGAAGCAGGAGAAATAGGCGATGAAGTCCCTGCTCAACATCTTCTGGCTCGGGATCAAGGAGCTGCGCAGCCTCGGCAGCGACC
Organism: Methylocystis parvus OBBP; assembly: GCF_027571405.1. Classification (GTDB taxonomy): domain Bacteria; phylum Pseudomonadota; class Alphaproteobacteria; order Rhizobiales; family Beijerinckiaceae; genus Methylocystis; species Methylocystis parva. The sequence goes on from NZ_CP092968.1 coordinate 2,224,635, forward strand.
TCGTGATGATGTTCTTCGTCGCCTACGCCTTCACCGGCACGATCTATATCCAGGCGACCGGCACCTCGAGCGAGGTGAACAACGCGTCGATCGCCTTTGTCGACGAGGATCATTCCGCTCTGTCGAAAGAGCTGATCAACGCCTTCTATCCGCCACGCTTTCAGGAGCCGGAGCTCATCGACGCCTCCGAGGTTGAGACGACGATGGACGAGGGGCGCTTCATGTTCGTTGTGACCATCCCGCCGCGCTTCGAATCCGATCTGCGCGAAGGCCGCCACCCGGATGTCCAGCTCAGCATCGACGCGACGGCCATGCAGCAGGCGGCGATCGGCGCCGGTTACATAAAAAACATCGTCAATCAGCGCGTGACCTCCTTCTTCAGCCGCGCGAGCGGCGCGACGCCGCAACCAATCAATCTCGTCATCCGCCGGCTCTTCAACCCGAACGGGATCACCTCCTGGTTTGCGAGCGTCGTCGGCATCATCAATCAGGTGACGATGCTCACCATCATCCTGACCGGCGCCGCCGTGATCCGCGAGCGGGAGCACGGCACGCTGGAGCATCTCCTCGTCATGCCGCTCTCGGCCTTCGAGATCGCCATGGCGAAAGTATGGGCCAACAGTCTCGTCATTCTGCTGGCGACCGCGGCTTCGCTCTATCTGATCGTGATGAAGGCGCTCGAAGTGCCCTTTGCCGGCTCCATCCCGCTCTGGTTCGCCGGCGTGCTTCTCTATCTCTTCTTCGCCACGGCGCTTGGCATTTTCCTTGGCACCATCTCGCAGTCCATGGCGCAATTCGCGCTGCTGATCATTCTGGTCGTCGTGGTGCTGCAGTTGCTCTCCGGCGGCAATACGCCTGTCGAAAGCCAGCCAGCCTGGCTGCAATATATGACCTTCTTCCTGCCGTCGCGGCACTTCGTGAGCTTCTCGCAGAAGATCATCTATCGCGGCGGCGGGATCGAGGCCGTCTGGCCGCAATTCGCCATGGTCGGGGCCATCGGCCTCGCTTTCTTCAGCTACAGCCTTTCGCTGTTCCGTAAATCCATCGCGGTGACCAAATAATGCGCAGGCGCTCGTTCAAGGCTTTCGCCACTTCCAAACAGAAGGGCGCCTTCCCGGCCCTTGGTCTCGCGCTCGCCCTCGGCGGTTGCGCGGTGGGGCCGGATTTCAACCCGCCCGAGGCCGCCCTCCAGGACAACTGGATCGAGAAAGGCGATAAGCGGGTCGCCAACAAGGAGATCAAAAGCGACTGGTGGCGGACCTTCCACGATCCGACTTTGGACCGGCTGGTCCACCTCGCGGCGGAACAGAACCTCCCGGTGCAGATTGCGGGCCTACGGATTCTCGAAGCGCGCGCCCAGCTCGGCATCGCCATCGGCCAGCTCTTCCCGCAGGACCAGGGCGGCTCCGGGGCGGCCACCTGGAACAAGATCAGCGAGCAAGCCGCCAACAAGGCCAATCTGCCGAAACACGCTTTCGGGGATTTTTCGATCGGCTTCGACGCGACATGGGAAATTGATTTCTGGGGCCGCTACCGTCGCGGCGTCGAGGCGGCGGACGCCAGCATGATGCGAACGATCGCGGATTACGACAATGCGCTCGTCTCATTGACCGCGGAAGTCGCGCGCACCTATGTGACGATCCGCACCTTCGAAGTTTTGCTCGAGATCGCGCAGGAAAACGTTCGGCTGCAGAAGGACGGCCTGCAGATCGCCGAGGCGCGCTTCCGCGCCGGCGCGACCTCCGAGCTCGACGTCGCCCAACAGAAAGCCCTGTTGCAGAACACGATCGCCTCGATCCCCGAGCTTCAGACTGGCCTGCAGCAGGCGAAAAACGCTCTGAGCGTTCTCCTTGGCCAGCCGCCGGGAGGCATCGAGAAGTGTCTGCATGGCGCGCAGAAAATCCCCTCCGCCTCGCCGCGCGTGAGCGTCGGCGTTCCCGCCGAGTTGCTGCGCCGGCGGCCGGACATTCGCGCCGCCGAGATGAACGCCGCAGCCGAAAGCGCCCGCATCGGCATCGCCGAATCCGACCTCTACCCGCGCTTCTTCCTCTTCGGCGACATCGGCGTGCAGGCCTCCGATCTCGGCAAGATTTTCGCGCCCGGCAGCCTGTTCCTGACGGCCGGCCCGAGCTTCCGGTGGTCGATCCTCAACTACGGGCGCATCGCCAACAACATCCGCGCCCAGGACGCCCGCCTCCAGCAGGCGCTGGTCAATTACCAGGACATCGTGATCAAGGCGGCGCGGGAGGCGGAAGATGCGCTCATCGCTTTCCTCAAGGGGCAGCAGCGCGCCGCGGCCCTGCAAAAGTCAGTCGAGGCCGCCCAGCGCGCGGTCGAGCTTTCCTTCATCCAGTATCGCGAGGGCGCCGAAAATTTCCAACGCGTGCTCGACGCGCAGACGCGGCTCCTCGACGAGCGAAACCGCCTGGCGGAGACGCGCTCGTCCATCGCGACCAATCTCGTCGCGCTCTACAAGGCTCTGGGCGGCGGCTGGGAAATCGGCCACGGCAAGCCGATCGTTCCGGAAGTCATGCAGGCGGGGATGATGAATCGCACCGACTGGGGCAATCTGCTCCCGGCGCAAACCCCGCCGCCCGCCGCCAATCTACCCTTGCCGACGCCGGCCGGAGAAACGCCCCTGCTGCTGCCCCCGGATTACGAGGCCGCGCCCATGCCGCCAGGAAGACCGGCAAACTAATACTCGCTCTGGGTTCACAGCGCGCCGCTAGTCGGCTCTACCGTCGTCGCGTGAGTAACAGCCTCACCAATATTGACGCGATAAAAGAAATTGTAGGCGGACCAAAGGTCGCGTTCATTGGTCGGCCAACATTCCCAATCGCGCCCGACAATCTTGTCGAACGGCGAAACGAATTATCGGACTCCGGCGTCACGTGACGGCCCAGTCGCGCAGTAGATTGTGATAGAGCCCCGTGAGCCGCGCAACTGCGGGATTGTCGGGCGTATCGGCGGCGAGCGCCTGGATCGTGTCATCGAGCTCCAGCAACATGCTTCGGCGATCGTTTTCACGCACGAGACTTTGAATCCAGAAGAAGGCCGCGAAGCGCGCGCCGCGCGTCACCGGCTCGACATGATGGACGGCGCCCGACGAATAAAGAACCATATGACCGGCGGGCAATTTGACCTGGTGCGGCGCGAACTCGCCCATGACGGTCAATTCGCCGCCGTCATATTCGTCGGGGTCGCTGAGGAACAATGTCGCCGACATGTCGGCGCGAATCCGGATCGACGTATCCGGCACGCCGAAAACGGCGCTGTCGATATGGTCGCCATAGGAGGCGTCGCTGGCGTAAAGATTGAATCGCGGCGGCACGACCTTCAGGGGCAACGCCGCGGCGACGAAGCGGCTCATGACGGCGAGACGTTCGAGCAGCAGCACGCCAATCTCGGTGGCGAGCGGATCATCGTCGGCGAGTTGCAGATTATCTTTGACCCGCGCGGCGAGCGGACCGGCGGTGTAACGCCCCTCGCGCCAATCCGCTTTTTCGAGCTTCTCCACACAGCGCCGCGCTTCCGCAACCGACAAAACATCGGGAATCACCACGATCATCGTCGCCCCTCCAGATGCCGCCCGCCGCTTCGGATTTTGGTTACGACAAAAAAGACGCGGCGAGAATTGCGGTAGATGCGGCGGCTCCACCGTTTGACGGGACCGACCCATCTGCCCGGAAGCGATCAGAAACGAAAGCTTACGCTGAAGCGATAGGCGCGCGGCGTCCCCAAAATGACTCGTTGAGCGCCGTAGTTGGTGCTGATTGCGTATTTCGTGTTGGCGACATTGTCGATATTGAGGCTGAGGACAACATCCTTGTAGAGTTCAAAGGACGACATCAGATTGACGATGAAATAGCCCGGAAGCTTGCCAAACCGGCCGTTTGGAACGATGCGGTCCCCATAGTCCTGCCGGCCGGCCCATGACTCACTGGAATAATTCAGCCCCCCGCCGAGGGTGACAGGCGTTTCCGGCAGGTGATACGTGGTCCACAGATTGCCCGTGACATTCGGCGCAAAGGCGAGTTCATCGCCACTCGTGCCCCTACGATAGAAGCCGTTCAAGAACGCGGCCGGCGCGTCGACCCCCGGCGCGAACACCGGATAGTCGCCAGGGCTTGCCGCCATGCGGAACCAGTCGAGATAAAAGGCATGCTTCTGCTCGGTGCGCATGATCAGAAAGCCGCCAAACATTCGCCAGTTGTCGGTGACATTGCCGGAGACGCCGAATTCAACGCCTTGCGCGATTTGGTCTCCATAGCCTTTTAGAGTGATGGGCTGGGCCGCCCCGCCGATGCAACCTGCCCCGGGAAGGCCGGGCGGATTGCCGAAGCATCCGGTGATCGGCACGGTCTTTACGGTGTGGAAGAGCGCCAATGTCGTGGACAGGCGCCCGTCGAACGCGTCCCATTTGCCGCCGATTTCATAATTGACCATTCGTATCGGCTGCGATCCCGGCACGAGAGTGACCACGGCGCGATCATCGCCGCGGGAAATATCGGCAGAGTTGAGAAAATTGGCGCCCACTGGCTCATTGGACCACCCGACCGCCCCATAGAGACTCGCCTTCTCGATCGGCTTGTAGACAACGCCGACCTTGCCGCCTACCGTAGTTGCGGAATTTGTGTAACCATCATAGTTGCCGGTCGGAAGGCCCGCCAAATCCTTCATTCCAATCGCGAGATGATAGCCCTCGACTCGCACGCCGCCCGTGAGAATCCATTGCGGGTGCAAATGGATCGAGTCATAGGCATAGCCGGCGATTGTTTCCGCCCCCAATTTGTTGGTGTTCAACGGGATTGCGGGTGTTTGAAAGCGATCCGGATCGGGAGAGAATATAAAAGTGGAGCCCTGAGTGTCGTTGAAGCGATACGAAAAGGATCGTTCGAGAGAATAATCGATTCCGGTCGACAGTTCATGCCTGAATGGCCCCGTATCGAACTTGGCGGACAGATTAGTGAGGTTGGTCAATGTCGCGGTTGTGCGATCGTAAGACTGGTTCTGCGTCGTGACCATCCCCGTCGCCGCCACATAGGCAGGCGGCGCCCCGCCGGCCGGAGCGCCCGGCAGCGTGTAATTGGCGAAGCGGCGCACCTGCGACCAGCGCGTCTGGTTGCTGATGGTGACGTTTGGCAGAATGTCGTATGCGAGCCGCGCCTCAGCCGAATTGGCGTCGACATTATCGAAGTCGCGCCTCAATCCGTAAAATGTATCGCGCGGCGCCATCATGGCGATCGGATCCGAGCGGACCATATTGGCGACGGAAGCCGCGGGGACGCCCCAATCGGGAAGGTCGCGCCGCTCTTGATGCTCATAGATAAAGGTGGCGCGTAGATCCGCGCCGAGCCCGAAAGAGATCGAGGGCGCGACGCCCCAGGGCCTGTTCAAGGCGATTTCGCGTCCCGGCACGCCGCTGTTCTCGACCATGGCGTTGAGACGGATCGCCGTGTTCGGCGCAACGACATAATTAGCGTCGATCGTTCCGCGCTTGCGCGACTCGGAATTATAGTGGTCCCAGCCGTACCACGTTTCGCCCGAAACGAAATTCGCAAGCATGGGCGCTTTGGTGACGAGGTTGACATAGCCGCCGGCGCTGCCGCGGCCATTATCGGCGGCCGCGCCTTTGAAGACCTCGACTCTCTCAGTATTGAACATATCGCGGGTATAGTTGCCATTGTCGCGCGAATTATCGATGAAAATGTCGCTTGTGGCGTTGAAGCCGCGCAGTCTGAAATTGTTGCTCGCGGTGAAGCCGTTTTCGCCGGCGTCGATAGTGACGCCAGGCGTGTTGCGCAAGACCTCCGAGAGGGAGCGCGAACCCGTCTCCCGCATGACCGCTTGCGGAATGACAGTGACCGACTGCGGCGTGTTTAAAAGCGGCAAAGTGAATTTGGATGATTCCACAGTGGTTGTCTGATAGGGCGCTCTCCAGCCGATAGCGGGCGCCCCGGCGGCAGCCGGTCGCCCATCCGCTCCAGCGCCGCCGCGCCCCGCAACCGTCGCCGGCCCCGCCACGGTACGGCGCTGGCCCGCGACAGCCTGACGGCTCGGCGCATGGCGTGCGGGATGCGCTTGGGCCACGACGGGCTTCGGCGCCGCCGGAGGAGCCGCGCGCGGCCTCTCCGCCGGCGCCTCGACTCTTACAGCCGGCAAAGGCGTGGATTGGGAGTCCTGCGCGAAGACTGGAACGCAGCCGGCCGGCGTCAAAGCCGCTGCAAAACTCAGGGCGGCAGCCGACCTCCCTCCGCCTCTTGGCGTGAATGCGTCTGGAAAAGAATTATAGAGCGCCCGAAAAGATATTTGCGATGCCTTGGTCATGTCAGCGCTCCTTTCTTGCTTTTCAATTGCGCGATTTGACGCCGTAGAGCCGCATGCGATCGATCGGATTGACAGGAGGCCCGATATCGCTGTCCTCTGTCGACCTCCGTGACGACCTCTGTCTCTGGCAGATTAGTTGTCATCCCGAGGCGACAGAGATCTGCATCGATCGAGAGAGGATTATGCGCGTCCCAAAGGCTTCCTACGCAACCGATTGGATCGCGCGTGACATGAAGAACGTCGCTGCAGATAGATAGCAACGCGATCAGAGGATCGTCGAAGGAACGCCCTCCTGGCGTTGCGTCTGACTCTAATTTCGCGTAGCCCGATTTCGTCGTCTCATAATTATGAGCGCAGGCCAGTGCGGTTCGGAGCGCAAGAATTTCGGATTGTTTCACGCTGTGCATTCCTTGAAACCGCAAGGCCTGTGCCAGCAAATGAAAGCATCGATTCTTCAGCAGGCGCCTGTCGCATGCGGGCCGCGTACTTCCTTATTTTCCTCGTAGAATATAGATTTGAGTCGCGATATGCGCCTTGCGGCGCCAGTGACTCATATGGACGAAATTGTACGAATTTCCAGAACGAGTACGCAGGCGTAGCATTCTCATGAGTCGCCCATAAGCCGGCCCAGTCTCTGAAAGAGAATCGAAATCCATGGACAGTGACGTTTCCAACTTTCATGGAATACGCGATGGCTAGCGCCACCTTCGTCAAAGTCCACCGTCATGAACAGGCGCAAAAGAGGGGCTTCGAGCCAGAACTTCTTCGGCAGGCTTAAGGAGTTCAAACGCATGCGCTACGCACCGACAAAACCTATCAAAGCTTCGCCGCCTTGATCCACATCGCCGTCACCGTGATAAATTCACGATGAATCCCAACAACGGTCAAAAAGCGTGGCGATCCGGCTTGATGTCGAGTAGCGGCGTGCCGTCAATGCAATCGAGCCCGCGCACCACAAGCCTACAATCTTGAACTGCCTCTAATTTGACAACTGATGTCCCGATCGGGTTCGGTCGGAGCGGCGAGCGCAACGAAAAAGTGCCTCTCGGGACCTTGTCCTGTCGTGCGCATTGCAGGACGAGATCGCGCCGGGAGAGGTGAAGCCAGTAAATTACTTCGAGCTGCGGGTAGCGCGAGATCCCCGTCAGGGCCTCTCGCCAAATCTCATCTAGTATGATTTGACAGAGCGGGCCGTCCATTTGCCCCTGTCGCGGGCAATCGGCTCGGGTTTTCCATGGGGTTTCTATCCTTCCGATAAAGGCGATGCCCGCATCCTCGGTAGCTCGCCAGGGAACGACGACCTCTCCGGGACGGATTTCATTGTCACTATTCATAGGGTCGAACCTGGCTCATATGATCGGCTCCAGACTATACTCGTTCCCGGCAGGAATAGGAGGCGCAACGATGCATCGTCGCGGCCTCTCGGAAACAATTCTCGTTTTTTATGAGCATCTCGCATTGCAAGGGCAAGAAGCCTTGATCAAAGCCGTCATTATTCGGAGCTGCGATTAATCTGCAAGTTGCGATTGCTGCCCGTTCTACAGGCTTCTCGCGCTTTACGCCTGAGCGTGTGCGTGAAAGTTTTTGTGATCGAGACTATATTTGGCGAGGCGCAATCCGAGAATGCGTCGGGTCAGGCCAAGAGATTTGGCGGCTTCTGTCGTGTTGCCGTGATGAACCTTGAGCGCTTCAACGATCATTTCATATTCAATCGCGCTGAGGCGCGCTTCGAGCGTACCCTTGGATTCGACCTCTTCAAGGATGGGCATTTGCAGAGAAGGCGGCAAATTATATCCATGGATCACGCCGTCGTCTGAGAGAATTATCGCCCGCTCGATGATATTTTCAAGCTCGCGCACATTCCCTGGCCAGTGATACGCCAAGAGCATATTTATGGCTGACGTGGAGATTCGTTTTATTTCAACTCCGAGCGAATGCGCGAAATTTCCGACGAAGTGGTCCGCCAATGCGATGATGTCGTTTCCGCGCTCCCGCAAAGGCGGTATCGTAATCGGAAAGACGTTCAGACGGTAATAGAGGTCCTCCCGGAAAGTTCCTTTTTCGACCATCTCGGGAAGATCTCTGTTCGTTGCGGCGAGGATCCGCAGGTCCACCTTTATCTGAGCGTTTCCGCCCACGCGCTCGAAGGTCTTTTCCTGAAGGACGCGAAGGAGCTTGGCCTGGACCGGCAGGGAAAGTTCGCCGACTTCGTCCAGAAAAATCGTGCCGCCATGCGCCTCTTCGAAACGTCCCTTTCGAGAACCGACGGCGCCGGTGAAGGAGCCTTTCTCATGTCCGAACAGCTCGCTCTCAATGACGCTTTCGGGGAGCGCCGCACAATTGAATTTTACGAACGGGCCTTTCGACGCACGGCTATTATAATGGATGGCGCTCGCAACCAATTCCTTACCGACGCCGCTCTCGCCGAGAATGAGAACGGTCGTCTTCGTGCGTGATACGCGGTCGATCAGCTTGTACACGTCTTGCATGGGCTTGGAGTTGCCGATGATGTTCGTTGGTTTGAACTGGGCTTTCAAGGCGCTTCGAAGGCGCCTGTTCTCATTTTCAAGCGCGACCTTTTCAACGTTTTCCAGCAAATAGAGTTCGACCGCTTGCGCCGTCATCGTGGCGAGAATCGACAAAACCTCGACATCCATTTTAAGCAGCCTGGCGTCGTCATAGATGCGCTCCGCGCTTATTGTGCCGAGCACTTTCTTGCTTCGCACGATGGGGACGCAGATAAAGCTGAGCTTCTGATCAGCTGGTTTTGTTCGGCTGCCGGTACGGTCGAGAAAACTGGGTTCGTCGCCTATTCGGGGAACGACGATAGCTTGTCCGGTCTCGACAACCTTTCCGGTAATGCCCTCGCCAAGGAAGTAAACCCCCTTCGCCTGCTCTTCTTCGCTCAATCCGAAGCTTTGGTGAATAAATATATTGCCCGATCCGGGCTCGAATAGCGTCACCATCGCGCGCACGACATTCATGTGCTTCTGGAGCATTTCGAGAAGTATTTGCAGGGTCTCCCCCAGATTTTCGGCGCCGACAGAAATTCGACCCATTTCGTTCATGAAAGGAAGCACGTTGGTGCGGCATTCTCCCAAATCGCAATCGCAGATATGGGGTTCAAATTTCTTTCGGTTGTTTTCAATCGTCAGAGGCCGAGAAGCCTCCGCATTGAAGTCCTTCGCCACGGCGACATCCTTCCTTGCTGCCAACCGATTTGTTGACGTCGTAATACGCAGGCTGCCCATACATTGATTTGAGGGGCTGCCCGGAATTTATCGACGCCATCCCGGCGCCTTCAGCGAAACATATCCTATCCCTCTGAAGGATAAGCAAAACTCTCAGCCGATTAGACCGAGGCGCCAAGCATCGCTATGTATTCAATTTATATTACGCAATATCTGTGCCAAACTGATGGTTGCGCCGCCGCCAGCCGCCAATTTTACAAGGCGCGCAAATCGCCGATTACAGCCGCCCCACGAATTGCCAAGGATCCGGTCGTTCCAGTTGCTTTTCCGCCGCGGAGGCGGGCGTTCCCAAATATAAGAACCCAACGATCTGCGTGTCCGCGTCAAGGCTCAGCAGCCGGTGTAGATTTCTGTCAAACATTGGCCAGCCCGATCGCCAGATACCGCCAAAGCCTTGCGCAAGCGCCGCCATCTGCATCGCCATGACGGCGCATCCGGCGCTGAGTTCTTGTTCGAACCGTTTCACGACCGTGCTCGGGCGATAAACCGCCGCGACGACGATGACCATTGGCGCCCGCAACGGCATCTTCGGCGCGCGTTCGATAACGTTAGGCGGCTGGCCGGAAAGGGACGCCGCTTCGGCCATCATCTCGCCGAGGCGCTCGAGTCCGTCGCCCGTCGCGATGAGAAATCGGAACGGCCGTAGCCTTTGGAAATCGGGCACGCGAAGCGCAGCATGCAGGATTGTCTCCAGCGCTTCGCCGGCGGGCGCAGGCTCCGTCAAAGCGGTGCATGAGCGTCGTTCTAAGAGCAGCGTCAGCGCATCCATCTTACCTCAAATTTTTCGTCATCGATTGTCTCCCCGACGCGAAGACGCTGGCGCACTTCCGTGAAACGGGCGTCAAGCCGTTGCAGCTCCACGAGACAGGCGCGTTCACGCGCGCTTGTCTGAATGATTTTGGCGATCGCGCCGTGTCGGATAACGACCCTCTTGTCTCCCATGAGCGCCAGGATGGGGTCGTGCGTGGAAATCAGGACAATCTTTTCTCTCGCGACGAGGAGATCGAGCGCACGACGCCTGTCTATTCCAGCGTTCTCAATCTCATCGATGAGAACGATCGGCGACGCCGACAGCAAGGCCGTGTCGGCAATCATCAAGGCGCGACTTTGACCTCCGCTGAGCTGGGTCAGCGGCGTTTCCGCCGTGAACCGTTCGCCTGCCAATTCATTGCCGCAGACGATAACATCCGCGACGACGCCGTCCGCGTCCGTCGCTTGTCGACATTCCGCGTGCATCGTCAGAAACTCTCCGACTCCAAGATCCATGACGAAATTCATGTTCTGAGAGACCTGGGCGATTAATCCATGATTGGAGCCGAATCGTAGCGTGGGATCGGGCTTCGCCCCGTTGATCAGAACCTTGCGCTTCGATGGCGTGTCGCCCTGAGCCAGGCATTCTATATCCGCCAAAAGCCGGCTCTTGCCCGACCCCGTCGGGCCCACGATGCAAACGATCTCGCCAACGGCGATCTCGAGGTCGAACGCTTCAGCGCCGCCGAATTTGTCGACGCCTGCAATCAAAGACAGAGCCTTTAGCGAAAAATCGAGCGGCCCTCTCAGGGTCTCGGACTGGCGAACGAGCGTCTCGACATGGGTGCATAAATTCTCGATGCTCAGGCCAGCGCGATTGAGCTTCGTCAGATCCAGCGTCTCGAGCCAGGATGCGAAGTCCATGTCGGGCTTCGGCTCGCTTGGATCGGCGAGCCTCAATACATGGGCGATGCCCGGATGCAACGCCTGCAAGTCGCCGAGCGAACGTGTGGGAAGATCGGCGATCATGTCGCTGTCCCCCCGAAAGATATCTTCCGAACGTTGCCTCTTTGGTGATCCGTGCCGATCGACGTCTCGCCGATGCAATACGGACATACGGCGGAAGGCATGGAAAATCGCAACCGGCTGCCGGCGAGGCTTTCGACATTCGGAGCGCTGATGAAATGATGCCCAAGCTCTGTCGCGCCCTGACCCGTAATTCCGTTGAACGACAAAATCACCGCACGCGGATTCGCCGCACGGACATTGTAGGAAAACACCTCCCGCTCCGCCTGGCTGACGATGTCGCCCTTGGTGATGACGACGATGTCGGCGAGCTTCAGCATGGGACCGATCTTGCGCGGCGTGTGAACGCCCGAAAGCGCATCGACGACGCAAACGCCCAATACACCGTGAATATGGGGCGAGCATCGGTTGCAGAGGCCGGCGCTCTCGGCGATCAACAGATCGAAGTTCGATTTATGGCCCCATTCGACGCAATCATCGATATTGCTGACGAAATAGTGATCCGGGCACAGGCTTCCAGCGAGGCCCGTCACGATCGGCACGCCGGCTCTGGAATACAGAGCGTCATCCAAAGTGGAGAGCGAGTCGAATTTAACCGCGCCGACGTGACCCGCCGCGCTCTCGAGCCCCGCAATCGTCTTGAGGATGACGGAGGTCTTTCCGACGGAGGGCGGCCCTGCAACCGTCACAATGCGCATTGAAGGTTCTCCCCCATGAGCTCCCGGCTGTGGTGGAACATTGCGGCCGCAAGTTTTGCGTCATGCGCCGCCGCGCGATGGCGAAGATAGTCCCAGCCAAGAAAGTGGAGGCGCACATTCTCGGGCAAGAAACGCTCTTTCCCGGGAACGACCGAGGGATAACGGTTCCGATCGAGCCAAGCTCCGGTTTCCTCGGAAAACAAATAGTCTGCGAATGGCGAAACCCGCCGCTCATGCGCCGCTTGGGCCGTGAGCCAAAGGGGGAAGGCAAGTCCGCCTTCGCAGGGCCATACCACCATCGTGCGATCGCGCCGCGGGCACAGATCCGCCAGCGCCCAAGGCGCCACATAAATTGCGCCGGGCGAAGCCGCGGTTCCCGCAAAGCGCGGCATTTGCGCGGAATGCATTAGTTGAGAGACATTCTCGAGCAGCGACCGGTATCTCGAAAGGCCAAGCAATCTGAGCATGGCCAGAAGAAAAAAGAGATTGAACGAACGCCAGCGATCATGGTCGCCGCCCCGCCATCCGGAAAAGACAATTTCCCCACGGTAGATCGGATCGCAGAGTTGAGCCCATGCGGTCGGAATTGGACGGCTACCGAGCCTTTCGCGGTCAATCAACATCACAAAGGGCGCTGCCGCGTAAACGCCAATCCAAGCTTTAGGGTCGATCAAGCCAGCGTCGACAAACATCTTGGTTGCGCGACGTGGCTGAAGCGAGACAAAGGAGCCGGTTTCGACAAAATCGGCGTGAAAGGCGCGATTGAACGCATTCCCGTGCTCGGAGGAAACCAGGAACTTAGGAAAATCTTCGCGATTACGGATGAAGCGCAGGCGTTCCATCGGCGACGGCCCGCCTTGCCCCATGGGCAGGCAGCATTTGAGGGCGCTGCCGGCCTCCATGCGCTGCTGGGCGATCTGCGCGATATTGTCTCGCATCCGGGCCCGCAAGGGAACAGGGCAAGATCCAAGAAAATCCCAGCCCCGCGGCGCGGCGCGCGGCGCTGCCGGATCTCCAAAAAACCTCCGGACGGGGTCGAATTCGACCGAGAGGGGAATCGTCAGCGCACCCATCGTCGCGTTTCCTGCTCTCGCGCCTGCCGCTGTAGAGAAAATTCCACAACGTGCCCCAGAATGTCCTTTTGACTGAGCCCCCATTGCGACCCGGCAAGACATACGGCGCCACTTCGTCCGATATGGCAGCACAAATTAAATTCCAGGAAAATTCGACGGCCGGTCGACGGATCAATTCGATAATCGAGCCGCATATAGTCGACAGCTCCCACGCCCGCCCAAAGGGCGCCAACGTCATCACGCAGAAGCGGCTCAAGGTCGCCGACGTCGATCAGCCGATAACCGAGCGGATCGTCTCGCTTTAGATCCTCGGTGACGATCGCGCCCAAGCGATCCGAGATTGGCTGGACGAAGCCGAGGACGATCGGTTCGGCTCCCCCAAGGACAGGAACCGTCACGTCAATTCCGGAAACATATTGTTCCACGAGCACCGTCATGCCGCGAGCGAAGAAGGCCTTCGCGACCTCAGCGACGCCGCGCCAGTCCTCCTGTATCGAACTCTCGGACACCCCCTCGGACGCGGCGCCGAAACGGTTCTTGACGAAGTACGGGCCTTCGAACGGCGCGTTCGCGCCGATATCCCGTTCGCAAGAGAAGATTGCGCCCGGCGCCACCGGCAGGCCAATGGCGGCTGCGAAGTTTTTGCTTAGCCATTTGTCCTCCGCGAGCGCGCGTATGTTCGGCTTGGCGCCGATATGCGGCAGGCGGAGAAACTCGCATGTGGAGGCGACGAAGATCTCCGGATTGTCGAAGGGCGCCCGATTATAGAGCGAGAAGACCAGATCGACGGATGAACCGAGAGCGTAGAGCGCTCGAAACTCGCGTGACGTCGCGACCGCATAGCCAAGCTCCCGCAGGGTCATCCAAATGCGATGATAATAAGCGGGATATCCTCCGTCTCCGGGGAAGGAGGCTGGCTCGTAATTCGGCGCGAGCGGCGCCGAACGCGCGAGAAAGAAGATGCGCGTCCCGGTCGCTTTCGGCGGTTTCAACATCGCGTTTGCAAGATCCTGTCCCTGCATCGACGCTCCTCTGTCAACGACGCCGGGAGCAAGCAGCGCGCCAACTGCGATTTTGATAAAGTTGACGCGTGCGTTCTCCGACTGCATGCGCAGAGCAATCGATCGGACCCCGCAAAAGGCCTACGTAATTGAAGACCCCGCGTTCATTGCGGAGCAGATGCGGCTCCAGGGCGTACATTGTGGAACGCCCATAGGTGACCACAACGCGTTAAACTCCTGACTTCCAGCGCCTCCAGCCGGGGCCGGCCACTGGCGCGTTTCCTGCTCCTCACCGAAGGATGGGCTCCATTGCCGAGGAGACATCTCGGCATTCCCATCGCAGGAGCCGTCATGAACATGCATGTCAAGCCGCGCGAAAATTTACGCTGCGCGTCCATGACGGTCACGGACCTCAGCCTGGAACGCAACGGACGTCTTATCCTGGACAAAGCGCGGTTGAGCATTGACCAAGGACAGATAACGGCGATTGTCGGCCCCTCCGGCGCTGGAAAGAGCAGTCTGATTCATGTTCTTAATGGGAGCATCACGCCGACGAGCGGCGTGATCCACGCGACTGACCTCGGACCCTTGTCGAGCCCTACGACTTGGGAGCGCATGCGAAAACGCACGGGGACGATATTTCAGGGCAACGCGCTGATCGGACGCCTGCCCGCTTTAGACAATGTTTTGAGCGGCCTGGTGGATACGCGCCATCCCCTCTCCCTCCTGCCCTGGTCGCGCGTTGCGCGCGCGCGCGCCATGGACGCCCTTCGCCAGGTCGATTTGCTCGACCGCGCGTTCGAGCGAACGGAAAACCTTTCGGGCGGTGAACAGCAGCGTGTGGGGATCGCCCGGGCGCTGGCGCGACAACCCCGTCTTCTCTTCGCGGACGAGCCGTTCTCAGCTTTAGATCGACCGCTTGCGATGCGGTTTTGTGAGCTCTTCGCCGCCTCGACGCGAGAGACCGGCCGCACAGTTGTTCTCGTCACACATCAGCTCGATCTGGCGCGCGCCTTTGCCGACAGAGTCATCGGTCTCAGATCCGGCCGAATCGCCTTCGACGGTCCCACGACTTTGTTCGACAAGGAGGCGGAACGATACGTTTTCAGCGGCAACAGCAATCTATGAAGGATCGACCCAAAATAGGAGAGCGGGACATGCCTCAGATTTTTCGACGGCGAATGGTTGTCATGGGCGTTCTTGCGATGATCGCCAATTACGCCTGTGCAGGCTTCGCGGAGGAACGGCCGCCGACGAAGCTGATCGTGGGTTTGCTACCCGGGGAGTCAGCGCCGACGGTCATGAGGTTGAACGAGCCGCTTCGCGCCTATCTTCAAGACACGTTGCATATTCCGGTAGAGATCGTCGTCGGAGCCAATTACGCCGCAACGTCCGAAGCCTTGCGCTTTGGCCGCATCGATATCGCCTATCTGGGTCCGGTAACTTATATTCTGCAATCGAAGCGCGCGCCGCTCGAACCTTTCGCACGACCAAGCCATGCCGGCGTCGGATCAACTTTTCAAGCTTCAATCATCGTTCCAGCCGGGAGCGCCGCAACCAAATTGAGCGATTTGAGGGGCGGAGAAATCGCCTTTGGCGACCCGGCGTCGACGTCGGGCACCTGGGTTCCGCGTTGGCAATTGCTGGCGGAAGGCCTCATATCGGGTCGCGATTATACGATGCAGGTTCTCGGCGCCCATGACGCTGTCGCTCTTGCCGTCGCGAACAGGAAGGTTGCGGCGGGCGGCATTTCCAAGCCGATCCTCCTCAGACTGCTGAAAGAAGGGAAAATCCCAGCCGACAAGGTCCGTGTGCTGCAAGATTCGCCGCCGATCCCCGAATATATGTGGACCTTCCGCGCGGGCCTCGACCCGGCCTTCAAAGCGGAGATAAGGAACGCCTTTTTGAATCTGAAGGATGCGGCGGCGCTTGCGGTCTTCCGGGCCGAGGCCTTCGTTCCAGCGAAGGATTCAGACGTCGATGACGTTCGCCGCTGGGTCGCCGACATACAAGCCGTTAGTCAGAAAACTGCGTGGGCCCCAAAATGAACGACATCAACCCAACGCCGGAATTCGACGTCATCGATACGGAATGGCGCCGGCGCGAACATCTCAAATATGCCTTCACCATTGGCGCCGCGCTGTGTTGTGCGACCGCTTTCAGCTTTGCAGGAGGCTTTGAATTCAGTCGCTATGAAGGCGCGCCTTCCACCGTGTTGAAGCTCGCCGCAGATTCCTGGCCGCCGGACTTCTCCCGCTGGCGGGAGTGGGGGCGACCCTTGCTCGAAACCCTGGCGACCGGAGTTACTGGAACAGTCCTCGGCGCAGCGCTTGCCCTACCATTCGCAGCTCTCGCGGCGCAGAATATCGGCCCGTCTCCTTTCATACGGCAGAGCGTCCGTATTTTTCTCAACGCGATACGGTCTCTGCCGGGGCTGATCTGGGGTGTGATATTTGTAGCCGCGATTGGTTTTGGGCCTCTGCCGGGCGCATTTGCCTTGGGCGTGCACTCTACCGGAATGCTCGGCAAATTATTCTTCGAAGCGATGGAACATGTGGATCCATCGCCCGGAGCGGCGCTCAAAGCGCATGGCGCGTCCGAGCTCGCGGTGTTTCGCTTCGCTGTTCTCCCCCAGGCCGTGCCGCGCCTTGTCGACGCATTAATATATCGTTTTGAGCATAATCTGCGCGCGGCCACAACGCTGGGCGTCATCGGCGCCGGCGGCCTCGGGCTCCAAATTGTCACGGCGTTTCATTTGTTTGAATACAAGGAGGCGTCCGCCTTGATCATCCTGCTGCTCATCGTCGTGACGGCGGTGAATTTGCTGGGGGCCAGAGTGCGACGGCGGTTATTGGCTTTATGATCCATCCACTCTGGATCTTTCGCTGAAAGGCCCTCTAACTCTAAAGGAGACGCGATGAAAGTTGCATTCGCCACTCAGGACCTCGAACGGGTCGACGCCCATTTCGGATGGGCCAAGAACATAGCTTTCTACGAGGTCACAGTCGATTCCTACACTTTCATCGAGTCGATATCCTTCGGCGGCGACCTTCAAGAAGACGGCGATGAAGACAAGCTGGGGCCGAAGGTCGCCGCGCTTAAGGGCTGTTCGATTCTTTATGTCGCCGCGATCGGCGGTTCCGGCGCCACGCGCGTCGTTTCGCAGAACATTCATCCGTTGAAGGTTCCCCAACCCGAAAAGATCGGCGATCTACTCGATAATTTGCAAGTCGCAATGCGGAGCTCGCCGCGGCCGCCATGGCTGCGCAAGGTCCTGTCGAAGACCGGCGAGCGTACGTTCGATTTTGAAGAGGAGACAGAGAATGCCTGAGGCCGCCGCCCAGATGGAGCGGAAGCCGGAAGAAAGCCTCTTCATCAAGGAGCTCATCAAGGTCTGGCGCGCTCAGGATACCCATGGCGCCTGGGAGAAAAAGGCCGACCTCACCCTTCTCGATCCGTATATTCTCTCCAAGGAGCAGCGCCGCAAGATCCCAATCATCGGCGACCCCGATCCTGAGATCCTGTGGCGGCTTGAACTTTTCTATAATGCGGTCGGCCTCGCGATCGAGCGCCGTACCGGTTGCATGGTTCAGCCCATGATGAAAATGAACCATGAAGGCTTCGGTCGCATGATCCTTGCCGCAGGCCGTCTCATTGTCGTCAACAAATATTTGCGCGACGTGCATTGATTCGGATTTGAAAATCTTGAGAAACTTGCGACCGATGGAGAAAAGCTTGTCGCCGCGGGCGTCGAGATGATTCAAAAATTCCCCGACGTGGCCCGATCTTAATGGAGGCGCGACATGAGCGACATCGATGAACTTAAGGCCGAAATCAGGAAGCTCTCGGCCAAAGCCATGAAAATGAAGTTGAACTTGCACGATCTGTCTGAAGAGTTGCCATTGAACTGGACCACAATTATCTCGGTTGCGCAGGAGACCTACGACGCCTATGCGGCGCTGGAGGCGGCGCGCAAGAAGCTCAAGGAGCTAGAGGCGGCCTGACGGCAAGAGAACTTTCTAGGTTCGGCTCTGAGAAAATCAACGGCGCTCAATACGCCGTCTGCTCTTGCAAGGGCGTTCCGTTCCGCCGGCTCAAAGCGCGCCGCATCCACAGAGGCTGCGTGCCGGACATCATGTTCTGCACCTGAGCGATCACATCGTCGATGGCGCGAACGCGTTCGCTCTTGACGGGGAAAACCTTCAGTTCGTTCACCCGAACGGCGGCAAGATCGCTGAGACCGAGCGTGAAGAGTATCCCGCATCCGTCCACTGCGGAAACACGCTCAACGAGTGGATCCTTGCCTGTCCCATCGTCGTTTTCCATATCGTCCATGACGCAGCGCCCGCCATTATTCGCTTTTCCGCCGCCGCTCGCTTTGCCCTTTCCGGCTCTGGAAAAGTGCACGACGTCGACAAATTCGGATTCTTCCGCCGAAACGTCATAAAGGACGAATTGCTTCGCCGCCGCGAAATTCGCGTCGAGCTCGACGAGGCTGTTGGTTGTAATTGCGATCCGCAGATGAGGGGCATCCATTTTTAGTCTCCTGTCACGCTCACGTCATCGGTTGGCCAACGACAATTTTTTCTCGTGCGAAACGCGTGCGGAATTCCGCCGGAAGAGAGAACGCGTCCGGCGTCCGCGCTCGCCATTTCGGCAATTCCTCACAATGGAGTTCGCCGTTCTTCAAGACCTCGACGGGGATGATATGAAGCGCGTCGTCCCAAACGAGGTAAAAGTCGATGGAATATCGCGCTGCGTCCCGGTAGCGCTCGCCGATCTCGAAGATCAGCTTGCCGTCTGAAGCAGCGACCTTCGGATTATCGCAGTCGAAGCGAAAGTGGCGATTGAAGGCCGGACTTCGCCGGAACTGGTAGAGGATGCGGTCCTCGTCGGAGAATCGCTTTATTTCCGCCACGAGGTCGCAGAAATATTCGCCGAGAGTCATCTCGATGTAGGCGTCGGGGAAGACGCCATCGCGGTTGACAAGCCAATAGGCCGTCATCGTCTCGAGGAGATCGAGGCCGGAAGCCGTGATTTCGAGCGAAAGCGCCACCATGTCGATTGCGCCGTTCAGGCAGATAATGCCGTCGCGCATATCGGCGTGGCCATGGGAATGGAATGAGACCTTGCGGACGATCCGCAGGATACGATGCAACTCAGCCAGGATCTTCTCGATGCGCGTGCGCTTCGGCAGTTCCTTGCATCGCGCCCAACTTGTCAGGGGCAGGTCCGACGGAACGATTTCGGCGAGCGTGGCTTCGAATAGCAGCGCCGCATGCGCGACGGCGGCGATGCGGTCGAACGGGACGTCATCAGTCGCCGGCGTCGGGAGGAAGGCAAGCGCCTTTCGCTTGGTATAAAGCTCGATCTGCCGATATTCCGGCAACCGCAAATTCCTCGACCATCCGATCGTCGGTTGACTGAGAAGTTTCTGCGTGAACCCCAAAGGTAGACCCTCATTGCAATGGAAAATGGGAAGCGGCCCCGGGCCGCCTCCCACATCTATTTCTCACCAGGTGTTGAGGATCCATTCCCGGTTCCGGGTGTATTCCATATGCGTGAACATCGCATTCGCGATCTGCTCGGCGAGGAGCATTGCGCCGCGATAGCCCATCGTCGGATGCCGATAGAGGCCCGCCCGGTCGAAAGTCGGGAAACCGACGCGCGCCATGGGGATGTTGGCGTCGATCGCGACATAGCGGCCCTTGGAGTGACCGAGGATGAGATCGAATTTGGTCGGATCGTCCTTGACCCGCCGCTCCAGCTCCCAAAGGTCCGCGTTGCAGACGACCTCCATGTCCCAGTTGACGCGCTCCTTGAGCGCGACAATCCGTGGGTCTTTCTTGTAGCGCGTATTGTCGTCGCCAAGCAGAAGAAGCGAGGGTTCGAGCTCCACCTCGATGCAGAACTCCGCTAGACCGATCACAAGGTCCGGATGGCCGAAAATCGCGACCTTCTTATTGGCGAAGAACATGTGCGCGAGATCCTGGAGCGCGTCGATCGCGACGCCGCGCTCCTCCACCAGCGAGTCCGGAATGGGCTTGCCGGTGATCTCGCTGACTTTCTTCAGCATGGCGTCTGTATTCGCGATGCCATAAGGCGAGGAGATCGTGGACCCCTCGACGCCGAATTCGTTCTTGAGATAATCGACCGTGCTGGCGGCCTCATATCGCGCCAGGGCGAGCGACGCCTTGGCGCCGGTCGACGCCTTGATGTCTTCGACGGTCGTGCGTCCATGCGTATGAATCGTTTTGTCCGGCAGCATTGGCGAATCGAAATCCTGCGTGTCCATGAAGATGGACGCGTCCACGCCCATTTCGCTCGCGTAATATTTCAGGAGCTGGACGTCGCCGGGATTGACCCAACCAGGAAAGATATTGAGCTTCCCGGTCGGAGCAGCCTTTTCGGTGGCGATTTTCTTCCACGTCGAGAGGACGCATTCGGAATAGCCGCCGACCTGGCTGCTCTTGAAGCTCGGCGTATGAACCGGGACAACATAGACCTTGCGACCTGGAAATTCCTTTTCGATCTGCTCCTCGGCATACCGGATATTGCCTTCGATATCGTCGCCGATGACTTCCGTCGAACAGGTCGTGATGACTTGAATGATGCGCAAATCGGGATAGCGTCGGACAAGCGTCAGGATGCCGTCCTGAATGCGCTGATGTCCGCCGAATACGGCAGAGTCTTCGTGCAACGACGTCGAGGCGACGTCGAAATTCTCCTTGAAGTGCTGGGCGAACAGCAAGCGCACGAACATCGTGCAGCCCTGGCCGCCATGCACGAGCGGGATACAGTCCTTCATGCCGATGCCGGCATATTGCGCGCCCGCGGGTTGGCAGTCATACATCGGATTGATGACGCCGGCCCGTTCGCGCTTGGTGATTTCGCAACCCATGACGGGTTCCTTTCGCTAAGCGGATAAAGAGGTGAGGAAGTCGCCGCCGCTTGCGGCGGCGACGCCGCTCAATAGAGCGAGTGATTCAATTCATGGTTCAGGGAACGCGTGATCGTGTGATCGGTCAACATTTCCTGCAAGCCATGCATCAGCTCCGTGACCTCGGTCGGCGCAAGCTGATCAATCCAGGGAAAGTTCTCCCTGAAGTCCTTTACCATTTCCTTGGCGTCGGCATAGAAGAGCCGATCCATCGGCGTATGGGTCGTCGACTTCTTCCCGTGCAGCATATCCGTCGCCGTGGCGATGATCCCTTCGATATTCTCCTTGCGATCCCAGGATCGCGAGAAGAACTGCCAGAGATATCGGGCCTGCACATAGTCGAAGAGTTGTTTGACTTGTTGCTCGCTCATTCCGCCGCCTCCAGGAATTTGGCTGACCGATCGCCGCGAATGTCGTGCGCGGCAAGTTTCAGAAGCGGATTGTGAACGGCGTTGTAGGTGTCGCGAGCAAGGTTCACGAAGCCCTCGAAGCCCATATACGGTCCATTATGGTAGCCGTGGCCGTTGACATAGGGGATGTGCAGCTTTTTCACGAGTTCGCCGACGCGCGGGCCGGTGAAGATGACGTCCGGCTTCACGAGGTCGATGATCTCGAAAAATTCAAGTTCGTTGCCGTCATCGATATAGTAGGTCCCGTTCTGACCCCGCGCGATGACCTTCTCGAAGTCTTCCTGGTGGCCAAATTTCGAAGACATCGCGACGACCTGAATGCCGAGATCATCCTCGACCGATTTCGTCCAATGCCAAAGGCGTGGGCCGCCGGTCCAGATCGCCATTTTCTTGCCCTGGAGGCGCTCCTTGTACCAATCAAGCTTGTCCTTCCATTTGGCGTATTCTTCCTCAATCAGCTTTTCGCCACGCTCCTCGATGCCGAAGAAGGCGCAGATCTTGCGGATGCCTTCAGCCATGTAGGAAAAGCCCCACGAGTCGATGTCGAGGCGCGGAATGCCATATTGCTTCTTGAGCTCGTTGGCGATGTAGCCGGACGATCTCGCGCAGTTGACGACGTTGAGTTGCGCGCGATGCATGCAGCGAAGATCGTCATAGGTGCCGTTGCCGGTGAAGTGCGCGATCACCTGAATGCCGAGTCGATCCCAATAGGTCTGGAGGAGCTGCGTATCTCCCTGAATATTGAAGTCTCCGATGAAGTTCATCGTGTAGTCGCTGGTGATCTCCGGCTCCAGCGTGCCGACCTTTTCGTTGATCCAGCCGATATTCAGGACGTGATGTCCCTTCGATTGCGAAACGCCGGCGAAGCCGGGGCATTCGCAGGTAAAGATGTCGACGTCGGGACGCTCCTGCATGACCTTCTTCGCGACGGCCTTGATGTCGTCGCCGATCAGCGCGGTCGGGCAGGTCGTGTAGACGAACATGCGCTTGATCTCGGGCATTTCGTCAAAGGCTTCGTTGATCGACTGCTCGAGCCGCTTCTCGCCGCCAAAGACGATGTGGCTCTCCTTCATGTCGGTCGACCACACATATTTCATGTTGAAATGGCCGTTATCGGTCGGGTAGCGCTTGGTGTGCCAGGTGTCGTAGGCGCAGCCGATCGGGCCGTGGATCATCTGGATCGTGTCTTTGAGGACGCCGCCGATGACGAGCTTCGCGCCGCAAAAGGCGCAACCGCGTTCCGAGAGCGTCCCGGGAATCGTCGACGCGTTGGAGATCGGCAGATAATCGCGCGAATCCTCGCCTTCGACTTTCAAATAGATGTGCTGTTCACGCTCCGGTATCGCTTTGTCGCATTCAAGTAGAACCATAGGCATGAGTCGTCCTCCTCACGAAAGTGAGCCGAGATGGCGGCGGCGGTCTTGATGGCGGCGTCAGATTGAATGATCGGATCCGACGCCGTTCGACGGGGTTTCGCAGAAAGCGTGCCAGGAAAATCGCGGTATATAGAGATGCTACATAACAAATTGGCTATGGCACTCTAAGCAGCTGTCTCTACAAGGTAATTGGCGTCATTTGGATGGCGGCGCAGGCCTTTCCCCTTGCTACAGTCTTCAGATTCGTTCTTCCAACGAGCGTAAACAGCGACGTCCAGAGAACGCGCCGCACAATTACGAACGGCCCTAAGCCTGGGATGTACGCCAGCGAGCGGCCGAGACCGCCGAAACCGGGCGAATCTACATCGAAATCACTTGGCATATCTTATGCTGAAACGGTTCATCTCTATTTCTTGGGTGAGCGCGATGCTCGATACGCTTCCTCAGATTAGCGCCGGCTCGTCCGGGCTCGGATCGGCAGAAGGGCGCAAGTCCCTTACGATCCGCGTTGCAGTTGCGTCGCGGGACGGGGATCGGATCGATTTGCATTTCGGACATGCGGAGGCGTTCAGCGTTTTCGACGTCGACGGGCAAGGGCCACGCCGCGTCGATCTTCGGAGGATCGAAGATCATCGAACCTCGGAAGACGAGGACCCTCGCGAAACCATCTATCGAATGATCCGCGACTGCGCGGTCTTGCTGGTTGCGAAAGTCGGCGCGGCGCCACAAGAGGCTTTGGCGTCTCGCGGCGTCGAAGCGACGAATATGTACGCCGGCAAAGGCGTCGACCCCGCATTGCGCGAGCTATATGCGAATAAGCTCGCAGCGACCGACGACGCTCCGCTCGACACAGCCGAGTTCCGCCTGTTGCACGCCATGCTTCGCGTCGCGGATCTGGAACGTTCGATCGACTTTTATTGTGGCAAACTCGGCATGACGGTGCTCGAACGGCGCGAGCACAAGAAGAATATGTTCTCGCAGGCTTATCTCGGTTACGGCGACGGATCGAACGGAATGACGGTGGAGCTGGTCGCAAACTGGCTTCACGAAGACGCCTATGTCCTTGGCGACGCCTTCGGGCACATCGCGATCGGCGTAAAGAACATCAACCGACTGTGCGACCGGCTCGCGGCGGCAGGCGTGCCCATGCCGCGTCCGCCACGCTCCCAACGACATGGCGAGACTATCGTCGCTTTCGTCGAAGATCCGGATGGATACAGGATCGAACTGGTTCAAGCGCCGCAGGCGAGCGAGCCTGGGACGTTCGAAGTCGTCCACGATACTCAAGCCTAGGAAAAGGAGCCAATATGCTACGTCAAATTGCTTTCTACGGGAAAGGCGGGATCGGAAAGTCCACCACCTCCCAGAACACCCTTGCCGCCCTCGCGCAGATGGGACAGAAGATCCTGATCGTCGGCTGTGACCCGAAGGCCGACTCCACGCGACTGATCCTTCACGCCAAGGCGCAGGATACAATCCTGTCGCTGGCCGCCGAGGCCGGTTCGGTCGAAGACCTGGAACTCGAAGACGTCCTGAAAATTGGTTTCTCGGATATCAAATGCGTCGAGTCAGGCGGTCCGGAGCCGGGCGTCGGCTGCGCTGGCCGCGGCGTGATCACCTCTATCAACTTCCTCGAGGAAAATGGCGCCTATGAGGATGTGGATTATGTTTCGTACGACGTTCTCGGCGACGTCGTCTGCGGCGGATTCGCTATGCCTATTCGTGAAAACAAGGCGCAGGAGATTTACATCGTCATGTCGGGCGAGATGATGGCGATGTACGCCGCCAACAATATCTCAAAAGGGATTTTGAAATACGCCAATTCGGGCGGTGTCCGTCTGGGCGGGCTGGTTTGCAACGAGCGCCAGACCGACAAGGAGCTTGAACTTGCGGAGTCCCTGGCGAAAAAGCTTGGCTGCCAGCTGATCCATTTCGTGCCGCGCGACAATATCGTGCAGCACGCGGAGCTGCGGCGCATGACCGTCGTCGAATATGCGCCAGATTCAAAGCAGGCTGGCGAGTATCGTACGCTCGCGAATAAGGTCCACAACAATAAGGGCAATGGTATCATCCCAACCCCGATCACGATGGATGAACTCGAAGACCTGCTGATGGAGCACGGCATTATGCCGACCATCGACGAATCCACCGTCGGGAAGACCGCGGCGGAACTCGTCGCCTGAAACCAAAGCGGCCCGGATCCTCTCCGGGCCGCTCTGTAATTGGAAGGAGACGCGAGATGTCCGTTGATTCCGCAGTCGAATATATTCGACGTATGCGTTCCGATGATGACTTTCGCAAAAAGATGAATGAAATATCCGACGATGAAGACGCGAGCTGGGCGGCGATTCGCGACGCCGGCTATGATTTCACGATGATCGACTTCAAAAAGGCGCAAGACGTCATCTACGAGGAGCATGGCGTTACGCCAATGTGATCGGAAGGAATTCACTGAGACGTAAAGGGCCGGTCGTAGCGCTACGGCCGGCCCTTTCTCTATCGGCGATATCGTAGGAGAGCCTGACGCTTGTCCTCGAAGAAGGTAGAAATACGCTCCGCCAGCGGCGCGTCGATGGGAATGCCGTATTTTTCCGCAGCCTTCGCAAGCTGCTCTGCGTCAACGCCCTGCAACGCGCCAAGTCCGGCGTTTGCAAGCGCCAAAACCCGACGCTGGAGCACGTCGTCTTTCACTGTCGCAAGCCACGAATCCCGAATTATGCCAGGCGCGTAATTCTGCGGAATCTCGAAAGTCGATCCGGCCGTTCCAATTGCCGCAGCCATCGCGATGTCCGCGAGCAAAAGATTGAACATTTGATTGTCGGTCATCTCCGCCATTTGGCGCTCCTCGCTTTCGAGCCTGAAACCATCACAACAGATTAGGATAACGGCACACCGCCATCTCCCGGAAGGAGCCGCGGAAGAAACCGGATTCGCATCAGCAACTTTTGGGCCTGACAGAAAATTTAGGGACGATATCTAGGATCGATCTCGATTTCGTGCTTCTTCCGTCGCTCCTCATCAAGAGGCGTACCTTCAGGTACTCGCTTTTCGTCGAAAGTTACCGAATTGCACAAGACCTTCATTTCATTTTGAGGGTCAATCACGCTGACCTGCGCGTTTTGGAGGGATTCCACGCTGCGCGCATTGTGGCCCAGAGCTTGCGATTGAGGAGGCGACATCGGAGAGCTCCAATGAAGCCCGAAGAAATCCAGGCTCTGCTCAACGAGCCAGCCTGCGCTCACAACAAGAAATCAAAGTCCGGCTGCGCGAAGCCGGCGCCCGGCGCGACGCAGGGCGGTTGCTGTTTCGATGGCGCCCGCAATGCGCTGCTTCCAATTTCCGATGTGGCGCACATCGTTCACGGACCAATCGGCTGCGCGGGCTCGTCCTGGGATAATCGCGGCACACGTTCGTCCGGTCCCGACATCTACCGTATCGGCATGACGACCGATCTGACGGACATGGACGTTATTATGGGGCGCGGCGAGAAGCGTCTGTTTCAATCGATCCGTCAGGCGGCGGAGACAAAGCGGCCCGCCGCGATCTTCGTCTATAACACCTGTGTTCCCGCCTTGCAGGGCGACGACATCGATGCGGTCGCCAAAGCGGCGTCGGCGCGCTTTGGAATCCCCGTTGTTCCCGTGGATTGCGCCGGCTTCTACGGGAACAAGAACCTTGGAAACCGCATTGCCGGCGACGCCGCATATAAGCATATCATCGGAACGCGTGAGCCGGATCTGGTCGCGACGGAATGCGAAATTCCCGGCGTGAAGCGACACGACATCAATCTGATCGGCGAATGGAATGTCGGCGGCGAATTCTGGAACGTATCGCCTCTGTTCGACGAGCTCGGCTTGCGCGTCCTTTGCAGCTTTTCCGGCGACAGCCGCTATCGTGAAGTCCAGACCATGCATCGCGCGGAAGCGAGCATGGTCGTTTGCTCGAAGGCGATGCTGCATGTCGCACGCAAGCTCGAAAGCGACTATGGCGTTCCGTGGTTCGAGGGAAGCTTCTACGGCGTGCAGGATACGTCCGCGGCGCTTCGTGGCTTTGCGAATCTCCTGAAGGATGCGGATCTTTCGACGCGAGTGGAGGCGCTGATCGCGAGAGAAGAGGCGCGGGTCGAAGCGGCGCTCGTCGCGTTAAGGGAGCGGCTTCGTGGCAAACGCGTGTTGATTTTTACCGGCGGCTATAAATCGTGGTCGGTCGTTTCCGCGATGCAGGATCTGGGAATGGTCGTCGTCGCCACCGGGACAGAAAAATCGACGGAGGAAGACAAGGCCCGCATCCGTGAGCTCATGGGGCCGGATGCGAGGATGATCTCCGACAACGACCAGATCGCGCTCATCGACGCCTATCATGAATGCCAGGCGGACATTCTGATCGCGGGCGACCGCTATATCTATCCCACTCTCAAATCGCGCGTTCCGTTCCTCGATATCGATCATGTTCGGCGAATTGGCTATGCGGGCTATGACGGGCTGATCGAGCTCGCGCGGAATATCGACCACGCGGTTCATTCGCCGGTTTGGGGCCTTGTTCGTTCACAACCCAGCTGGTCGGCGCACGAAGCCGCGGCGGCGAACGCGTGACGGAAAGCGGAATGGCCGATATTCTCTCTCCCACCAAGCCGCTGGCCGTTAACCCGCTGAAGGCCAGTCAGCCCATCGGCGCGTCGCTGGCCTTTCTCGGCATTGAAGATTGCATGCCGCTCGAACACGGAGCGCGCGGCTGCACATCGTTCAACAAGCTGTTTTTCATGCGTCATTTCAACGAGCCGATCCCGCTTCAGACGACGGCGATGGATCAGACGACCACCGTTCTCGGCGCCGATGACAATGTCATTGAAGCCCTTGCAACAATTTGCGCCAAGAATCGACCAAAAGTCATCGGTCTGGTGACGACCGGTTTGTCGGAAATGCAAGGCGCGGACGTTCCACGGACCGTGAAGGAGTTTCGCCGCAGTCATCCGGAATTCGCGTCTGTCGCCGTCATTCCGGTCAGCGCGAGCGATACGCTCGGATGCCTCGAGACGGGCTTTGCCGGCGCCGTGGAGGCGATGATTAAGGAATTCGTTGGGTTGACGGCCGGCGCGCGCAAAGATCCTCGCCAGGTCAATGTTCTCGCTTCCGCGATGTTGACGCCGGGCGATCTTGAGGAATTGCGGATCTGGATCGAGTCCTTTGGCCTCGAGCCGATTATTCTTCCAGACATCGGCCTCTCTCTCGATGGCCACCTCGTCGAAAGCGGATATTCGACGCTAACCTATGGGGGCACGTCGCGCTCGGCCCTTGAAAAGATGGGCGAGTCAGTCGCCACATTCGTGATCGGACGGTCGTTGAGCGTGGCGGCAGATCTTTTGCAGGAAGCGACGGCCATCCCGGATTGGCGATTCGATCAACTCATTGGACTCTCTGAATGCGATGCATTCACGCAGGCCCTTGCAGAAGTTTCCGGGCAACGCCCGTCGTCTTATCTTCAACGTAAACGCGAGCAATTGACCGACGCGATGGTCGATTGTCAGTTTCAGTTTGGCGGCGCGAAGGTCGGTATCGCGGCCGATCCCGATCTCCTTGGCGCGCTTGCCCAGTTTTTTGTAGGGATGGGCGCCAAGATTGTCGCGGCTGTTGCCTCGGCGCGGTCCGGCCGCCTCGAAGATCTTCCCATCGAGTCAGTCGTCATTGGCGACCTGGAGGACTTCGAGATCCTCGTTCAACAGGAAGGCGCGGATCTGATCGTCGCCAATTCGCATGGAGCGGAAGTTGCGCGGCGAACCGGAGCCGCGCTGCTACGCGCCGGTTTCCCGATCTATGATGCATACGGCGCCCATTCGGATGCGTGGATCGGCTATGGCGGAACGCGCCGCCTGATTTTCACCGCGGCCAATCTGCTTGCCGCGCATTATCAGGAATTGCAGCCTTATATCTCTCGTTACCGCAACGAAGCAGCGGAGTGAGAGATGCTCAAAATCGCCTTTGCGTCGAGCGACAGCCAGAAAGTCGATCTCCATTTCGGCGGCGCCGAGCGGCTTGTCATTTACGACGTGTCGCCGGGCCGCGCCGATTTGGACGGCGCGCAGGAATTTCTCAAGGCGGAACAGATCGGCGAAAGCGGACGCAATGGGCTGTCGGGAAGTCCTAACGACAAGGTGATTCCGAAGCTCGATTTCGTCGAGGGCTGCGCCGCCGTATACGCCGCGTCGATTGGAAGCAACTCAATCCGTCGGTTAATGGCCGCTGGCATTCAGCCGATCATCGTCGATGAAGGCCATGATGTGCTCGATCTGCTCAACGAAGTAAGTCTGGCCCTCGTTTATGGGGGATTGCCATGGGTCGAGAAGGCGAAAAAGAAGACGCAAAACACAGCCTCTTCGGCAACCCCCAAGGGAGAGACAAGGAAACTTGCCTCGTCGATCGAGGAGTTGGAGTGACGAGATGAATTCGGAACCGCAAGTGTTGGCTACCCTGACCAGCGAAAACAAACTTCAACTCATCGCCGACATTGTCGCCGAAGCGCGGCCCGCTATCCAGGCTGATGGCGGCGACATTGAATTTCTTGGCCTGCGCGGCCAGCGCGTGGAGGTGCGTCTGACAGGCAAATGCCTCACCTGCGCCCTGGCCGGACAGACGCTTGGCGGCATTCGCCGCCGTTTGGTCCGTGCGCTGGATGAGCCTCTCATGGTCGTGCCGATCATGGATTGAACCGCAGCAGCGGGACTGATCGAGTCGGATTATCTTCGAGGAGCTGCGAATGATCACCATTGAAGACCTGCTCCAGACCGGGCGAAGCGGCAAGAAAAGCGTCGCTGATGGCGGCGGTTGCTCCTCCTCTTCTTGTGGCTCCTCTTCCGGACCGAGCGACCTTGCGCCGGAAGTTTGGGAAAAGGTGAAAGACCATCCCTGCTATTCCGAAGAAGCCCACCATTATTTCGCGCGGATGCATGTGGCGGTTGCGCCGGCGTGCAACATCCAATGCAATTATTGCAATCGCAAATATGACTGCGCCAATGAAAGTCGCCCTGGCGTCGTCTCCGAGCGGTTGACGCCCGAGCAGGGCGCCCGGAAGGTTCTCGCTGTCGCGCAAAGCGTTCCACAACTCTCGGTGCTTGGAATCGCCGGTCCCGGCGATGCGCTTTACGATTGGCGGCACGCGAAAGCTACATTTGAACTCGTCGCAGAAAGTCTGCCCGACATCAAGCTTTGCATCTCGACCAATGGGCTTTCCCTGCCGGATCATGTCGATGAAATCGTGAACATGAATATCGACCATGTTACGATAACCATCAATATGGTCGATCCAAAAATCGGCGCGAAAATATATCCATGGGTTTTCTTCGATCATAAGCGGCATACGGGCGTCGCTGCGGCTCGGTTGCTTCATGAGCGGCAAATGCTTGGACTGGAAATGCTCACCGCGCGGGGCGTGCTGGTGAAGGTCAATTCGGTGTTGATCCCGGGGATCAACGACGAACACCTCATCGAAGTCAATAAGGCGGTGAAGGAACGCGGCGCCTTTCTCCACAACATCATGCCGTTGATTTCCGATCCCGCGCACGGCACCGCTTTCGGTCTTAGCGGCCAGCGTGGTCCCACGGGACAGGAACTCAAGAAGGTGCAGGACGCATGTGAGGGCGGCGCCAAAATGATGCGGCATTGCCGGCAATGCCGCGCCGACGCGGTTGGTCTCCTGGGGGAGGACAGAGGGCAGGAATTCACGCTCGACAAGTTGCCCGAGTTTCTCGAGGTCGACGCTTCGAAACGGCAGGCTTATCGGGACGAGATCGAAATCAAGCGCGAGGCCCATCGCAACGCGAAGGCGGCGGCGAACACTTTGGCGCAAGAGTCGGCGTCGGCGGGCGCCGTAACCGTCGCCGTGGCGACCAAGGGAGATGGAGTCATCAATCAGCATTTCGGACATGCGAAGGAATTTCAGATTTATCAGGCTGATCGAGATGGCGTACGCTTTTTGGGCGCGCGGAAGGTCAACGACAACTATTGCATGGGCGGCGTTGGGGAAGACTCCTCTCTTGCCCAGATCATCGAATTGTTGCGCGATGTCGACATTCTCCTATGCGCAAAAATTGGCGACTGCCCCAAATCTGAACTCAAAGATGCGGGCATCGAGCCGAATGACGACTATGCCTATGAATTTATCGAGCCCTCGATCGCGTCGCTTTATTCGACGCATATCGTTGAAGAAGCTGTCGAAGCGTGAAATCAGGCAGGGATAGGAGATCGTTATGGCTTACAAAATCGTCGCATCTCAATGTTCCGCATGTGGCGCCTGTGAATTCGAATGCCCCAATGGGGCGATCCGGATGAAAGGTGACATATACATTATCGATCCCAATAAGTGTACAGAATGCGATGGCGACGCGCCGCGTTGCGTCGATGTATGCCCCGTCGAGAACACCTGTGTGAGAGCCTGAGGAGAACGAGTATGATCATCCTGACGCGAGCGGCGATCGGCGCCATCGAAACAGCGATTCGAGAAAATGAAAAACCGGGCTATGGCGTACGGGTCGCCGCTGAACCTGGCGGATGTAGCGGGCCGAAATATTCCATGCGGCTCGAAAAAAATCCAGAGGACGGAGACGTCGTCCTCGAAATCCGCGATGTGCGCGTCTTCGTCGACGAAGCGTCGATGAACATCCTTGGAGGTGCGACGATGGATTTCTCGAATGACGCGGATAATTATGGTTTCAGCTTCCAGCTCCAACAGGAAGCTCAGTCCTGCAACTCCGGCGAAGGTGCGCATTCGTGCAACTGTCGCGGAAGTGGTTTCGCTCAATAGAGCGAAACATTCGCGATCCACCTGCCTTAAAAGCCTACCGAGGCTTCGTCGCCCTCGCGCCCGCGTCAACCAATTTTGACATGGGCGCGCTCCTCCCGAGCCGTTTTCCATACACGGAGGAAGACCGTCACGAGTTTCGGGCGACGCGTATGCCGGCCGCGCATACGCTTTCGCGTTAGGCGGATGCTACGTAACGAACCTCCTCGTTTGGCTCCTCTGTACGCGGCCCCGATCGCTCTTTCTGACCGACGGCTACAGCGCTCGCCCCGTCATTGTTTCGCACGTCGATGTAAATGTCGTTCCAAATGGTACGGGTCCAGAAATCAATTCCCTGACGACTTTTTCCATCTCATTTGCGTTTTCTCTCCATTTCCTGCGCTACGAAGTAGCGCGCTTCCCTGGCATATCGGTTGCACTTCTGCTCCCTGTCAGAAGGAGTGAGCGAACATGATCCAATTGACGGATAGCGCTGTTACGGCGGTACGGACGGCGATGGCTGGGGCGGGCCAGGAGGTTGAGGGGTTGCGGATCATGGTTGAGGCTGGGGGGTGCGCGGGGCTCAAATACATGATGGGCCTGGTGAACGAGGCGGACCCGAACGACCATGTGTTCACGACGGACGGGGTGAAGGTGTTTGTTGAGGAGGGCTCGCTGTCTTATCTCGACGGCACGAAGATCGACTTTGTGATCGGGCTGGAAGGCTCGGGTTTCACCTTCGACAATCCGCAAGCCAAATCGAGCTGCTCCTGCGGCAAATCTTTCGGTTGACGCAAGGAGGCGGCGATGTGGGACTACTCGGACAAGGTCAAGGACTATTTCTTCAATCCGAAGAACGCCGGCGTTCTCGGCGAGGCGAACGCGGTCGGCGAGGTCGGCGCGATCTCCTGCGGCGACGCGCTGAAGCTGATGATGAAAGTCGATCCCGAGACGGAAGTCATCCAGGAAGCGAAGTTCCAGACCTTCGGCTGCGGCTCCGCCATCGCCTCCTCTTCCGCGCTCACCGAGCTGATCATCGGCAAGACGCTTGAGGAAGCGGTCACGATCACCAATCAGGACATCGCGGATTTTCTTGGCGGGCTGCCGCCGGAGAAGATGCACTGCTCGGTGATGGGCTATGAGGCTTTGCAGGCGGCGATCGCCAATTTCCGCGGCGAGGAATGGCGGGACGATCACGAGGAGGGCGCGCTCGTCTGCAAATGCTTCGGCGTCGACGAAGGCGTGATCGAGCGCGCCATCCGCATGAACAGGCTGACGTCGATCGAACAGATCACCGACTACACCAAGGCCGGCGGCGGCTGCCTCACCTGTTTCGACAAGCTCGAGGAGTTGCTCGCCGGGGTGAACGCCGCGCTCGTCGCCGAGGGCGTTCTCGCCGCGCATGAGGCCTATCGCCTCGGCGTCGCGGATGCGGGCGAGATCAAGGCGAAAGCGAAAGCCAGGAAGGAAGCGGAGAAGGAAGCCGCCGCGCCGCCGGCCTCGCCGCTCGCGCCCGCTTCGCCTTTGCCGCCGCCTTCCGCCGGCATGACCAATCTGAAGAAGATCCGCCTCATCGAGGAAGCGATCGAGGAGCTGCGTCCGTATCTCAAGAAGGACGGCGGCGACTGCGAGCTGATCGACATTGACGGCGCCAATGTGATGGTGAGCCTCAAGGGCGCCTGCATGGGCTGCCAGATGGCGAGCGTCACCGTCTCGGGCATTCAGGAGCGGCTCATCGCCAAGCTGGGCATGACGATCCGCGTCATCCCCGTCAAATCCCACGCGCATTGAGGGAACGGCCATGCGTCCAGTCTATCTCGACAATAATGCGACGACCCGGGTCGATCCCGCCGTCGTCGAGGCCATGCTTCCCTTTTTCACGGAGCAGTTCGGCAATCCCTCGTCGATCCATTCCTTCGGCGCGAGCGTCGGCCAGTCGGTGAAGAAGGCGCGCCAGCAGCTCCAGCAATTGCTCGGCGCCGAACATGATCACGAGATCATCTATACGGCGAGCGGGACGGAGGCGGACAATACCGCCATTCTGTCGGCGCTCGAAGCCATGCCGGGCCGCGACGAGATCGTCACCAGCGCGGTCGAGCATCCCGCGGTGCTGGCGCTCTGCCAGCATCTCGAAAAGACCGGCCGCGCCAAGGTGCATTATATCGGCGTCGACTCGCTCGGCCGTCTCGATCTCGAAGCCTATCGCGCCGCGCTCACCGACAAGGTCGCCCTCGTCACCCTGATGTGGGCGAATAACGAGACCGGCACGATCTTCCCGATCGAAGCCCTCGCCGAACTCGCCAAGGAAGTCGGCGCGCTGTTTCATACGGACGCGGTGCAGGCCGTCGGCAAGGTTCCGATCGTGCTCAAGGGCGGCGCGATCGACATGCTGTCGCTTTCCGGCCACAAGCTGCATGCGCCCAAGGGGATCGGCGCGCTTTACGTCAAGCGCGGCGCGCGCTTCAAGCCGCTGCTGCGCGGCGGCCATCAGGAGCGCGGACGCCGCGCCGGCACGGAGAACGCGCCGGGCATTATCGGCCTCGGCAAGGCGGCGGAGCTCGCCATCGCGCATATGGCGGAAGAGCAGACGCGCGTGAAGGAGCTGCGCGACCGGCTGGAGAACGCCATCCTGCAGCGCGTGCCCAACTGCTTCGTCAATGGCGACATTCGCGAGCGCCTGCCGAACACGACGAACATCGCCTTCGAATATGTCGAGGGCGAAGCGATCCTGCTGCATCTGACGCGCAATGGCGTCGCCGCCTCGTCGGGCTCGGCCTGCACCTCGGGTTCGCTCGAGCCGTCGCATGTGATGAAGGCGATGAACGTGCCCTTCACCGCGGCGCATGGCTCGATCCGCTTCTCCTTCTCGCGCGACAATGTCCCCGAAGATGTCGATCAGGTGATCGAGACGCTGCCCAAAATCCTCGAAAAGCTCCGCGAGCTGTCGCCTTTCTGGGCCGGCGCCAATAAGGGGCCGAACGAGTTCAAACCGGTCTATGCGTGAGTTAAAGCCGTGAACGTCGACTGCCCCCGCATCTTCATCAACGACACGACGCTGCGCGACGGCGAGCAGGCGCCCCGCGTCGCCTTCACGGCGCGCGACAAGGTCGCCATCGCGAAAGCGCTGGCCGGCGCGGGGGCGGACGAGATCGAGGCCGGCACGCCCGCCATGGGCCGCGACGAGATCGAGGCGATCGGCGCGATCGTCGGCGAAAACCTTCCCGTCCGCGTCATGGCCTGGTGCCGCCTCAACAAGGCCGACGTCGACGCCGCGCTCGCGGCCGGCGTCTCTCATGTCAACATCTCCGCGCCGATGTCGCGGCTGCAGATTTCCGTCAAGCTCGGCGTCGACGTCGCGACGCTGGCCGAGCGCGTGCGCGCCGTCGTCTCCTACGCCCGCGAACGCGGCCTCTCCGTCGCCATGGGCGGCGAGGACTCCTCGCGCGCGGATCCCCGCGACATCGGCGTCATTCTGCGCGCGGCGGCCGAGGCCGGCGCCTGGCGCTACCGCTTCGCCGATACGCTCGGCGCGCTCGACCCGTTTTCGACCTATGAAGCGATCGCCCATATCCGTCAGGAGACCGACCTGCCGATCGAGTTTCACGGCCATGACGATGTCGGCCTCGCCACCGCCAATACGCTCGCCGCGATCCGCGCCGGCGCGACGCATGCGTCGGTCACCGTGCTGGGATTGGGCGAACGCGCCGGCAACGCCCCGCTCGAAGAGGTCGCCGTCGCGCTCGGCCATGTCGCGCGCGGACAAACCAATATGCGCATCGACAGGCTGCACGCGCTCGCCAGGCTCGTCGCGAAGGCGGCGCGGCGGCGCATCG
This sequence comes from Methylocystis parvus OBBP, assembly GCF_027571405.1. Taxonomy (GTDB): domain Bacteria; phylum Pseudomonadota; class Alphaproteobacteria; order Rhizobiales; family Beijerinckiaceae; genus Methylocystis; species Methylocystis parva. The sequence goes on from NZ_CP092968.1 coordinate 2,260,089, forward strand.
GCCGCGCCAAGGCCATTGTCGGCGCCGACGTGTTCACGCATGAATCCGGCATCCACGTCGCCGCGCTTCTCAAGGACGCCCGCACCTATCAGGGCATTGATCCGGCGCGTCTCGGCCGCCGCAACACCGTGGTGCTGGCCAAGCATTCCGGCGTCGCCGCGCTGAAGCGCAAGGGAGAGGAGCTCGGCTTCGACATCGACCGGGATCTTGCGACGACGCTGCTGGCGCAGATCCGGCAGCGCGCCAATGAGAAGGCGGCTCCGATGACGAAGCGCGAACTCGCCAATTTCTTCAAAAGCGCGTGCGGAGGCGTAAAATGACGCTCGTCGCTTCCGCCGGCATATCTCCAAGGAAAGCCGCGCCTGGCCTCTTCGCCAGGCTCAGGGGCGACGTCGCCTGCGTGCTTCAGCGGGACCCGGCCGCGCGCAACTCGCTCGAAGTCGCCCTATTCTATCCGGGCGTTCACGCGATCCTGCTGTATCGCGTCGCCAACGGCCTGTGGCGCCGCGGCGTCAAATTTCCGGCGCGCTTCCTCTCCTGGTTCGCGCGCCTCGCGACCAATATCGACATTCATCCCGGCGCGACCATCGGCGAGCGGCTCTTCATCGATCACGGCGCGGGCGTCGTCATCGGCGAGACGTCGGTCATAGAAGACGACGTCACGCTTTATCACGGCGTGACGCTGGGCGGCACCTCATGGGCGCCGGGCAAGCGTCATCCGACGATCGAAAGCGGCGTCCTTGTCGGCGCCGGCGCCAAGATCCTCGGCCCCATCACGGTCGGCGCCCGCGCGCGCATCGGCGCCAACTCCGTCGTGATCGAGGATGTCGCGCCCGAAATGACCGTCGTCGGCATTCCCGGCCGCATCGTCAAGGTCGAGCGCCGGCGCTCCGGCCCCGACGGGCGCATCGATCTCGAACATCATCTCATCCCCGATCCGGTGGGCGACGCCATCTCGGTGCTGATCGACCGCATCGATTTTCTGGAAGCGCGTCTCGCCCATCTGCAGGCGCGCAAAAACGACGCGTCGCTGAAGAGCGGCGAGAAGGAGACGAAGCCATGAGCGTATTCGACGAGTTGCGGAAGCTTCATTCCGCCGAAGATTTCTTCGAAGCGCTCGGCGTCGAATACGAGCCCGCCGTGGTGCGCGTCGCCCGCCTCCATATCCTGCGGCGCATGGGAGAATATCTCGCGAAGAACGATCTCGACGGCGCGACGGACGAGGAAGCGCGCGCCGCCTGCAAGGAGACGCTGACGAAAGCCTATGACGATTTCGTCTCCTCGTCTCCGATCGCGGAGCGCGTCTTCAAGGTGCACAAGGACGCGATCAAACCCAAGGCCGAACCGGCGAAGCCTTTCGTTCCCCTGACCACCCTGACCGGCAATCCCGACTGATCGAGGCAGAAGACATGAAAATCCTCGTTTGCATCAAGCAGGTTCCGGACAGCGCGCAGATCCGCGTGCATCCCGTCACCAATACGATCATGCGGCAGGGCGTGCCGACGATCATCAACCCTTACGACCTCTTCTCGCTCGAAGAGGCGCTGCGGCTGCGCGACAAGTTCGGCGGCGAAGTGACCGTGCTGACCATGGGCCCGCCCATGGCGGCGGAGTCGCTGCGCAAGGCGCTCGCCATCGGCGCCGACCGCGCCGTGCTGCTGACCGACCGCTTCTTCGCCGGCTCCGACACGCTGGCGACGACCTATGCGCTGGCGCAGGCCATCCGCAAGATCGAGCAGACCTTCGGCAAGCAGGACATCGTCTTCACCGGCAAGCAGACGATCGACGGCGACACCGCGCAGGTCGGCCCGGGCGTCGCCAAGCGCCTCGGCCTGCTGCAGCTCACTTACGTCTCCAAGGTCGTCGAATGCGATCCCGACAAGGGCGAGCTCGTCGTCGAGCGCCGCGCCGAAGGCGGCGTGCAGCTGCTCAAGACCGCCATGCCCTGCCTCATCGCCATGCTCGAGGGCTCCAATGAGGTGCGCCGCGGCGCCCTCGCCGACACGCTGCGCGCCGCGCGCGCCGAAATCGTCACCTGGAGCGCGAAGGACGCCGAGATCCAGGACCTCACAAAATGCGGCCTGAAGGGCTCGCCGACCATCGTCAAGAAAGTCTTCGCGCCCGCCCCGCGCTCCGAGAAGGCCGCCTTCGTGGAGCCCGGCAAGAACGCCGCCGAATCCTCGGAGGCGCTGATCGCCGCCATCTTCGGACGCCATCCCGCGCTCGAGGCCGATATGACCAAGCTTGCTTCCGGACTCTAAAGGAGCCGACGATGTCCGCCACCCCTCCGCCCGCCGCCCGCGCCAGCGCGAAGAAAGAGCTCCCGGAACATTTCCGCGACTATAAGCATGTCTGGGTCTTCATCGAGCAGGAGCGCGGCGACGTTCATCCCGTCTCCTGGGAGCTGCTCGGCGAAGGCCGCAAGCTGGCCGACAAGCTCGGCGTCGAGCTCGCGGCCGTGGTTCTCGGCGGCCCCGACGCGACGAAGGAAGCGGCGGCGGAAGCTTTCCGCTACGGCGCGGACCTCGCTTATCTCGTCGAACATCCGGTGCTCGCCGACTATCGCAACGAGTCCTACGCCAGGGCGATGACGCAGCTCGTCAACACGCACAAGCCGGAGATCCTGCTGCTCGGCGCGACCAATCTCGGCCGCGACCTCGCGGGCTCCGTCGCGACGACGCTGCTCACCGGCCTCACCGCCGACTGCACCGAGCTCGCCGTCGACGCCGACGGCTCGCTCGCCGCGACGCGCCCGACCTTCGGCGGCTCGCTGCTCTGCACGATCTATACGCTGAACTATCGCCCGCAAATGGCGACGGTGCGGCCGCGCGTCATGCCGATGCCGGCGCGCGTCGCCGACCGCCTCGGCCGGATCGTGGCCTTCACGCCCGATCTCTCGGAAGACGAGATCATCACCAAGCTGCTGCGCTTCATCCCCGACCGCGACTCCAACAAGAGCAATCTCGCTTTCGCCGACATCGTCGTCGCCGGCGGCATGGGGCTCGGCAGCGCCGAGAATTTCCAGCTCGTCAAGAATCTCGCCGCCGTGCTCGGCGCGGAATTCGGCTGCTCGCGCCCCGTCGTGCAGAAGGGCTGGCTGTCCTCCGACCGCCAGATCGGCCAGACCGGCAAGACGATCCGGCCGAAGCTCTATATCGCCGCCGGCATCTCCGGCGCGATCCAGCATCGCGTCGGCGTCGAAGGGGCCGATTGCATCGTCGCCGTCAACACCGACAGGAACGCGCCGATCTTCGACTTCGCGCATATCGGCGTCGCGACGGACGCCATCCGCCTGCTGCCGGCGCTCACCGAAGCCTTCCGCGCGCGGCTCTCGCCCCATCAGCGCGACCGGCTCGCCGGCTGATGAACAATTTCAATTCGCCTGGCGGGACGCCGGCGGCATGTGAATGGAGACTGCCATGATCGAAGAACGGTTCGACGCGATCGTGATCGGCGCCGGAATGGCCGGCAACGCCGCCGCGCACGCCATGGCGTCCCGCGGCCTCAAAGTGCTGCAGATCGAGCGCGGGGAATATCCCGGCTCGAAGAATGTGCAGGGCGCGATCCTCTACGCCGAGATGGTCGAGAAGATCATCCCGAACTTCCGCGAGGAGGCGCCGCTGGAGCGCCATCTCGTCGAGCAGCGCTTCTGGATGATGGGCGAACGCTCCCATACCGGCCTGCAATATCGCAATGACGACTTCAACGAGGACAGGCCGAACCGCTACACGATCATCCGCTCGCAATTCGACCGCTGGTTCTCCAAGGAGGTCCAGTCGCAGGGCGCGATCGTGATCTGCGAGACGACGGTGACGGAGCTCGTCAGCGACGCCTATGGCAAGGTCATCGGCGTGCGCACGGACCGCGCCGGCGGGACCATCTTCGCCGACGTCGTCGTGCTCTGCGAAGGCGTCAACGGCCTCCTGGGCGCGCGCGCCGGCCTGCGCGCCTCGCCCAGGCCCGAACATGTCGCGCTCGCGGTCAAGGAAATGCACTTCCTGCCGCGCGAGACGATCGAGGCGCGCTTCAATCTGCATGGCGACGAAGGCGTCGTCATCGAAGCCGCCGGCGTCATCTCCAAGGGCATGACCGGCATGGGCTTCGTCTACACCAACAAGGAGAGCGTCTCCGTCGGCATGGGTTGTCTGGTTTCCGACTTCGCCGCGAACAAGGACACGCCCTACGGCCTGCTCGAGGCCTTCAAGAACCATCCCTCGATCAAGCCGCTGCTCGAAGGCTCGGAAGTCAAGGAATACGCCGCCCATCTCATCCCCGAGGGCGGATATAAGACAATTCCGGAGCTTTTCGGCGACGGATGGGTCGTCTGCGGCGACGCCGCCCAGCTCAACAACGCCATTCACCGCGAAGGCTCCAACCTCGCCCTCACCTCCGGCCGTCTCGCCGGCGAAGCGGTCTTCCAGATCAAATCGCGCCGCGACGCCATGACCAAGCAGAACCTGGCGCTCTACAAAAAGCTGCTCGACGACAGCTTCGTCATGAAGGACCTGAAGAAATATAAAGACATGCCGGCGCTGCTGCACGCCAATTCGCAAAACTACTTCCTCGCCTATCCGCAGCTCGTCTCCAGGGCCATGGAAAACTTCCTGCGCGTCGACGGCACCCCGAAGATCGACAAGGAAAAAGCCACCATCGCCGCCTTCGTCAAGCAGCGCAAATGGTCCGGCCTCTTCGGCGACGCCTGGAGACTCGCCCGCGCCTGGAGATGAAAATGACCGGCGCAGGAACAAAAACAGTTGGCGCTGTTCTTGCGTAGACAAAGACAAAATGTCGCCTGAGGAGAACCCCCATGTCCCTCGCCGCCCGTGTCGAAGAGAAACTCTTCCAAAATCGCTACCTCGTGGACGCCGGCAAACCACATATCGCCATCCGTCCCCACGAAAAACCCTCCGAAAACCTCCTCGCCATGACCCGCATCTGCCCCGCAGGATGCTACTCCGAAACAAGCTCCGGACAAGTCGAAATCACCCCAGACGGATGCCTCGAATGCGGAACATGCCGCGTGCTCTGCGAGGTTGCAGGTGACGTTGTCTGGAATTATCCTAGGGGCGGGTTTGGAATTCTTTTCAAATTCGGGTGACGCTATTCTGAAAGAAACAGTCGGCAGTGGACAAAATCATTCATCGCAACGAATTTATCGTAGAAGCTTCGCGCTGCGCTGATATCGATGGCCGTGCGCCGGTAGCTGCTTTCCTTTCCCATGCGTATGAGATCTTGGATAAGCTTGGCGCCGATTCCTTGCCTTCGGTAATTGCGGACACATAAAGATTTTCGAGATAACACGTTGGCGCTAACGCAAACGGCCATTCTACTGGCGCCTCCCATATTCAACCCCCGCATATAATTGCGACGCTGCTCGCCATTCGTCCGCCAATGGATCGCGAGCGACATAGAGCGTCCGCCTTACCATCCGCTGTCGTCACTATGAGCAATTTCTCCAATTTGTACACGGCGGCAACCATGTCGGTACGATTTTGTACAGCTTAGAAGCCGTTTGAGAATTGTGTTCAGTGAGCGATCCGGCGGATCAGGGAACGAAGCAAGTTGACGTTCCATTACGTCGCCGCCATGGCGCGCGGGCGGACTCTAGGCGTTCGCTGTTGCTGCTGCAGCAAAGTGACGGAATGCTTGTTCTTCTGGACGACAGGCGCCGAGCCGCCCGGTCGATGCAATTGGCATATGACCGGTCAGCGGCTTGGATATCATCGCCTGACCAGCTTCTCAAATTCAGCTATTGAGCTCCGACGAGGTATTTGCGCAATGAAGACCCGTCACCTCTGCCTGTTTGACTGAAGTGCTCAAGAGTCAACATTTGGTCCCAGTATTGCTTTGAAGACGTCGGCGCGGATTTTCACCGCGCGCCTTGCCTTCCGCCCGGTCTGGCGCAACGCCGAAAGGTCAAACCGATGTTAGGAAACTCGTCCGGCTTCATCAAATCCATCGTCGACAGCAGCGATGTCGTTCTGTTCATGAACGGCATTCCGGCCCAACCGCAATGCGGCCTCTCGTCCGCCATGGTCTCGATTCTCCACCGCCTCAACGCTCCCTTCAAACCCGTCAATTTGCTTTCCAACCCGAACGTTCGGGACGGCCTCAAGGAATTGTCCAACGGGCCGGCCATTCCGCAGCTCTATGTCAAAGGCGAACTCATCGGCGGCTCCGACATTGTCAAGGAAATGTACGCCGCCGGAGCATTGACCAAGCTCCTCTCCGAGAAGGGCGTTGCGCATCGTCCCGTCTGACCGGGATTTGGCCTGCTTTTGCTTCGGGGAGCTCCAAATGACTCCCCTATGCAAGAGAGATGGAGTTTGCGCCGGGGTTTCTCGACGTCGACCGCAGTGCGCACGCGCTCGATGATGTCATTCTTCTGCTCGGAAAAAATGGCGACGCCGGATTTCGGAGTTGAGCAATTCCCCTTCATCGCCGTTTCCGACATCTCGAATTGGGAAATTCGTTTCAGGTCAACGTAATTCTAATTCCTAATTTTTCAGCAAGCGGCCCTTCGCGTTATTTCTCGATCAGATCATTTTCCTGACAATAGGCTTCCTGGCCCCGTTTGAATTCGCCCAAGGTAAATTCAAAGCCCTCCTCGCGCAAAGCGGCCCAACTCGCCTCTTCATCATCGCTCAAAAGAGTCATGCGGGCGCGAAACTCTTCGTCCGAATGCATGCGCTTGATATAGGCGAGGGCGGACTCAACGGACATGTCTGGGCTCCCGAAAGTATTGCGACGCTTATCCTTGAGTGGAGCAAGATTTGCGCCGCAGTCATAGACGGCGTTTCGAGGACCGAGTTTCGGAAGCGCTTGGCGAGGTGATGCAGCTTTCCCAGGACGAAGAGCTGGTGTTCGTCTCTGACGCGCCGCCCATCCGGGCCAGAGCAAAAAGCCTTTCTACTCTCTCCCTATCTTGTTCGTCTTCCACCACCACTGCTCGAGCGTGAAGCCGAAGGGATAGATTGGAAAATTAGGCAGACGAGCGGGGCGCTCGAGCTCGGTGCTGTGGACAGTCCAAATCTCTCCGGCGTGGAACAAGGGAACGAAGTAAAAGCCGGAGAGGAGCGCGCGATCGAGCGCGCGCGCCGCGCTCAAATGCTCTTCAGCATCTCGCGCGCGGATAAGAGCGTCGATCAGGCCGTCGAGCGCGGGAGATGACGCGCCCGCAAGATTGGTTCCCTTTTCCTTGTCGATGCTCGCGGAGCTCCATCGCCCCGCCTGCTCCGCGCCCGGAACGGCCGCCGGCAGCCATTGCCCGATCATGACGTCATATTCGAATTTTCGGCGTCGCTGCTGATACTGAACCTCGTCATAAAGTCTCGGCTGCGCAGCGACGCCGATGCGCTTAAGCGAGGCGGCGAAATTCAGCGCGAGGCGTTCTTCGTCATGGTCGCGGACCATGATCTCGAAGGCTATCGGCCTGCCGTCCTTCTCCAGGCCCTTTTCGGCCAACTTGTAGCCGCTTTCGGCGAGGAGCCGAAGCGCTTGCCGCGCGATATTTCGATCGCGTCCGCTGCCGTCATGCTCGGGCGGACGCCATTTTCCTTCGAGGATATCTTCACGCACGGCGCCGGGATATTTGGAGATCAAGGCCCGCTCGCCCCCGCTTGCAGGGCGGCCGGAAGATGAATATTGCGATTCGTCGAAATAGCTCACAGTGCGCCTGTAGAGCCCTCCGTAAAGATTGGCGTTAACCCATTCGAAGTCGAACGTCATCGCTATGGCTTCGCGTAGCCGGACGTCGTCGAAAAGCTTGTTGCGAAGATTGAAGACGAAACCGGACATTCCAACCGGGCGCCCGGGCCGCAGAACGTCCTTGACGACGATCCCGTCGCGGATCGCCGGAAAGTCATAGCCCTTGAGCCAGCGCGAAGCGCTGCTCTCCTCGCGATAATCGACAAGCCCGGCCTTCAACGCCTCGAAAAGCGCGTTGCCGTCGCGATGCCAATCAATGTCGATCTCGTCGAAATTGTAGAGACCGCGCTGGCTCGGAAGGTCCTTCGCCCAGTAATCCGCGTCGCGGGCCAATACCAGACGCTCGCCGATCTTCACCTCCTTTACGATATAGGGACCCGAGCCGACTGGAATATCCATGCGAACGTCGTCGAAATGGGCGCTGTCCGTCGCCGTATTGGAGAGAACGGGCATGGCGGCGAGCAGGAGAGGCAATTCGCGATCTGGGCCGCTTATCAGGTCGAACCGCACCGTATGCGCGTCCGGCGTCTCGACCTTGCTCACGCGCCCAAACGCGTCCCTTTGTCCGGGACGGCCTTTGGCCTTCAAGAGCTCGAAAGAAAACAGCACGTCTTCCGCCGTGATCGGCTTCCGGTCAGAAAAACGGGCGCGTCGGTCGAGATGGAAGATGACATGTTCCCATTTGGAGTCGATCTCAATCGACTCGGCGATAAGCGGGTAAAAGCTGTAAGGCTCATCCTGGGAGCGCGCCATCAAGCTTTGATAGACGTTCCCGATCAAGAGCTGCGGCGCCGACGCGAATTTGAGGTTGAAAGGATTGAGGCTCTCGTAACTTCCAATCATGCCGAGCCTCAATTTGCCGCCTTTCGGCGCGCTCGGATTTGCGTAGGGAAAATGGTCGAAATTCGCGGGAAGCGCAGGATCGCCGTAGAGGGCCAAGCCGTGTTTTACGTTCTCGGCCGCGGCCACGCGCTCAAATGGCGCGATAAGGCAGGAAATCGCCATCGAAAAGAGAATGAGCGACGCGGCGCAGAGAAAAAGCGCGCGCTTGGCTTTCCAGATGGATTGGTGGCGCAATCGCTGTTCTCTCCAAATATTCCGCTTTACGTCGTCTTCGTTTCCCGGACGACGTGCATTTTTTGCGCGGCCGCCATATGCCAGTGAGGCTTTTCGCTTGCCGAGAATTCGCTTGCCGAGAATCATAGCGTCGCTCAGCGAGAGAGAACCGCGCGCCAACGGCGCGAGAGGCAGCCTTGTTGCGGAATGTCGTCGAACGCCGTCAGGGAAAGGCCGTCCACCGCGAGGCTTTCGATCTCGTCGCGGGTCAGCGGCCGCCAGGGCGTTGTCTGCGGTTCTTCTCTCTCGCGCGCGGAGGAAATGACGAGGAGTCGCCCGCCGGGCGCAACCATGGATGCGAGCGCACGCGCGGCCGCCGGCAGCATTTCCTCGCGGAGCGTCTGTAGCGTGTAGCATTCGTGCACAAGGTCGAAGGCGCCAATCCACTCCTTCGGCGGCGCGAAAAGATCGGCCAAGCGGTAATCGACTGAGCTGTCTGGAAAGCGCCGCTTCGCCCACGCCACGGCGCAGTCGATATAGTCGAAGGCCGAGACGCGCGCGCCCGCACCCGCGAAGGCCTCCGCATTGTCGCCCAATCCGCAACCGACATCGAGAACGCGCTTTTTCCTTACATCCTGTCGCGCGAGCCAATCCACGAGCAACGAATTCGGCGCAAGCGCCGCCCAGGGAACATTAGCGGCGTCCTCGCCCGCGAGTTCATAGATCTTCGTGAACCATTGGTCGCCTTTGGGATCGTTTGGGTCGCCCTTCGATCCCATATGCGGGTTCATCGCGTCGAGACGCGCGCGAGCCGCGGATCGACGGGCGATAAAGTCGGCGTCCATTTCCTGCCTCGTGATTCGAGCCGCATAACCGGCGTCGACGATGGCCCCGAGAAGCTGACGCGGATTGGCGGGCGCGGGTTCGATCGACACTTGTTTCGCCGAAAGATCGACCGAGACCTCGGCGTCCGGCAAGACGCTGCGCGCGGCCTCCACGACATGCTGCGCGCAACCTTTGCAATGCATGTTTTCGACAAACAAGACGATCCCCATGACCACTCCTACCTGCATAAATGCCGGACGCACGGCGAAACCCGATGCGTCTATTTCTGGCGTCAGAACCTAAGCTTGACGCCTCCGACCAGCGACCGCGGCTGTCCGGCGAGAATGCCAGCGCCTTGCGCCGTTGAGAGTAGGACCGTCGGCGTCTGGATCGCCGTTCCGGTGACGAGCGTATTCGCCATCACGAACGATCCGGCGATGTAGGTGCGGTCGAAAACATTGTTGAGGTTGAGATACATTTCGATGTTTTTGAAGTAAAAGTCGGAAATGTCGCGATTGTAGTGAACGTTCAGATTGACCAGCCCGTAGCCGGGCAGCGACGTGAAATTGGCGTTGTCGATCGTGTAGCCTGCCTTGAAGACATATTCAGCGTAGGCCCCCAGGCCCGCGAAATCGCCGGTCGGCTGATCGTATCCCACGCGCGCAGTGAGCGTATGGGGGGAAACATTGGGGATTTTGTTGCCCGAGCGGTTGTACGTCACGAACCGGCCGTTGAGGGCGCCGAGATTGTCCCAGTAGTTCGTGAAGAACTGATCGTTCAGCGTATAGGCTGCAATGAAGCGCCAGCCGTCGAAAGGCCGCCAATCGATATTGGCTTCCAGGCCGCGATGGATCGAAGCGGGAACGTTCGCCTGATAGCTGACGAGGCCATTCGACAGCGACAGGATCTCGTTGCGGAACCACTCGTTGAAGCCCGTCAGACTCACGATCACGTTACGAGACGGCGTCCAGTCGACGCCGAGATCGACGCCCATATTGGTCTGCGCCTGAAGATTGGAATTGCTCCCGGCTCCGGTCTGCGTCGACGTCAGGAAGAGGAAGGAAGGCGTGCCGTAACCCGCCGCATAGCGCGCGCGGACTTGCCATTCCGGGCTGTAACGATAAGTCAGCGAAGCTTCCGGCGAGGTGTTCCAGTAATCATTGTCGACGCCGACCTGCTGCGGCAGTCTCCAGCTTCCATTGGCGTTGTAGTTGTAAACGGTGTTGACGCCCCAGACGCGGTTCCAGTTCGAGCTGAAGCCCACCACGCCCGTCAATTGCGGCGTCAGCGCAATCTCCTCTCGCGCGCGCAGCCCGATATTGGACGTATAGCTGTCGATCTTGCCGACGGCCCCGCCGATCGCGCCATAATTCCAGACGTTGGGAAGCTGGTTGAAAAGCGGATTCGTGGTTTTTACATTGTTGTAGAAAAAGCCCAGATAATGCGTGGCGGGGAAGCCGAAAATCGCGGCGCGGCTCGTCACATCGGTGCTGGCGTCGATGCCGACAGACGGGCCTCGGATCGCAACCGGTCCGCCGAGGCCGCCCAGCACGGCGGGCCCGACCTTCGGCGGCGGCCAGGTGCCGTTGATATAGTCGAAATAGTTATAGGTGACCTGGCTCCGCCAAGTTGTGGCGTTGTCGAAATCATGCTCCCAACGGAAGCCGCCGATCATCTGCTGCGAATGAAGATGTGAGCCAAGTTGCCAGACGCTTTGATTGACGAGCGGCGCCAGGGCCGACGTGAAGATGCCATTGGCGGGCACGTTTAGATTGTTGCAAAATGGCAGATTGGCGGGAACGGCGATGGCGCAGCCAAACTGTTTTCCATAGGGGTTCCAGTAATACTGGTTTTGGGAGCTTCTGTTCATGAACGTCGAAAACGAGTCGTTGAACAGATATTTCAGCATGAAGCGATCACTGGGCGTCGGCGACCATCTTGCGAGGAGCCGCGCCTGGTCGCCCGAAAAGGCGCTGCGCGCCAGATAACCGTCGCCGCGCGCGTCCGACGCAAAGATCGAGACATCGAACTCGCCGAACTCCGTGGTCGCGACCTTCTTGCCCGCCCGCAGATAATTGTTGATGTAGCTGAAACTGCCGAATTCGGACCCGGTGTCGACTCCGTCGACCTCCGCGCCGGAAAACGTCCGGAAGTTGACCGCGCCGCCAGTCGCGTAGTTCCCGAACAGCGCCGAGGAGGGACCGCGATAGACATCTGCCCCGGCATAGGCGTGCGGATCGAGAATGTCGGTGCGGCCCGTTCCGTCGGCTGTGGTGATCGGGAATCCATCCTCGTACAGCATGATGTTGCGGACGCCGAGCGGATAGCCTACCCCGAAGCGGGAGCCTGAGCCGCGAATCGAAATATTGACTTCGCGCGCGGTATTGCCGTCCTGTATCTGAACGCCGGGGCTGTATTGCAGCATTTCCCGCACAGTGAACATGGGCGTCGGCCGGAGAAATTTGTGATCGACCGTGGTCACCGTCTGACCGGGCGGATCGCGGTAGATCGACAGCCTGACGCGCGACGGCTGGAATCCGGGCGCGGCGCTTATGTTTTGCGCGGCCGCCGGCGCGGCGGCGAGGGCTGGCGCAGGGCTGGATGCGCGAGGCGCGGCGCGCCGGGCGGCTCCCACCTCAATGCGCGGCAGCGTTTGCTGCGCATGAGCGACGGCGGGAACGAAAGCGAGAACGAGCGACGCGATGGAGACATCGCGCAGAAGGCCTGAGCGTGACATGGATAGCTCCTGGAGCGACCCGGCAGGCCGCACACGATTCGAAAAAGGAAAGCCGGCCCGAGAGGCGGGCCTTGCGCCTGGAATCAGGAGGCCAAAGGCGGCGATCTCGGCGATTGAGATCGCGGTCGCTCAAAAATCCTCAACGGCGCGCTTTGAGAGAAGCTTTTCCCCAGAGTCGCCGGCGCGGTCGGCGGCAGAATGAGGGCGCTACAAAACGCGATATTCTGTTTCGCATGGCCATCGCCGGAATCGGCTAAACAAGCGTCGCAGCAATGCCGCCAAATATCGCCGGGGATCGGCGGTTTGCCGGGGACATTTCCCGACGAGCAGTTCGCCTCAATCGGCGCAGAGACGCCGGCGGGGATAGCGCCATGCTCCGTTGACAGCCCCACCGCCGACAAAGCGGCGCTTTGGAGCGTCAGCAGAAGCAAAAATATCCAGGCCGCGCGGAGCAAGGCTCAACCTCTTGTGACTTTCAGGAGTCGATTAGCATCCAACGGTAACGCGAACGCAACCGGAATGGGTTCCACCCCGCCGCCAGACGAAGGGAAGTTTTTTGTTGCAAAAGCGCAACAGTAATGGGTAGCTTAACGGTCGGAGGCGCGTTCGATGAGTATTGGCGCGAGATGCGGAAATCCCTCCAATGAGAATTTTGGTCGTCGAAGACCAAATTGACATGAGCATACTGATGTCCGACCGCCTCGAGCGATCAGGATATCTGGTCGATCGCGTCGGCGTGATCGCCGACGCGCGAGAGGCGTTGTATGCTTATGATTATCCGATTTTGTTGCTGGATCGGCGGCTGCCGGATGGCGACGGTCTTGATTTTTTGCCCGAGATTCGTGCGCTTCGGCCGAATATTCGCGTGCTCATGGTGACGGCGCTGCGCTCTCTCGACGACCGCATCAACGGTCTCGACGCCGGAGCCGACGATTATCTGATCAAGCCATTTGCGCCTGATGAGCTTCTTGCCCGGATACGCGCCAGTCTGCGGCGTCCTGGCGCCGCGCCGATTCCTCCGGTTTTGTTGGGCGCATTGTCCTTCGATCTCAATTTGCACGAAGCTCACGTAAGCGGCCGTCCGCTGATCCTGCACAAGCGCGAGCTGCTGCTACTCGAGACGCTGATGCGGCGCGCCGGACGCGCCGTCGCTTATTCTGTCATTATCGATGAAATCTACGGTCTGGACGAGCAGGTGCAGAATGACGCGCTGAAAATGCTGGTTTCCCGTCTCCGCCAGAAACTCAGAGAGGCGGATGCGGGCGTCGAGATTTATGCGACGCGGAGCGTGGGTTACTTGATCGCGCGGGCGCGCGTTTGATGTGGCTGCATTCTCTCAAATCCCGCCTGATCCTGTATTGGATTCTCGGTTCGTTGCTCGCTTATTTTTCGACCCCCGTCACCGTGCAAATCCCTCTTGCATTTTTTTGGGGCCGCGATCATCGGCAGGCGCTTGAGGTTTGGACGACGAAACACGCGAGAGACATCGTCGTCGATGCGCTTCGGCGCGGATCGGACGGAAAATTATACGTGGAGTCGACCGAGCGACTGCGGCGGCATCAACAACGAAATCCGGACTTCCGCTTCGCCGTGTTCGATCCGCACGACGGCGCCTTGCTGCCAGGATCGTCCGAGGAGCTGGCGGCCCATTTCAAGCCGCTGATGGGAGACGTCGAAGTATTCGGTTCGCTTTTCCATTTGACCGACGACGCCAATGTCAACGCGCGAGGATATGTCCGCACAACGCTGACCCGTTACGGAAAGCTCGGCACAATCGTATATGGCTCGAATTTTCACTGGGACGACGTCTTCTACCAATTGAACGCCTATGTGGTGGCCGAAAATCTCCTTGCTTATGCGCCGCTTTGCGCGCTCATCTCGCTCATCGGGTTTTTCGTGGTGCGCGGCAGCCTGGCTCCCCTGCGCGTAGCCGCCGCGAATATCAGAAAAATAAATATAGACACGCTGAACTGGCAGGCGGCGAACGCCGATCTGCCATCGGAAATTTTGCCTTTCGTCGAAGAAGTGAATGCAGCCTTCCAGCGGGTACGAGATGGGGTCGCGCGTCAGAGGCGCTTCACCGCCAATTCGGCGCACGAACTCCGCACGCCAATTGCGATTTTGTGCGCGCGGCTGGACAAGATGGCGGATGGCCCGCTCAAGGTCGAATTGCAGCACGACGCCACGCGGATCAAGACGATCCTCGAGCAACTTCTTGTTCTCGCGCAGCTCGAAGAGCGCGGCGACGGAAAAGCGCCGCCCGAGCTCGATCTCAGAAGCGCGATTTTGACGACCATCGCGGACTTGATGCCAATCGCTTATCAAAACGATCGCCAGATTGAATTCGACGCGCCCGACGACCCCGTTCTCGTCTACGCCTATCGGTGGGCCGTAGAGAGCGTTGTGACCAATCTCATTGAAAATGCGATGCGGGTCGAGCCGTCCAACGGTCTCGTCATCGTTCGCCTCACTTCGGACGCCATTGTCGAAGTCGTGGACCACGGCGAAGGAATCGCGCCACAGGATCGCGAAATGATCTTCGAGCCGTTCTGGCGCAAAAGCGACGCCACGCCCGGGACCGGATTAGGGCTGGCCATCGCCAAGGAGTTGATAGAGAAACAGGGTGGCCGGCTCTGGGTCGTGGAGACGCCGGGAGGCGGCGCGACCTTCAAGCTCGCCTTTGCCCCTCGGCAAATGACGGCTGCACGATGCGTGTCGACGCCTGTGCGACCCAAACCAATCGCAAATGCATAACTCAATCAATAAAGGGAATTTTTGCCGACAGCTTTGAGGCGACGCCGACCGCATGAAAGGCAAATCTATCCGGCCTGCGGGCGCTTTCCGCGATCGATGCGCGTCGCGATCCAGACGACGTGCCGGGCCCCGCCTCTCTTGCCATTGGCGCGCAGCTTGATCTCCTCGACGCCGAACCCGGCTCTGTGGAGTCGCTGCGTGAAGCTGCGATCAGGGCCGGACGACCAGACGGCCAGCACGCCTCCGGGTCGCAAGACGTCACGAGCGGCCCTCAATCCCGCGATGTCGTAAAGGCCGTCATTGGCTTCGCGCGTCAAACCTTCGGGGCCGTTATCGACGTCGAGCAGGATGGCGTCATAGGGCGCGCGCGTCGAGTGGATGATCTGGCCCACATCCTCTTCCAGGATCGAGACGCGCGGATCTGTCAGACTCGTCCCATACAAATCCGCCATCGGACCGCGCGCCCACGCGACCACTGCGGGAACCAGCTCCGCGACAACGATAAGCGCCTTGGGGTCGGCGACCGCAAGCACGGCGCGCAGAGTAAAACCCATCCCCAGCCCGCCGATGAGAATGCGCGGGTCCTGGCGGGAATGTATTCTCTCGCATGCGAGCGTGGCGAGCGCCTCCTCGGAGCCGCTGAGACGACTATTCATCAATTCATTCTGGCCCAGCATGATCGAGAATTCGGCTCCCCGGCGCATGAGCCGCAGCGCGCCTTCGCCGCCAGGTATTCGGGCCGTGTCGATCAGGGACCAGGGAATCACGCACGCCTCCAGCCATGTCGTCAACGCGCTCGTCGCCCCCTCGTCAGAGCGCGCGTCGAAATATCAAGCTTAGATTATTCGCTGGCATTTCGATAATCTCGGGCCCTTCGAAACCCGCTTGCCGGCCAAGATCGGCCACTGTTTCGAGATCACGCACGCCCCAGGAAGGATCTTGAGCGCGAAGGCCGGCGTCGAATTCGGCGTTGCTTTGCGCGGTATGCGCGCCGTCCCGCTTGTAGGGACCATAAAGATAGAGCGGCGCGCCGGCCGGCAGAATCGCTCCGGCGTTGTCGAAAAGGCCCACCGTCGCCGCCCATGGCGAAATATGAACCATGTTGATGCAGATGACGGCGTCCGCCCGCTCGATTGGCCAGGGCGCCCGCGCCGCATCCAGAGCGAGCGGCGCCCGCACATTTCCGACGCCGGCGGACGCGATCCACGCCACGACGCTCTCGCGGGCCTTCGAGCTGGGGTCGGATGGCGCGAATGTCAACTTTGTCAGCTCCGCCGCGAAATGCACGACATGTTCGCCGGAGCCGCTCGCCATCTCCAGCACGAGTCCACGTTCCGGCAGAACCGCGCGCAGGACGTCCAGGATGGGCCCGCGATTGCGGGCCGCCGCGGCGGAGAAAAGACGATTGTCGCCCATGCGCTCACCGAGACTCCGACAACGAACGCTTCCTTCTTTCGCGGGCGATCGCCTGGTCGAGGGCTTGAAGGAAACGGGATCGGTTCGTCGAGGAAAAGGGCGGCGGGCCGCCGGTCGCCTCGCCCGTCGAGCGGATATGCTCCATGAGAGAGCGCTGCGCGAGGGCGAGACCGATGGAATCCTCCGTAAAGGCGCGCCCATAGGGCGCAATTGCATGCGCCTCTTTGGCCAGAACGCGCGCAGCCAGGGGAATATCGCTGGTCACGACCACATCGCCGGCGACGACATGTTCCGCGATCCAGTCGTCGGCGACGTCCGCGCCGGCCGCGACAATCACCCTCGTAATCAGCGGCGATGTTGGGATTTGCATGAAGCTGTTGGAAATCACGAAGGTCTGCAGTCCGTAGCGGATGGCGACTTTGTAGGTCTCCTCCTTCACCGGGCAGGCGTCGGCGTCGATGTAGATCTTAAGGGTCATGACAGCAGGATAGCACATGGAGGGCGGCCTTCCCCGCCCTGAAAACACGCGTTGTTCCGCTTTGCGCCACTGCAGCCTTTCGCCGCGCCAGCTCAGGCGGCTTCTCTATCATAGGCTCTGCCGACGAAGAGCCCGGACACATGATCCGGGCTTCTCTTATAGCTTTGGAGGTCTTTACGACAGCCGCTCCACCAGCACCGCTTTGGCGCTCTGTCGGACCCGAAACTTCATGCCATGGCGCTGACCGAACATTTGGGCGGCGCTGCGGATGCGCGCCAACGGAACATTGTAGTAGCGCCACGCGTCGCCCAGATTGAATTCGCCAAAACCATATTTGATACGTTTATCGGTGGTTTTATCGCTCATGGTAGCTTGCGCGCCTTTCTGGTTGAGTTACTCGAGAATGAGATGTGAGTTGTATTTCATATATGCAAGCATGGCTACAGGTGATGGCTCACATAAGCAAAATCGCTCCTCGCCGGCCCGCGGCTGAATAACCGACATACGACTCATTTTCGGCCTGAGCTTGCTATTCGAGAAAAATAGCCTACCTGCAGGCTATCGGGTTAGCGGAACCGTCAAATGGTTCAACTTCCAAAAGGCTTTGGGTTTATCTACCCTGACGTCGGTGGAAATGACGTCTTTATCCACGTCAGCGTCTGTGATGACATAGTCGCAGAGGTCCGATCCAAGAGTTCTAGTCATTACCCCTCCGGGCGCGACATTCCCTTCGCGCGTCGCCGGTAGGCTCCTCCATGCAGTCGGCCTTTCTGAGCTGGTGGTTAAGGATCAAGATGATTATTTCGAACTGGCCTCGCAACGGATGCGACGAGGTCAGGAAATCTACGTCGAACATTCGCAGGCAACCCGCCTGAGCGCCCTTGTTCGACGCCAAAGCCTACACCTTGACGCTGGAATCGCTCTACGCGAGGATGTGGGAACGATATCGATCAGGATTGCCCCTGCCGCGGTCTGAGCATCCATCGCCCGGCCAGTCGGTCAGCATTCAGGCGCCATGTCGATCTTCACGCGCGCCGACCGCATGAGATCGACGTCGATTCGTTCAAGATTCTCCACCGGCGCGTAATGGGCGAACTCGGCCGTCGCCTACAGCTTCTTCTTCCACTATCTCTCGGTCGTCGGCCCCGGGAAATTCGCGAGCAAACGCAACTGAACGGCAGGAGTCATTTGATGGAGGAGTCGACGGTCAAACGCTTCTTGCCCTGGGTAGTCGCCACGGCGCTGTTCATGGAGCAACTCGACGCGACCATCGTGAACACTGCGGTTCCTGCGATGGCGGAGAGCTTGCAGGTGACGCCTCTGAGCCTGAAGGCCGTCGCGGCGAGCTATGTGTTGAGCCTTGCCGTCGGCATCCCGGTCAGCGGATGGATCGCGGATCGCTTCGGGACAAGAAGGGTCTTCGCCGTCGCTATCGCGGTCTTCACGATCGCGTCCGCGCTGTGCGGATTGTCCCAGAGCGCCGGGCAGATGGTCGTGGCCCGCATCCTTCAGGGCGCCGGCGCGGCGCTGATGATGCCCGTCGGCAGATTGACCATCGTGCGGACGTTCGAGAAGAGCGAACTGATGACCGCGATGAATTTCGTCATCATCCCGGCCCTTATCGGCCCGCTTCTCGGGCCGACGGTCGGCGGTCTGATCGTGCATTGGCTGTCATGGCGCGAGATCTTCTTCGTCAACGTCCCCATCGGGATCGTCGCGCAATGGCTGATCCATCGCCACATGCCCAATTACCGTGAGGATGCGCGCCGCCCCTTCGACTGGCGCGGCCTCTTACTTTTCGGTTCGGGCACGGCGCTTCTCTCCTGGCTTCTGGAGATCTTCGGCGAGCATCAGATCGAACTTGTTACAGGCGCTGTCCTCTTCATCGTCGCAATCGCGTTGCTTCTTGCCTATTGGCGGCATGCTCTGAGAGCGCCTTACCCGCTGCTCGATCTCGCTCTGTTCAAGAAGCGGACGTTCGAAGTTTCCGTCACCGGCGGCTTCGTCACAAGGCTAGGCGTCGGCGGCTTGCCATTCCTGACGCCGCTGCTGTTGCAGGTCGGTCTCGGACTTCCCGCGTGGAAATCGGGACTCCTCATGATGCCGACCGCAGCCGCCGCCATGGGTATGAAGATGGCGTCGAGACCCATTCTCGCCCGCTTCGGCTACCGCGCCGTGCTCATCGTCAACACGGTGATGATCGGCGTCACGACCTGCCTCTACGCCCTGGTCACCGAGCAGACGCCGCTCGCCGCCGTCGTCGCCATCGGCTTCGCGCTGGGCTTCTTCAACTCGCTCCAATTCACCAGCATGAACAGCATGGCTTATGCCGATGTCGAGCCCCAGGAGTCGAGCATGGCGGCCACGATCGCAAGCTCATTCCAGCAAATATCGATGAGCTTCGGCCTCGCCATCGGGTCGCTGGTCGCCGCTTGGTTCCTCGGCGGGGCGTCGCAGTCCAATCCCCACGCCGTCATCAACGCCCTTCATGGCGCTTACCTGTCGCTCGGCTTGCTCACCATCGTCTCTTCCCTGTCCTTCTGGAGATTGCATGCGACAGACGGCGCCAGCCTGAGCCGCGCAAGCCCGGAATTGGCCTGACAAGCGAAAACTCCATCGATGATGGAATCGCCTAGATCGATGTTTCCAGCCGAGCCCGGATTTGCTTCATCGTCAGATCTTCAGCCTCAATGAGAAGCCCGCCTGCCAATTCTTGGCGATCTGCGGGCCGTTGAGATTCTGATAGACGGGCAGCCCGGCCTCGAAGGCGATCGACGCCGCATCGAGCCCGATAAACTTGCCGCTGACGACGCCGCCGCCAAAGAGCTCCACGCGCTGGCCGCCGTAGAAGGCGGGGTTGGTCGGCACGGCGCGGCCGAGGATTTGCGGATCGAAGCCGGAGATCTGCCCCTGCGTCACGCCGCTGACGCGAAAGGTCGTCGTCACGCCGGGGATCAGGGTATAACCCGCCCAGCCGTTGAACTCATGCAGATCGCCGAAGCGCCAGTTCTCCGGATTCTTGGCGAGCGGCAACCGCGCGCGGTAGGAGAGTCCCCAGGACCATTGGCCAGCGTTTCCAGCATAGACGATCCCAGGAAGAATATCGAAGGTGCCGCTGCCGGGCTGCATGCCGTAGAAGGCGCGAAGGTTGGAGATCGTTCCGTCCGGCTGCAGCAGATCGAAGCGGGCCGCGTTGTAGCTGAACGGATAGGCGAAACCGAGATTCACCTGAACCCTGTGCACGGGGTCCTGGTAAATCCTGTAGATCGCACTTGTGGTGAAATCGGCGAGGCCGAACGTTCCCGGGTAACTTCTGCCCAATGGCGTGACGCCGGATTGCCCCTTGAAGGTGAGCGCCTCGAGCCGTTTTTCGACGATCGACGCCGTGACGACGACAGAAAGGTCGTCCGAAAGACCATAGGAGACCACGCCCGTCTGCGAAGCGACGGCGATGTTTTGCGGCACGAGCCGCAGCTTCTTGGTTGGATCGACCCACCAGGGAATGGTCGAGACGATGAATTCGGAACTGACGCCCTGCGCGCCGATCCGCTGTCCCGACAGATTGGCCCAGATCGGCGCGATCGCCAGCACTAATTTGCCCTTGGCGGGCATGTCAGCGCCGAACACGCCCATGGGCGCCGGCGGCCGCGACTGGGTCGCGACAATTTGCGGCGCGACGTCTGGCGGCGCAAGTTGCGGCGGAGCCTTGACGACGGCCGCGCGCTTCGCAGCGGCCGAGGCAGGCAAGGCGGCGCCAAGCGATAGGGCGCAGCCGGCGAGCAATAGCGACCTCAATAGCCGGCCACGCCTGGCCGTCTCTCCTGCATGCAGAGTCATGTTCAAGAACCTCTGATCGTCGATGAGAAGTTGCGGCGCTTTCCGTCGCATCCGCCTCAACCTGCTGCGGACAAAGCGCCCAAAGCTGACATTTACATTCTTGTTCTACTCGATAAGTTTAATCAACTACTCTAAAATATGATGTCAGAAATAAAGAAAAACACAGTTTAACATATAGTTGTGCGATCAGAGGCGATGGAGCTTATACTTTTCAGTATAATAATAGTTCTCACTTTCGGCGGGACGCGCCCATGGCGTGGCGTCGGCGCAACACTGTGCGAGCGCAGTCCGGAATAGTGAGAGGCAAGAGTCGCTCTACAGCGTCACGGCCGTGACTCGCGGGCCGCCGCGCGAGGCGCTTGGCAACAATGCTTCAGCGATTTTGCGCGCCTCCAGCGCCGGCGCCGGGGTCTTCTTGATGGCGGCCTTGACGATTGCGCCGTCCATCAGCAGGTCGAGCTGTTGCGTGAGCAATTCAACGTCATTAACCCCCGCCGCATGGACGAGCGCGCGCAACTGCTCAATCACATGGCTCTTATGCGCGCGGATGATCTCGGCGAGCTTCTCATCCGTGTTGCGGCCCTCCATCGCCGCATTCATCAGCGCGCAGCCGAGATAATCATCGCGTCTGAACCATTCGTCCATGATGTCGAACAAAGCGAGCAGCTTTTCGCGCGGCGTTCCCGGGGTCTCTGCAAGCCTTGTGAAGAACCAGGCGCGCCAGACGCTCGCTTCATGCGCAAGCGCCGCGTGGATGAGCGCATCCTTGGAGCCATAGCGATTGTAAAGCGTCATCCGCGCGACGCCCGACTCCTCAATGATTTCATCGACGCTCGTCGCGGCGACGCCTTTGCGGCAACAAAGGCCGATCGCCGCTTCGAGGAGACGCGCATTGGCTTTGGGCCCTTTCGGCGGCGCGTCTTTCTGACCCGTGCGGGCGCGGCCCATGCGGTTGACGGCCGTCGGCGACAGGCGGCTTTTTCGCTTTGCGGACAGGCGATTTTCCATTTTTTCTAGACCATTCGTTCTAAGAGCGCCCGCTCGATGCGGTACTTGACTATCAATTTCAAGGCATTGCAGCACGAATGGCGGCGAAACACCAGCATATTGATAAATTCGATTATATTTGTAGTCTATATACGAAAGGAAGCCGCCGCCGTGCTTATCCCTGCTCCGCTCATCGCGCTGCGACGCGTCACGCATCGCTACGCCCATCATGCCGCTCCGGCGCTCGCCGACGTCAGCCTGCGCGTCGCGCCCGGAGAATGCGTCGCCGTCATCGGCCGCAGCGGCTGCGGAAAATCGACGCTGTTGCAGATCATGGCCGGTCTCGTCCAGCCGACGGGAGGCGACATCCATTTCGCCAATCGGCGCGACGCCAGGAAGCCAATTCGCCGCACGCTGATGTTTCAGCGCCCGCTGCTTTTTCCTTGGCTTGACGTCGCCGGCAACGTCGCTCTGGCGCTACGTTTCGACGGACGCAAGCAGGAGACGCCGGGCCGCGTCGAGGAGCTGCTCGCGCGGACCGGCCTCGCCGGACGCGCGCGCGCCAATGTGCGCGAACTCTCCGGCGGGCAGCAGCAGCGCGTGGCGCTCGCGCGTTCGCTCGCGGTCGATCCTGACATTCTTCTTCTCGATGAGCCCTTCTCCGCGCTTGATCCGTTGACGCGCGGCGAGCTGCGTCGCCAGTTGCGCGAGACGCAGCAAACATTCGGTTTCGCGATGACGCTCGTCACCCATGACGTCGACGACGCGCTCGATCTCGCCTCGCGCGTCGTCGTGATGGCGGCGGAGCCAGGACGCATCATCGCCGAACATGACATTCCGAGTGAGATGGACGGCGAGACCCGCGCAACGTTGCGCGCGCGCCTTCTCGACGCTCTCGAACCCGAGCCCTGCTCCATCGCTATAGACGCCTGACGAAAGCTGAAGACCAATGTGCAAGGACTGCGATCAATATGATCTTCACTATGCGCCTGGCGGGGGCGTATCGCGCCGCCACGTCCTCGATCGGCTCGCCATGGGCGGCCTCGCGGCGCTGCTCTCGGCCCTGCCGGACGCTGCGCGCGCCATGGAAAATGACGTCGACACGCTACGTATCGGCTATCTGCCGATCACCGACGCAACGCCGCTGCTCCTCGCCCACGCCAAGGGCTATTTCGAGGAGGAAGGGTTGAAGGTCGCCAAGCCCGAACTCATTCGCGGCTGGGCGCCGCTGATCGAGGGCTTCGCCGCCGGCCGCTTTAACGTCGTGCATCTTTTGAAGCCGACCGCGCTCTGGCTGCGTTATGGCGGCCATGTGCCGGTGAAGGTCGTCGCCTGGGCGCACACGAATGGCTCGGCGCTCGTCGTGCAGGGCGACGGCGGCGTGAAAAGCTTTGCCGATCTCGCCGGCAAGCAGCTCGCCGTGCCCTTCTGGTATTCGACGCACAATATCGTGCTTCAATATGCGCTGCGTAAAAGCGGCCTTACGCCCGTCATCAAGCCGCAGGACGCGACGCTCGGCCCCAAGGAAGTCAATCTGCAAATCCTTCAGCCGCCGGACATGCCGCCGGCGCTCGCCGCCAGGAAGATCGACGGTTACATCGTCGCGGAGCCGTTCAATGCGCTTGGCGAACTGAACGCCTCGGCGCGCGTGCTGCGTTTTACCGGCGACATCTGGAAGAATCATCCCTGCTGCGTCGTCTCGATTCTGCAGCCGCTGATCGAGAAGCGGCCCGAATGGACGCAGAAGGTCGTCAACGCCATTGTGCGCGCGGAAGTCTACGCCTCGCAGAACAAGGAGGAGGTTGCGAAACTGCTCTCGCGCGACGGCCTGGGCTATCTGCCGGCGCCGGCGAAAGTCGTTACGCGCGCCATCACCGGCTATGCGCAGGAGCCAGCCTATAAGGACATCATCCGGCATGCCGATTGGGGTAATGGGCGCATCGATTTCCAGCCTTGGCCCTATCCGTCGGCGACGCGCCTCATCGTGCAGCAGCTCAAGGATACGAAGATCGAAGGCGACCGCGTCTTTCTCGACAAGCTCGATCCGGATTTCGTGACGAAAGACCTCGTCGATTACGCGTTCGTGAAACAGGCGTTGGCGCGCTACCCCGATTGGCGACGCGACAGGAGCGTGGCGAGCGGCGATCCCTTCAGCCGCCAGGAGATAATCGCGCTATGAGCAGCGCAGCGATGACCTCCCCGTTCCGCCGCCGTCGGGCCGCAAGCCGCCTGCCGGCGCTGGGCGGACGCGTGGCGAGCGCGCTCGTTGATTTGAGCGGCCTCGCCGCCCTCCTCGGCCTGTGGGCGCTCGGCGGCTGGCTGATCGCCCGCAATCCGGCGACCGCCGCCTTCGCCGCCCTCGCGCCGGCGCCCGCCCTGCGCCGTCTTTACGAGATGCTCGTCGACGGCTCGGCGTTCGCCGCCGCCGGCCCCAGCCTCGCGCGCATCGCCGGCGGGCTCGCCATCGCCTTTGCCTTGGGCGCGCCGATCGGCGTCCTTGTCGGGCGCAGCGCGCTGTTTCGCAAGGCGACGCATCTGCCGTTCCAGCTGTTGCGCATGGTGAGCCCGCTCGCCTGGATGCCGATCGCCATTCTCGCCTTTCCGACATGGAACGCGGCGATCGTCTTCCTGATCTTCGCCGCCTCCATATGGCCGATCATTTTCTCGACCGCGCACGGGTTGCGCAAGCTCGACCCGGACTGGTTTCGTCTCGCGCAAAATCTCGGCGCGGGACGCTTGCAGATCCTCACCGCCGTCGTCGTTCCGGCCGCCGCGCAGGATGTTCTGACCGGCCTGCGCCTCGCGCTCGGCGTCGCCTGGATCGTTCTGGCGCCGGCCGAATATCTCGGGGTCACCAGCGGGCTTGGCTATGCGATCAACGACGCGCGCGACACGCTGGACTACGACCGCCTCGCCGCGACTGTCGTTCTTATCGGCCTCATCGGCTTCTTCCTCGACGCGCTGATCGTCGCGGCGATCGCGCGCGTCTCCTGGACCCATCAAGACTAACTTCAAAGGATATTCTTCGACATGAGCAATGACGCCCCGGTCCTGACCTCCTGCCTGGCGCCGATCAGCAAGGACGGGCTCGACGCCCTCATCGCCGCCGGCAAAGCAAATCCTGCGGCGATCAAGACCGTAAAGTGCCGCACTGTGGCCGAAGGCCGGTTCCGCCATCTTAACTTCGTCCGCAATCTGCCGCCGCAAATCGTCGACGAGCCGCCGGCGCTGCTCGGCGACGACACCGCGCCCAATCCGTCCGAGGCGCTGCTCGCCGCGCTCGGCTCCTGTCTCGCGGTCGGCATTCACGCCAACGCCGTCGCCAACAACATCACCGTGCGTTCGCTCGCGCTCGATCTCGAAGCCGACATCAACATCACCTCGGTCTGGGGAGCGGGCGACATCTCGCCAAAGCCTGTGGGCTTCGACGCGGTCCGGGTCAACGTGACGCTCGACGCGGACGCGCCGAAGGAGACGCTCGACGCGCTGATCGCCCATGCGCAGAAATGGTCGCCTGTCGCCAACACCATTGCCAAGCCCGTCGCCCTCACGGTGGCGCGCGCCGAAAAGGGTGACGCATGAGTCTCGCTGACGCCGCCGCGCCCTTGGCGCCCGCGCCGCCAAAAAAGGATGTTCTCGCCCGGGTGCGCGGCGTGGTCGCGCGCGAACTGCGGCCGCTCGCCGCGCGCATCGACGCGGAAGGCCTCTACCCGTCCCACGTGCTGAAACAACTCGGCGCGGTCGGCGCCTTCGCCCAGCATCACGAGGGCTTCGGCGAAAGCGCCGCAATCGATCTCGGGCGCGCCATTCAAGCGATGAGCGCCGTCGCCGAGGTCTGCCTCTCCACGGCCTTCTGCGCCTGGTGCCAGGACGCGTTCGGCTGGTATCTGCAGAATTCCGAGAACGCCGGGCTGCGCGCTCGCCTGCAAGCCGACGCCGCCAGCGGCGCCATCCTCGGCGGGACAGGCCTTTCCAATCCGATGAAGGCGCTCTCCGGCATCGAGCCCATGAAGCTCAAGGGCGAGCGCGTCACCGGCGGCTATCGCGTCGACGGCGTTTTGCCCTGGGTCTCCAATCTGGAGACGGGCCATTATTTCGCCTTTTGTTTCGACGCCGGTTCCGAGGCGATCATAGCGATCGCCCGTCTTGGCTTTGACGGCGTGGAGAGCCGCAAGGGCGCGAAATTCATCGCGCTTGACGGCACGGCGACGCGTGCGGTCGGCTTCAAGAACGCTTTTGTTCCTGACAGTATGCTTCTGTCCGAGGCGCTGCCGCGCTTCGCGCGAAGCATCAAGCCCGGATTTTTGCTGCTACAGA
The DNA here is from genome assembly GCF_027571405.1 of Methylocystis parvus OBBP. Taxonomy (GTDB): domain Bacteria; phylum Pseudomonadota; class Alphaproteobacteria; order Rhizobiales; family Beijerinckiaceae; genus Methylocystis; species Methylocystis parva. Next base: position 2,286,203 of record NZ_CP092968.1, read on the forward strand.
CCGGCATGGCGGCGGGCCTCGTGCGCAATTGCGCGCAGCTCATGCGTGAGTTGCCGACGCGTATGCGCGAGGTCAACGCCTATCTTCCGATCGGCCCGGGGGCGCTCGAGGAAAAGCTGGGCGAGCTTGAAGGCGAAATCCTGACGCTCGCGGCCGCGCCGTTCGAAAACGACGCCGACTATTTGCGCCGCGTTCTCTCCGCGAGGCTCGAGGGATCGCGCCTCGCGCTCGAGGCGACGCAGGCGCTCATGCTCCACGCCGGCGCCAGCGCCTATTTGCGAAACTCGGTCTATAGCCGTCGGCTTCGCGAGTCCTATTTCGTGGCGATCGTCACGCCCGCGACGAAGCACCTCTTGAAGGACCTATCGACTGGCTCGGACGCCTAACCTCTGTGTAACGGGCGCGAAGGAGCGTCTGCGCGCACGGCCATGACTCCGCCAAACCACGATCGAAACCCGTGACCCGCATCCCGCGGGGTGCGGCAGCTTGGCGCGACGACCGGCCTATAGAGGCTTCCGCACGCCTATATCGACAGTTGCGGGTTGGCGAGCGATCCGAAGGAGCCGCTGAGTTCCGCACGATCGGGCGCGGCGCAGCTCACCAATACTCCTGCCCCAGGCGAACGCCTACGCGATGATCCGTCGCCGCGCGGAAGCGGCCGACATCAAGACAAAGATCGGCAATCACTCTTTTCGAGCTGCGCGCGTCACCGCCTATCTCAGGAAACGCGGCACGCTCGAAAAGGCCGCCAGCATCACGAATCACGCGTCGACGCGCGCCACCCAACTCTATGATCGCCGCTGGGACGAGATGAACCTCGATGAAATCGAACGCGTGGCGATCTGATGACGCTCATTCATCTCAAACGCATCGATCCGGCCAGGAACATGGCGCGCTTCTATGAGATGGCGTTGCAGCCCACTTTTTTCGGCCAATTCACGCTCCTACGTGAATGGGACCGCATTGGACAGGCTGGACGTTTGCGCGCAAATCTTTTCGAGGACGAACAAGCTGCCGCCGCCATGCTTTTCACGAATTGCAGAATGGCGGCGATCAAGTAGAAGAGGAACCGCGTCTCCGCGTGGTGAAGCAAGCCGTTGTCGTGCGCGAAAGAGCCATGCGGTCTTCTCCCTGGCGAAGCGCCCATCAACTATGCGCACTTCCCTCTATCTGGAGGGCGACGAGTCGCGACGGTCTTCGACCTTGGGAGAGGCCGTGGCCGGCACATAGCCGCGTTTCACAAGATGGTCTCGCAACGCCTCGGGAAAGGAAATCTTTTGCCGTTTCGCGGAAGGGCATTTGTCCAGCTCGACCGCCAGAGCGCATTTTTCCAGAGGCCATTCGGATTTGCGGTCGTAGCTTCTGAGCATCCGGCGCCAGGCGTCATCGAACGCGCCGAGCTGAGCCTTCGCGGCGACCCAACCGGCGAGAAAGCCGTTTGTCGCCCATAATTCGGGAGTCTGACGCGCCCATCCTTCCATGCGTGCGAGCTGGTTTTGGAGATAGGGACGCATGCCGGCCTCCCCTGTGACGTCCCTGAGCTGATCGCCGGAAAGGCGATGCGCTTTCGGCGGCGCGAAGGAAGACGCGTAAGAGTCGAATGCGTAGAGGAAAGAATTGTCCCGGCTCAAAAGCTCGACGGACCCGTCGCCGTCTACGTCCTCATATTCATATCCGTCGCCGTCGAGCGTTTCCCCCGCAAGGATCCGCCACTTTCCGGATTCCAGGGCGGTCGCGATTCTGGTGACCGTGCAACAATGCGCGCCGCCCCAGAAATAGCTGAACGCCACTTGCGGCTTCGGGCTATGCGGATCGAGCCTTATGAAACGCGCGCGGGAAGAGAAGGTTTGCCCCTCGACCGCCGGGCTTTCGTCGATGCGCGCAAAAAAGGTCTCTCCATTCGTCTCTCCGCGAAGCGTCGGCGACCGGTTGCCCTCTTTGTCGCATAGGCTGTCGAGAATGACGGCGACACCTTCATAGGACGCTTTCGCCGGCCGCTCGCCTTTATATTCGACCATTTCGAGAATGGGCGACGGGGGCGCGTCGAAGACTGCTTCGGCATAACGCTCCCCGCGCGAGAGATAGGCGTCCGCGTTCAGCCGGAGGCGCGGCTCCAGGACGTTTCTGGCTTTGTCGATCGATCCGACGGCGAGAGGTCCGAGGACGACGGCGAACCATCCGTTGTTCGATCTGAAGACGCGCACCCCGCTGATGCTGCGCCCATAGTCCCTGGCGATTTCCACCGCCTCCGCTTTATCCTGCTTCGACGTCAGGACCACCCAGCGCTCGCCGCCCTCCAACCGCAATCCCGCGGCGAGACCGCTTCCGGAACAGCTAAAGAGAAAGGCTGCGCGGACGATGGCGTTGGCGAGATTCTTGCGCATGACGTCCTGCGATGGTGAGTTCGCTCGGCCCTTGCGAGCATCGGACCTCTCCTGGTTAAGGCCTATCGCGAGCGCTCGCAATGACCGCTAGACGAGCGCTGGCGCCGATGCAACCGGAGCCTGCCGCAATTTGGAAGCTTCACCTTTACGGTGCATCTCCCGCAGGCGCCTTCCGCGCGTAAGTAACCTTTCGCCCACTATTCGATTGACGCGCCTAAGGTCACGCGCAACAATAATTTTTTGTTATTTCAGGAAGGGAACGCCGTTATGGCGCGTATTGATGAGTCCGGGCTGGGTGGTCAAACCCGCGACCGGCCGATCAACGAAAAATTGAGGCGCGTGCTGATGGCCGCGGCCGGAGATGCGAGGATCGACACCATCAGGATTACGTCAGGCGGTCAGCCGGGAACGGGCGGACGCCGAACAGGGTCGCATCGACACGATGACGGCAACGCGGCCGATCTCGAACTCATCAAGAATGGCCGCCCGCTGAACTTCACCATTTCCGACGATCTGGAGGTCGTCAGCCGTTTCGTGACCGCCGCCGCCTCCTATGGCGCGAACGGCATAGGCGCCGGCGTCGGCTATATGGGCCCCACCAAGCTTCATGTCGGCTTCGGAAACTCGCCCCAGGACCACGCGCAACTCGTTTGGGGGGCGGGCGGGGCTTCCGCCAACGCGCCTCCATGGCTGCGGGAAGCGGCGCAGCGCGGCTGGAACAATCCCCGCGCCCCCGGCGACGCGCGGATCGTCGACGAGGCCTGGTCACATTCATTTTCCGAGGGGCATGATATGAGCAACGATCCCGACGTCGAACGCTTCCGCCCGTTTCTCGATTTCATCGCCTTGCACGAAGTCGGGACCACCGGCCCCGCCGGCTATAACATATCTCTGGCGCAAGGGCGTTTTCTGCCCGGCGGCCGCGAACAGGTCCTCGTGACCAAGACGCTCGACGAGATCGACGATCTCCAGAGCTTCATGCGCAGAAGCTCGCCGTCATCGGCGCTCGGGCGCTACCAGTTCGTGCAGACGACCCTGAAAGGGCTTCGCACGCAATTGGGGCTGTCGGGCTCCGAGTTGTTCTCGCAGGACCTTCAGGACCGGCTGGGCGTCGCGCTCGTCAAGCGGCGCGGCCGCAACGTCGCCGGTCTGCGCGCCGAATGGGAAAGCCTGAACAGGGTGGACGCCCAGACAATACTTGCGAAATTTGACGAGGTCGGAACCATGCGTGAAACGCCGTCCGTCGCTTCCGACGATTTGCTCGCGCTTCTATCTCAACTTCTCGCACGACAGGGCTTCGCCGCCGGCTCGGGGAGCGAACTCCCGACGTTGAAGATGGGCGACAGCGGCGACGAGGTCAAACGCCTCCAGGACCTTCTCAACGGCCTGCAATATTATACCGGCGGGACCGACGGCAAATTCGGCAAGCTCACACGCAGCGCCGTCGCCATATTTCAGCTCGACAACAATCTTCCCGTCACCGGCGTCGCCGATGCGAGCACCTGGGCCGCGCTGGTCAACGGAACGGCGCGCCCCCTGCCGGATCAGCGCGTGAGCTTGACGCCGGACGATTTACGGAAGCTTGGCTCCAAGACCGTCCAGAACGCGGACTGGGTTCGCATTCTGGGCTGGATCACCGGCGCGCTCGGCGTGGGCGGCCTCGGCAAGAGCGGCGCATGCGCGCTCGACGCGACGAACGCCGTATGCGGCGCGGCGCCGACGTCGACGACGGCCTCGACTGTCGATACGCTGCTGCAAAGTCTGCAGGCCTTGCGCGCAGTGCCCGGCATCGCCGCGGACCCGAACGTCAATCAATCGCTCGACACGCTCCTGCAAATTCTGCAAAAAGCGGCGCCGGCGAAGCCCGCCGCGCAGACCGCCGCAGGAGGGCTTTTCGACGCGATCCTTCCCTGGGTCAACGCTCTGCTTCCGGCTGGCACAACCGGTTCGCTTGCGGCGCTGGCGATCGGCGCCGCCGTTCATTTCTTCAGCTCGAACATCATCCAGCAACGCGTCAACGATCAGCGCAGCGGCATGAATATCGGTCCAAAAACGATGTGAGTCGATCGAAGATCGCGCTGTGCGCTGGAGCGCTACAGGACGATCTTCACGATTTTCTTCTGTTCTCTGGTCAGGCCCGGCGCCGTCAGCTCGCCCTTGCCCTCGCTCTTCACCTGCTCCGCGGCGACGCGCTCCGACTCCGGAAGCGTCGTCGTCAGATAGGTCGCGACTGTCTTCGCGCGCGTCTCGGAATCCCGCTTCTTTCGATTCGCGGATCCGTTCTCGTCCGTATATCCCTCGATGACCACCCCGCAATGATGCTTGCGCATAAATCCCGCCAGACTGCGCAGCGTCTGCTGATCCTCGGCGGACAGCTTCGACGGATTGTCCAGTTTGACGTCGGAAAGCTGGGGCTTCGCGCCGCTGACCGTCCGGCAGAACGCGAAGGGCTCGACGAGAAAGCCGTCGCCAGACGGCGTGTGTGTTGTTTGCACAGGGGCCGCTTTTCCACCCATCAGAGCGGCCGTGAGCAGCAGCACGAGCGCGTTTTGGTCCATCACGACCTCCCCTTGAAACTGAAGCAGATTATCCGGCGCCTGTCGGAACATGATCCCCGGCGGGCGGCGGCGGGGCCGGCGGAACGACAGGCGGAGGGGCGGGCTGCGGCGCGGCCGGTTGCTGAGCGAAAGGCGGCGTCGATACGGATGGCGGCGCGGCGGGAGACGAAGCCGGTTGCGGAGCGGACGACGCCTTCTTCGTCCAGTCGAGAAGATTATCGTAAATATCGCGATGCAGGCGCAAAGCATTGCCCTGATCGGCGTTGGAGCCGACCATGCCGCAAACATAGCGCTGCGCCCGTTGTCCATTGCGGAACAGGTAGAGCCATAACGGGCTGCCGGCGCCCGCGGTATGAAACCCTCCCGTCCGGAAGAGAAACCGTTCGCTGGCGTCGATGATCCGCACGCCCTCGAACCATTGCATCTCATCCGAGCGTTCGACGGGGTATCCGGAGAGATTGAGCCATTCTCCGACAGGCCTGCCGCCAGGCAGCCAGGCGAGGCCGAAATTGCCGAGGCCCGCCAGGCCGGGGGCGGCGAGCGTGATCGCGCCGTAATCGCATTCCGGATTCGCGTTTTCCCGCCAACCCGTCACGGTGACGAAATCGCTCGATTTGACCCAGCTTCGTCCGGCTGCATTGCCGGCCGGCGCCACTTCGACCGCGACCTCGCGCGCCGCGCCCCGGGAATGATCGTACAGGCAGCGCCCGCTCGTCACGACGAGGCGGGGCGCCGCCAGCCAGCCCGTATAAAAGGCCTTGCTTCCGTCTTCATATGTGACCAGCAAGCGTCGCACCCACGACCAAGGCGCCGCGTCGAGCACAGGACCGTCGACGGGCCCTGCAATGTCGCCGGCTCCGATCAAATCGAAGGATGCGAAGCCGGGGATGGACTCCAGCATGCCGCAACCGTCGCCGGGCGCATCGTCCACGAATTGGGGCTTCTCCGCCTGCGCGGTCGCGCCGCTCCAGACTTCGTGCTCCCTGGAGACAGGCGCGGGAGACGCGGCCGCGTGAGCGTCGCTCGATGTCTTGCTTTCGTTATCTCCCAACATGTCAGCCCCCTATTGCGTAAGGAACGAGGCCAAGCGTCCTACGCTCCTTGTGGAGAGTGGACTGTCTGACGCGCGGATGAGGAGAAGACGCGCCGGCAATCGAATAGCATATGGATAAAGATCCAAGTGTTGAAGGAAGATAGCATCGCGCGCCGCGCACGCGAACGAAAAATTTCAATTGGATTAATTTTCGAGGCGCCGGTCGGGCGCGCGCCAATGGGGAAAAAGGAGATCGGAAGCGCGCGCCGAGACGTTCAGTCTGGAATTCGACTGAGCGTTCAGGAGCAGCGCCTCGCCGAGCAGACCGGCGCTCTCACAAAACAGGTCGCGCAGCTTGAGCCGCGAGCGTTTTCCGGCGGCATGGCGGCCGTCGCGGAAAAGGTTTGCGCCGCGCTCAAGGACGCCGCTTCATTCTCGGCGACGCGGCCAGGGAGACGACCGCGCCCGCGCAAGCGCGCTTTTCGCGCTCGTTGTCATCGGCGCGACGGCGCTCGGGGCCGTCATTCTCGCCGTCATCTGTGGTTTCGCCATGATCGGATGGCAGCGCGCCGAAATCGCCAGCGCGTGCGCAAAGCTCTCCCGACTTCAGGACCGCACACAGGAAGTCGCCGCGGCTGTGGCCGAAATGGAGAAGAAGGGCCGCGAACTCGACGCCAAGGGCGTACGCTTCTGGACAAGCGGTTTTGGTGCGCGAGACAATGACAAAGAAGAGGCGCGCTCCGGGGCGCTCAATCGCCCCGGAGCTTTCCTCGCCAATCAGGTAAACTGGAACTGGTTCTGATTCAGGTTTGAAACAGCGACATTCTTGAGGGTAATTGTGTCCGTCGGACTCGCCGTGATGAGCGTGTCCGCGCCGACCTGTTGCGCCGCGCCGATAAGATGCGCCCAGTCTGTGAAGACCGCGCTGTCGACCTGCATTCGATCCGCTGTCGAAGCCCGCGATCGTATCCTGACCAAAATTCGCCCGGAAAATGAAGACTTCCGACGAACCGGAATCGGTTACGACGTCGTTCCCGGCTCCAAATGCAACCTCATTGCCACTTCCCGAGAGTGTGAGACTCCCCCCCAATTCGAGAGTCACGGCGTTGCCGGAACCATTGACTGTCGCCTTTGAGCCGTCCGCCATGGCGAGCGCGCCATTGGATATGTTCACAATATCGCCCGAACCGCCCTGCCCATTCGTTGAGATCGTGACTTTCGCGCCAGACTAGGCGTTGATCGAATTGCCGTCGTCGACGACATCGACGCTGAGGTTGGCGGCCACGGCGATCGTATTTCCTGACCCGCTGACGATATTGCCGGATCCACCGTTAATCCAAACGCCATCGCCGTTGGCCGAGAGGACATTGTCGTCTCCGTTAACCCCGAGGGCGCTGCCCAAACCCGACGTCACGACGTTCCGGGAACCCAGGACGTCCATTCGCGAATTGCTGAGCAAGCTTGCCGAACCGTTCGATATATTCACAATGTTATTGACCCCGCCGGCTCCATTTCCCCCGATCGTCAATATATCGCCGCTCGACGCATTGATCGTATTGCCGCCGCCGTTAATGCGCACAATGGCGTTCTCGCCATAATTCAGAGTTTGATTGGACGCCGTCACCGCCTGGCCGGCCTGAGAGCCCATATAAGCAAGATGCTCAAGGCTCTCGGCAAGCGCATAAATCATGTCGCCGCGAGTGACGGCGCCATTATCCAACATCGCGGTCCAGTCCGAGCTCTCGGCGGCCGTCGGGTTGCGGCCCATCGAATTTAGATAGAGGCGGGTCACAAAATCCGCATTCGACAAGGATCCATAAGTTTGATCGAATTGGCTGGGATTGGCGATATAGGGCCACCACACCCATTGAGGCGAAACGATATTGTTCGCAAGCCCCGCCTCCGTGCCGCTGCCCTCGACGATCGCCTGATAACCGTTGGATAGCTCAGTCGCCGTCGGGTCCCGGCCGAGGGCCGTTTGATACAAGCGCGTGACCATGTCTTCGGCCTGCTGCTTGTCGACGGTATGGTCGAGCGCGAAAGACGCCGCCGATTGAACGGAATTATTTGTCGCAGCGTGCGCATTTCCGTCGGCAATGTGCTCCGCGTTCTCCGAGATCGCGTTCAGCAAATCCGCGCGTGTAAGCGTCCCTGCATTGAGCTGCTTCACGTAACTTGCCGCTTCCGACGCGGAGGCCGCGCGGCCGAGCGCGTTTGCGTAGACGCGTTCGACGAATTGCAAATTGCTCAATGCGCCATAGCGCGTCGAAAACTCCGTTGCGTTCATCAGATCATTCGCCAATTGATTGGCGTCGAACGCATTTGTCGATGAATTGATATATTTGCCGATCAGCTCTCTTTCGTCGACGAACATATCGCGATCGAAGGCGGCGTCATAGAGCCGCTCCGCCTTCGACAGATATTGCTGTAGAGCGTCCGTCTCGATTCGGATCGTTCCAGAGCTATTCTGGCTGGAATAAACATAGGCGTCGATCTTGTTTTCGTCGATCGTATGCGATGAGGAAGCGAGAGAGTTGCCGTGTGAGTCTGTCGAATTCCAGCTATAGCTTCCCGTGCCGTCGCCGAGTTCCGCCCGCCTCTGCGTGACGCCGGCGGAAGTAGTCATCGTCGTGGTCAGGCCGTCGAAGCTCGTAGTCGTCGTCGCTGTCGCGCCGTCCTTGAAGGTCACCGTGCTGACCTTGATCCCGTCGGCGTCTTCGTTGACGGATATGGTCTTGTCGGTGACCGCGTCGCCGTCGATATCGATCGTCGTCGTCGCCGACTTGCCGTTGGCGCTCGCAGTGAAAACGGATTTTCCCTTCAAGGAACTGTCGGCATAGAGGTCGGTGACCGTGCGCGTCAGGCTGCCATCGGCGTTCAGCGTCGTGACATCCGTCTCCGTCTCAATGGCGTTGCCCAAGCCGTTCAGATTGATCTGAGAGGTCTTCGACAGGCCGTTCGCGCTGAAGGTGGTGACGATCCGGTCCCGAAGCGTGCCGTTGGCGTTCAGGTCTGAAAGCGTGGTGGTCCGGCTGCCGTTGGCGTTGATCTTCTCGACGCTCAACTGGGACCAATCCACGACACCATCACCATTCGTATCGAGCGCTTCGGTCGTCGCCAGCCCATTGGCGCTTGCGAGCGTGACAATTCTGTCACCAAGCGCGCCGCTGCTTTTGGTTTCCCAAACGACTCGGCTCGTCGCGCCGCTCGCCTCCTGACGGCCGCTCTCGAAATGATCATAGGCGCCGTCGCCATTCGAGTCGCGCGTCAGATTTTGGCGCAGGCCGTCCAGACTGGTCGCGGCGGCCTCTTTTTGACGCAAGGAGCCGTCGAGATTCTTGATCGTGATCGTCCCCGCGCTGGCGCCGTCGACGCCAACCGTCGAAATCCCGGTCCGGTCGAAAGTCCCGTCTCCGTTCACATCGAGCTGGTAGGTCGTCTTGAGCGTCGACGCGCTGACATCGATGACCGCCTTGTCGAGCAGACCAGATCCCCCAGATCCGACCCCGGAGCCGCCGCCAGGCAATTGGTCGGTCACGACGCGTGTCGTCGATCCGTCCGCATTATAGGTCGTGACGTCGCTCGACGTCTGGTTGATCGCAGCGGCGCCGTTCGATGCTGTCCATTGCTTCGAGACCGACAGCCCGTCATCGCTCGTCGTCGTGACGATCCGTTCGGAGATTGTCCCAGAGACTGGGCCCATATACTGCGTGAAGGTGTCGACCCGTCCGCCGTCGGCGTTCAGTGTGATGACATCCGTCACCGCCTTGATGACGTCGAGCGATTGATAGGGAACCGGCAACCAATAGCCGACCCATACAAAATTATAGTGCGTCGTCAATTCGCTGAAGTCGGTCTGGCTGGAAAGCCCGTCGCCGCTCACCGTCGACATACGTTTGCTCTTCACCGAACCATCCGTCTGAAGGTTCGACACCGTATCGACCGTGGCGCCGTCCGCCTGAATCTGAACGGCCTCCGTCTGATCGTTCGCGCCGTTGCCGTCGACGTCGCGCGCGATCATCGTCAGGCGCCGATCCCCGCTTACCGTCGTGACGGTCTTGTCGCGCAGGGAGCCGTTGGCGTTGACGTCGGAGACGGTTCGCGTCGCGCCGCCATCGGCGTTCAAGGTTGAAACGTCGGTCGTGGTCGTATCCCATTCCATCGGGAAATGTCCTAGGAGGACTATAAGAATTTGATAGATAATCAAGAGTGAATGAACCAAAAGACGGTGAATACGGAGCGTATCTTACCTCAACCATTCCCATCCCCCAACGAGTTATTTAGTGATTCCCACGTTAGAATCGCCTGCCCAGATCGGAAGAAGCGAAATTATAATGGACAAGGCCATCAACTGAGCGTTTAAGCCAAACATCGTAAGGATGCATGTTTTAAGTTCAAAATTTACATCAACCGGCATGCTTGGAGATAAAACCATAACGCCAATATTTATCATAGTAAATATTGAGGAGATACCAATAAATATCCAAATCAACGGCACGACCGCTTCCCTCACGCCGCTTCCTTCAAGCCCCCTTTTTACTCTATCGAGCTTAATTCTTAAAGCTAATTCGCGCCTATACGACCAGAATCCCGAAATTGAAATTATTGCATAGACTGAGATGAGCGCCTCATACGAGCAAAGTTGCCGATAATCCAATACGCCAATATGAATTGACCTAGAAAACAATGGAATCATATCCAAAATACCGATACAAAATAAGTCAAACATTCCTGTCATCGACAACATCGGAATAAGAATTATGAATAACACCATCGTGCCCTCGAAAAATTTTAACTGAGCAAATTCGTCTTGCACTCTAGCGCCCGCAAACTAGAAATCGATGATCGTACCACAGCAGCAGCTGCCACCTACTCAACGGCACTTCTATATGTATATACGCATTTCAGCACTAGACCTCATGTTCCACTCCTCGGGCCAATCCACCGAAACTGCATTGTAAGAACGCTGCATCTACAGTCAACCTTGTTTCTTGAGATAAACCCCACACCTACTCTAGCCATAAGTATTCACGCAGCAATTTTCCTGTGAACATTATCATTGCGCGGCAAGGATTGCGTCCAGCTCCGCAGCGACCCATTGGCGTTGGTCACGGTGACCGTTTCCGTGCGGCTTCCGTCGCCATTGACCGCTGTCGCGTCGACGGCGGTCGTGTCCCATACGGCGTCGCCATTGTCGTCGAAGCGGTCGGTCCGCGTCAGGCCAATCGCGCTCGTCGCATGGCTGATCTTCGTGATCAGCGCTCCATTGTCGGCGAAATTCGAGATCGTATCGGTCTTCGAGCCGTCCGTCGCCGTGACCAGCGTCTCCGTCTGCTCGAAGTTTCCGCTCGCGTCCATGTCGCGCTGGATGGTCGTCGTCTTGCCATCGGCGCTGACCGTGGTGACGATCCTGTCGAGATTGACGCCGCCCGCGGTCTTGTCGGTCAGCGTCGTCGTCTTCGAGCCGTCGGGATTGGCGACCGTCGTCTCCGTCTGGATGAGGTCGATCACCCCGTCGCCATTCGCGTCCTGCGACAGCGTGCGCGACTTGCCGTCCGCCGAGGTCGCCGAGATCGTCTCGCTCGCCAGCGAGCCGTCGGGATTATAGGCCTTATTGTCGACCGTCACCGCGCCGGCGCCGTCCGTGGACGTCGTCGTGCGCAGCGCATGGCCGCCGGCCTCATAGACGAGCGAGACCGACGCCGCCGTTCCCGTCGTCCCGTTGGTGCGGGTGAAGCTGGTCTGGCCGTCGATCGTCGAGCCGTCGACGAAGGTCTGGCTGGAATTGTCCGCTTTCAGATCGATCGAGGCGACGCCCGCCTGCGCCAGCGTCTGGACGGTCTGCGTCCCGTTGGCGTTGGTGAGGACCAGCTTGAACTGCGAGAACTTGGCGTCGCCTGAGTCGAGCTTGCCGTTGTGGTTGGTGTCGAAGACGTCGAGCAGCGCCTGCATGTCGGAGGCGGCCGTCGGGTCCCATTCGGTGAAGACGATCTCGTTCTTCTGGTTGATGAGGCCGTCATTATTGGCGTCGAAGGCGAGCACCGCGTCGCCTGCCCCCGCCCAGGCGGTGCGATGCTGATAGCCGTCGCCGGCCATGTCGAAATAAATGTTGGACGAGGTCAGCGGGTCGATCTCGATCCCGTCGCCGTCAAGGTCGAGGATGACCGGGCCTTGCCAGAGCTCGAACCAATTTCCGGGATTTCGACTGTCCCACCAATCATTTTCCCAATCCGAAAACAAATCCTGGAACCAAATCTGGTCGAAGCTGACGCCGAAGTCGCCAAAGCCGCCAAAACCGAAATCGCCGAAGCCGGAAAGAAAATCGCCAAAGTCGGAGAAGAAGTTGTCAAACGCGCCAAATGCCTCGAAAGTCATCCGAGAACTTGATAGGCTGTCTCCATCCGTCACGCTACGATACTGTCCGTCGCCTCCCTTTTCGAGGTGCGAGCCGTCGTCCACCTTGTAGAAATATCCGTCCTTTCCTTTCTCGACATGGAAACCCTCCTCCACCTTTGGAGCGGGATTTTCAACCTGGACGGCTTGAGCCTTTCCGGCGACGTCGATGGTGGGCAGACGGGTCGAGCCGTCGGCATCTTTGCCGGGATGATACTGCGACGGCGTGAAGGCGGGGGTTTGGTATTGAATGCCGTAGATCGGCCCCAGCCGCTCGGCCGCAGGGTAGTCGCCATAGTTGAAGGAAATGGAAAAGACGCCATTAGACGCGTCGCCCCATGAATTCGGCGCGCTGGGAAAGCCGCCCGGATCGAGAAAAGCGGGATCGCGCGCGAAGAAGGGGAGATCCCCCATTTGCAGCGTTGAGAAGAGCGTGTCGGCAAGCGCGCCCATGCCTGCGTCGCCCAGAAATCCGCCCCCGACGCCACCCAGAAAAGCGCCGACCGGCCCCCCAAGCGCGCCGCCGGCGAGCGCCCCGCCAATCGCACCGCCCCAGCGGCCGCCAAATTGCGCGCCCGATCTCGCGGCGCCGGCATTGTCGCCCCGCGAAAGCTGCTGAGCGATCTCAACGCCCGTCACGGCGATGTCCACGCCCGCTCCGAAAGCTCCCGCCGCTTTGCCAAGGCTGCGGAACAGATTGTTGCGGTTCAGCGCAGCCCAGTCTTGCGCCAATTGATAGCCGGTCTTGCCAGGCCGCCAGCCTGTCAAAGATCGATAGCCGACCTTGCTTTCGCCCTGGAATTTCTCGCCGCCCAGAATTCCCCATCTATATCCGACAACATCCGCCTGCCGTGCGCCGGTGGTCTCCGACCACGTTTGCAGGCCCCGCCCTTTGTACAGTTCTTCCACCGCCTTTTCGCCGAGACGGCCCACTTCATAGGCGCTCAGATTTCGATCGTAAGGTGCTAGTTTGTTATCGAGCGAAAGCGTGATACCAGCCTTTCCAATTGTAGTTCGCAAAGAATCGGAAAACCCCGATTTCTTCGCATATTGACTGTCGAATTGATACCATTGGACCGTCAGCAACGGATTTGCCTGTAGCGTTCCATATCCCAGCGCCCCGAAAAGATCGCCGATTCCTTGCGCGCCTCTGGCGCTCAAATCGGCGCGCCGCTCCGGAGGGGCGAAGGCGACGCGCACGCCGAGCCGGGACAGAATGTCGTTGTCGAAAATAGACATGGCGCTTCCTTTTTCTTTGTGTCGTCAATCCGTTTTCTACAAGTCTGGAGTCGCGGAATCTGGAGTCACGATCCCCACTATTCCCTCAACACCAATTGCGAGTAGGGCGTGGGCGGCTCCGCGTCGGGATCCGCCCAATAGCTCACCCGCCGGACGAACTCATTGTCGTCGCCCCATTGCCGGAAAAAGTCCTCCGGCCTGCTGCAGGGCAACCATCTGCCTTCAAGGCGCCGTCTGCTGCCTTCGCAGCACATGAATATTTCGTCGGCGATGTAAAGCGGATAGGTATCGCTATATCCGCGATGATGGGGATGAATCCTAAACAGGCAGGGATGGTAATATCCCATCATGTCGCGCGCGCCGCGTATGCCGTCGCCGACGAATAATCCCCATCGCGCATTGGGATTATGCCTGATGATATATTCGCCGGCGAAAACGCTCACGTCATGTACGATATTCATGCCAGCGAAGGCACTGGTCCAGGGCGGATCATATCGTTCGAGCGCGTCAATGGCGTCACCACCCGGCGGTATGAGGTAGCCACCATATCGCAGTAACCAAGCATCAAGTAGCGGGAGCCCTTCTGGCGTCAGCTCCAATGAAACGGCAAACCCGAGAAGAAACCTTCCGAGACATTCCAGCCGCTTGCTTCTCTGGCTCATGAAGAACTCGAAATTCGCCTCTGCTTGCGCGCGTTTCAGTTTCGCCTTTCCACGAAACGGCGGCGCATATTCCGGATAGTCGCGCAGCGCCTCTTGAAGCCTGCGCTTGTCGCGATAGCGCGTGACGAAGCCGAACATGACTGGTCATCGCTCAGGTATTGAACGTTTGAAACTCCAATTAAACGCTGTCGCGGGATATTGGACGATCAGAGTCGTCCCGTAGGAGAATGACCCGAAAGCGGCGCCGGATACCGCGCCACGCGCAAAATCATAACGGTTCATTGCTGGAGTCTCCAAAAACGATCGGATCGTCGCCGTCAGGCAGTCTTGAATCGTGCAAAGCTGATTTCGCTACCCGTATCAGAACGTCTTTCTCCGTCGGCGGCCTATCAAGGCGCATATGAGCGTCCTCTCTACTCCCCGCGATCAGGCCATAGCCGGGCATTAAGACATTACACGCCCAGCCTCGGGGCATGCCGCCCAAATGCGGGCGCATATATCCTTCGATTATCTTTTCTTCCGACACTCATGTCTTATTCAGGCAATCAACGTCTCTACGCGCCAAGCTTAGCAATTCGAGCCCTGCTGTCAATCAGGCGCTTTTAAGAATTCTTCGCGGCGCCGCTCCGGAGGGGCGAAGGCGACGCGCACGCCGAGCCGGGACAGAATGTCGTTGTCGAAAATAGACATGGCGCTTCCTTTTTCTTTGTGTCGTCAATCCGTCTTCTACAAGCCTGGAGTCGCGGAATCTGGAGTCACGATCCCCACTATTCCCTCAACACCAATTGCGAGTAGGGCGTGGGCGGCTCCGCGTCGGGATCCGCCCAATAGCTCACCCGCCGGACGAACTCATTGTCGTCGCCCCATTGCCGGAAAAAGTCCTCCGGCCTGCTGCAGGGCAACCATCTGCCTTCAAGGCGCCGTCTGCTGCCTTCGCAGCAATGAAATATCTGCTCGCCAAGGTAAAGCTGATAGGTATCGCTATATCCGCGATGATGGGGATGAATCCTAAACAGGCAGGGATGGTAATATCCCATCATGTCGCGCGCGCCGCGTATGCCGTCGCCGACGAACAATCCCCATCGCGCATTGTGATTATGCCTGACGATATATTCGCCGGCGAAAACGCTCACGTCATGCACGATATTCAGGCCAGCGAGATCGCCGGTCCAAGCTGAGTCGTAATATTCAAACGCGTAGATGATATCCTGGACTTGCGGCACAAAATAGCCGCCGTATCGCAACAGCCAGACATCGAGCGGCGGGAGCGCTTCGCGCTCCAATCTCACGTCGACGCCAAAGCCTGCTAAAAATCTTTTGAAGTGCGCCAATCTCGTGTTTCGTTGGTCCATGAAGAACTCGAAATTCGCTTCGGCCTGCGCACGTTTCAATTTTCCACCACGAAACGGCGACGTATATTCCGGATAGTCGCGCAGCGTCTCCTGAAGCCTGCGCTTGTCGCGGTAGCGCGTGACGAAGCCGAACATGACTGATCATTCACACGAGGCGAGTTGGCCAAACCGCCGCGCGAATAAGATATTGAGCCTAGCCAAATAATCGCAATTCATTTGCCGCCTCTCAAACGCCGCCTTCAAGGGAGTCTGCAAATTTTCTTCAAGCAACTAGTCTGTCGACTCTGCATTGTAAGAACACGATCCCCACAGTCAAGATTGTTTCTTAAGACAAGTTCCATATTTCCTTTAACCACAAGTATTCACGCAGCAAATTTTTCTTGCTGCATTGTCATTACACGGCAAGAATTTCGTCCAGCGCCGCTGCGTCCCGTTGGCGCCGGTGACGACCAGCCTGAACTGCGAGAATTTCGCGTCGCCCGAGTCGAGCTTGCCGTTGTGATTGGTGTCGAAGACGTCGAGCAGCGCCTGCATGTCGGAGGCGGCCGTCGGGGCTCATTTGGTGAAGACGATTTCGTTCTTCTGGTTGAAGAGCCTGTCATTATTGGCTTCGATTGCGGTTCTATGAGCTTTCCTTTCGATGACGTCGCTCCTTTGGGCCAGCAAAATTCGATCTGCTTTATGGCGAAATTTCCCGACAAACCACCGTGGGACGTCCGGGCATCTTTCTCCATGCGGATTCTAGAGGGTGTTATGTACTTTACCGATTGATTGCATTAATAGAATTGGATGGCTGCGATTCGCAAACCGTATCCGTCTGACGTCAGCGACGAAGAATGGTCGCTTGTTGCGCTGTATTTGACGCTGATGGACGAGAGCGCGCCGCAGCGTCAGCATTCGCTGCGCGAGCTTTTCAACGGCCTGCGTTATGTGCTTCGCTACGGCGTCGCTTGGCGCGCCATGCCCAACGACCTGCCGCCGTGGTCCGCTGTGTATCAGCAGGGACGCCGCTGGATGGCGGCAGGCGTGTTCGAAGCGCTCGCCCAGGATTTGCGTGCGGTGTTGCGACTGGCGGCCGGGCGCAAAGAGGAGCCGACGGCGGCGATCATCGACAGCCGCACTTTGCGCTCGACGCCCGAAAGCGGCCCGCGCGCAGGCTACGACGGCGCCAAGCGCAAACGCGGATCGAAACTCCATATGGCGGTCGACACGCTGGGCCATCTGCTGGCGCTTCATGTCACGCCGGCGAATGTGGACGACCGCGCCGAGGTTGGAAAGCTCGCCGAGGCTGTGCAGCAGGCGACCGGCGAGAGCGTCGAATTGATCTATGTCGACCAGGGATACACGGGGGACAGGGCAGCCGACGCTGCGAAAGCGCAGGGCGTCGAACTGTGCGTCGTCAAACTTTCGGAAGCGAAAAAGGGCTTCGTCCTCCTGCCCAAGCGCTGGGTGGTCGAACGATCTTTTGCATGGGCGACCAGATGCAGGCGGCTCGTCAAAGATTATGAACGATATGCGGAAACCCTTGCAGGCTTTCACATCCTCGCCTTCGCCTGTCTCATGCTCAACCGCGCCGCAGAATTCATGATACAAAGTGCATAACACCCTCTAGATTCGATTGTGGAGACGGATGAGAGCTTCCGCCTCGGGAGAATCGAGGCTCGTCAGTTCGCCGCGAGCGAGAGAACGCACAACGGCCAAAGCATGAGTGCCTCTATTGAGGAGCCCGTACTTCTTCTTCCGTAGATCGCCTGTGAGCGGCAATATAACCGTTTCCCAAATACGATCGTCGATACGATCGACCCCTGCTCGGACACATTCGTTCCAGACGACCGGATTTTTCATGAGATCGCGCGCGATCCACCGCACTTCCTCGACCGTCGGTTTCTTGCCAAATATCCCGTGCTGATCGCCCGGCCGCGTGAAATAGCGATCTTCGAGAAACGCCCGCGCTTCGGGACCATCGACGGATGGAATGGCTCCGCCCGCAACCCACCGGCCCAGGACGAGGGCCAGATACAGCAGGGCGCGATCGCGCACGCCCCATTGCTTTTGGGCGATATGGGCGTCGATCGCCTTCTCAATCTCGGCGTCTTCGGCTTCCGTCGTGTCGCCGTGCACGCCGACGCGCTGCAGCGCAGCCCCTACGGCAGGATTTTCAAGAAGGGCATGCGCGAACTCAATCAGCTCGTCGACGCTCGTCGGATCGAACTTGACCTCCGGCGGGTCCGGCACCTCCCAAGGATCCTCAAAGGCGTCGTCTCTGGAATCGTCTGCATCTGTCATCCCACACCCGCAGAACAATAATTCACGAGGCTTGAATGCTTTGTCTCACGATCCGTGAGGAAGTATCGGGCTGCATTTCCATCTCCTCATAGCAAATCCTTCCCAAAAGCTTACGCGCCGTCAAGCGTTTAATCTCCGTCTTTTCCTTCGATTCAAAGACTTAGAGACGCCCTTCGGAGGTTAACCTCCAGTTCAGGCTTGCTTTTTTAAGCTCGCAAAATTTTCGTTCACGAGGACGCCGGCCCGCCGGCCGGCCGCCATTCCTCTCACGTCGCGTTCGCGACCGCCGCGCCGCCGCGAAGCGGAGTTCCTCGCCCGCCGTTCCCGCGACGGTCGTCGCGTTGGCGTCATGCGTGATGATGCGCGTCGCGTCGACGCCCAGCAGCGAGGCCGCCTTGGAGAGCGTCAGCGCCGGCGCATGGCCCGCAGCGCTCACATTCTCATAGGCGGCGGCAAGCTGCTGGAACAACGCCTCATGCGAGAGATCCTCCTCCGCCTTCGGCGCATAATCCGCATAGAGAACGTTGAGGATGTCGTTCCATTTGCCGAGCCAGGCGATCTGCGCGTCCGAGCCGGCCGGCGCGCGCTCCAGAATTTTCTCGAACATGGGCGCGAGCTCGTGGTTTCCCGTCGGCGTGAATTTGTCGCTCACGACGTCATAGGCGATCCCTTCGAAATACTCGGCGAGCCCGCCCTGCGCCGCGAGCCGCACGGCGATGGCGCGGCTCACCGGAATATACTGGTCCATCAGCGTGTCGACGAGGCCGAGCGTCGGCGTCACCACGCTGGCGTAGCCGGTTCCGTCATGCGCAGGCGCCCCATCGCCGGCGCCCGTGCGATAGTCGAGGAAGCCGGTCGTAGCGTCATAGGTCGCGTAGAGCACGTCGGGACGGAATTCGACTCCGCTCAGCGCCGCGGCGAAGCGGAATTCGTCGACGGAGAGGATCTCGGCGCGATAGGCGCTGCCCTCGGCGGCCTGCGCCTCCGGCAGATTGTCGAGGTCGATCGCGTAATTGCGCAGGTTGAAGGTCGAGGGCCTTCCTTCCTTGAACTGCAGCTCCAGCGCGCGGTCGAGATTCTCCGACCACACATAGAAGCCGCCCTGCGCGTCGGTCACATAGACCGAATATTGCGTCACGACGCCGTCGACGAGATAGGCCGCGACCCGATCGAAAGGCAGCGACGCGAAGCGGTCATAGCCGAAGGACTCGACGCGCCATTCCTCGCCCGCGCCCTGATCATAGGCGCGCAGATCGGCGAGCGTCGGCCGCGCCGCTTGCGAACGCGAAATAATCGTGCGCCGGAACGCGCTTTTCGGCGCCAATTCCGCAATTGATATTATGTGACCAATTCGTCTCGAGCTCTTTTGATGGCGTCGATCGGCGTCATCCCATCCTCGGTGGAAAGCGGCGGCGAATAAATTCTGCGCGGAGTCGGATCCCCTACTCCGCCTTAGTCTCCTGCGAGCCGGAAGAAGCGGCGAGGCGCTTCAACAATTCAGGATCGACCATGCGCGCCACGATCGGATGGATGCGCATGTCGCCCTCCTTCACGACCTGACGGAAATTCGCCAGCACGGCGGAGGCGAGCTTTTGCGAGGGCGCGATCACGTCGAGGAGCCAGGCCTTGTCGCCGCTCGTCCATTCCTCGGGCTTGAGGCGGATCGGGAAGATGCCGGCCTTGATCTCCTCCCGGATTTTCGCGTCGACCGCGTCGGAGACGGTGGCCCAGATCGCCACCGCGACCATCTGCGCCTCATCTTCGCGCCGCTCCGCCTCATCGCTCTGGCCCTTCGCCGGCGCCATCTCTGCGATGACGATTCGCTCGCGCAGCAGAGGCTCGATCACGAGCCCCTGCAGATCGGCCAGCGATTGATGCCGGTAGCGCGGCACGGCCGACATGGCGAGCACGATCTGCCCAACGGTGCGATGAATGCGCTGACGCATCTCCGCGACCTGCTTCGCGACTTTAGCCTTCTGCGCGTCTGAGAGTTGCGCGGGCGCGGCTTTCGGCGCCGCCTGCGGATCGGCGTCGCTTGCCGCCTGCGACGGCGGCGCCTTCTTCGAATCCGCGCCATTCCCCTTCTTAAAAATGTCCGGCGTCATGGCCATGAAATCAGCTCCCGAATAAAATTAGACCGGCTGCTTTTTGCTGCAGATTTCGCCGGTTTGCAACCATGCCAGGCGCATCAAATGCGCCATGATCGCCGCCTGCGAGGCAAACGCTCGGTA
Organism: Methylocystis parvus OBBP; assembly: GCF_027571405.1. GTDB lineage: Bacteria > Pseudomonadota > Alphaproteobacteria > Rhizobiales > Beijerinckiaceae > Methylocystis > Methylocystis parva. The sequence goes on from NZ_CP092968.1 coordinate 2,306,341, forward strand.
TGCTTGGACTATTGCCGAACGGGCAAGGCTACGCGACTTCCCTCGACCATATCGCGCCCCGGCGGACGAAGCGAAATCGCGCCGACAGAGAAAATGTCGGAAGAAGGCGCCAACAGGACGCAGAGCAAGAAGACGCGCCAAATTCCATCGAGGAGAGCAGCGCGACCCCTTTCTTCACGACGAGGCGAAGCCATGATCGACACGCTCGACCAGCTCGTGAGTCCTCTTGCGTTCTCAAACCTCGTTCTATAACGAGCGCAGGCCACATTCGACCCTCAACCGACGATCGCCGGCTCAGGCCCTTGTTAGAACAAGGCGATCAGAAGCGCACTTAGCGCTGTGTCAATTCAGTGTCGCCGTCGAGACGCAAAACATTCCGACGCAGGACGTCGCGCTTGGGGCGGGTTGATTGCTTCGATGAGCCTTCTCAAGCGTCAACTTGATTTTCGCACCATTTGCCAGTCGGAGCACGCCAGATGGCAGGTCTCACATCTAATGAGCAAAGAAAGCGGGCTCCGGAGCCGCGGCCGCAATCGTTCTGGAGCGCTTTTCGGCACTCGACATTCACGGTGATCTGAACAGTGACCGTCGTCGCAAATATCGGCGCCTGGATGTACAACGCGGCCTCCGGCTGGCTGATGACGAGCCTGGACGCGAGTCCGCTCACCGTCTCCCTGATACAGGTCGCCTCCAGCCTGCCGATGTTTCTCTTCGCGCTTCCGGCCGGCGCGCTGGCCGATATCGTCGACAAGCGCTGGTTCCTGATCATTGCGGAAATTTTGCTCACCATTGTGGCGGCGGCGAGCGCGGCGCTTGTGCGGCTCAATCTCATCAATCCGCCGCTTCTGTTGCTGTTCACCTTCCTGCTTGGCGTCGGCGCGGCGCTGACGGCGCCGACATGGCAGTCGATCGTCCCCCAGCTCGTCCCGAGAAAGGATCTGGCCACGGCTGTCGCGGCGAATGGCCGGGCGTCCTCAGACCCGCGCGCGTGACGGCGTTGCTCGATTATCTGTGTGAAAGCCTTGCGAAAGAGCCTTGGGCTCGAAAATTGGACAGCGCGGAGGATGGATAACGGTCGTCGTCTCAGAGCTGCGGCAGATGACGAAGCTCGCAATGCTCGAGGGAGCGCGGGCGGCGGCGCGATAAACGGCGCTTAGTCGGGGACCAAACCGATTTTCTCCGCACGCGGTCAGGCTATGGTTCGCTCTTCCGATCGGTCAAGGCGGCAATGGGAACTCAGGAAGAGCCCGTTTTTGAGAGAAAGCGCGCGAAAGGAAATTTACAAAGGCCCGCAATTTTCGCGGCAAGTGTCTGGCGCTCGGGTAGACTGCATATATGCCGACAGCGGGTAATGGGTAATCAGACAAGATCTGCTGAATCACGCCAGAACGCAGATGATGTTCGACGATAAAATCGGGCAGCGCAACAACCCCCAGTCCTTCGATCGCCATGCGGCAAATGGCGTCTCCATTATTGCACACGACGCTGCCGCCGACGCGGACGGACTGCTCGCCTTTCGGCCCGGAAAAGGTCCATGTGTCTCCGGCGCTGGCGTAGGAATAAAGCACGCAGTCGTGTTGCGAGAGTTCGGCTGGAACTTCAGGCCTCCCGTGAGACGAAAGATAGATCGGTGAGGCGCAGACGATATTTTGGGACGCGCCGATCCGGCGGGCAATGAGCGAACTGTCTGTAAGCCGCCCGATCCGGATCGCGAGATCATAGCCTTCTTCCACAATATCCACGAGGCGGTCGTTCAGCACGAGATCAATGCTGACTCGCGGGTATCGGATTTTGAATGCCGCAATCTGGCGCGCCAAATGGGACACGCCGAAGGACATGGGGGCGGATACGCGCAAATGCCCAAGAGGTTCCGTGGCCTGATTGGATATCTCGTTCTCAGCGTCGACGACTGCGACGATTATGTCCCGGCAGCGCTCCAAATAGACAATTCCGGGCTCGGTGAGGCTGACCTTTCGGGTTGTTCGATTGAGCAACCGCACCCCGAGATGCGCTTCGAGGTCCATGACGAGCTTGCTCGCCATCGCGCGGGACAGGCCCAGACGTTCGGACGCCAAAGCGAACTGGCCAGCTTCCGCTACCGCTATGAACGCCTTCATCGATTGTAGCTGATCCATACTGTCTGATATTTTCAGACAATCTGTCTGTAAAGACGCTAATTATCCTCCATCTCGTTTGCCGCAACATTCCAATCCAGTTCTCGGCCCTCGCGGCCGCCCGAAAGGAAAGGATTGGAAGATGACAAACGCTCATGCGACGGCGCTTGCAGCGCTATTGCTTCGATTGAGCCTCGGAGCTCTTTTTCTTGCGCACGGACTTCTTAAGGCATTCGTCTTCACTCTTCCGGGGACCGTGCAGTTCTTCGCGTCGCTCGGCTATCCGGCAGCCTTGGCTTATGTCGTTGTCGCCGCAGAAATTGGCGGCGGCCTCCTGCTGTTATTGGGGCTGTTTACGCGCCCCGTGTCTCTCGCGTTCATTCCGATCCTTGCCGGCGCGTTGCTTGTCCATCTGCCGAATGGTTGGTTGTTTTCCAGCGCAAAAGGCGGCTGGGAGTTCCCTGCGCTCTGGATCATTCTTCTGCTCGTGCAGGCCCTGCTTGGTCCTGGCGCGTTCGCCGTAAGGCTTTCCCGCGACGCAAACGAAACATTCAAGACCGCGTCCGCATAGCGCCAAAGACGGAGACGCAATATGCCCTTTATCGCCATTGTTTATCACAGCGGATATGGCCATACGGCCCGACAGGCCGAGGCCGTCGCAAAAGGCGTTCTTTCAATTCCGAACGCAACAGGAGCGCTCGTCAAAGTCGAGGATATTGACGGGCGCTGGGATGATCTTCAGCGGGCGGACGCGATTATCTTCGGATCGCCGACCTATATGGGCAGCGCGTCAGCGCCTTTTAAGGCGTTCATGGATGCAAGCTCCAGGGTTTGGTCGAAGCAAGGTTGGAAGAACAAATTTGCGGCTGGTTTTACGAACTCCGCTAGTCAAAACGGCGACAAGCTTGGCACGTTGCAACAACTTGCGGTGTTCGCCGCGCAGCATGGCATGATCTGGATCGGTTTGGGTTTGCCGCCCGGCAACAATTCCAGTTCTGGCTCAATTGACGATCTGAATCGACTGGGCAGTTTCCTCGGCGCAATGGCGCAATCAAATGCCGATCAAGGGCCGGAACACGGGCCATCGCCCGCAGACCTGAAGACCGCTGAGCATCTTGGGGGTCGCGTTGCGGAAGCGACCAGGCGGTGGATGCATCAGGGAAATGATGAATGAGGGTTAGGGGCGATCGTCTGGACAGATGCGGAGAGGCCCTTTGCAATCCCTTTGGCGGACCTGACGCAAGCCCAATTTCAACTTTTCGCATGGTCGGCTTTTTGAACGAGCATCCTCCGGCAAGAAGCCGGAGGTCAATTGGCGCTTAGGTTCAAGGGACATAGAACACTTCACGCGCTCGCCTGATTTGCCGTCATTCATAGGAGAGACGCGCGCTTGCAGGACGCCATTCGTCGTTACCGCGCACTCATGGGGATATGAGGAGCGTGAGCTTCTGAAAGCCGCCCCACAGGGTAGGAGAGCTGCTATACGCTGAAGCGTATTTACGCGTTTTATACTTTTAAAGGTATATTCTGCTATATACTGTGAATAGTATATTGATATTTATCCGCTCGAGCGTATATTGCGCGCCTAGAGAGGTGCGCCGTGGATCAGATCGCCCGAACGCCCAAGCAAATCGGAGACGCCATCCGCCGGCAGCGCCGCAAGCTCGGCCTGAACCAGACCAGCATCAGGGACAAGACAAAGCTACGGCAGGCGACCATCTCGGCCGTCGAGAGCGGCGCGGCCGGGACTCAGCTCGGAACGCTTTGCGACATTCTCGCCGCGCTCGATCTCGAATTCGTTATCCGTCCCAGGACGAAGGCGAAGCCGGCTGAAATCGAAGACATCTTTTGATGGCCCGCCCGCGGCGGCATATCCCGCTCAATGTCTTTCTGAACAGCCGTCTCGTCGGGCGGCTGAACAGGCAATCCAGCGGCGCAATCGATTTTCATTACGATCCATCCTGGCTCGCCTGGGAGCATGCGCTGCCCGTTTCGTTGTCTCTGCCTCTGCGCGAGGACCGCTATATCGGTGCGCCTGTCATCGCCGTCTTCGACAATCTCCTGCCCGACAGCGCTCCCATCCGCCGCCGCATGGCGGAGCGAGTCCACGCTCAGGGCATAGACGCCTACGACCTGCTTGCCGCTGTCGGACGGGACTGCGTTGGCGCATTGCAATTCCTGCCGGACGGCATCGAACCCGGCGCCGCCGGCGCTGTTGACGGCAGACCTGTTGACGACAAGGAAATCGCCCGGCTTCTCGGCGACCTTGCATCGGCTCCCCTTGGGCTTGGCGAGGACGAAGACTTCCGGATCTCGATCGCTGGCGCCCAGGAAAAGACCGCACTCTTGTTCTGGAAAGGGCGTTGGCAAAAACCGCTGGCGACGACGGCAACGACGCATATCCTCAAACCGCAGATTGGCCGACTGCCGAACGGCATTGATCTTTCCTACAGCGTCGAGAACGAGTTCTTCTGCCTCAAGCTGACAGCCGCTCTTGGACTTCCGAGCGCCGCCGTCGCGATCGAGGAGTTTGAAGGCAACCATGTGCTCGTGGTCGAGCGGTTCGATCGCCGTTGGACCAGCGACAACCGTCTCCTGCGTTTGCCCCAGGAGGATTGCTGTCAGGCTTTGTCCGTCCCGCCGTCGCTGAAATACGAATCCGAGGGCGGGCCCGGTATTCCAGCCATCCTCAATCTGCTGAAGGGGAGCGACCAACCGCAGGCGGATCAAACGACATTTCTGAAGGCGGTGATTGCTTTCTGGCTTCTTGGCGCCACGGATGGACACGCCAAGAATTTCAGCGTCTTTCTCTCTCCCGGCGGCCGCTTCCGCATGACCCCGCTTTACGATGTGATCTCAGCGCAGCCCAGCCTCGACGCCGGCCAGATCAAGCGTAACAAGATGAAGCTGGCCATGGCCATCGGTGACAGCCGTCACTACGTCGTCGACGGCGTTACGCCTCGCCATTTTGTCCAGACCGCCGCCAAGGCGGGGATTGGCGCGGGACGCGTGACCGCGATCTTTGATGAGCTGCGCGCACAGGCGCCAGCGGCGGTCGAACAGGTCGCCGCGTCGCTCCCGAAAGCATTTCCTGCCGAAGTCGCTGACAGCGTCAGCAATGGGGTCAAGGCTCGTCTGCGCAGGTTGGAGGATGCGTGACGCCAAAGGGGGCGGCGAGGCTTGGCGGCAGCTGCGCGGATCTTGACTTCCTATGCCCACTGATAATAAGCATGCTTATTAATAGCGCGCCTAAGAACTGCAGGCTTATGTCCTCCGCTCCAGACCACACGCTTTGCTTTTTGCTGAACGACGCGGCGCGCCTGCTGCGCAAGCGCTTCGAGCAGAAGGCCCGTAGTTTCGGACTGACCCGGTCGCAATGGCAGGCGCTCGCCTATCTTTCGCGCAATGAGGGGGTGAGCCAGGGCGCGCTCGCGGAATTGCTCGACATCGAGGCGATCACGCTGGGCCGCATTATCGACCGGCTCGAAGTCCAGCAGCTCGTCGAGCGACGCCCCCATGAGCGGGATCGGCGGATCTGGAGGCTTTATCTGCGCGACGCCGCCCGTCCTCTGCTGGAGGCGATCAAGCCGATCGCGGAGGAGACGCGTCAGGAGGCGTTCGCCGGCGTCCCCGAAGCGGATCGGGAGACCTTGATGCGCGCGCTCGACGCAATGCGCCTCAATCTGATCGACGCAAGCGCCGCTCCCGCCCGGGACCGCGAGAGAGCGTGACCGGCCGTCCCGAGCGGCCGAAGCAGCCAGACCGACCGGAGTCGAGAGTAAGATGGAACTGGTCAAATATGCGCTGAAGTTCAGGCTGACGTTTTACGTCCTCGCAATTCTCGTGACCTTCCTCGGCGGGACCGCCATCGTTTCCACGCCCAAGGACGTTTTTCCCAACGTCGACATTCCGGTCGTGACGGTGATCTGGACCTATACCGGCCTCTCCACGAGCGAGATGGAGAAACGGGTCACGACCTACGCCGAGCTCACGACCTCCAACAATGTGAACGGCATCAGGAATATGGAGAGCCAGACGCTGCAGGGCGTCACGGTGCAGAAAATCTATTTTCAGCCGGATGTGAATATCGACCTCGCCATCGCGCAGGTGGTCGCCTCGTCCAACTCGATCCGCGCGGTCATGCCGCCAGGCATCAATCCGCCGATCATCATCAGATATTCGGCGTCCCAAGTGCCCGTCATCCAGCTCGCCCTGTCGAGCAAGAGCCAGAACGAGCAGCAGCTCTACGACATGGGCCAATATAGGGTGCGGCAGGCGCTCACCACGACGCCGGGCGCGACCTTGCCGGCGCCCTGGGGCGGCAAGCAACGCCAAATCATGGTCGATCTCGACACGGACGCGCTGCAGGCGCGGGGCCTGACGGCGCTCGACGTCGTCAACGCCATTTCGGCGCAGAATGTGACGGTTCCGTCAGGACGCGTGAAGCTCGGGTCGCTTCAATATGTCATCCGGATGAATTCCTCGCCCGACGCGATCGAGACGCTGAACGACATTCCGGTCCGATTGAACGGGACGGCGCCGGTGCTTCTGCGCGACGTCGCGCAGGTGCGCGACGGCAGTCCGCCCCAGCAAAACATCGTCCGCGTCGACGGGTCGAGATCGGTGCTGCTCACCATTCTCAAGAACGGAAACGCCTCGACGCTCGACGTCGTCCAGAACGTCAAGAGCGCGATGGGGCAATTGCGCGCCGCCATCCCGAGCGACACCAGGATCGACGAGCTTTTCGACCAGTCGGTGTTCGTTTCAAACGCCATATCGGACGTCCTGCATGAAGGCGTGATCGCCGCGGCTCTGACCGGGCTGATGATCCTTCTCTTCCTCGGCTCCTGGCGCTCCACCCTGATCGTGATCGTCTCGATTCCGCTCTCCATCCTGTCGTCGCTCGCCATCCTCGCCGCTCTTGGGCAGACCATCAACATCATGACGCTTGGCGGTCTTGCGCTCGCGGTCGGAATTCTGGTCGACGACGCGACCGTCGCGATCGAGAACACCTATCGGCTGTTCGAGGAGGGCAAGGAGTTCCGTCACGCGGTGGCCGAAGGCGCGGCGGGCATCGCGAAGCCGGCCCTGATCTCGACTCTGGCGATCTGCGCCGCCTTCATTTCGGTGATTTTCCTCACCGACGTCGCGCGCTATCTGTTCACGCCGCAGGCGCTCGCGGTCGTTTTCGCCATGCTCGCCTCCTATCTCATCTCGCGAACGCTCGTGCCGATCCTCATGGACGAGCTGCTCGCGGGCGAGAAACACGGGCCGCACCATGAAAGCGAGGCTTCGTCGACGGGCGCCTTCGCCGCCTTCGGGCGGATAAGACAGGGCTTCGAGCGCGGCTTCGACCGGATGAAAGAGCAATATCGTCTGTTGCTGACGGCCGTGCTGCATCACAAGAGGCGCACCGGCGCCTTTGTCGCGGCGCTCTTTAGCGTCAGCGCGATCCTCTTTGTCTCGGTCGGCCAGGATTATTATCCGCAGATCGACTCCGGCCAGATGACCCTGCATGTGCGCGCCCGTCCCGGATTGCGCATCGAGGACACGGAGCGCTTCTTCCAGGAGGTCGAGGACGTCATTCGCGAGATCATTCCTGATCATGACCGCGCGCTCCTCATCGACAATATCGGCCTGCCGCAAGTCACTTACAATCTCGCCTTCAGCGACGGCTCCACGGTCACTTATTACGACGGCCAGATCATGATCTCGCTCGCGGAAGGACATGCGCCGACTGAAAGCTATATGAAGCGGCTGCGGCAGGTTCTCGCTCAGCGATTCCCCGAGGCCGTCTTCTATTTCCAGCCCTCCGACATCGTCACGCAGATCCTCAATTTCGGACTTCCGGCGCCGATCGCCGTGCGCGTCCTCGGCTCCGATGCGAAGCAAAATCAGGTCATCGCAGGCAAGCTGCTGGAGCGGATGAAGACGGTGAAGGGCGTCGTCGACGCCCATATTCACCAGATTCTGGATGGTCCGGAATTCTTCCTCGAGGTCGATCGCTGGCGCGCGCAGCAGCTCGGCGTCAACGAGCAGCAGGTCGCGAACAATATCAATATCGCGCTGAGCTCCTCCTTCCAGGTGACGCCGAATTTCTGGATGGACCCGAAATCGGGCATTCCCTATCAGGTGGCGGTGCAGACGCCCGAATATCGTCTCGCCTCGCTCAATTCCCTCAACAACACGCCGGTGTCGGCGGCCGCTGGCGGCGCCAATGGCGTCGACCTGCTTACAAATGTCGCCACCCTGAAGCGCGGCGTCGAACAGTCGGTCGTCAACCACCTCAATACGCAGCAGGCTTACGACATCTACGCCAATCTGCAGGATCGCGACCTCGGCGGCGTGGAGGCCGACCTCCGGAAGATCATCGCCGAACTCGAGCCGGAACTCGCTCCCGGCAACCGCATCGTGATTCGCGGCCAGATCGAGAGCAAGAATCAGGCGTTCGGACGCATCGGCGTGGGCCTGCTCGCCTCGATGATTTTCGTCTATCTGCTCATGGTCGTGAACTTCCAGGACTGGGGCGATCCTTTCGTCGTCATTCTCGCCCTGCCGGTCGCCTTTTGCGGCATCGTCTTCGGACTATTCGTCACCGGCACGACCTTTTCGATCCCCTCGCTCATGGGCGCCATCATGTCGGTCGGCGTCGCTTCCGCCAATTCGATTCTGCTCGTCACTTTCGCACGGGAGCATCGCGAGGAGACGGGCTGCTCCTCCGAAGAGGCGGCGATGATGGCGGGAATGACGCGCATAAGGCCGGTGCTGATGACCGCCGCGGCGATGTTCGTCGGCCTGCTGCCCATGTCGCTCGGCCTGGGCGACGGCTCGGAGCAGAACGCGGCTCTGGCGCGCGCGGTCATGGGCGGCATTTCGTTCGGCACTTGCTCGACGCTGCTGTTCGTGCCGTTCCTTTATGCTGTCATGAGGCGCGGCGAGGTGAAGCCGCTGAGGGACTATCTATGAGCGATTTACTGCAATCGCCATCGCACAAGCACGAATCGTCCGGCCTCGGAACCGCAGAGACGGGCGCCGCCGGCCTCAACAAAAGGCCGTTTCTCATCGGCGCCGCAATCCTTGCAGGCATCCTCTGCATCGGCGTCGTCCGTCATGTCTGGCGCAATTACGACGCCTCCGCCTATCGTGAGGCGCAGGCGACGGCGGTCCCCTCTGTTCGAACGGCGAAGGTCGTCCGTCAGGACAACCCCATCAGGCTCGAATTGCCCGGACAGACTCTGGCCATCAATCAGGCCCGGCTTTTCGCCCGGGCGACGGGCTATATCGCCGAGCGCCGCGTCGACATCGGATCGAGGGTGAAAAAAGGCGATCTGCTCGCCCGCATCGCGGCGCCGGATCTGGATCACCAATACGCCCAGGCCCAGGCGCAACTGCTTCTGTCCAAGGCCCAACTCTCACAGTCGACCGCCCAGGTCGAGCAGACGCGCGCCAATCTCGAGCTCGCCAAGATCACCCATGCGAGAATCTCGACGCTGGTGAAGCAGAAATTCGAAAGCAAGCAGAACGACGACAATGCGCGGGCCAATGTGCAGACGCAGGCGGCCAATCTCGCCTCCGCGGAGGCGGGGGTGGAGGTGGCGCGGGCCAATGTCGCCGCCCAGCAGGCGACCGTCGACAGGCTGAAGCAGCTCACCGAATTCGAGTCCGTGGTCGCGCCCTTCGACGGCGTGGTGACGGCGCGCAATATCGAAATGGGCGATCTGGTGACGGCCGACGCCAGCGGCGCGACGCCGCTCTTTTCCGTGGCGCGCGACGACGTTTTGAGGGTTCAGGTCGCGGTGCCCCAGGCGGAGGCGGCCGGGCTCGTCGACGGGCTGGAGGCCGAAGTGGTCGTGCCCGAAGCCCCCGGCAAGATCTTCAAGGGACGCATCGCGCGCAACGCTTCCGCGCTCGACGCCGCCACGCGGACCCTGCCGGTGGAGGTCGACGTGACGAACAAGACGGGCGAGTTGCGTCCGGGCCTGTTCACGCGCGTGCGGCTCAACATTCCGCGCGCGCAGCCCTCGGTGACGGCCCCGGCGCAAGCCATCCTGTTCCGCGCCGCCGGGCCGCAGCTTGCGGTGGTCGGAAAGGACGACGTCGTCCAACTCAGGCGGATCGTCATCGCGCGCGACTTCGGCACGACCGTCGAAATAAAGGACGGCCTCGCCGGCGACGAGACCATCATCCTCGATCCGCCCGCCGGGCTGCGAGACGGAATGAAGATTTCGGTCAAGATGTGAGGAACCGCTAAATTAACTGGGGCGCGACGCTGCTGTGATGAGCGGGAGCGTCGGCTTGAACAGCCAATCCAAGCGCGATTTGAAGATGGGTGGTTGTGGGCCACGTTCAGTCACGCTCGATTCATAGAAGCTACCGTTGTTTCACGCTGGCGCACGCGCCCAAACGGCTGGTTATTGGGGTCATCCCGCTTGCCGGCCGACGCTGCATTTTCTGAATGGGGCCAGTCGCGTTATGATTGGGTTGAACGGATGTCTGCAATAGCGCGACAGTCATGACATAGAAGTTCGAACCTCTTTGGGCGCGCCCTTGCTGGAAAACCGGACGCGTTTCTCGGGCATGTCGCCTCGTGGGGAGATCGCTTCTCCATAGGCCGCAATTCGGCGCCTGGGCGCAGGACGTCAAGAGAAGGCGAGAACATTGATCGGTCGCCGACAGTAGATGCGGAAAAGAAAAGCTATTTGAGTAATTGTAAGCCCAACCTGGGAGGACCAACGTGAATCACGAACGCCATCGCCATCCCGGGCATCATCAGGAGCGCCAGCATGCGCCGGTCTCTGAGTCCCCCGACAGAGCCGGACTAAGCCAGCCAGGCGGCCCGGCGGCGGAAGGCGCCGTCTACACCTGCCCGATGCACCCGCAAATCCGTCGGGCTGGTCCGGGCAATTGCCCGATCTGCGGGATGGCGCTCGAGCCTCTCGTCACGTCAGCGGCGGAGGCCCCGAGCGCCGAACTCATCGACATGACGCGGCGCTTCTGGATCGGGTTGGCGCTGGCTGTTCCCGTTTTCATTCTGGAAATGGGCGGGCATTTCCTCGGTCTCCACCTTTACATTCCGCCTCAGCTATCGAACTGGGCGCAGTTCCTCCTCGCCACCCCGGTCGTGCTCTGGTCCGGCTGGCCGTTCTTCGTGCGCGGCGCGCAGTCGCTCGTCACCCGCAATCTCAACATGTTCACGCTGATCGCCATGGGGACGGGCGTCGCTTGGGTCTACAGCGTCGCGGCCACCTTCGCGCCGTCGCTTTTTCCGCCGGCCTTTCGCGGCGCGGACGGTTCCGCGCCGATCTATTTCGAGGCGGCGGCCGTGATCACCGTGCTTGTGCTGCTCGGTCAGGTTCTTGAATTGCGCGCCCGCGAGCAAACCGGGGGCGCGATCCGCGCGCTCCTCAATCTAGCGCCGGTTACGGCCAATCGCATCAAGGAGGATGGGACCGACGAAGTGGTGGCGCTCGAACAGGTCCGTGTCGGCGACCGGCTGCGTGTGCGCCCGGGCGAGAAGGCGCCGGTGGACGGCGTGCTGCTCGAAGGCCGCAGCTCGGTCGACGAATCCATGGTCACCGGGGAGTCCATGCCTGTGACGAAGAGCGTCGGCGACAAGGTCATCGGCGGGACGCTCAACCAGACGGGCGGGTTCATCATGCGGGCGGACCGCGTGGGGGCCGACACCATGCTGTCGCGCATCGTAGGCATGGTCGCCTCAGCCCAGCGCAGCCGCGCCCCCATTCAGCGGCTCGCCGATCAGGTTTCCGGCTGGTTCGTCCCGCTCGTCATCCTCGTCGCCGCGCTCGCCTTCGCGGCCTGGGCGGTTTGGGGGCCGGAGCCGCGCATGAGCTACGGTCTCGTCGCCGCCGTTTCGGTGCTGATCATCGCCTGCCCTTGCGCGCTCGGCCTCGCGACGCCGATGTCCGTCATGGTGGGCGTCGGACGTGGCGCGCAGCATGGGGTGCTCATCAAGAACGCCGAAGCGCTGGAGCGCTTCGAGAAGATAGACACGCTCGTTGTCGACAAGACCGGGACGCTGACGGAGGGGAAACCCAAGGTCACCGCTATTCGCCCTGTCGCCGGCGTGAACGAGGACGAATTGCTGACCGTCGCGGCGAGCCTGGAGCGCTCAAGCGAGCATCCTCTCGCGCAAGCCATCGTCCAGGCCGCCCTTTCGCGGGGCCTTCCGCTGAGCGAGGCGTCGGAATTCGATTCGCCGATCGGAAAGGGCGTGAGCGGGCGCATCGGCGCACGATCCGTCGTCATCGGCAACCGACGCTTTTTGGCCGAGACCGGCGTCGAGACCAGCGCGCTCGATGGAGACGCTGAGCGCCTGCGGGAAGACGGCGCCACGGCTATCTTCGTTGCGATCGACCGGCGGCTCGCGGGAATTATCGCGATCGCGGACCCGATCAAGGAGACGACGCCGGACGCGCTGCAAGCGCTCTTTGACGAGGGCGTCTCCGTCGTCATGCTCACCGGCGACAATTGGACGTCCGCGCGCGCCGTCGCGAAACGGCTGGGCATCAGCGAGGTGGAAGCCGAGATCCTGCCCGAGGATAAGAGCAAGGTCGTCGCCCGCTTGCGCGAGGCTGGGCGTATCGTCGCCATGGCGGGCGACGGGGTGAACGACGCCCCTGCCCTCGCCGCGGCGGATGTCGGCATCGCCATGGGGACCGGAACCGACGTGGCGATCGAGAGCGCCGGCGTGACCCTGCTCAAGGGCGATCTTCGCGGCATTGTGCGCGGGCGCCGCCTGTCGCGCGCCACCATGCGGAACATCCGCCAGAACCTGTTTTTCGCCTTCATCTACAACGCGGCCGGCGTGCCGCTCGCGGCTGGCGCCTTCTATCCAGCTTTCGGCCTGCTGCTCTCGCCCACGATCGCCGCCGCGGCGATGGCGTTGTCGTCGGTCAGCGTCGTAGCCAATTCGCTGCGCCTGCGCCGAACCGAAATCGAGCCCGCCAAGCTGCTCGAAATGCCACCGTTTCCGGACGTCACTTGAAGGTGAGAAAGCCCGCTGTCATTCCAGGCGCGCCGCCCTATCCATACCGAGTTCGGCGACGTGAAGCTCCGAGCGTCCCCCGTCCGCGCGAGCCGGCAAATTGACGCCCTTTATCAGAGCGTAGATCGCGGGGATGACGACGAGCGTCAGAAGCGTGGACGACACCATGCCGCCGATCATTGGCGCGGCTATGCGCTGCATAACCTCGGACCCGGCGCCCGTGCTCCATAGAATCGGAACGAGCCCGGCCATGATGGCGACGACCGTCATCATTTTGGGCCGCACGCGCTCGACGGCCCCGAGCATGATCGCTTCGCGCAAATCCTCTTTTGTGAAGGCCCGCCGCTCGGCCGCACGCTTCTCCGCGACCTCGCGCATCGCGGCGTCGAGATAGATGAGCATGACGACGCCCGTCTCCGCCGCGACGCCGGCAAGAGCGATGAATCCGACCCCGACCGCGACCGACATGTTGAAGTTCATCAACCACATCAGCCATACGCCGCCGACAAGCGCGAATGGCAAAGAGAGCATGACGATCAGCGTTTCCGTGATCCTGCGGAAGTTGAGATAGAGCAGCAGGAAGATGATGAAGAGCGTGACGGGCACGACGATCTTCATGCGCGCCTGCGCGCGCTCGAGATATTCGAACTGTCCGCTCCAGACGACATAGGAGCCCGGCGGAAATTCGACCGCTTCCGCCACGGCTTTTTGCGCGTCCGTCACGAAGCCGCCAATGTCGCGATCCCTGACATCCACGAAGAGATAGACCGCGAGTTGCCCGTTCTCTGTGCGGATCGACGTCGGGCCGCGAACAAGCTCCACTTTCGCGACCTCGCCGAGCGGAATCGTCCCCCCGCCCGGAAGCGGGATCAGCACGTCGCTCGCAATCGCCCTCGGGCTCGACCGAAAGTCGCGTGGATAGCGTATGTTCACGCCGTATCGCTCGCGACCTTCCACAGTGGTGGTCACCGTCTCGCCGCCGAGCGCCGTCGCGATGGTCGCCTGAACGTCGTCGATCATCAGGCCGTAACGGGCGAGGGCCGAACGGTCGGGCGTGATGTCGAGATAATAGCCTCCCATGACGCGCTCGGCGTAAGCGGAAGACGCGCCGCGCACGCCCTTCACGACCTTCTCGACCTGACGCGCTAGCCCCTCTAGCTGCGCGAGATCGCGCCCCATGATCTTGACGCCGACGGGCGTCCGAATGCCCGTCGCGAGCATGTCGATGCGGTTGCGGATCGGCATGGTCCAGGCGTTGGAGACGCCTGGAAATTGCAGCGCGGCGTCCATCTCGGCGACGAGGCTGTCGACGGTCACGCCAGGGCGCCACTCTTCGCGCGGCTTAAGATCGATGATCGTCTCGAACATTTCGAGCGGCGCCGGGTCCGTGGCGGTCGAGGCGCGGCCCGCCTTGCCATAGGCGGATTTCACCTCGGGGAAGGACTTGATAATCCGGTCCTGCGTCTGGAGCAGTTGCGCCGCCTTGGTCACGGAGAGGCCGGGGAGCGTCGTCGGCATGTAGAGCAGCGCCCCTTCGTTCAGCGCCGGCATGAATTCCGAGCCGAGCTGGCGCGCCGGCAGGATCGTGACGGCGAGCGCCGCGAGCGCCACGAGGATCGTTGGAATTTTGGCGCGCATCACCAGCCGGATCACGGGCCGATAGGCCCAGATCAAAGCGCGATTGATGGGATTACGCGCCTCGGAGACGATCCGGCCGCGCACGAAGATGATCATCAGCGCAGGAACCAGCGTGACCGACAAAAGCGCCGCCGCCGCCATTGAGAAGGTCTTGGTGTAGGCGAGCGGGCTGAACAGCCGGCCTTCCTGCGACTCCAGCGTGAAGATCGGCAGGAACGAAACCGTAATGACAAGCAGGCTGAAGAAGAGCGCCGGCCCGACTTCCATCGCCGCGTCAATCAGAATGTCGACCCGCGACTGGCCGGGCAGCGCGCGTTCGAGCCGCTTATGCGCATTCTCGATCATGACGATCGCGGCGTCCACCATCGCGCCGATGGCGATGGCGATGCCCCCTAAACTCATGATGTTCGAACCCAGTCCGAGCGCCTTCATGGCCGCGAAGGCCATGAGCACGCCCACCGGCAGCATGAGAATGGCGACGAGCGCGCTGCGGAAGTGCAGAAGAAAGACGACGCAAACGAGCGCGACGATGACGCTTTCCTCGACCAGCGTCCCACGAAGCGTCTCGATGGCCGCATGGATCAGCTCGGAGCGGTCATAGACGGGGACGATCTCGACGCCCTTCGGCAGGCTCGGGGCGATCTGCGCGAGCGCCGCCTTGACGTTTTCGATCACGGTCAGCGCATTGGCGCCGTAGCGCTGCAAGGCGACGCCGCTCGCGACCTCGCCCTCGCCGTTGAGTTCGGTGATCCCTCGGCGTTCGTCCGGCCCGAGTTCGACGCGCGCGACGTCCTTCAGCAGCAGCGGCGTTCCGCCGCCGGCCTTCAGCACGATGTTTTCGAGATCGGGAATCCCTTTCAG
The DNA here is from genome assembly GCF_027571405.1 of Methylocystis parvus OBBP. Classification (GTDB taxonomy): domain Bacteria; phylum Pseudomonadota; class Alphaproteobacteria; order Rhizobiales; family Beijerinckiaceae; genus Methylocystis; species Methylocystis parva. Next base: position 2,321,959 of record NZ_CP092968.1, read on the forward strand.
ATAGCCGCGCCCGCGCACAATAAATTCGAACTCGGAGAGCTCGACCGTTCGGCCCCCGACATCGGCGTTGTTCGCGCGGACCGCCTCGCGGATTCGCGACAGGGGGATATTGAGCGAACGTAGCCGATTGGGATCGACGACGATATTGTATTGACGCACGAACCCGCCGGCGCTCGCGACCTCAGCCACCCCTTCCGCCTTGGCGAGGCCGTAACGCAGCGTCCAGTCCTGCAAAGAACGCAGTTCGGCGAGCGTCATTTCCTTGGCGACAAGCGCATATTGATAGACCCAGCCGACGCCCGTCGCGTCCGGCCCGAGCACCGGCGTCGCGCCCGCCGGCAGGCGTTTGGTCGCCGTGCTGAGATATTCGAGAACGCGGGATCGGGCCCAATAGACGTCGACCCCATCCTCGAAAATGACATAGACAAAGGAGACCCCGAAGAAGGAGAAGCCGCGCACCACTTTCGAGCGCGGCACGGTGAGCATGGCGCTTGCGAGCGGATAAGTGACCTGATCCTCGACAACCTGCGGCGCCTGGCCCGGATATTCCGTGTAGACGATCGCCTGCACGTCGGAGAGGTCGGGGATCGCGTCAAGCGGCAGGGTTCGTAGCGCATAAACGCCAGCGGCGACCGCGAACGCCGTCCCGAAGAAGACCAGCGCGAGATTGCGCGCCGACCAGGCGATGAGGCGCCCGATCATTTGGGGGCTCCCTGATCCAGGGCCTGCAACGCCGCCTTGAGGTTGCTTTCCGCGTCGATCAGGAAATTGGCCGAGGTCACGACTTTGTCGCCTTCGGAGAGCCCGCTCGTGATTTCCGCATAGCCCTCGCCGCGCCGGCCCAACTTAACTTCGCGCGGCTCGAAGCGGCCGTCGCCCTTGTCGAGGATCACGACCTGACGCTTGCCCGCGTCGATGACGGCGCTCTCAGGCGCAGCGAGCACCTTCTCCCTGCCGCCCGTCTCGATTTCGACGTCCGCAAACATGTCGCCGAGCAGGCGGCCTTCGGGGTTCGGCAATTCGATGCGGACGCGCGCCGTCCGCGTCTCCATGTTCAGATGGGGATAGATGAGCGCGACCCGGCCCTTGAAGGGATGATCGGGATAGGCGCGCGCGCGGATCATCGCCGTCTGGCCGGGGGCCGCGGCTTCCACGTCGCGCTCGGGAATATCGGCGAGGATCCACACGACGCTGTGATCGACGATGCGGAACAGCGTCTCGCCCGGCGCCGCGCGCATGCCGCTCAGCGCCGTACGTTCGATGACATGGCCTTCCTGCGGTGCGGGCCAGTCAATCACGCGGGGGACGCGGCGGCTCTTCGCGATCGCGATGATCGTCGCGTCGTCGAGGCCGAGATTGACGAGGCGTCGGCGCGCGCCTTCAACGCGCGACGCCGCATGCGCATTGAGAACCGCCACATATTCCGCCGCCGCACTGGAGAGGTCGGGCCCGTAGACGCGCATGAGCGGCTGGCCTTTGCGCACATAATCTCCCTCCGCGACCTTCTCGACGGATTCGATGAACCCCTCGAAGCGCAAGGCGACGACGGATGTGCGGCGCGGATCGAAATCGACGCGCCCCGCCGCGCGAATGGGAGCGGCCAGGATGCGGAGCCCGATGGGCTCGGAGCGCACGCCCGTCTTCTGCAGCTTGCCGGGACTGATCGTCAGGGTCGAGGCGTCCTGCGCTTCGTCCTCATAGACAGGCAGATAATCCATCCCCATCGCGTCCTTCTTCGGAACCGGGGAGACGTCGGGAAGGCCCATGGGATTGCGGTAGTAGCGGATGCGCCGCCCGGATGTTTGGGGCTGGGCGACTTCCGGCGGCTTGTCCTCGAAGGAGACGTCCTCGCTGGCCCGGACGGCGACGTAGTCCTTGCCCGAGGCGTTCTTTTTGGGCTCCGCCGAATAAAAGGGCCCGTCCGGATCGCGGTAATAGATGATCGGCCCCGTTCCGCGCCCATGGATCGCGGCCGTTGGCGCCGGGGCCTTGGCGCGCCAGAGCGCGAGGCCGCCGCCGAGGGCCGCGAAAGCGAAGACGGCGGCGGCGGCAAGTTTCGCGCGGCTCATAGCGCGCCTCCCGCAAGGCGTTCGAGGTCGGCGTATTTGCCCTGCTCCTCCACCCTTAAGGCGAGAAGCTCCAGTTCGACCGCGCGCAGACGCCGCTCGGATTCAAAAAGCGTCGCCAGCGGGGTCGTTCCGGCGTCGAAGCCGATACGCGCCGTGTCGACAGAGAGCTTCGCCGGCGAAAGTTGCCGTTGCTCGAAGATTTTGATCGCCTTGCGGATGGCCTCCAGCCGATACCAGGCCTCGGCGACTTCTCCATCGAGCCGGATGCGCAACGCGTCGTTACGCGCCCGGGCGGCCCCGAGACTGGCGCTCGCCGCGCGCTGCTCGGCGTCCTTGGCCTCATATTGCAGCGGCACCTTGACACCGAGCAGGAACATGCCGCTCGTTTCGCCGTTTCGAGGCTGCACCAGATTCGCGCCGACGGTGACGTCGGGATAGTAGTTGAGATCGGTCAGCGCCTTCGTCCCCGTCGCCGATCGCACTTGCGCATGCGTCGCGGCGAGCAGCGGGTTCGACGACCGGGCGAGCTCCTGCACTCCCGCGAGTGACAGTTTCGTCTTCAGAGGCGCGAAGCCTTTCGCAGGAGCGAGCGGCGCGCGCGCATCCCTACCTATGAGCGCGTTCAATCGAGCCACGGCGGATTTGGCTTCCCCCTCACGGCGGGCGACGTCGGCGGCCGCGTTTGCAGCCTCGAGCTCCGCCTTGATCACCTCCTGCTGATCGACCGAGCTCGCCCCGTAGCGCAGCCGCAGCAGCTCCAACAATTGATCGACACGCCGCTTAAGCGAATTGGACAAATCCAGCGCGCGAAAAGCGGCGCCGTATTGCGCGTAGGCCGCCTTCACGCGCGCGACGAGATCCACCTCCGTCGCGTCGCTCTGACGTCTTGCCGTGTCGGCGTCGGCAAGGGCGATCCCTTTTTCGAGGTCCGTCTTTCCCCAGAGCCGGAAGGTCTGTTCGGCGCCGATCCAGGTCTGGCCGACGCCCTTGTTGTTCACGTCCCAGGCTTGCAGCGTGACGGTGGGGTCGGGCTGGACCCCGGCCGCGCCGACACGTTGCGACGCGGCGTCCGCCTCTAGAACGGCCCCCCGCAATTCGGGGCTCAGCCGCTTGGCGAAGGCCACGACGCTCTCGACCGTCGCGCCCGGCTGGCTGCGCTCCGCCGCCGAGGCGGAAAGGCTGGCGGCGGCGCACAATAACAGGATCAGAGGGGCTCGTTTCATGGCGTCGCCTGCAAGATCAGCCGACTTTGAAGCGTTCCGGTCTCGCCCTGAATCTTCGCCGCGAGGGAGATGCGCCAACGACCCTCATCCGTCAGGTCGACCCTGAACCGGTACAGCCCCGGCCCTGGACTTTGGGTCGGCTCGATCGCGCTGGTCATGGACTCCATGTCGTCAGGAGCCATGTCGAGCCGTGTTGCGAAAAGCACGGCGTCGCCTACCGGCTTGCCGTCCGGCCTATGGATCAGCCGCACCTCGACCGTGCGCTGCCCTTTCTCGACCCGAGGTTGGACCAGCTCGAAGGCATAGTCGTCGATAGCCGCACGGGCATGTCCCATGCCCAGCGCGACGAGCCCCATCGAGCCAAGGAGCCGCAAGGGTTTCTTCTGCATCTGAATTCTCTGTCACGTCACGCATGCCTCGACACGCGCATGGTCGCGCGGGAGGAGCGTAGAGAACCGTAGGAACGGAGTTACCGCGCGGGCCGAGCGGCGTTTTGGATAGGCGCCTCGGGCCGTCAGTCATGAGGTAGCGCCGGCGCCCCGACGGGTCCGGGCCGGTCGAGCCTCAGGGAATGGGGGGGCGAAGGTCGGGCGGCGCCGACAGCCCATTATGCGCCGGTTCTTCGAAAGTGAGGCGGACAGACCTGGCCTCTGCGAAGGTCGTCGGCGAGAACACTGACGGAGGCGTCAGCTGGGCGGCGCTGCAGAGGAGTGAATCGCAATGCCGAGGAACGCTTGTATGATCGTCCGAATGATCTGGACAATGGTCCATTACGGACATTGACGCGCAGTCGTGAACCGCGGGCGCAACTCCACTCCTTCCCGCCGCTGACAAGGAGGCGAGAACGATCATCACGGAGACGATAAGGCGCAGCCAGCTCAGCTTCATAGCGATCACTGGTAGCATATTGGCCGTCCGCGCGCAAAATGGCGGCAGATTTTTTAGGCCCCTTACCTGTTTCTCGGGCGGAAGGCGGCACCCTTCCTTGCCGAACAAGAACCGATGAGTCTCGGCGCCGCGTTTTTCAAAATGCGCCTCCGTTCTGAGCCGAGGACGATTTTGTTGCGCGCCATATTGATTTCAATTTGACTCATTCAACATGAGATGAATGTCGGCGGACAATGACTTACATCTGGCTTCCGCGCCGGCGGCTCTCTAGGACTTTTGGCGATCCAGATCAGGAGACCGCTGACCAAGTTGAGGCGGCCATGGTTCACCATCGGCTCGATGGCGAAGACCATGTCACCGGCCGTCCGAAATTAAGCGCCTGCGGTTTCTCGCGCATCTCGCGGCGTATTTCGCGCGCCTGAACCCCGAGGGCGGGCCGCCAGGACTGTTGGTGCGCCTAGACCAGCTGGACTTCGTTCCCGCCGTCCGGCGCAACGGCAAACTCGCCCTTGCCCTGCCCTCTTCATGAAGAAAGAGGAGTTCAACAAGAGCCAGCCGCCGGCGATGCTTCGCCCCCGTCAACCGCGCGCTTTGGAGCGGCGCGCTCTGCGGCGAGCGTAAGATAAACCGCGGGCAACACGAACAGGGTGAAGAGCGTTCCAATTGACAAGCCGGAAGCGATGACAAGCCCGATATTGTAGCGCGAAGCCGCGCCGGCGCCGCTCGCCGTGATCAGCGGCAGAACGCCGAGCACCATCGCCGCGGTCGTCATCAGAATAGGCCGCAGACGGATCGAGGCGGCCTCGATGATCGCCTCCCGTCTTCCCATGCCGGCGAGTTGCAGCTCGTTGGCGAACTCCACGATCAATATGCCGTGCTTGCTGATCAGGCCCATGAGCGTCACAAGGCCGATCTGCGTGTAGATGTTGATGCTGGCGCCGCCGAAACCCAGCATGATGAAGACGAGCGCGCCGGCGATCGACATCGGGACCGAGACGAGAATGATCAAGGGATCGCGATAGCTTTCAAACTGCGCGGCGAGCGCGAGGAAAATAATGATCAAAGCGAATCCAAAGGTGGTGGCGAAGCCGCTCGATTCCTGCACGAATTGGCGCGAGGGGCCGGCATAGTCGACGACATAGCCGGGCGGCAGCACGCGATTTGCGATCTCGCGCAGGGTCTGAAGCGCCTCGCCAATGACGACGCCCGGCGCGGGGACGCCGGAAATCGTTACGGCGTTCGCTTGCTGAAAGTGGTTGAGCGATTCCGGCTCGGTCGTCGAACGAAACGTCGCAATGGTCGACAATGGCGCCGACGTCCCGTCGCCCACCTTGATGTAGTAGTTCAGGATCTGGTCCGCGTTCAGGCGGAATCTCTGCGCGACCTGCGGGACGACCTTGTATGAGCGACCGTCGAGGTCGAAATATTGCGTATAGCCGCCGCTCAACGCCATCGTCAGAGCGCCGCCGACATCGCTCATCCTGAGGCCGAGCTGAGCGGCCTTTTCGCGGTCGACGACCAGCGACGCCTGCGGCTGGTCGATTTTAAGATCCGTGTCGAGAAACATGAATTTTCCGGTGGCCACCGCCTGCGCCAAAAGATCGCGCGTCGCCACATCCATTTTCTCAAAGGAGTCGGGGCTCTGCAGGACGAACTGGATCGGAAGCCCCATCGCCCCGGGCAAGGGCGGCTGCTGGAAGGCGACGATGCGCAACCCGGCGACATCGGCGAGTTCGCTTTGGATGCTGTGCTGAAGCGTCTCCGCGTCGGTTTTGCGCTGATTCGTCGGCTTCAGCACCATGCCCGAGAGATTCATCGCCAACGAATTGATCTGGAAGACGCTCTGCGTTTCAACATGCTTCGCGAGGATCTGGTAGACTTGGTCTCCGTAGAAAAGCTTCTGTTTCAATGTGGCGTTCGGCGCGGCGGTCGATTGCGCGAGGATAAGGCCCTGGTCTTCGCCGGGCGCGAGCTCGTTCTTGGAATTGGCGTAAAGCCAGAAAATGCTGAGGAACACCAAGGCGCCGAAAGCCAATGTCACCGGCGCATGCCGCAGCACGGCCGCAAGAAGACGGCGATAGCGTTCGCGAAGGCGGTCCATCGTCGCGTCGATGACGTCGACGATGCGCGCTTCCCATGTTTCGGCGCCGGAATGCGGGGCCTTGAGGATTTTCGCGCAACTGACGGGTGAGAGCGTAAGGGCGACGACAGCCGAGACTGTGACCGCTCCCGCCAGAGTGAAAGCGAATTCGACGAACAGCGCGCCGGTAAGTCCGCTCTGGAATCCGATCGGGACATAGACGGCGATCAACACGATCGTCATGGCGAGGATCGGTCCAGTGAGCTCTCGGGCCGATTGCCGCGCCGCGTCGAAGGGCGCCATTCCGTCGGCGAGATGGCGATTGACGTTTTCGACCACGATGATGGCGTCGTCGACGACGAGGCCGATCGCCAATACGAGCGCGAGCAAAGTCAAAAGATTGATCGAGAAGCCGAAGGCGACGAGGACGGCGAAGACGCCGACCAGGGACAGCGGAATCGCCATCACCGGAATCGCCACCGAGCGCCATGACCCGAGAAACAGAAACACGACGGCGATGACGATCAAGACCGCCTCCACCAGCGTATGGATCACCTCGTCAATGGCGCTGTTCACGAAGTCGGTCGAGTCGTAGACGATCTCGCTCGACAACCCTGCGGGCATGGCCTTCTCGATCTCGGGATAGACCTCCTTCACGCCTTTGATCACCTCGAGAAGATTCGCCGTCGGCGCAATCTGGATGCCGATATAGACAGCCTGCTTTCCATTGAAGGCGACCGACGAGTCATAATCCTCCGACCCCAGCGTTACATTGGCGACGTCCCTGAGCTTCAAATTGGCGCCGTTGACCTGCTTGACGACGAGATTTCGAAATTCTTCAAGCGAATGCAGCGACGTCGAAGCGGAGAGGTTGACCTGAACCATTTCTCCCTTGGTCGAGCCGAGCCCCGCAATGTAATCATTGGCCGCGAGCGCCGCGGAGATTTCGGCGGCCGTGAGGCTGTAGGCGGCGAGCTTCTCGGGATCGAGCCAAGCGCGCAGCGCGAATGTCTTGCCGCCGATGAGTTCGGCGGTCTGCACGCCGGGCACGGATTGCAGCCGCGGCTGCACAATGCGGATCAGATAGTCGGTGACCTGGCTCGGAGAGAGAATGTCGCTGTTGAAGCCGATATACATGGCGTCCGTCGTCTGCCCGATCTTGACGGTGATGACGGGACGCTGGACGGCGCTGGGCAATTGATTGAGGACGGAGTCGACTTTCGTGCTGATCTGGGTCAGCGCCTTGCCGGAATCGAAATTGAGCCGCAGATAGGCGGTGATGGTGCTCGCGCCGATCTGGCTTGTGGAGGTCAGGTAGTCGATGCCGTCGGCCTGGGCGATGACGTTTTCGAGGGGCGTCGTGACGAAGCCCGCGACCGTCGCCGGATCCGCGCCGAAATATTGCGTCGAGATGGTGACCACGGCGTTTTGGGTGCGCGGATATTGCAGGACCGGCAATATGCTGAGCGAGCGCAGGCCGAGCACCAGGATCAGCAGACTCACAACGGTGGCGAGAACCGGTCGACGAACAAAAATGTCTGTGAAGGACACGGCCTGCTCTCTCCTCAACGGTCTACGGGTTTCGGATCGGGGTCGACGGACGGCTTGGGGGCGTCGCTGATCTTGAGCGGCGCGCCGTTCCGAAGCTTCATCTGGCCGGCAGTCACCACCAGCGCCCCAGCTTTGAGCCCCTCAATGACGGCGATCTCATCGCCGCGCGTCGCGCCGAGCCGCACGAATGTCTGCCGCGCGACGGGACCGCCGCTCGCCGCATCCTTACCTGTCGGCGGATCATTTTGGGCCAGGAAAACCGAAGCTCCATAAGGCGCGTGGACGATCGCCGTCTGCGGCACGGTGACAAGACGCTCAGCCTTGCCGATGGCGACCTCGACGGAGGCGAACATGCCGGGTCGCAGTTTGTGGTCGGCATTGGCGAAGGACGCGCGTAGCTGAACGTTTCGGCTCGCCTGGTCCACTTTGGCGTTGATCGCCGCGATCCGACCGACGAAACGCTGGCCGGGATAGGCGTCGACCGTGGCGGAAGCGCTTTGGCCGACCGCGAGTCCATTGAGATTTTGCTGAGGCAGCACGAAATCCAGGAAAAGCTCATCGAGGGCCTGCAGCGTCACCACGACAGTTCCAGCGCTCAGATATTGCCCGATATCGACCGAACGAATGCCCAGGCGCCCGGCGAAAGGCGCGCGCAAGGTCTTTTGGGCGATCACCGCCTCCTGCTGCGCGACGTCAGCCTTGGCGCTCCTGAGATTTGCGAGGTCGGAATCGACGGTCGCCTGGCTCACGGCCTTGAGCTTGAGCTGCGCCTGGTCGCGGCGAAGGTTGATTTCGTTGAGCTCCGCCGTCGCCTTCAACGATTCCAGCCGAGACCTGTCGGTGTCTTTCCGGAGTTCGAGAAGAACCTGTCCAGCGCCGACGTCCTCGCCCGAACGAAACAGAATTTTCTCCACGACGCCGGAGACCTCCAGCGCCAGATCGGCGCCGCTGACGGCGCGAAGGGTGCCGATCGCCGAGAGCGTCGGCCGCCATTCCTCCAATTTCGCGGTCGCGATCGCAACCGTCTGCGGCGGATTGGCCATTGAGGCGAGAAACCGCGCGATCATCATCGATCGAAAAACAGTGAAGCCGTAAAGGCCGCCAAAGATGACGGCGACGCTCGCCAGCATGATCAGCATGGGTCTGAGCGACGGCTCGACGCGGTCTTTCGAAATTATTCTATTGAGCATCGACAGTTTTCCCCGCCTGTGCGCGGATGGCCGCCGCAATTGGCGATGTGGCCACGAGATCGGTTGGCTTGGCGCGCGAAGCCGGCGTTTCGTCATTGCGATTCCACCAGCCGCCCCCCAGGGCTTGCAGAAGCGCCACCGTGTCGGAAAAGCGCGCGGCCTGCGCCTTCACGCGGTTCAGACGGGCGGTGAGCAGGCTTTGCTCGGCATTGATGACGGTCGGGTAGGTTGTCGAACCGGCGCGATACTGGATTTGGGCGATCCGGAAACTCTCCGCCGCGGCGCTTTCGGCCGCGGTCTGCGCGCGGAGCGTGGCGGCGTCGTGCTTGATCGCCTGAAGCGCGTCCGCGACGTTTTGGAACGCGGTAAGAACTGCGCCCTGATATTGGGCCGTCGCCTGTTCGAAAGCGGCGACCTTCGCCTCGCGCTTGTGGAACAATCCGCCGCCGTCGAAAGCCTGGTTCGAGAGCGAGGCTCCGAAATTATAGGCCATGGTATGGGGCGAGAAGAGCTGCGTCGGCGTCAAGGCCAGACTGCCGCCCGTCGCTGAGAGCGTAAGTTGCGGCAACATGTTCGCGGTCGCGACGCCGACATTGGCGCTGGCCTGATGCAACTGGCTTTCGGCGGCGAGAATGTCGGGACGCTGGCGCACCAGCTTCGAGGGGAGGCTGAGCGGCAACGTCGCCGGCAAATGCAGTTTCTCGAGTTCGATCGCCTCGCCTTTGTCGCTGTTGGGGAAGCGGCCCAGATAGGCCATCAACTGGTTGCGCGTTTGCGCACGAGCCTTTTGCAATGGCGGCAACGATGCTTCCGCCTGGGCGAGCAGGGCGCGTTCCGAGACGACGTCGGCAAGACTTACGGCGCCGAGTTCGAATCGCTTTTCGAGGATGTCCAGTTGGGCGCGATAATCGGCGACGAGCCCTTGCGTGACCTTGATCTGCTCGGCGTAAGAAGCGTCGGCGATCGCCGTCGAGACGACGTTGGCGGTCAAGGCAAGATAGGCCGCCTCAAGCTGATAGCGCTGATAATCGACCGAGGCGGCGTCGCCTTCGACAGTGCGGGCCGTCTTGCCGAAGACATCGGGCGTAAAGGAGACGGCGACATTGGAGTTGTATAATGTGTAGAGAGTCTTGAAACCCGAATTCGAGTTCGACGAACTGCCGTATTGCGCCGGCGAGAGCTGCTGCCGGGTGACCGAGTCGGTAGCGGTCGCGGAAGGCAGGAAGGACGCGGCGTCCGCCTCCAATGTTTCGCGCGCCTGACGCAACGCCGCCTCGGCCGCAGCGATGTTCGGATGATTCTCGACCGCCTCGTCGATGAGCGCGGAGATTTGCTTCGAGTGAAAGAGCCTCCACCATTCGCCCGGAACGTCGCGGCCCATTTGAAGCTGTTGCGCGCCGCCGACCCTCCCCGCCTCGCCTTGGCCGCCCGTCGACAGCCTGCGGACATATCCGGCCTCGAAGGGCGCGGCGGGTGCGGCGAAATCCGGCCCGACGGCGCATCCTCCCAGTGAAGCCGCGACAGGGGCGGCGGCGAAAGCGCCAAAGCGAAAAATAGCGCGCCCGGCGAACGAAGCCGGTCGCGATTCAGTTTGAAGCCGCGCGCCTTTTCGAGGCGGCCGTTCTCGGCAAAAGAGCGCGTGCCGCCGCAAATCTCTTGTGAAACATGAATATACGCGCCGCATCGACCTCTATCCACGAGTAAACTGAACCGTTTAGTTTTGAAAATATGCTGCTGCGCAATCGCCAAGTCAAGGCTAAACTGAACGGATCAGTTCGGTTGAGCCGCTCCTCCTCCGGGAATGCAATTTCAATCGGCTCGTCATATTGAGAACCATGAGAAAAAGGGCGGCCGGCTCGCGGACGACGGAAGCCGATGGTTTGGATGGAGAAAAAACCAATGGACGCGAGCGGCGTTTTTGCTTGGATCACACGCTATGATCGGATCGTCTGACGAGCCGGCGAACGCGCCGGAACCCCCGATGGGCCGCAAGGAGGCCCAGATCATCAACGCGGCGCGAAGCGCGTTTCTGGAACAAGGATTCGCGGAAACCAGCATGGAGGGCATTGCGCGCGCCGCGAATGTGTCGAAGGCGACGCTTTACGCCTATTTTCCCAGCAAAGAAGCCATGTTCAGCCATTTGATCGAAATCGAATGCGAGCGAAAACGCATTCTTTTCGGCCAACCGTCGCTTGAGGACGGCGTCGACGCGGCTCTTCGCACTCTGGGCAAGAAATTCGTCAGCCATTTTTTGGCGAAAGACGCGACGAAATTTTTCCAGACAATGTCCAGCGAACGCGCGCGCTTTCCCGAACTCTGCCGGCTCTATTTCAACACCGGGCAGAAGAATGTTCTCGACTTCGTCGCCGAACTTCTCGAAGAGGCCAAATCGCGGGGCCTTCTCTCCTTCGAAAACGCGCATCTCGCCGCAAATCAATTCCTCAATCTGGTCTTATCCGACCTGCCGATGCGGGTCGCCCTTGGCCTCGATCTCCCAAGAGAGGAGGAAGCTCAGAAAGTGCTGGATTCGGGCGTGACGGTGTTCTTGAGGGCTTATCTTTGCTCGCCGGTCGAGACGGATGCGCGCGTTCAAAGCGCGCCTGGCGTCGACGCGGGTTGAGGGCATTTGGAATGTTGCGTTTGTCCCCCTGAGAGCCCGCGCCAGGGGATTGCGCGCAACCATTTCGGCTCAATCCATTCCGTCGTCCAAATCCTGGATATTTGAGCGCGCTCAACTGGACGGCCATGCCGAGTTGATTGCGAGCGCCGCGCTTCGACAAAACAAAATCGCCGCGTCCCATGGCCGCCGCGGCGAACGCAAGCCCGTCGTGACTGCCGAAAAGCTGATCCGCGCCCACGCCCATCGTCGTGACCAAAGAGTCAAAGATGATCCGACTCGATTGGTGGCGTCCTTGAAATGGCCGGCGATTGGCCGTACATTAGGTCAGGAGAATGACCATGCCAAATGCAACGTCCAAATCGGCCAGCGGACGCGCCCGAGCGGAGCGTTTGGAGGCGCGCGTCACTGCCGAGCAGAAGAGCCTGATCGAACGGGCTGCCGCCCTACAAGGGCGGAGCGTGACCGATTTCGTGCTGACCAGCGTCCAGGACGCCGCCCGCCGTGCGATTGAGGAGCACCACCAGCTCTCGCTCTCGGTTCGAGATAGCGAGGCCTTCGTCGATGCGCTCCTCAATCCGATCCCTGTCAACGACCGGCTGCGCGACACGGTACGTCGCTATCGCGCGAGAACTGGCGTTTGACGAGTGAGCGGGGAGAGAGAAGAGAAGATCCGCGTCGAGCCGCTGACGTCGAACCATGACCGATCGGGATTCGAGAGCGGAGTAGAGCCGCTCGACCGGTATTTTCGGACGCATGCCGGCCAGGACGCGCGGAAGAATATGGCGGCGCCTTTTGTCTTCGCGCTCCCGGACGGCGCGATCGCGGGCTACTACACCCTCTCGTCGACGTCCGTACAGCTCGCCGAGCTGCCGGATCAAACGCTGCGCAAGCTACCGAGATATCCGTTAGTGCCGGCTACGCTCTTGGGTCGGCTCGCAGTTGATCGGCGACACCAAGGGAAAGGTTACGGTCGCTTTCTCCTGGCCGACGCTCTCTACCGCGCCGCCCGGAGTGAGATTGCATCGTTTGCATTGCTCGTCCCAGCGAAGGATGACGGCGCCCGCCGCTTCTACGAGCGGGAGAGTTTTCTGCCATTCCCGGAACAGCCCATGAAGCTGTTTCGGCCGATGGCCGACATAAAGAGGCTCTTCGAATGAGCAGAGACGGAAACTGCGGGGGAATGGCCGGCGAGCATGTCCACTTATCGCGCGCTGGACGAAGCTCGCGCGGTCAGAACTGATAGCTGATCTCCCCGAAGACGGCGCGACGCGGCTGCAGGTAGAACTCGTAATATTTGAGGTCCGTCAGATTGGTGACGATGACGCTCGCCTTGACGTTACAGCAACAGGCGCAGTCGAAGCCGACGCAGCAGTCGAAAATCGAAGGCTACGAGATGGAGGAGAAGACTCGCGAAGCCGCGGCTCCCTCGGACAGCGAACCGCTCATCATCAGCGCGCCCGCACGGACAGAGGCGGCGCGTCGCGAGCGATACAAAGTAGTCAAGAGAAGCCTGAGCGTCCTCGCCAAGCGTTACGGCGTCAACCCGCGCCAGCGAAAGGCGGGATGCGCGCGATCGCCGAGATGGGCGCCCGCGACGTTTAATTCGGAAACGCGCTTAGTCGTTCAATTTGCGCTCACGCAGGCGCCCAAGCTTGCTTCGACGCGAGCTTTTCGGCCTGAGCGGCGGCGCGCAGCCGCGCAGGGCGATTTTCGAGGCCGCTCCAATAGGCTTCGAATTCGGGACGCTTGTCGATCACGCCAAACCGCAGCCCAAAGCCGATCATCGATCCGACATAGACGTCGGCCGCCGTGAAAGCGTCGCCGGCGATATAACGGCGCCCCGCCACGGCCCTGGCCAGCGTGTCCATCACGGCGGCGTAGGAGCCGTAGCCGAAGCGCCGCTGCATGTCCTGCGTCGCCGGATCCCAGCCGACGGAATGATTGCTCATCGCCGGCTCCACGCAGCCAGCCGCGAAAAACAGCCAGCGATAATAATCGCCGCGCGCGGCGGGCTCCGGCGCGAGGCCGGCCTGCGGAAAGGCGTCGGCGAGATAGGCGCAAATCGCGGCCGCTTCCGTCACCACCGTCTCGCCATGTCTGATAGCCGGCACCTTGCCCATCGGATTGACGGCCAGATATTCCGGCGCCTTCATCGTCGTTCCGTAATCCTTGATCTCAATCGCGTAAGGCGCGCCTGTCTCTTCGAGCATCCAATGCGCGATCATGCCGCGCGACTGCGGATTGGTGTAGAAAACGAGTTCCTTCGCCATGGGATTTCCTTTCAGATTTGCCGGTGCGGAACGACCATAGGCGAGCATGCCGTCAGTTTCTGTCAGCATGTTTTTCCGCCACTCCTTCACCAGCGTTTGGCGACGACGCGACGGGCGCGTCTCCAGAATTTTCGCCGTTTCGATCCGATCGGCGCGGAAATGACGGAAATCTCGTCGCAACTCGCACCAGCCGGCCAGAACGCGAGTGGATTCGAAGAATCCGACCGCGACGGGCCAAATCACGCGTTCCGTTCGCGCGCCCTTTTCGTCGCGATAGCAGATTGCGAGCTTGCGTTCTTCACGCAAGGCTCGGCGCAGCAATTTCAATTCGACATGTTGCGGCCTCTCCCAGCTGGGGCCGACGATGAGCGCGTCGTCCTCCAACAGCGGCTTCAGTTCCGGAGGCAGGACAGCGGCGATTTTTGTCACGGCGTTGCGGGCTGCATCGGACAATCCCTCATCCGTGCGCCGCGCCACCCATTTGGCGCCAAGCGCCAGCGCTTCGATTTCTTCTTCGGAGAACATCAGCGGCGGCAGCAGAAAGCCGGGGCGCAGCACGTAGCCGACGCCCGGTTCGCCGTCGATCCCCGCCCCCATCGCCTGCAAGGCGGCAATGTCGCGATAGAGCGTGCGCAGGGAAACGCCCGCCTCGCGCGCAAGCTCCGCCCCGCTCACAGGCCGTCGGCGGCGGCGAAGCATCTGCAGGAGTTCGAACAATCGATGCGTGCGGGACATGGCGGCAGGATAGCATGGGATCCTGTCAAATTCTGGCAGTAGGAAAAGGTCCGCCTCTAAGTTCCCTCGCCAGACTGGCCATGTTTGGGATTACGGCGGGAGCTCCAGGTTCGAGGACGCTTCAAGAGCGGCGATTGCGCATTCGACATGGAGATCCTCAGTTACAGCCTGGCCTCCGTCACGGGCTCGCTCGGGCCGTTGAGCGCTTCCGGAAGGAGCAAAAGCGGGCCCATTCAACCAGCCGGAAGTCTATGTTTGATGCGCAAAAAAAAATTCCGCCAAGCATGTCACGCTCCGGATGGCTGTCTTGTCATGACTTTGGCGACGCCCTGTCGAAGGAGTTTACGATGGCCAGTCATGAAATCGCGAAAATTGACGCCGAAGCCGCCTGCTTGACGCTCATCAATGTCTACGAAGTGGAGCCAGAAAAGCAGGCCGACCTTGTGCGTCGGCTGTCCGAGGCGACCGATACGGTCATCCGCCGGCAACCGGGCTTCGTCTCGGTCAGCATCCACAGCAGTATGGATGGCAAGCGGGTGGTGAACTACGCCCAATGGGCCTCGAAAGAAGATTTCGAAAGCTTCATGAAGAAGCCTGAAACCCAGGAACAGTTGAAGCAATTCGCGGCCCTTGCGAAAACCATATCGCCTGTTCTTTGCAAGGTGAATGGCGTCCACGCGGAATGATCGTCAAAGAGCGTCAACTCGACATGCCAGAAACGAACCCCGACACGGTCTTTGCGCGCCAGCGTCCGCGATTGGTTCGGCTCGCCTACCGGATGTTGGGAACGGTCGTGGATGCGGAGGACGTGGTTCAGGACGCCTGGCTGCGCTGGCTCGCGACGGATCAAAAGGCGGTGCGCGAGCCGGCCGCCTTTCTGCGCACGATCGTCACGCGCCTTTGCCTGAACGAACTCAAATCCGCCAGGCGCCGGCGTGAAATCTATATCGGACCATGGTTGCCGGAACCGATCGTCGAGCCGGAAGGCGCGGAAGAGGGGTTCGACGACATCACGCTGCCATTGATGGTGGCGCTGGAAAGCCTGTCGCCGCTCGAACGGGCGGCCTTCTTGCTGCACGACGTGTTCGGCGCCGGCTTCGATGAGGTCGCCGAGGCGATAGGTCGCGAAGCGGCGACCTGCCGGAAGCTCGCCAGTCGCGCACGAGAACGTCTTCGCGCGGCCCGGCCGCGATTTCCAGTCACCAGGGAGCGCGGCCTCAGGATCGCTTCCGCCTTCTTCGCCGCATCCCGAAGCGGCGACATGGAAACGCTGCGATCGCTGCTGGCGGAAGATGTCGTCGCCTATGCCGACGGCGGCGGCAAGGTTCCCGCGTCGCCGCAGCCGCTGGTCGGCCTTCATATGGTGCTCAAGCGCCACGCAGCCCTTGCCCACGACTTCACCGTGAGCCCGTCCCGACTGATCCGCTATGGCGTCATTAACGGCTTGCCGGGTTTCATCACGGTCGAGGCCGGCGACATCCTCCAAACGACAGCCTTGCAGATTGAGGATGGGAAAATCGTCGACGTTTACGTCACCCGCAATCCGGACAAGCTGGGCATCTGGCAAGCGAAGAAGTTTGTGGAGGGCGCTTTCCGACCTTCTGAAATGCGGCTGCTGTGGCGGCGGACTGTCGATGAAGGATCGCGATCACGGCCGGGTCAGGATCCATTGTTCGACGATGCGGGAGGCCGGACCTGCTCGAACCGGAAGATTTTCTATCTCGACGAAATCGAGAAAGCAGTCCTGGCGGGCTTGCAGCACTGAGAAGGTGAAGGCCCAGCCCACCGCTCGTAGCTCCTGAATTTGGTCTGCTTCTGAATCACACCAGGATTCCGAGAACCAGAAACTTTTTCAGCAGCCTGCTAGGACAAGGCGCGATCATGCGCGTCGAAGATTATCTCCTGCGTCTCGCGCGGGTAAGCGAACGCTCTCAGCGCGTCTGGACGAGCGTCGAAGCCGGCGCGTCGGAATAATGGGTCAGCCAGCCGACCGCTACGATGATGAGGCCCATGGCCGCGAAGAAGGCGAAGGCGGGTTGGACGCTGTGAAAGTCCGGGAGAAAGGCGACGGCCAGCAGAGCTGGGCCGACGATCCTCTCCACCCAGCCATGAATCGAGAATGGCAGCCGGCGAATGAGCCCGAGCGGAAAATCGGTGATGAGCGTCATGGCGAGATGAACGGCGGCCAGCAGCCAAGCGAGCATGGCGGGAATTCCGCCGAAGCCGAGAACGGTCGGCGCGGCCAGAAACAGAACCACCGTCAGATAATCCAGATAGCCATGCGCAAGCGGCGTGATGCGTTTCATAATTTTTCCTCCCGATCGGAACGGATAACGTGAAACGCTTAGGACCTTGCGCTTTTCCTGTCTGTCATCCCGATTACAAAGCCGGCGATTTCCCTACTGGACCGATCGGAGGGCGGCGTGGTTGACGCAAATCAGATCGCGCCGGTAGTCGAGCGCGCCGCGGCGTCGCAAGGCGCTCATGATCTTGGCCACGACGGGACGGGTCGCGTGGACGAGGTCGGCGATGTCCTGCTGGGTGAGCGGGATTTCCAGCGAATAGCCATGCGCGCAAGGCGCGCCGAACATGAGCGCCAGCTCGTAAAGCGTCTCGACGATCCGGACCTCGACCGTCTTCGTTTCGTGGTCGATCAGCTTGCGCTCCGCCCGCTCCCGAGCCGTCTCGAGCCCGGCGTTGAGAAAGGCCGCGAAATGCGGATCATCGCTAACGAGGCGGGCGACCTCCGCCGGCGCCAGCCTGACGAGGCGGACCTCGCCAATCGCGGTTGCGGCGCAATTCGACGTCTTGGCCGACGAAACGCCGCCGAACAGGCTTTCCGGCCCTAGCACGGCGATCGTCAGTTGGCGGCCCTGATCGGTGACATGCGAAAGCTTTACGGCGCCGTTCAGCAGGCAAAACAGTCCAACGAACTCGTCCCCCTGCGCGTGGATCGTCTCCTTATCGCGAAAAGCCATGACGAGCAGCGACGGCGCGAGCCGCCGCCATGCCGCAATTCTCTCTTCCGCCGGCATAGGTCCCGCTCCGCAATCCAGGGCCGCATCGGAGGACCTTCCTATCACTCGCGCCGCCGGAGGGGCTGTGGCCGGCGCGCCGCCTTCGGAGCTCCGCCAAAGCGCGTCCTGAATTTTGCAGTTCGTCCCGAAACTTTTGCAGAGGGTCCCGACGTTCTCTTGCGAGCGCCTCTCGCGTTCAGGGTTCGATGAATAATAGAAGCGCAATTCATATGTAACATATTTCCCGCTCACGGCGAAGATGACCAGGCAAGCTTGTTTCTGGATCTTGCAAAGCGCCCCTGGGCGCTCATTCAATTTGGGAGATCAAGATGACGACACAAGCCGCCGCGAG
The DNA here is from genome assembly GCF_027571405.1 of Methylocystis parvus OBBP. Taxonomy (GTDB): domain Bacteria; phylum Pseudomonadota; class Alphaproteobacteria; order Rhizobiales; family Beijerinckiaceae; genus Methylocystis; species Methylocystis parva. Next base: position 2,339,954 of record NZ_CP092968.1, read on the forward strand.
CGCTCTTGCCGCCGCCGCCTTCGCGTTCGCGCTTTCCGGAGCCGCTTCGCCGGCGATGGCCAAGGAGGCGAAAAAGACCGTGCAATGTTTCGGGATCAACGCCTGCAAGGGCCTGTCAGCGTGCAAGACCGCGGAAAGCGGCTGCAAGGGCCAGAATAGCTGCAAAGGGCATGGGTGGCTGCCGGCAAAATCCAAGGAAGCCTGCGAAGCGCAGGGCGGCGCGCTCGGCTAAATCGCGCGCGAGCGGGCGGCGCATTCGTCGTCCGCTCGGCGTCGCATCCGTTCCGCTTCCCTTTATTCGTCGAGAGCGCCATGGAGCCTTCGAGCATGCTCGGATTCGGTCTGGGACTTCGTCCTCGCTATTATGACGCGAAGCCGCGGGTCGACTGGTTCGAGATCATCACGGAGAACTTCCTGGTTCCCGGCGGAAGGCCGCTCGCCATGCTCGATCGCATTCGGGCCGATTACCCGGTCGCCATGCATGGCGTTTCATTGTCGAGCGCTTCCACCGCTCCCTTGGATTTCGACTATTTGCGCTCGGTGAAAGACTTGTCCGACAGAATTGATCCGGCCTGGGTGTCGGATCATTTGTGCTGGACGGGCGTGCATGGCGTCAATCTTCACGACCTCCTTCCAGTCCCCTACACATTTGAAGCGCTCGACCATGTGGTCGAGCGGGTTTTGAGAGTGCAGGACATTCTGAAGCGCCGTCTCATTATCGAGAATGTCTCGAGCTATCTGACGTGCTCCTTCTCACAAATGTCGGAACAGGCGTTCATCGCCGAAATGGCGCGACGCACGGACTGCCGGCTTCTTCTCGACGTAAACAATGTTTTCGTCTCGGCCTTCAATCATGGCGCCTCGGCTGAGGCGTTTGCAGTGGCTCGGCGACGGCTTGATTTCGAGAATTATGCTGAGATAGGTGCGCGAAGCGATGAAGCCTGAATGAGATATTTTGCCGATGATGAGGCGGTTTCGTCCGCCCCCGACGCGGCCGACAAGGCGAATTTCGGCGACGCCCGAAGAAAAGGCCGATGGACAGGACCAGACTGACGGCGCAGCCCTTTATGTCTCCATCCTTATTCTACGCGCGGCCCGACACGCAGACACTTGGTTCTTCGTTCGTCCAAGACGCAGCGTTACGCGCAGGCTAAGAAACTTGGGCTCGACCTGAGAGGTCCAGTCGCGTAACGAATGGGCGGCCTCCACGAAGGACAAGGTAAGGCGGATGGGATCGCCCGAGATCGAAAAGGAATGGGCCATGCTGATGCGCTCCGCTTTGGACGGAGACTCCGGGGCCTACCGGCGATTATTCGTTTCGCTCGCCCCCTTCCTGCGGGCGATGACGCGACGCAATGGCGCGCGCATCGGCATTCGCCACGACGAGACGGAAGACGTCGTTCAGGAGATTCTTCTCGCGCTTCATCTGAAGCGGCACACATGGGACCTGGAGCGTCCGATCGGACCTTGGATCATGGCGATCGCGCGCAATAAGCTCATCGATGCGCGGCGCCGGCGCGGGAACAGAGTTTTCGTTCAAATCAACGAGTTCTCGGAATTCCCGGCCGACGACAAAGATGGCGATCCCGCCGCCCGCAGCGATATAGACCGCCTGTTGGAGAAATTGACGGACAAGCAACGGGACCTTGTAAGATCGCTATCGATCGAAGGCCGATCGGTGGAGGAGACCGCTCGTCGCCTGAACATGAAAGAAGGCGCCGTTCGCGTTGCGTTGCATCGGGCGATCAAGGCGTTGGCGGCTCTCTACCGGAACAGCGACCAATGAAGACGGACGATCTGATAAACGCGCTTGTCGCGGATGCAGCGACCCGGAAGCCACGGCTCGGCCGCGTTTTCGCCGGCGCCCTCGTCGCGGGGACGGTTGTCTCGGCGCTCATATTCTTTCTGTGGATTCATCCTCGCGCCGATTTCCTTCAGGCTGCGACGACGGCGCGCTTCATGTTCAAATTCATCGTCACCTCGCTTCTCGCAATCAGCGCTTTTGGATTAACGATGCGCCTCGCCCGTCCCGGCGCGCCGCAAGGCCTGTGGGGCGCCGCCTGGCTGGCGGCGCCGGCGCTATTGCTTCTTGCCGTAATTGCCGAGCTTTATGTGTCGCCTCCAACCCTTTGGGCGCCGCGACTCATCGGCGTCAATGCGCGTTTTTGCCTTGCGCTCATCCCTTTGCTTTCGATCGCGCCGCTTGCCGGCGCCTTATTGGCGCTACGGGAAGGGGCTCCTACCCGGCCGCGTCTCGCCGGCGCTTTCGCCGGCCTTCTGGCCGGCGCGATTGCGGCGACGCTCTACGCCGCTCATTGCACGGATGACAGCCCGCTTTTCGTCGCGGCCTGGTATTCGATCGCGATCGCGATCGTAACGCTAGCTGGGGCTTTGATTGGCTCACGATTTTTACGCTGGTGAGGCCGCTCATCTCATGAGCGGCTCATCTCATTTTGATAGAAGCGCCTTTGGAGCCCAAACGGTTTTGAGCGTAGCCGGATGGCGAGTGTCTCAAAACACGAGTTACCGCAAGTCAGCTCGCGCTCAAGCCCAAACGCCTAAAGGAGCTTACCGGCTCGGTAGAGAAGCGATCCGACCCACATGACGAGCGCCAGGTAATAGAGCGCCCAGCCTTCCGCTGGCGGAAACCAGCGCGAAACGGTGCGGAAATGTCGCATGTACCATTCGCTGCCGAAATGGACCACAATATTTGCCCCGATCGCGTCGAGGAGAAGGACGAAGAAAATGATCGCTTCGATGCTCATAGGCGATCTCCCGTGTTGCGAATCTGAGGCGCGCTTCTCGCTCTTTCAGAGATCGCTTCACCCGCAAAGGCTTGACGTCGATGCGATCTCGGCGAGAGGTAATTATATATAACGCCGACGCTGCCCAGGAGGACGACGGGGGCGCCCGACGCGTCGATGGAGCCTGATTTTCTCTGGATTCCAGGCGATCATCCGCTGAACGGCCAAACGAACCGCCGCGCGCTGTCGCCAAAAAGACAGTTGCATGTCGATTGGCGCTTTCTCGTCGGGATCAGCGGCTCCGGCGAATTGCAGCAGGAGCCGGTAGAACCAGTTACGCACGCGGCGCGGCTCGAAATTCTCGATAAGGTCCGTGAGAATGAGCGTCTTGGACTGCCGATGGAATCTCTTGCATCGTTCGATGCGTTCGCGAAGCGGAGGCAAGGCGCTTGTCAAGTTTTTCAATCATCCTTCTCCCTGCGCAAGAATGTGGATGGCGGATGCGCCGAGCGCACCCGCCTTTGTTCCCCACGTCCCGCATCGGTCTCCAGCCGATTTCGGAATTCAGTTGCGCACGCGCGTTACCGTGCTCACCTGCCCTGTGCGAATTTTTCGATGGCGTTCACAAAGTTTTCGGGTATTCGCCGGATGCGTTTCGCCATAGCAGCCGGAGAAGCCGCGATGGCGCTAAGGAGCAAGACTGTTTTGTTGAATACGAGAGTGGAACGAACACTTCTCATGTCCATCCTTTCTCCGGGTGTTTCGGCTAGCCTAATGCCAGCGATGTCAGCCCAGGTGCGAAATGACCGGGGCAAGGGAAACCACGGCGAAAATCAACGCGATCCCACCGAAAATCCACACCAGACCCTTTATGCGACCGCTCGCGCCGCTGCCGTTGCTTTTCATAGTGCGTCCGTTCTGTTCTCATGGCGTCATCACGGGCGATGTCGCATCGTGACACGATTAAATTATATCGTTACACGATACAATCGGCGTTTTGTCGCACCCTGTGGGATCGACGCCGGTGATGGTCATAAGATCGTAGCTCAAGCGATGGAGTCCCGCGCAGCGTCGGCGATAGGGCGCGGCCGGGTTTTCAGCAGATAGAGCGTGCCGAGATTACCGGCAAGGAGCAGCGGCCAAAAGGCCCACTCTGCGATCAGTCGAGATCGTCGGGAAAGAACAGGAGCAGTGAGAGAATGAGCTGAAAGCGCGACGCTCCGCATGGCGTTTCCGGCCAGATCATCTTCATCCGTAATTTAGTTCCTGCGAAACGCCGTGACGTAGAATGATCGAGCATCGACATGGGCCGATTGAACCGCGGCCGCATCGCCATTAGCAGGAGGATCAGCAGGCTGAGGAAACCAATCTCGACATAGGCCGAGCGCGAAATCTAGCCGTCGCTTTCCATCAAATGGACAGCTCTACTGACCAAGTCTCATCAAAATCCGAAGAGCAAAATCTTCAAAAAAAATGCGGCTTGCCGAGCAACAGCCAAGCAAGCCGCCAAGTTAGTCAGATAGAGCGTCATATGTAGGCGGAGGTTCTTTCGTATGATAAAGAACATGCCTGCGGTCCTTCGCGCCGCCAAGCCATAACATGGCGATGCAATTCGATACTAGCGCAGCAATATTTCTAGTTATAAATCTATCGTTGCTAAAACATATAATACTTTGTCTTCATTAATGTTACAATGACAAACGCAAAAATATAATCGCTAGCTAGGACGAGCGCAACGGCGAGCAACAGCTCTTTCATATACGGCAAGCTCATGCCGGCTTCACATGATTAAAGCCTACCTGGAGCAGCCGATTTTCCGTCATGGTTATCGAAATTGTTTCCTTCACATTGCAAGGCGTCGACGGTCGCGTCGTCGCCTTGCAAATCTCCCATGTCGGAATCCCCAAGACACGAAAAAACGAATATTAGCCCTTCATGAGGCTTTCTTGCTCATGTTCCGGAAGAAGACGCCAAACGCTACGGCTCCAATCAGCGAGAAAAACGCATATATAACGATGTCACGACTCGCAGTTTCGCCAACCGAGAACGGAAAGCGAGAGACATATGCCTTTTTCCCGTCATCGCTAACGGCCTTAACAAGGCCAATATATTTCCCCTTGTTGATGAAGTTGTGTTCGAAGTTCAACGTGCCGGTCATATATTTTTTTGGCGGCACGAAGGTTTCGGTGTTCTGCTCGAGATTTTCATTATCGTCCTTTTGACCGACGTCGCGCAGCACACGCATCTCGATCGCCATGTCGCGAAGTTCGTCTTGTTGTGCATCCAGCACGATAATTGTCGATCCAACATCCGGAATGTCATCGCAGAACTGCTCTCGGGACTTCTGTGGTTGGTACCCCGTGAAACTCATCGTGTCAGGACCAATTTTCATGATGCACTGGCCCTGATCCAAGCTCACGCCGCCATGCGCCTCCGCCTGGGCGATAAACCCAACCATGCTGACAGCCGCCGCCATTAGAAGCTTAGCGAACACATTGCCTCTCCGCTCTTTTTTCGCCACGAAAGCGCAAACGAATCCAATGGAGGCTCTCATTGCGTCCACAACGAGCCTCGGACCCATTGGGAGCCATCCTGCTGGGAAAGCAGCTTATATCGTGGAACGATATATTACAATGCCGGCCGTAAATTTTCTGAGCGCCAAGGAGAGCGCCAAGGAGGTTGCAGCTTGAGCTTCCCGGCGCGTCTAGAAATAATTGCCATTTTCTGTTTTAATCACACGCTTAACAATCGCGTCGATTATGAGAAACAATCGAAAGGAGATGCTCGTGGCGGCGTCGACCACCAAAGTGCGCGAATCGGCCAAGAAAAACGAATCAGCTCCGACCAAGGACGAATTGGAGGCCCTCGCTAATTTTCGCCGCGCACTCCGCCGCTTTTTGGCGTTTAGCGAACAAGCGGCGGCGGAGCTGGGACTTACCATGCAATGGTATCAGGCCCTCCTGGTTATAAGGACCTATCATGATGGGGCGCCAATCAATGTCGGCGAACTCGCCGAGGAACTCATGATTCGCGACCATAGCGCCGCGGAACTTGTCTCGAGGCTCGTTGCGGCCAACTTGGTCCGACGGAAAACCGACGCGGAGGACCGGCGGAGATCGCTTCTTATAATCACCTCTAGCGGAGACCGCTGCCTTGCGAGGCTGGCCTCGGTGCATCTCGCTCGGCTGAGGGAAAATAAGGATGCGTTTATGAATCTCTTCGACATGGGAACGTAACAGGGCCGAAGTTCATTATGAGCGGTCTGCTTGAAAATGCGGACATGTGAAAACAGTATCATTGATAAGATTTTGCATGGGTTCGTCATTGGCGGCAAATATAGTGTTTGCGCTCCGAAAACTATTGGCGACAAGAGTTTGTTGTATGCGTGCGGTAACGCCTACAATGAATATTTGCTTTTCCGCTGCGCTCGCTCTCTGTGGCTGATAAGGGAAGCGAAGGCGGCCGCCGATCCTCCAATTTCTGGAAGGGGGCGTCCGCCGAGCGCTAAAATCGCAAATCCTCCGAGCGGAGTTTCTGTCGCTCTCTCGGCTATCGTGCGCGTTGGCGAGGTTCGACGGCTTCGCCTTCTGCCGCGGGATACTCGGTAGATTGCAGTACATCGTAACACGATATAATATCGCCCCGATGACCCACTTCGCAAACCCTTGCTGGAAGCACGTCCATTCGTCGCCGAAGAAGAAGGCGTCCGCAGAAACCGGCGGCGGTGTCGAGCTGCGGGCTTAACGGCAAAGGCAAGCCGAGCGTATTTTCGAGCCGGCGGGAAAGCCGGCCGCATTAGGGAGAGAAGCATGATGATCAAGCGGCGTGATCTTTTGGCCACTGGCGGCTCCGTGCTGGCTGGCGCGTTCATGGGCGTCTTCGTTCCCCTTCGCGCCGCCAAGGCGCATGAATATGACGTCGGCAAGCTCAAGGTCGAGCATCCCTGGCTGCGCGCGCCGGCCGACGGCGAGAAGAACGCGACCTTCTACGCTTTTCTGCACAATAATGGCGACACGCCGGACAAGCTCATCGCCGTCAAGGTCGAGAAGTTCGAAAAGGCCGTCATTCACGGCGACCCGAAGAATCCCGACGCCGAAACGCCGATCGTTCTTCCGCCGAAAACCACGGTGACGGCGGCGCCGGGGGGCGTCTATGTCGCGCTCATCGGCGCCAAGAAGCATCTGGAAGTCGGCTGGGGCCTTGAAATGACGCTCGTCTTCGAGAAGGCCGGCGAAGTCGTCATCGACGCTGCGATCGACGCGCCGGACGCCAAGCACGCCCATGACGCGGAGGCGATGGAGCGTTGGGAAAAGGCTCACAACAAGGACACGTCGGGCCCGAAGGACGCCGGCCATGACGCGGATCAGGGTCATCAACACCATAACAATATAGACAAAGCCCAGTAAGAAAACGCACGGCTGGGAAGGGCGATATACGCCCTTCCTCCGCTTCTTCGGTGGCGCTGCCGCCTCAAAAAGAACGACGCGCACGGAAGAACGCGCGTTTCGCATTCCAGCTTCTTCTGGGATCAGAGGTCCACGCTGACGAGAAGTCGCGAAAATTCGTTAATGACGTAGAGGAACTTGTTCATCCTCTTATTACCACAGTCGAGAACACATAGCCCGCAGAACGCACGGTCTGGATAAGTTGTGGAACTTTGGGATCTGCCTCGAGCTTTTTGCGTAGTCGGCTAATTAAAATGTCTATGCTGCGTTCAAAGGGCCCTGATATCGGGCCGTGCATCATGTCGATAAGCTGGGTTCGCGTCAAAACACAATGTGGATTCTCGCAAAATATCTGCAAAAGATCTTTTTCGGCTTCGGTTAACAGCACTTTTGATCCACAGGGCATGAGCGCCTCACGTCTGAAGACATCGAGACGCCAACCCGCGAACCGATAGCACCGGAGTCTCTCAGCGACTTCTACTCCTCCCGACCGAAACACCCGCCGCAAGACAGAGCAAATGCGTGCGAGAAATTCGCCGATTGAAAGGTTTTGTGACGTAGTCGTCCGCGCCCATTTCGAGGCCGATAATCTTATCAACGTCCTCCGATTGGGCGGTATGATTACGATGGGCAAGCGGCCTTTGTCTTCATTTCGGAGCCGCCGACAAATTGACAGGCCGTTTTCGCCAGGTAGGTTGAGATCAAGGATGAGAAGGTCAAATTCCCGCGCAGCGAGCTGCGAGTCCATAGCGACGCCATTGTCAACGACGGTGACTGCGAATTGGTTCATCTCCAGATATCGTACAGGACAATCAAAAGGAGCGGATGTCGACGATAGCGACCACGCCAAGATCGCAAGCTCGGCAGGACGCGCCGGCTCAAGCCAATTGATAGCAATTTCAGAGTGTGGCATGCTCCGCATATGTTCATCCGCAGCGAAATTTCCTACGCCATTATGCTCTCCGTTCTCGTTGCGGCGTTGGTAATCGGCCTGTGGCTAGCTTCCGGCTAAGCGATCACCTGCCGCCCGTCGCTGAGAGGGCCTGCGATCGTCAAAACGAATGCGCCCCGCATCTGGCGTCGGGGCGTTTTGCTTGCATGGCGCGCCACATCCTCGTCCTATGCTGCGACGAATTCGGCTTGAACGTCTTCGGGCCAGGCGCGAATGGCCGTGCGGCAATGAAGGGCCGTCAACCCTTGACTCAAAAATGAAACGCCACGCCCGCCGCCGCCAGCGTATGGAAACGTTCGTAGGCGGCGAGCGCAACCTCCTTGAAAGTCGCGTCGTCAGGGACAGAGAGAAGCGCCTTCGTCTCTCTCGCGATCGGGCGCCAGCCAAGGGCGTCTAGATTAGGCCGCGTTTCTGCGATGTTCACAGATTGGACGTCAAAGTTCAATCGCTTAAAAGGGACGGATCGGGACAAGGCTGCGCAAAGAGGATGACGGCGAGCACGGGTTATGACAGACGACGAAGTCTCGGCCGACGAAGAAGACGGCGCCCCGAAAAAAGGCCGGTGGCCCACGCCTCGCGACAAAAAGGATCACAGCGCCGCGCTGCGCGCCGAAATCGCAACCATGCTGCGAGACTCGGGCAATGCTTGGACAACGGCTCAAGACATTGTGGCCGCCTTGAATAGCCAGGCGCGTTGCCTGCTCCCCGGCGGGGGCGCAATCAGCGAGTTCCACGTGCGTCGACAGACCCGCAACTATTCGAGCCTGTTTGAACGACAGGGTTGTCGGGTCCGACTTCGGGAAGCCCCTCGAGGCGAGGCGGAACCCGCTGCGGCTGGGAACCAGAACCCTGAATTCGAGGAGTGAGGACCGAGGCTTAGCTAAGAAGCCCGGGTTTCTGCATCGTGAGACGCGCGGCGCGGGCGTCAGATTCAAGAAACGGGCTGGAAACAGCAAAACGTCGTGGAGCGAGTAAATTTGGACGCCTCAAAGAACATTGTCTTCAGACAGGGAGGGCGGCAGGTTCCGGGTCGTCCTCTATCGTCCAGGGACCTGCCTTCAGATTCGCGCGTGCGCAACTGCGAAAGAGGGCGCGGCAATCAGTTCCCGCCAAGAGCCCACGCTTGGCTTTAATCGCCACGCCAGAGCGCTATCGCCTCGTTGTTCAACCCAAATTCTGTCGCCGGCAGCGGGAACATCTTCAGAATGCCTCGTGCTGAATCGCAGAGGCTGCGACCGCTTCAGACTGAAGCCGATCCCTCACTTCCTGAAATGATAAAATTAGCCGCTGTTGATGGTCCATGATCCACATATGGGCGGCGTCCAATTGCAATCTACTCCGCGCGGCTTCGAGCGCCGCTTCGATTGTCCAGAATTCGCGGTCCACCGTGAAAGGCTTGCCGTCTGAGACTTTTCGGCCTTGCAGATAAAAGCACATATTTGGCCTCTCTGCTTTTTTTAATCGAGGTTTTGTCCTGCCTGAATTGATTCATGATCTGCGCATCGAATGACGCATTCGCCCGCAGGGAGCGCGGGCAAATGCATGCATGTCCTCAAGCGCCGATCATACGACTCCTTTCTCATTCAGGAACGGACCGTAGAGTTTATCGATAGTGGGAATGTGATTCTTCAACCAGCCAACAACGAAATTTGCTGTTTCGCCCGTGACCTCCGCTTCGCCAGCGTGAAATTTCTTTTGCAAATCGAGACAAGTGGCGACGAGCTTATCGTGCTCGGCTTTATGGGCTGCAAACGCAGGATATTCGAATTTTGCGAAATTTGCTTCCTCTGCCGCGAAGTGCTTTGCGACATAGTCTATCAGAGCATCCAGCTGTTTCCCGATCGACGTGCGATCGCCAACGCCGACGGCGTCACCGAGTTTGTTGACTAACCGGAAGATCTCTTGGTGCTCTTGGTCATGGGCGCTTACGTTTGTCCCGAACTGCTCCTTATCCCATGTCATCAGCGACATCGCGTCTTCCTCCATAATTCGCTTAATCGGAGCAACAAAAGGCGAATTCGTCGCCCTGCGCCGGCGTCTGCGCACACGCGGACTCCGGGCTCCCTCTCGGGTTAGCCGATAAGGCCGGTAATGTTGTGGAGAACGAGGATGAATCCGGCGGCTACCGCGCCGACGACGGCGAGAGCTCGCAACAGTTCTTTGGCGCTATGGGCGGTCTGCATGTGCCTTCCTCCTGCGGACCCTTTGGCGGGCCTTGGCGGAGAAAGCCTATGACGGACAGATAAGCATCTCAACAATTAACCCATGCGACAAATATACGCATAATAAATATTGATTGAAATCAATACATGCGCCATCTGCTAAATAATCTCATTATTATCTGCAGAAGGATGCATCTAAACTTAGATAGAACAATTCTAATACTGACTATCAAGGTCGGGATCGCGCAACATTCAAACCACAAGCGCCGGCGCCGCGACGTATGTCACGTCGTTGTCGCCAGTTTCGGCGTGCATCCCGACGGAATGGCTGGAAGACGAGGATCAAGCGTTTGCGCTCGGAAAGAGCGGCGATCGTCAGCCTCGCTCGCAACTTTTGAGAAAAAAAAGCTCACAACGCTCTTGGAACATCTCGAACATGAGCCGGGCGACGTGGTTTGCGTCCCTTCGCGCGTTCGAGGAACCGCGCAGCGCCGGACCCACGATCGAACCGTCCTCGGCGTCGACGACGAGGGTCGGATGCAGATAGAGTCCGCCGCCGCCCTCGGATTTGACGACGGTCGTGTCCTGAATCGCCAGGATCGCGCGTCCTGCGCAACGCGCCGGGAAAGCAGAAAAGCCCCCCTTTTTTCCAGTCGTGCGTCGCCAAAGCGACCCAGCGTCGTCCGTCCATCCAATTCCTTCAAAAGAAATCAGACGCCCAAGCCCCACACAACCAAGATATGTGAATGTGGTAGATCCTGAACGGGGAGAGAAGCTAGATTATATCATGAGCGCGCCGGATGCGGATCGAGCGCGACATCGGATGAGACGACATGCGGAAGATCTTCAGCAGGGACATCGTGGCCGCGCGCAGGGCGGCGCTCGTCGCGGCCGTCGCCGGGCTCGGAGCCCGGGGCGTGCGGCCGAAGCTCGCCGCCGTGACCTGCTCGGCGGACCCCGCGGCGCTGAGCTATGTCGCAGTCAAGCGCAAGCACGCCGAAGAGGTCGGCGCGGGCTTCGAGGCGGTCGACCTCTCCCACGCCGGATCGTTCCTGCGCGTCGAGGCCGAGATGATGGCGCTCTGCGCCCGGCCCGACATCCACGGCGTCATTCTCGTCATGTCGTCGAAGCCCGAGCTCGACGAGACCGATCTCGCCAATCTCGTTCCGGCGAACAAGGACGCGGACGGCCTCTCCGCGAGCAATCTCGGCGCGCTGCTGCAGAGCGGGCCCCACCAGCGCTTCATCCTGCCGGCGACGCCGCAGGCCTGCATGGCGCTCGCGGAGTCGCAGACCCCGCTCAAGGGCAAAAAGGCCGTGGTGATCGGTCGCGGGCGCACCGTCGGCAAGCCGCTCGCGAACATGCTGATCAACGCCGGCGCGACGGTCTCGGTCTGCCACTCGGCGACGCCCGACATTCCCGAGGTCTCGCGCGCGGCGGACGTGGTGTTCGTCGCGACCGGGCGCCCGCATTTCTTCGGGCGCGACTATTTCCGCGCGGGGCAAGTGGTCGTCGACGCGGGCATCGGCTTCATCGACGGCAAGGTCGCGGGCGACGTGGACGCGGCGGCGCTCGAGGACCTCGATCTCGCGCTGACGCCCGTACCGGGCGGCGTCGGTCCGCTGACCTCCGTGCTCATCCTGGAGAATCTGCTGACGCTGATCGAGCACGCCGCTCACGAGCGGGCGCGGCGCGCGGCCTTGGTCTGAGGGCCAGCGCGCTCAGAACCCGACCTCGCGCCGCGCTGCGCGATGGCGTCCGCTGACACAAGAACGGCGATCCGGATCGCAGTGGAAAAATCCCGAGCTTTGTGCAAGTTTTTGGCTATGAAACCGTCGCTTGCCCAATGAGTTACAACAGAGTTTTAGCCGGAACCGCCCGGCATACGGAAATTATACGGTGGAGAATGGAACAGCGTATTTCGACGCTTCATACGCTGGAGCGCAAAGAGCTCACGGTTGCGAGTGTTCGAGGCCTTGGCCGACGATCTCGACTTTGAATATCTGATCGCCGAGAAACTGGGCCTCATCGCGCGGAATTGAATCGCCTATGCGCGGCCATTCAGGAAATAGGCTTCCATCAGCCCCTTGCCCTTCAACTCGAGGCCGCCTCGCGCCTTGCATAGATAGCGCCCGCGTAAGCGTTCATAGGTCGATCTGGAAATCTGAATCCGGCTCGGCAGGCTGTGCGACTCGAGCCGGCTCGCGACATTCACCGTATCGCCCCAAATGTCGTAAATAAACTTATGCGTGCCGATCACGCCTGCGACCACGTCGCCGGAGTTGACGCCGATTCTAATTTGGAGCGGCGTGGGCAAATCCTCATTGAGCCGGCTGAGCGTTTCGATCATCGCCATCGCCATGTCGGCGACCGCCTCGGCGTGATCCTCTCTCGTCCCCAAGAGCCCGCAGGCGGCCATATAGGCGTCGCCGATCGTCTTGATTTTCTCGACTCCGGCGTGCGCAGCTCATGGCTCATATTGGCGAGAAAGGCGCTTTTCGTCTTGCTGGCCTCCTCGGCCGCGACGCGAGCGACCAGCAATTCCTCATTGGCGCGCTGAAGCTCGCGCGTGCGCGCTTTGATCTTGTCCTCCATCGAACTGTAAAGCTCGCGTAGCTCGGCGGTCATCGACTGAATGGCGGCGAGAAGAAGCCCTGTTTCGTCGTGGCTCGCGATTTCGAATTTGGCGTCGAGATTTCCGCCCGCAACCTGCTCCGCGACGCGAACGGCGGTTTTGATCGGCTTGGTGATGGTGCGGGCGACCGCAAGCGCCAGGGCGACAATGGGCGGCATCATGAAAAGCAGCAGCGTGAGCGTCGCGCTGCGTTCGGTTCGGGTGAGGGCGAAGGCCTCCTCGGCGCGCTGTTGCACGACCATGCCCCAGCGAAAGGACGGAACATAGGTCCACGAGGCGACGACGGGATTGTGCTCGACATCGTCGAACAAGCCCGAGCCATGAACGCCGGCGAGCGCCCGCGCCAACGCCGGATAAGCCCCGCCCGTCAGCGGCGCGTGAATGCTGAACGCCTTGGACGCATTGCGCCGCAACGGATTGATGATGACCATCTCATCCTGATTGAGATGAGCGGCGACGAGCACCTCTCCGGTTTCGCCAAGGCCGGCGTAATCATTAATGGCGCTGTAGAGCTCCCGATTGTCGAGCTGAAACACGACGACGGCGATGACGACGCCATCGTCGAGAATGGGCCCGGCGATGAAGGCGGCGGGGTCCTTCATGCCCGGATAGATCTGAAAGGCCGAAATTTCGGCCTGTAGCAGCGTTCGCGCGCGATCGATCGCATCGGCGAGTTCTGTGCCGCCGCTCAAATTTTCTTTGAAGACGTCGGCGTCCGATTGGTTGAAAAGAATATCGCCGCCTGGCGAAAGCAGCGCGCAATCCACATAGTTGAATCGATCAGCGAGGCGACTGAGCGTCGGTCCGTTTTTTGCGGCGGCTTGCCGATAGGCGTCGGAGCCTTTGCCGCCGGCCTGTAGCGCCTGGGAAAATTCTCGCGCGGCCTCGCTGATCGAAGGCGTATGCATCAGCGCTTCGACGCTTCTGATTTTTTCAAGCGTCAGATTTTCGAGCTGTTCGACTTTCTTCTTGGCGACGACCTGGTGCGCCAGGCGAGCAATCCGCAAGAGACGATATTGATGACCAGAAACCAGAAGATGATCTTGGCGCCGATCGAGCTGCGCAGCAGGCTGAAGGGCTTCACGGATCAATTCGCTTCTGTCGGATTCGCCCAGCGTCCGCCCCATCGGGTGTACATGGCGGTTAAAAATTCATTCCACTCCGCCTTGGTGCGCGACGGCGGATAGGGCGCCGGACGGATGGGCCGGTTCACTGTCCAAACCACTTCGATCTGGCCGTCGGATCTGATCTTGCCGACGGAGAAAGATCGCCAGCTGTGCTGGGTGTAGGGGTCGATCGAAACGAGGCCTTCGGGGGCGTCGAGCGTCTCCGTCAGCATGGTCCTGCGGACTCTTTCGACGTCTAGCGACTGCTCCTCCTGGACCGCCTTCGCCCAGAGTCTGACACTGAAATAGGAGGTCGCTATCACGTCGCTGGTGACGCGGTTGTCTCCGTATTTTTTGCGAAAATTCGTGATGAATCGTTCATTTTCGGGGGTTTTGATCGCCTCGAAATAATTCCAGGCGCTGTAATGGCCTTGAAGGCTGCTGATCGGCAGGCTGCGCAGCTCTTCCTCGCCGATGCTCACGGAGACCACGGGCAGCTTTTCGGCGGAAAGACCGGCGTCGGTCAGCGCCCGATAAAAGGCTTTGTTGGAATCGCCGACGACCGAACTCAGCACCACATCCGGCTGCGCCGCCTTTATTCCTTCGACCGCCTTGGCGACATTGGAGCTCCCGAAAAAGATATAATCTTCGCCGACAAGGTCCGCCCCGAGCGCCTTGATCGTATCTTTCATGATTTCATTGATGCTGCGCGGCCAGACATAATCGGAGCCGATCAGGTAGAACCTTCTGCCCAGATGATCGAGGCTCCATTTGATGGCGGGAATGACCTGCTGATTCGGCGCCGCGCCCGTGTAAATAATGTTGGGAGACTGCTCAAGGCCCTCATAGGCCATCGGATAGACCATCAGTTGCTGATATCTCTCGATCACCGGCATGACGGTTTTCCGGCTCGCCGAGGTCCAGCATCCGAAAATGACCGAGACCTTTTCCTCGACAATCAGCCGCTCGGCCTCTTTCGCGAAGGTCGGCCAGTCGGATTTTCCGTCTGCGATGACCGGCTGTATTTTCCGGCCCAAAAGGCCACCTTTGGCGTTGCTCTCTTCGATCGCCAGCAGTTCCGCGTCGACCATGGAATTTTCGCTGATCGCCATGGGGCCGGAGCGCGAATGCAGAATCCCGACTTTTATGGGCGCGGCTTCTGTAAAGTGCGCAAAACCCCACCAGGACGCCCCGCCCAGAACGGCGAGCGCCGTGGCCACAGAAAAGATGACTCTTGGCGCGCCAAAGGAAGCCTTGGGGGCCATGCAGATGTCCTGTTTATTGGAATGAATGCGCGGGCATGTTAGGCGATCGCGCGATTGCGGACCAGACGAGAGGCCAGTCGCGCATCGGAAATTTTTTAATCATCGTTAAAAAGCACAATCTTCGCCGGTTCCTTGCGCGAGAACTTTGTTCTGCAGGATTGGAGCGAAGCGGCTTCAACGTCGCCAGCGCCACGAATAACCGAGAATGGAAAACAGCTGCGGCCTAGGTGGTCCCGAACATCATAGCGTCGAGTTTATTCCTGAGAACGGCGGGGGGGCTGGGGGTGAGGTTGAAGAAGCCGAGCCCGCCAGAGGCTTGAAGGGAAACGGCGCGGCGTTAGATGACAAGGCCAGGGCGCGATCAGCGCCTTTCCCTCCCAGGGGAGTGCGCCCAGCCCGGTCTTCAGAAGGCCGGGCTTTGCATTTTTGAAAGGCCCAAGGATCATGGCGAACAAGCAGCAGCGCGGCAATCGCGAGGCGAAGAAGCCGAAGAAACTTAAGGTAAAGGCCACGGACCCGGCGACGAGTTTCGGAATCATTGATCGCGCCCGCGAGTCGGCGGGCAAGAGATGATTGGCGACGAAATTCCGACCGGCGCCCCGGCTCTGGCCGCTGTTGGCGCCGTCATCGGGGCGGTGCTGGGATATCTCGCAAAGGGGTTCGATATCGCCGCTCCATTTGCGATTATCGGCGCGACCGCTGCCGGCCTGATCGGACAGCGCCTCGACAGGGCCGCGCGTTCGTAGCGCTACGTCCACAGCGCCGCGCCCCAGCCGCCGGCCGTTTTCAAATATACCGGCCGCCGCTTCGTTCGCCGGGGGAGACTTGGACTGCGGCAGCGCTTCGCCACGGGCGACAACGCGCTCTATGTCGTGGCGGCCGGCTTGCTCATGCCTATCGCCAGCGACGCTATTCCAAGCGAAGGCGTTTCAGGAACACTCTTTGATCCGGCTTGATTACGACAGGGTTTTGTATTCGTTTATTGGCTGGCGAACCCTGGGCCTCCCAACCAAGGGATAATTAAATGCTTGATCTAAAACTTACCGCGCTGCTCGACTTCCTCGTTAGCCTGGGAAGGTCAAAAGAGAAGGTCGAAACCCCTTGCGAAGAATTCGTCCCCTATGAGGGTCACGTTGATCCGATAACCCGAAAGCAGGGAGCCTTGACGAAGGCGGAGCGCGCCACGCCTCACATAGATGAGGAAAAGCGCGCTCGCCGCGATGGCTAAACGCCTAAGCATTTCCAGCGCCGCTTCGCGACATTGCGGCTATGAATTTTTTCAGCGCGTCGATCGCGAGGTCGGCGCCGTGCTGGATCTTGGCGCGACACTGAGCGATGAACCGTGTGCGCCTCGCAGCCGAGAGATTGGATGCGATTAGGGCGATGCTCTTGAGCTTTCCGACGATGACATCGATTCGCGCGGCGAATTCAGGCGGCACAGTCATCATGCCGACCGCCTCGCCGCTTCGCCCTGCCTTTTGTTGTTCGCCGAGACACGAGAATCGACATAGAGTACCGTCTCACCTCGCGTGATTTCCGGGCGCACGGTCACGCCCGGCGCGTTGTTGTTGATCGTGACCTTCGGCGTGAAAGCAGGGCTGTGCTGAGTTGCTGTGCTGATCTGAGAAGCCTGCTGCTCTCACGACGACGATGCGAAAGCATCGACCAGCCCTTGGATGGGCAGGCCAACAATCGTGGAGTTCACGCCTGATTTTACGGGGATACGGTAAGGTATTGGAGGCCGCGCGTCGCCAATTCAGGAGCAAGAAGCGAAGATTTTGACGTCTTATCCGTGATTTGACATGGCGATCGCCACGTAATTATCATCCGGCGCCATGGTATCGCTGCTCACCGAGAATTTACTTAATGTCCTGAAGGCTGTTGCGCCCCTGACGGCCGTCGTGAGCCTGCTTCAGTTTACCGTCATCCACGCGCCGGAAGCGTTGTTTCTTCAGTTCCTCACGGGATCGGCGCTCGCGATCGTCGGCATGGCGCTGCTTTTTTCCGGCATCGACTTCGGCATTTTGCCCATGGGTCGTTTTGTCGGGGCGGCTCTGCCGGAGAAGGGCTCGCTGGCGCTGATCGTCGCCGTGTCCTTCGCGCTGGGCTTCGCGACGACGGTCGCCGAGCCGGATGTGCTCGTGCTCGCCGGGCAGGTGGACGCGGCGTCGCGCGGCGCCATGTCCAGACAGACGGTTGTCTATGTTATCGCCCTTGGCGTCGCCGTCCTGACGGCGGTTGCGATGGTAAGGATCGTCGCCGGGTGGCGGATGAAATATCTGCTCGCGGCCGCCTACCTTGTCGCGCTCATTCTGTCGGCTTTCGCTCCGGTCGAGTTCGTCTCGCTGGCCTTCGACGCCGGCAGCGTCACGACCGGCGCGCTTTCGGCGCCGGTCATGATTTCTCTCGGGATCGGTCTGAGCTCCGTTCTGGCGGGTCGATCGAAAGTGTCCGACGGCTTCGGGCTGCTGGGCTTGGCCTCCATCGGGCCCATCATCGCCATATTGATCCTGGGGAGACTGCTTCCGTGAACGAGACGCTGCTCGTCGAAGGCCGCGCCGCATTCGCGAATGTCGTCGAAGCGGTCGGGCCGCTCGTCGCGGCTTTCCTCGCCTTCCAGTTCTTTTGGCTCAAATTGCCGCGCAAGGAGGTCGTCGACGTTCTCATCGGAACCGCAATGGCGTCGGTCGGACTGTTGTTGTTTCTGGTCGGGATGGAAATCGGGTTCCTGCCCTTTGGAAGAGCGATCGGAACTTCCTTCGGCGCGCTGAATCAGCCCGTCTTTTTTGTCGTCGCCGGCGCGGTTCTCGGTTTCCTCACGGCATGGGGCGAGCCCGCCGTCCGCGTCCTGGCCGATCAGGTCGAGGAGGCGTCCAACGGCTCGATCCACAAATCCATGGTCCTGTCCGCCATTTGCATCGGCGTCGCCTTATGCGTGGGCCTCGGCATCGTGAGAATCCTCGTCGGCATCCCGCTTCTGTATTTGCTTGCGCCCGGCTATCTGCTTGTCATCGCCATGATGTGGCGGAGCGACCAGGAATTCGTCGCCATCGCCGTGGACGCGGGCGGCGTCGCCACGGGGCCGCTGGCCAATACATTTCTGCTCGCTCTCGCAATGGGCGCATCGGTCTCCATGGGCGATCAGGATCCGATCGCGCATGGGCTCGGCCTGGTCGCGCTCATATCGCTCGCTCCGATCATTTCGGTGATGACGTTAGGCTTCCTCGTCCGGGGGACTAAAGACAGGGAGTGATGGAGATGGAGAACCCATGTCTCATCGTCACTATTGTGCGGAAGGGCTGGGCCGACACGGTGCTGGAGGCGACGATCGCCGCGGGCGCTCACGGCGGCACGGTGCTCTTCGGCCGCGGGATCGGACGCAACGAGCAGCAACGGGTTTTCGGCATTCAGATCGAACCCGAAAAGGAAATCGTGCTCACGGTCGTCTCGAGGGATCTGAAGGACAAGATGCTCGAAGAGATCGTGCGCGCCGCCGAATTGGGCTCGCCCGGTCACGGCCTCGCCTTCGTCTTGCCTGTCGAGGCGGTTGTCGGGGTCGTTCATCTGGTCCAGGGTTGATCTGTCCACGCGCGCCGATCGCAAACGGAAAGACCTTTTCGGACTTCACGGCCAAGCTCCTGAATCGATCGAGCGCGCTTCTCGCGAAAGACCGGTTTCCGCTTTCGCCGCGCGCTCTAGGTCCGATAGCGGGTACAGGATCATCGTCGCGGCGTTCGCCATGTCGCCAATATGCTGTTGTCCGGGACCGGGCGATTTGCGCCGGCTCTTCGGGCGCCGTCCGAGGCGTCGACATGAGTGACGACAGGACCGGGAGCTCTGGCGGAGGCAATTATTATGAAGCAGATTCTTCTGGCGACCGATCTCTCCGGGCGCTCCGACCGCGCGGCCGCACGTGCGGCGCTTCTTGCGAGAAAGCACGGCGCCCGTCTGACCGCTCTGCATGTCGTGGACGACGAGCTGCCGCAGCCTGTGGCGGAACGTCAGAAAACGGACGCGGAAAACGCGCTCCGCCAGACATTTGTCAACATGCCCCATGCGTCCGATCTCGATCTGACCATCGACGTTCATTGCGGGCAGTATCATGAAGCGATTATCGAAACCGCGGAGCGACTCGACGCGGACCTCATCGTCATCGGGAAACACCGAGAGGATGTTTTGCTCGATCTGTTTCGCGGCAGTACGGGCGAAAGGGTCCTCCGATTTGGGTCACGTCCGGTCCTTGTCGTAAAGAACCCGGCGGGGCGCGACTATTTGAGCGCGCTCGCCGCGGTGGATTTCTCGCCTACTTCTCGCCGCGCTCTGGAATTCTCATGGAAACTCGCGCCGGACGCGCAGGCTTATCTGGGACACGCCTTCGATGTCCCGTTTCGTTCGCTGACGCTTGGCTCAACCCCCATCGATCAGTTGGCGAAAAAGCATCAACGACAGTTTCACGACTTGATTGAGGAGCAGATGACCGACTTCGTCCACATGTTGTCCAGGCCGCTGGACAGAAGATTCTTCATCGCCCGCGAGGGATCTCCGGAAAGCGTCGTGCTCGCGCTCATAAGTGAACTAAAAGCTGAATTATTGGTCCTCGGAACTCATGGCCGCTCGGGACTGGGGCGCGCCATTCTCGGGAGCGTCGCGGAGGCGCTGCTGGCAAGCGCGCCATGCGATGTCCTCGCGGTCAGGGGCTGGTGACGTCGTCGAAACCTGTAGGAGTTTGACGTTTTCGGCAGCCCGCCGTCGACACTCTCTGCCCGAGAGTTCGCGCGAACCGGGAGCGCGCTCATATTTCCAGGGCGGTTCGCGCGACTGATAAGCCGTCGCTTTTCAAGCGAAAGCCCCGCGCCTGCTAAGTGTCTGCGGGCAGAGCGCGCCGCGCCGACAAGAGATTCGCGCGACCAGCCCCCTTTCAGCCGCTTAAGCAAGGAGATAAACAAAGGCCGTCGTGCCCTTCGCGGGCGCGTGGATCGAAACATGGTTTCCTTCATCACCTCGCCGAGGTGGCGTGTCGTGCCCTTCGCGGGCGCGTGGATCGAAACGCGTGCGGCGTGAGCGGGACTTCGTAGACGGTCATTGGTCGTGCCCTTCGCGGGCGCGTGGATCGAAACGCGAGCTTGGCAAGCCGACGTTCAATGACGGGCGGTCGTGCCCTTCGCGGGCGCGTGGATCGAAACTCAGCGTATTCTGGCGGGTTCTCGGGTTCGTTTGGCTGTCGTGCCCTTCGCGGGCGCGTGGATCGAAACCGCTCCCCGAATGCGCGGCCGAATTGGCTATCTTGTCGTGCCCTTCGCGGGCGCGTGGATCGAAACGTTTGGCTATGGGATTAACGTTACAACGGGCCAACGTCGTGCCCTTCGCGGGCGCGTGGATCGAAACCACAAGCTATCGATCGCATGACGAAAGGGCTTGGCGAGGTCGTGCCCTTCGCGGGCGCGTGGATCGAAACCATGATTTGCTGTCCGGAAGTTTTGAGGCGCTATGTCGTGCCCTTCGCGGGCGCGTGGATCGAAACCATGCCGAGAGACCAGCCGCCGCAAGCACCGGAGAGTCGTGCCCTTCGCGGGCGCGTGGATCGAAACGAACATGATCCGCCATCTTGAGCTTCAACGCGAGGTCGTGCCCTTCGCGGGCGCGTGGATCGAAACCCGATAGAGAATGCGCTACTACTGTGCAAGAAGTGTCGTGCCCTTCGCGGGCGCGTGGATCGAAACTCTGGAATATGCTCTTTCGGCATTTACGCATCTCGTCGTGCCCTTCGCGGGCGCGTGGATCGAAACCTCATTTTGGGCCGCGCTCGACGCCATACCTTCCGTCGTGCCCTTCGCGGGCGCGTGGATCGAAACGTCGTCGGGTTGATGACGTAGTAGGTTACGCCAGGTCGTGCCCTTCGCGGGCGCGTGGATCGAAACGCGATTGTGGGGTGAAGACATGCGAAACCTCGCTGTCGTGCCCTTCGCGGGCGCGTGGATCGAAACAGCGCTCATAGTCCGAGCCTTTCCTCGAGCGCGGGTCGTGCCCTTCGCGGGCGCGTGGATCGAAACTCCTGTCGGGGACCGCCACCTAAAAGCCCTTCGACGTCGTGCCCTTCGCGGGCGCGTGGATCGAAACCGCCCAAATAATCAGGGCGATTGCGAGCGCATAGAGTCGTGCCCTTCGCGGGCGCGTGGATCGAAACATTTTGTTGCGGCCATTGAGCAACTGAGCGATGAAGTCGTGCCCTTCGCGGGCGCGTGGATCGAAACCGTCGTCTTGTTTTTGTAACCGGAGACGACGAACACGTCGTGCCCTTCGCGGGCGCGTGGATCGAAACATCGCGCGTCATCGTCAAAATGTCGGGATTGTCGACAGTCGTGCCCTTCGCGGGCGCGTGGATCGAAACTCGTATTCGGACTTGGACCTTCGCGGCGCTGTGGTGTCGTGCCCTTCGCGGGCGCGTGGATCGAAACCATTGCTGCGCGTCGAGATCGACGACGATCGCTGGGTCGTGCCCTTCGCGGGCGCGTGGATCGAAACGCGAATTTGGCGTCGGCCGGATAGATCGTCTCGGCGTCGTGCCCTTCGCGGGCGCGTGGATCGAAACTTCCAAGACAAAGGGCCAACGCGCTGTATTACAGTCGTGCCCTTCGCGGGCGCGTGGATCGAAACGTTCTTGATCTGCGCTAAGCGCGGATGCATGTATGTCGTGCCCTTCGCGGGCGCGTGGATCGAAACCCGCTGATCCGCGCAAGTTTTATGGAGACTGAACGTCGTGCCCTTCGCGGGCGCGTGGATCGAAACGACCGTGATATTGGCCGAAAAATCGCGCGCGACAGTCGTGCCCTTCGCGGGCGCGTGGATCGAAACATCTACCGGCGTAGGAGCAGGAAGCTATAAGCGCGTCGTGCCCTTCGCGGGCGCGTGGATCGAAACATTTTCAAGGTCTACCTTGAGAACTCCCCTTTTGGTCGTGCCCTTCGCGGGCGCGTGGATCGAAACGAGCAAATCGTTGAACGCAATATGCGCGCCGCTCGTCGTGCCCTTCGCGGGCGCGTGGATCGAAACACATATTACACCAAAGGTGTATTATATTCTCATCGTCGTGCCCTTCGCGGGCGCGTGGATCGAAACGCGCGGAGACGGATCGGCGCGTATCGCCGATCCGGTCGTGCCCTTCGCGGGCGCGTGGATCGAAACTGCGGCGCGGACTGAAACGTTTCGGCGGGGTTGTCGTCGTGCCCTTCGCGGGCGCGTGGATCGAAACGTGCGCAAATTAAAGCACGAAATGAACATGGCGGCGTCGTGCCCTTCGCGGGCGCGTGGATCGAAACCGCGCGACGATCGCGGCGATCCCAGCGACGCCCGCGTCGTGCCCTTCGCGGGCGCGTGGATCGAAACTTTCGCGTCCTCCAGCGCCACTACCAGGCGCTGAGTCGTGCCCTTCGCGGGCGCGTGGATCGAAACAGCGCAGCGTTGTCGGCTCTGGCGCGGGCAAGCTGTCGTGCCCTTCGCGGGCGCGTGGATCGAAACGCCATGCCGGCGCGCTCCAAGCGGCGCAACGCGACCGTCGTGCCCTTCGCGGGCGCGTGGATCGAAACTGCCAACGATGCGATTGGGATTCGGAAACGCCAAGTCGTGCCCTTCGCGGGCGCGTGGATCGAAACAACGGGCCGGACCGCCGGTCGATCGTGAAGGTGAAGTCGTGCCCTTCGCGGGCGCGTGGATCGAAACAAAGCGAAGATGGATCGTCTCGATGAGATGTGGCGCGTCGTGCCCTTCGCGGGCGCGTGGATCGAAACTTTATCGGCGACAATGTCCCGCGCTTTTCCGGAGGTCGTGCCCTTCGCGGGCGCGTGGATCGAAACGCCGCCATGTCGAGGCCGTCGATCGACTCGCCCGGGTCGTGCCCTTCGCGGGCGCGTGGATCGAAACGTCCGCGCGATCGACAGCTCGCGGCCGACGCCCAGTCGTGCCCTTCGCGGGCGCGTGGATCGAAACTTGATGCGCATCGCATTCCAGGCGCGCTGGCGAAGGTCGTGCCCTTCGCGGGCGCGTGGATCGAAACGCGCGCATAGGCGCGATCCGTCTCCGTCGCCTGGTCGTGCCCTTCGCGGGCGCGTGGATCGAAACACGTTACATCTCCCAAGCTGAGAATTTGTGCCCGGGTCGTGCCCTTCGCGGGCGCGTGGATCGAAACATGATCATGTATGACCCATCTTGGACATATTCTGGTCGTGCCCTTCGCGGGCGCGTGGATCGAAACGCCGACGTGGATGGCCTGCTCGAAACCGGAAACGAGTCGTGCCCTTCGCGGGCGCGTGGATCGAAACATCCCGCCTCTACCGGCGTCACGGCGGAGGTGGGTCGTGCCCTTCGCGGGCGCGTGGATCGAAACCGCGATCCCCTATCGCGGTCTAGCGCATGTCGACGTCGTGCCCTTCGCGGGCGCGTGGATCGAAACGGTCATGACGCCGGCGATCATCATTGCGTCGTCACCGTCGTGCCCTTCGCGGGCGCGTGGATCGAAACTTCGCCTCGGGCTCCATGCCGTGCATGGCCTCGTGTCACCTTCGGAATGCCCGCACGCAGTCAGTTGCGTTGCCTCCGGAGCGGCCAGCCTTGCGGCCAAATCCACAGGACGCCGCGGTTCGAGCCGATCCCCGCGCTTCGCCGAGGCTGATGAGCGCCGCAATCCGACTGGCAGGGCGATAATGCAGAGCTGAGCGCTCGAAACCGGCTCCGCCAGCTAAATCCACTTTCCAGCGAGTGCAGCAAAGAAAGCCCGGAACGCGGGGAGCCTATGGCGCAAGCTGGTTCAGAATTATCCAAAAAATCGGGCGCTCATCCTACTTCGTAAAGAAAATTGTGCTGGTGGTTCGCCATACCACCTCCTGAACGCGCGAATAAAATGAGCAGAGTCCGAATAGCCGAGCGCAATAGCGACTTCGGCGACCCTAAGGTTCGGGTTTCCGAGCAGTTCGACCGCCTTTTGTCGCCGCCGTCGTTCCGTCAGCTCCTCGAAGCTTGTCTCCAGCGCAGATAGTTGGCGCTGCATGCTTCTGGCTGAAAGTCCTAGCGTGCGCGCGGCCGCAGGTAAGGAAACCTTCCCGCTCATCATCATGCAATCAATGATGTTTTCGCAAGAGCCAACAAGCAATTCTCCAGCTAATTCGAAGGAGGCCATCTCTCGCACCCCGAGCTGAAGCTGCTCCCACATCAAAGCTTCATTCGACTGCAAGGAGCTGACGCGTTTGTCGAGTTGAGCGGCCGGAAAACGGATGATGCTCGTTTGTGCGGCCTCGAATCGGACTGGCGCACCAAAAAACTCTTCGAAAGGCTGCACCCTTGGGGGCGGGCGATGGGGAAACAGAACCAGAGTCGGGCGCCACCCCGGCCCCATCAGCCTGCGGATCGCCTGGACGAGAAAAGCGGCCACCCCCTCGTATAAAAATCCTGCGGCGTTAGGGTCGCCGCCCGAAAGGTGATGGCTCAAAGACGCTTCATCTCCTCGGACGGACAAAATGGTGGTCGCCCCCGCCTCAAAGGCGGGCAAAGCCCGCGATAAATTTTGCAGGCATTGGCGTAGCGTCAAGCCAGAAGTCAGGGCCAAGCCCAAAAGACCCAATCGAGCGGGGTCGGCCGCGGAAGCGCATGTGAGCGAGAATGCGTCAACGCCGAGCAGCCGCGCTGAATAGTTGAACACCGTCAGCGCCTGCGCCCGAGTGATGATTCCATTGCTCAGGGAATAATCCAGCCCCGCCCTCTGATAGGCCGCCGCAAGGGGGCCCTCCCTTTGATCAAAGAGCTGCGGGAGCATATGCAGAATACTCACGCGAACCGGGGAACGATGAGACATCTCAAGAACCGCGCCTATGATGAGTTGATTTTGAGCCTGGATCCTCCAGCTAAAGCTTTGCAGGAATCTCTCCATTTTCGTTTTAAATTGAGGGATCTTGGCGTGAAATGGCAATACCTGCACCGTTTGGCGATTTAAAGAGGGAAGCGTCGGCGATGTTAGCTGCGCGCGGGTTCGGCTTGCGATGCGCCCGGGCCAACCCGAGGAAGATTTTTCGCTTACGTCGTGACTTGGCCTCTGGGTCGGCGCGGCGGTGGACACATCAAGGAGGAAAGTCTGATGAAGAAGCTGATGTCTGCGCTGGCCCTGGCTTGCGCACTAGCGCCCTCGCTGTCAGAGGCGCAGGTAAAGATCGACATGACTAAGATTACCTGCGGGGAAATTCTCGCTATGTCGCCCGATGACAAGAGTGATTTTGCGGCCTTCATGAGCGGATGGTTCTCACAGAAAAGCGGACGCACCTATATCGACGTGGGTCTTTTTCAAAAGAACGTCGCGAGCGTGATCGATTGGTGCGGCTCGAATAAGTCCGAATCCGTGTTCGCGGGACTGCAGCGCGCATCCGAGAAGAAATAAAAGAGACGATCGGGGAATCACATGAGCCGTAATCTGATTTTTGTTGGCGTTGTCGCCGCTCTCGCCATCGCCGCCCCGGCGACCGCGCAAGTCACGATCGAGATGTCTCAGATCACATGTAAGGACTTTGCCAGCTACGATGCCGACACCAAAGATTTCATCGGAAACTGGATGCGCGGTTACTTCATGTCCAAGAACAACCTGACCGTCATCGACTCGCGCTATGTGAAGCGCAACACCGAGAAGATCGAGCGCTACTGCAAGAAGCTTCCGAAAGCGTCCCTTATGGAAGCTGTCCAGAAAAACGCGCGGTGACAAAGGAGGCCCCGGTCCACTGGCCGGGTCCACACTTGCAGATATTGACGGAGCCCCCCAATGCCTACAAGGCGCGATTTGCTTTCTTCCGCCACGACCATGCTTGTTGCGACATTGGCGCCGGCACTCGGAGGCTCGGCTGAAGCGGCCCAAAAGCAGACGACATCAGCGCCGGGAGTTCGACGCCTGCGTTCCAAGCGGCCTAACATCCTTTTCATCTTCACCGATCAAGAGCGCTATTGGCCGAAATGGCCGGCAGGCCTCTCTCTACCGGCACATGAGACGCTGCAAAAACGTGGCGTCACCTTCCACAAGCATTATTGCCCGGCGACCATGTGCACATCGTCGCGCAGCGTCATGATGACTGGCCTCACGACGCCGAACAATGGCATGTTTGAAAATTGCGACGTGCCCTATGTCGGCAGCCTTTCTCCGAAAATTCCAACCTTCGGACACATGCTGCGCAAGGCCGGCTATTATACGGCCTATAAAGGTAAATGGCACCTCAGCCGAAAAATCGACGCCGAGGAAGCCGATCGCCTCTTCACGCGCGAAATGGACGAATACGGGTTCTCGGATTTCTTTGGCCCCGGCGACATTATCGGACACACGCTCGGTGGCTACCACTTCGATCATCTCATTGCGGGCAGCGCCATTACATGGCTGCGACGGCATGGACAGCCGCTCTCGGATGACGGAAAGCCTTGGGCTTTGACGGTCGGCCTCGTTAATCCCCACGATGTGATGTATTTCAACACGGACACGCCCGGACAATCCGTTCAGGACGGGGGCTTCCTGATGATGCACGCGGCGCGTGCGCCTAATCACCCCCTTTATAAGGCGAACTGGAATGTTCCCCTGCCGGAAAACTGGACGGAGCCGCTCGATGCGCCGGGCCGTCCCAAAGCGCATGGCGAATTCCTGAAGGTGTGGGACTACGTCCTCGGCCATGTCCCCCCTGAACAACAGCGATGGCGCCGCTTCATCGATTATTACGTCAACTGTATTCGCAGCGTTGACATGCAAGTCGAGGTCATATTGAAGGAGCTCGACACCCTCGGCCTTTCCGACAATACGATCATCGTCTTTACCTCGGACCACGGCGAAGCCGCCGGCGCGCACGGTCTTCGCGGCAAAGGGCCTTTCGCCTATGAAGAGGCCATCCATCTGCCGCTCTACATCGTTCACCCGGATGTGAAGGGCGGGCAGGATTGCCGGGCTCTGACCAGCCACATCGATTTCGCGCCTTCGTTTCTGTCCATGGCCGGCGTCGAAGCTGGGAAGCGTGGAGAATTTGCGGGACGCCAGTTGCCCGGGAAGGACATATCGTCGGCTTTGTCGAACCCGCGTGCCGCCGAAACGCATTCCGTTCGTGATAGCGTGCTCTTTACCTACAGCGGCCTCGGAACGAACGACCATGAGGTGTATCGCATCAATGCGGAAGCTAAAATGGCCGGCAAAAAGCCCGTCGTCGAACTCCTGAAAGCTGGATACAGGCCGAACGTGAAGAAGCGGGGCACGCTGCGCACCGTCTTCGACGGGCGCTATAAATTTTCGCGCTATTTCGCGCCCGTAGACCACAATAAGCCCAAGACGATCGACGAGCTGTTTGACTGGAACGACGTCGAGCTCTTCGATCTTGAAACCGATCCCCGCGAGGGAAAGAACCTAGCTGCGGACCGGAAGGCCAATGCTGATTTGATAATGACGATGAGCGGTAAACTCGAAGCGATCATCAAGGATGAAATCGGAGTGGATGACGGGCGAGAACTGCCGCATATCCCGACCGTCGACTGGACGATAAAAAGGGTGGACTTGTAGCAGTCCCCCTTTCCTCCTTCCTCAAATCTGCTTCGCTCCAGGGCTGAATGTTTCAGCCTATGAAGACGCGTGTAGTTTTGGCCATAATGGCGCTCGTTGCAGTTTCGCCGGCGGGCGCCGCCGACCTCCCCCATCCCAAAAAGCGGCTGCCTTGCCGCCTCCTGTCTACATGTCGACGGCCAATCTCGTAGATAATTCTCTGGGGGCTATCGGCTCCGCCTCGGCGACGGGCGCGACGGGAACCGTTCACGCGCGCCTTGATGGTTTCCTGTTTGGCGGTCAGCTCGGCTATAATTGGCAGTTTTCGGATCGGCTGCACGCCGGGCGGCAAATCCCACGCAGACGAAGGTTACGCCTGCTATCCGCAGTTCCAGGTCGCGGGCCCGGGCGCAGGAGGCGCGACGGGCCAGGCCGACGCGGCGCTTGGTTTCTTCGACCGCAAGGACACTCCCCCTACCCCGCAGGTTTTGTGCGAGTTCAAAGACATTCGTTCCAACCTGGACGGCCCGCAGAAGCGCATGGGTAATACCCGCTCTCCCGTCAAGCAGCGCGCGGATTCTTCTGAAGCGCTTCGATGAGCTCGCCGCCTCGGCCCTCGGCGACAGCGACGATTTCTCAATTTAAATGTTTATGCGCGAAAAGCTCCTCGGAAATTCTCAAATAAGATGTCCAAGCCCGCCGCGAACCGGGAATTTCTAACAATAAAATGTATCCTGACGAGCAGGTCTTATGCGCTTGCTCCTGCGTCCACGGCAATCACTGTTCCTGTCATGTTGCGCGCGGCGTCGGACAACAAGAAACTCACTGCGACAGAAACGTCGTCAGGTTCCGCAAGACGTCGCAGGGCCGCGCGGCCCGCTATCTTGGCTACATCATCTTCTGGAAGGCTTGCTGTGAGTTCGGTCATAATGAAACCGGGCGCCACTGCGTTGACCGTAATGTCGAGCTGACCCAGTTCGCGAGATAAAGATTTCGTGAAACCGACCAATGCCGACTTGCTCGCGCCGTAGACGCTCAATCCATTGTAGCCGGTCGAAGCGATGATCGAGGATATATTGACGATGCGACCGCCCTTGCCAGCCGCCATCATCTGCCGCGCGACGTGTTTGGTCAGCACGATAGGCGAGGTCAAGTTGATGCGCAGCAAGGACTCAATTTGGACGTTGTGGGTGTTGGCGAGCAAACCCTCCACGCTCTGGCCAGCGTTGTTGACGAGTCCGTAGGGAGCCCCGAATTGCTTCTTGAGACCTGCGATGAAAGGGGCAAGTGCTTCAACGTCGCTCAAATCGCAGGCCGAAAAGACGACGCCCTCGGGCGCCGCGGCGATAGCCGCCTTGAGGCCGTCGCTTTCCTTGCGGGCGACGGCGATCACACGAAAGCCGTCCGCAGCGAGACGTCGCGCGATGGCGAGGCCGAGACCTCTGCTGGCGCCCGTAACGATCACGTTACGCATGGCGGCGTTCCATCTTTCCGCTAGCGAGGATCCCAAGATCCCTTACAAACGTGATCGTCGCCGGGGCCTTATGGTGCGCAAGCCGCGAGTGGCAAAGCTCAAGAATTTCGGCGCGGAGTGCGCCGCTATCCTGCTGCGCGCCAGCGTCGTCCAGAACAACCTCGGCCGTCGTAAGATTGCCGGTGATCGGACTGATGCGGGCCGAGACCCGCGACATATGCACTCGCGGATGCATGTTGATGATTTCCTCGATCTCCTCGGGATGAACCTTGAGGCCGCCTACGTTAATGACGCCGGCGCGCCGTCCTCTGAAAAAGCAGCGGTCGCCGATGCGCTCCACGATGTCGTCAGTGTCGACAAAGCCCTCATCGTTTTTCAGCTCAAGGTCTGGCCGCCCGACATAGCGCACAGCCACGCGTGGCGAACGGATGCGCAGCGTTCCATCTTCGAGACGCATTTCGACACAGCCGTCGCTTTCCAGGTACGTGGCCGGAAAGCCCTCGCGGCCGTCACAGACTTCGAAACCGACGCCGGCTTCGGTGGAGGCGTAGGCGTGCGTGATTTTGGCTTCTGGGTATGTGACTCGGAGCGCATCGAGGATCGCACGATCTGCGATTTCGCCCGAGAGTCGGATGGCTTCGGGCGAGAAATCTCGCGCGTGCGGACTCATCAGCAAGCGACGCCAATGCGAAGGCGTGCCGGAGATATGGGTAACGCTATTTTCCCGGCAGCGCTGCACGTACTCGCCGAGCGACTCGTTTGGGTCTAAAAGCGTCAGCGCGGTTCCGGCGGCGCACGCGCGCAAGAAAATCTGCAAGCCGCCAAAGCGGCGGATGTCGTAAAACGTGGCCCAGACGGGCGGCGAGACGTCGCCCTGTAGCGGAACTGACCCAAGCAACTGCTCAAGGCCATGAGCTACGAGCTTGGGCGAACCCGTCGTACCCGAGGTCGGCAGGACCCACTCCGTCGCGACCGGCTCACCACGACCTGGGGGGGCGTGCGCCGCCTCGCCGACCCGATAGGCTCGTCGGGCGCCGCGAGGGTTCGGTTCATCGGCGACGACAGCGTCGACCTCCGCTTGAGTCAGCACGCTCTCGAACTGCTCTTCGGCGAAATCGGGCGGCAAAATTACGAGCCGTGCGGCGCAACCGTCGAGTTCGATCAGCGCTCGCGCGCAATCGATCTGTTCTCTAACGGAGATGAGCACGCATTTGCCAGCAAGTTCGTTGCGACGCTCTGCGATTATGGTCGAACCAATGAGTTCGTTTCGCTGGAGGCTTCTATTTCGGGCGAGAATCCGCAATCCCTCGCGACGCGAGATGAGATCGAAAAGACTGCGCGGCTTGGACCGGCACGCGTCTATAGGGGTCATGGCGCCCTCCAGAGTTTTTCGGACTGTTCAGCCAGTATTGCAATTCATCTCTCAAGGAGAACGCGTTTTTTAGTCTCGTTTTGAGACGCGCCCTCTCTTGCATAAATGCTGCTTTCAGCCCCGCATAATTCTTTGTAATGAGTCGATTTCGCGAAGCTCAGATAGCACGCGCGCACGTTGCCGAACACTGGTCCAGGCGCGAGTTCACGGGTATCGATCCTCGTGATAGGCGCGACTTTTTGGAAGTTTCCGGTCGAAAAAATCTCGTCTGCGGCAACGAAGTCCGCGTATGTCAGGGAGGTCTCGATCACCTCGACGCCCGCTTTGCGCAGGAGCCCTATCACGCGCTGGCGCGTCACGCCATTGAGAAAGGTCCCGTTGGGGAACGGTGTGAAAACTACGCCATTCTTGACCATGAATGCGTTGGAGTTGGCGAATTCTGTGACGTGCCCGAGCGCGTCGAGCATGAGGCAATTGTCAAAGCCGCGCCTCGCCGCCTCCATAAGAGCCCGGGCGCCATTGGCGTAAAGGCAGCTCGCCTTGGCGTCCACCGGCGCCGTTTCGGCCGTCGGACGGCGAAACGGAGATAGGGTCACCGCAATGTCGCGCGGCGGCGGCATTGGCGCCTCATAAAGCGTGAGGCACCAGTTGGTCGACGCCGGATCAAACCGCACGCCGCCGCCATAGCCCGACTCGGCCCAATACATCGGCCGAATGTAGAGCGCGGCGTCGGGCGCGAAATGCTCGAAGCCCTCAACGCAGAGTGCGGCCCAGCTCGCTTCGGTGACCACGGGCTCGAGCCCCATCGCGACAGCCGAACGATTGACGCGCGCAAGGTGTTTGTCTAGGTCGGGCGCCAAGCCTCCGAAGGCGCGTGCGCCATCGAAGACGACGGAGCCGAGCCACGCGCCATGCGAGCGAACGCCGAGGATTTGGGTATTGCCTTCGCGCCAGGCGCCGTCGAAATACGTCCAGGTTCGCGTCGGCGCAGCAGGCGCGCCCGTCATGACGTCGATCATAGCGCAGTGCTCCGGGAACGCGTCGCCTTCTCAAAGGCGACCTGAGACAAAAAGTTGCGATAGAGCTGCTCGGCGTCGCGCCGCCACACGGCTTGCAGCTTTTCCTGCGCCATGAGCGCGTTCAAGCCCTTCGAGAACCGCATGCGCTGCGATTGATCCGCCGTCTTCTTAAGATCCGCGATCCCGCGCTCCGCCATGGGCGAGAAATAGTTTTTTGGCGTTGGCGGGAAAGTCTGGGATTGCGCGTTGATGTAGCGCAACGCGTCGCGACGGAACTCGCGCGATAGCGTCTGGGCGTCATATTCCGGATGCCCTTGCGTGAACAAAAACAAGCTCGGTTCACGTCGCCAGAAGCTGTCGACCCCGACCTCCGCAGACCATGACGAGATGTTGTATCCGAACCTCTCGAGATCCTCGCGAGCGAGTCCGTTGTAACGCGAATGCGGCATGTTCAATAGGGGCGCCATGCCCTGCGTCGCCCAGTCTCCCTGCATGACGGCACACGCGTAGACGCCGCTAATTTTTTCAGCCTCGCGCCGCCGCGCCAGACCATCGAGCGCCAGCACGGCGCCATGCGCGGCGAGGCAGGACCACAGCGCGCCAAAGGTGTTGGCGCGAGCCCAGGCGACGAGCTGCGCGAACTCCTCCCAATAGGACTCATCGCTCAAGTCCGGAGCGCGCGGCTCGGCGCCCGTGACGATCAGAGCGTCGGTTCCGCGCGCATAAAGCCCGTCGATCGGATCATGCGTTTGCGCGAGTATGCGCCGTGCGGTTTCGCCGCGCCGTGCGCTCGGCAGGTTATAAAGCCGCAGATTAGCCGAGAGCCCTTCGGCGCCCATGCGCACCAGACCCGAGAACTGAGCGACCGTCGCCTCGAGGGCCTGATCGGGCATGTTGTTGACGAGCGCGATCTCGATTGGGGCGCCTTTGCGAGCCGCCATGAGCGTCATACGGGTCATCCCGCCGCTGCCTTTGAAGAGGACCACGCTGCCGCGAGCGCTTGGTCGAGATCCTCGATGAGATCGTCGCAATGCTCGATGCCGATGCTCAGACGAATCATCTCGGGAGTGACGCCCGCCTTCGCCTGCTCGGCCGGAGTCATTTGCCGGTGCGTGGTCGACGCGGGATGGCAGGCGAGAGATTTGGCGTCGCCGATATTGACCACGCGCTTGATGAGACGTAGCGCGTCATGAAACGCCTTGCCAGAATCCAACCCGCCTTTGACGCCGAAGGTCAGCAGGGCCGGGCAGCGCCCTCCAAAGTATTTTTGCGCAAGCGCGTGATAGCGGCTGGTTTCGGAGCCTGCGTAGCTGACCCAGGCGACACGTGCGTCACGGGACAAGAATTCGGCGACCTTGCGGGCGTTCTCGATATGGCGTTCCATGCGCAAAGCGAGCGTCTCTATGCCTTGCAGCAGCAGAAACGCCGAGAACGCCGGCAAGACCGCGCCCGTCGTGCGTTGGTAGACGCTGCGCGCCCGCGCGATGTAGGCCATTTCACCAAAATGATCCGCGTAGACCAACCCGTGATATGACGCATCCGCAATGCAAAACATCGGAAAGCGCTCAGCATGCTTCTTCCATGGGAAACGGCCAGAATCGACAATGATTCCGCCGAGCGTCGTACCGTGGCCGCCCATGTATTTGGTCAGAGAGTGCACGACGATGTCGGCGCCGTGCTCGATCGGGCGCAGAAGGATTGGCGTCGCGACGGTATTGTCGACGATCAGCGGAACGCCGCGTTCATGAGCAATTGCGGCGATTGCTGCGATGTCGCAGACGTTGCCCGCCGGATTGCCGACGCTCTCGCAAAACAAAGCGCGCGTGTCGTCATCGATCGCCGCGCGCATGTCCTCGGGCTTATCGCCTTGCGCGAAGCGCACATTTATGTTCTGGCGCGGTAGAAGGTGCTGCAGTAGCGTGTGCGTCGTGCCGTAAAGCTGAGGCGTCGCGACGACGGCGCCGCCGTGATCGGCGAGATTGGCGAAGGCGTAATAGAGCGCGGCCTGGCCGGTGGCGACGGCGAGCGCGCCGACCCCGCCCTCGAGCTCGGCGACGCGGCGCTCTAGGATCGCCGTGGTCGGATTGGCGATGCGGCTATAGCGAAACCCCTCGATCTCGAGATCGAACAGCGCGGCCGCCTCGTCCGCGCTCGCAAACTCGTAAGAGACCGTCTGATAGATGGGCGTTGCGACGGCCCGCGTCGTGGGGTCTTTCTGAAAGCCGCCATGAACGGCGATCGTGTCGGCGCGCAGGGCGCTTGATCTTAACGTGGGTTTCGACAACACGCACATTCCCTCTACTGAGCGCGAAAAGCTGTGCGATTTGAAAGTTTGAAATACAAAGCTGGACCCTGCGCTTAGTCGTCCTGACAGCCGGACCCAGCCCTGCATCGACACTAACTAAATATTCGTCGACTTCATAAGTTCGGGAGCTGCTTCGACAAGGACTTGCTTGAACGCTGTCCAGAGGTCGAATACTTTAGAATTTGAAATCAAAAACCGACATAAACTTCCATGACCATGTTCCGAATCACTGTCAAGCTTGACATGCTCCTCCAAGAAATGCCTGAAAGCTTGCAGGACCGGGCCCTCCCAATGGGGAGCTCGCAACATGCTCAAAAAAACTCTTTCAAGGCCGCCATCTTCATAGCTCGATAGACTCACCGCTCGCGTCGCGGGGTCGATGGAACGAGCAAACATAAGATAAGCTTCGCCAATCGACTCGAGTCGGCGGCGACGGGGCAGCGCGGTGGGTGCGAGCAGAAGACTTCTCCGCATGAACTCGCAATGATCAACTTTTTCACCCGTCTCGACGACTCCCGGCCACGGAGAAAGGTTATCCGTATTACGCTCACCCTGGTCTAGCTCTTGCAGTCTCTCGTCGTTTGGGTAGAGAATACGGGCTATTCCCACGTTTTCACAAAATTGAATCGAAAAATAATAATAAGCCCACGCAACGTTTACAAGGCCATCTTGAGAAATTGATTCCCAATTCAACTCGCAAATTTCACTAATCACTTTCTCATATGAAATGTCTCCCGTTTGACCAGCCTCAGCAGTTGTAGTGGTAACGCGGGTCGCAATGCTCATAATCTTCTCCTATGCAGGCCGATCATGATAGGTCGAGCGCGCTCACACCCTTCTGACGATGCATGTTTAACTTGTTAGCGAATCGCTTGATATCTAACTTAGGTTATATGCCTCGTATCTACTGGCCACAGCGCAGCAATGATTATGAGAATTACGTAATTTCCTGACTTGCACGCCGCATCGAGACCGATGTTTATTTTTAAATTGGAATACATACCGCCGAGTAGAGAGCCGCCCGGGTCGCAGCAGCGTTAGAACCTTGTTCTAGAGGATTTCTTCGGGACGGGAAAATACGTCGCAAGAAAAGAAAAGCGAAACCACAAAAGAGAACCTGGAAAATGAGCGCTATCGCCCACGATCTCGTACAAAGCGCCGCGCCCTGGTCGGCAAATTCTGATTGGTTGCGTGCGTTGCAACGAACCGCGTCGATCGAGACACATCCCAATCGTATCCTGCCGTTGCTTTTCGAAGAGTGCGTCGCGCAGCACGGTGCGTCGCTCGCGGTTCTTGATGACCAAGAGAAGTTGAGCTTCGAGGAACTCGCTTCGCGTGGCAATCGCTGGGCGCGTTGGGCGCTTTCCTTAGACTTGCAAAAAGGCGACATCGTTGCTTTGCTGATGGGGAACTGCGCGGACTACGCCGCGATATGGCTCGGCCTAACGCGCGTTGGCGTCGTCGTCGCTTTGCTCAACACTAGTCTGCCGCCGACCGCGCTTGCGCATTCCCTGCTCGTAGCGAAGGCGAAGCACGTGATAGCGAGCGCCGAGTTCTCGGAGACATTACGGGACGCCTGCACGTCTCTGCATCAACCACCGTATCAGCATTTATACGGCGCCGACGAAACTCGTCATTCGCCGCCAGCTTTTAGCAGCTTGCCGCTCGATGCGAACGAGGCGCGCGAGGTCGCTTTGAGCGATAGCGCGCTTTACATCTACACTTCGGGAACCACAGGAATGCCGAAGGCGGCCGTCGTCACGCATCGCCGGCTGCTATACTGGAGTCTGTGGTTTTCGGGGCTCGCGGACATCCGTCCGCAAGACCGCATGTATAACTGCCTGCCGATGTATCACTCGGTCGGCGGCGTTGTCGCTGTCTGGTCGGCGCTGCTTTCCGGAGGCTCCGTCGTGCTGCGCAAACGGTTTTCCGCCTCTAGTTTTTGGAGCGACGTCGCAGCAACGCAAAGCACGATGTTCCAATATATCGGCGAATTGTGCCGCTATCTGCTCAACGCTCCCGACTGCGACGCGCAGCGCCGCCACGTGTTGCGCTTGGCGATCGGCAACGGCCTGCGCGCGGACGTCTGGACGCCGTTCCAAAATCGCTTCGCGATCCCGCGCATTCTTGAGTTTTATGCCGCGACCGAAAGCAATTTCTCGCTCTACAACATCGAGGGCGAGCCGGGCGCGATCGGCCGCATTCCCTCATTTCTTGCAGCCAAACAGCAGATCGCGCTTGTGCGCTCCGACGACGAGCTCGAGCAGCCCTTGCGAGATGCGGCGGGCCGCTGCGTACGCTGTGACGTTGACGAGGTTGGCGAGGCCATCGCCAGGATCGCGCCGGGCGCAAGCCGCTTCGACGGCTATACAAGCCATGAGGACTCCGAGAAAAAAATTCTCCGCGACGTGTTTGAAACGGGCGACGCCTGGATGCGCAGCGGCGACCTCATGCGAAAGGACGCGCGCGGCTTCTTCTACTTCGCCGACCGCATTGGCGACAGTTTTCGCTGGAAAGGCGAGAACGTCTCGACTTTTGAGGTTGCGCAAGCGCTCGCCCGCTGCAATGGCGTGTGCGATGCAATGGTCTACGGTGTCGCGGTGCCGGATCATGAAGGGCGGGCCGGTATGGCCGCGCTGGTCGTTGACGAAAACTTTGATATAGACAGGTTCCGAGCCGAGATCGAAGTTGCGTTGCCGCCGTACGCTCGGCCACTTTTCTTGAGGCTGAGTCAGACCTTGGAGGTTACTGAAACCTACAAGCATAAGAAAACGAGTCTCATCGCTCAGGGCTTCGATCCTCGACTCGTTTCTGACATGCTGTATTTTGCGCCGCCCGGCGCCGCCCACGCGGTGCTCGACGACTCGCTTTATCGCCGAATTTGCGGTGACGGGGTTGAACGAAACCTACCGGGATCGACTCGGAATTGACCCCGCGGATGCGTCTACCGCGAGGCCGTCTTGTTTGATCCGTGAGGAAAGAAATCGAGATGACGGCGCATTCCCTTTTGCAGACCAGCGCCGCGCGCGCCCTCGTGGATCAGCTTGTCGTTTGCGGGGTCGAGCGCGTTTTCTGCGTGCCGGGCGAGAGCTATCTACCCGTGCTCGACGCCTGTTACGAATGGAACCTGCCCCTGACCGTCTGCCGCAACGAAGGCGGCGCCGCGATGATGGCCGAAGCCTACGGCAAGGCGACGGGTAAAGCCGGCGTGTGCTTCGTGACGCGCGGCCCAGGCGCCGCCAACGCCTTCGCAGGCGTGCACGTCGCGCAGCATGACTCGACGCCGATGATTCTGTTCATCGGCCAAGTCGAGCGCTTCGTGCGAGATCGCGGCGCGTTCCAGGAGGTCGACTATCGCGCGATGTTCGGCGGCCACGCGAAATGGGTCGCCGAAGTCAACGAAGGCGCGCGGATCAAGGAATATGTCCAGCGCGCTTTCGGCGTCGCCTGCGCCGGCCGGCCCGGCCCGGTCGTGCTGTCGCTGCCCAAAGACATGCTTGAGGAGCGCATCGCGGAACGGCCGTATCCTGCCCATGTCGTCGCCGACACCGCGCCGGGAGCGGCCGAAATGGCCGAGCTGCAGCGACTGCTCGAACGCGCACAACGGCCGCTGCTCGTCCTCGGCGGCACGCGTTGGGATGCGCGCGCGCGCCGGGCGGCCCATGAATTCGCGACGGCGTACGATCTGCCCGTCGCGACGAGTTATCGGCGCCTGCCGCTGTTCGACGCGCTTGATCCGCATTATGCGGGCGATCTCGGACTCAACGCCAATCCGGCCCTCGTAAAGCGCGTACAGGAAAGCGACCTCCTGATCCTCGCCGGCGGGCGGCTCGGCGAGATTGCGTCGCAGTCCTATCAGCTGCTCGACATTCCGAAGCCGCGCATGACCTTCGTGCACGTCTATCCGGAGGCCGAGGAGTTCGGGCGGGTCTATGCGCCGGACCTCGCGATCCATGCGTCTCCCAACGCATTCGCCGCCGCGCTGGCCGCGCTGCGCGCGCCGCGCGCCATTCCCTGGCGCGAGGAGACCCAGCGCGCGCATGAGGAATATCTGCGCTTTTCCTCTACGGCGGAGCCTTCGGGAGAGGTCGATCTCGCACGGGTCATGATGTGGCTCAGCGACAATCTGCCAAAGGATGCGATCGTCTGCAACGGCGCCGGTAATTACGCCTCCTGGATCCATCGCTATTATCGCTTTTGCGGTCTCGCCACGCATATCGCGCCGACTTCCGCGACGATGGGCTACGGCGTGCCGGCGGCAGTCGCGATGCAGCAGGTCTTCCCCCATCGCCTCGTGCTCTCGATAGCGGGCGACGGCGATTTCCTCATGAATGGGCAGGAGTTCGCCACGGCCGCGCAATATGGTCTGCCAATCGTCGCCATCGTCTGCGACAATGCGAGCTACGGCACGATCCGCATGCACCAGGAGCGCCATTTTCCGGGGCGCGTCATCGGGACAGAACTGAAGAACCCGGACTTCGCCGCCTTTGCGCGCGCTTTCGGCGGCTTTGGAGCGATTGTCGAGCGGACGGCTGAATTTGCTGAAGCCTTCGGCGCGGCCCGGGCGTCCAAGCTGCCGGCGATCCTGCATGTGAAGATGGATCCCGACCGCATCACGCCGACGGCAAGCCTTGCGGCGATCAGGGCGGCGGGGCCGAGTAAACTTTAGGCTAGACTAAGAGCTCGTCAAGAAGTCGCGGCGAGGTCGCGCGAACTTCGCCGCGAACCCCGTTTGCGACGATCTTCGGCGCGCCGGTCTCGCTGCAAGAGAGCGAGCCCAACGAGAAAGAAACCCGCCGAGCCGTGACCGCGCAACCAGCTAAGTTTCGTGACGCTCATAGAGGCTAACCAGTTCTCCGAAAGTGACGGGAAAATCAACTTGGCCAGAAGCCCAAGGATCGAACCCGAACTCATCTTCCAGCTGTGCGACGAGCACCCCAAGACGGAATGAATCTAACCCCAGATCAACGATAACTGAATCATCTCTAAGAGAGGGGATCGCCATTTGACGCTCCAAAGCAAGCGCTTCTATTTTTGATATGATTGCCTGTCTTATTTGCATGCCAGCACCCATTCTTGCTTTTGCACTCTAACTTGACATTGTCCGCATCGACTGTCTCATTCAGTGACTATTTGTCGTTTAAGGCAATATCCTACTCGTTGTATACAGAAATATCCATAGAGTTCGAGGAGAATCGAGAGCTTTCTTAGCGTTTAACTTGGTAGTAGGAAGAAAATCCTCATATAACCTAAGTTAGATATCAATTATCTTTGAACTAATTGAAGATGTGTAAACAGATTACGCATGGTCGCGCAATATCCAATTCACCAGAGGATAAGGCTGCTCGCTGCTGGAACGATTTTTCAGCGAACGGGATGACCATCGTAAAGCTATAGTTATTCCGAGAGTCTCGGCGATTATTCCGACGCTCAACGAGGAGAGGAATCTACCTAAACTACTTCCTCGTTCGCCGAAGTGAATCGACGAGGTCATCATTGTCGACGGGGTGTTTACGGACGGCACAGTCAGAGAAGCGCGCGAGCGGGACCGAGACGCAAAAGCCGTGTTGGAGGACCCAGCCGGGGAAGGGAGCCGCGCTTCGAGCCGGTTTCCTGGCTCTGACCGGCGGCGTCACGCTGATTATCGAGTCGGGCGGGTCGATGGACCCTTCCGAGTCCATGCTGATCGGAGCTTTGATGGCGGGTGCGAATTTCGTCAAGGAATCGCGGTTCATCCAAGGCGGAGGAACCGAGATGTCGGCCTATGAAATCGCTGGACGGGAACCATCTCGTCGGCGGGCGCGCCAACATCTACAACCGCATGTCCAACATCGCCATTCCACCATCGATTACGGGGGTGCGGGCAAGCCCCTGCTGCTCGAGGAGTTTGGCTACGCGCGCTCCTTTCCGGATCAAATCGACGCTTCCGCGAAGTGGCTTGCAGCTCTGCACGAAAACGAGGACCGCGGGTTGGCTTGTCTGGCGGCTCGTAACTGAGCAGGACAATGGACGCCTTCCAGCAGAGCATAGCGAGGATGCGGTGACCGCTTATCGCCAAAACCGGCAGACCAGATACAGCTCGGATAGGAGCAAGGACGAATGAACGATTTCGAAACACAAGCGCTTCCTCAGAGCAGGCGCCCGCCTGTGGGAGGAGGTGGCATGCGACGTCGCGAATCGCTCGTCGCCCCTTCATGGCTGAGCGCATTCGCAGAGGATTTTGATCGTTATAAGCATTACCGTCCCGGCCATGCCGCGTGGCGCATTTTCTTGACGGAACCGGCGCTCTGGGCCCTGCTACAGTATCGGATCGCATCGACCATCCACCGGGCTAATCTGCCGACGACTCTTAAGCGCGCGCTTCTCATGGTGATGGTGGCTTGGCAAAAGCCAATTGAAATCGCGACCGGCGTCTCAATCGCCTACAAAGCGTCAATTGGACAGGGCCTTTACATCTCGCATGGCGGAAACGTCTTCGTCCATGAGGCGGCCGTGCTCGGGTCCTACTGCAGCATTTCTACAGGCATGACAATAGGAATCACAGGGCGCAGCGGCCAGCGGGGCGTGCCTGTGATAGGCGATCGCGTGCGTATCGAGGCGAACGCTGTCGTCGCAGGAAAAATCCAAGTCGGAGACGACGCGATCATCGAAGCCAATTCACTGGTTGTGGAAAGCGTGCCCCCTTCAGCAACCGTGATGGGGACACCCGCAAAAATTGTGAATTTGGAAGACTCAAGCGACAATATTTCCCTTCGTCAAATAGACAGCCAAGGCCAAGATACTTCAGGCTCCTGTTCGTCGACCATGTCTGAGCAGGTCGAACATGGGACAGCATTCGGCGACGAGGCGTCGCGCGTCAAGCTAAACCTCAAACCGCTCTTGAATCTCGAATGGCGGAGTGTGTTCAAGCAGGATTTCGATCGATATAGGGAGAATCGGGCGGGGCAGTCGTCTTGGATCGTCTTCGTAACGGAGCAGGCCCTGTGGGCGTTGTTGCAGTATCGCATAGCATCAGCCGTCTACAGGTCTGACCTCTCGTCGCCTATCAAGCGAATACTCCTCGCCGTCTTAACGATGTGGCAAAAGCTCATCGTAATTCTGACGGGCGTCACTCTGCCTCATTCGGCGTCGATCGGCCCAGGTGTATATATCGGCCATTTCGGCAATATCTTTGTTCACAAGGCTGCGGTCGTTGGGTCTTGCTGCAATATCTCTCACGGCGTCACCATCGGTGTCGGAGGCTGGGGGATAACGAGCGGCGCCCCGATCATCGGCGACCGTGTCTATATCGGCGTGAACGCCGTGGTCCTTGGTAAGACCGAAATAGGAAACGACGCTGTCATTGCAGCAAATTCGCTTGTCGTGGAAGACGTCCCATCTTTCGCTACGGTGATCGGAGTGCCGGCGAAAATTGTGAACCGCTTTGGATCACGAGATTACATCGCCCCTCATCGGAGGTGTAATGAGGAGCGGAAATAGAGCCGCGGCATGGGTAGGACGCCGTCGCTTTCTGAAGCGCAACCTTCGCCTATGCCGATACGGAAATAGCCGGTCGGACTTTACACTTTTGTTTGGCGGAGACCTCATCGGTTCGCGCTTGAATACACGTTCACCTTTCTCGCGCACGTTTGATTTTTGCTTCGCATCGGTAATCGCGGGTCTTGATATAAAGATCGAGCCCAACGTGAATCGGCGCGGTGACGTGCACATGATCCGGCGCCAAATGCTCCTCCTCGATCCGGCTCTCCTTCTGCGCGGCCAGCCTTTTGAACACTTCTCCAAGATGACGCCGCAACTCGCCATACAAGCTTTCCTGCAGCACTTGGGAATGAACACTACGTGATATTTGCAGTCCCTCCGCGTGTAACTTAAGCTCTCATACTCGTCCATCGAACTTCCTCGTCGTGTGCTTGGCGGCTCACAACCGGAAATTTCGACGGTGGACTGCTGAATACGTCAAACTCCTACCGCCACCCCAACAAAGCCGAGGGAACTCCCTTACGGTTTAGTCGAATGCGAGATATTCTCAGCCAACAACGCATCGACGCGGTTGCGCCTGGCGGCCCCTTTGGAGCCGACGCCTTGGCGGCGGGGGCGGTCGAGCTGGGCCCCCGGCGCCTAAATAACGCGCAATGCTTGCGGCGAGGCTTGATCTGTTAAAACGCCGGCGATCAAGCGCGAGTATCGTGGGAACTACCTAGATGCTGCGCCGTTTGAAGGATCAAGACGTTTGCGCGGGAGGAGCGAATGCAGCCTATGAGAGACGAGGAAGTCGAAGCGCGCAATGGGTTGCTAATTCTTCAGAACCTTGGGGCCGCCGTCGATCTCCAAATCCAAGCGACCATGGATGAGCCATTGCCCGCTGAGATGGGCCTGCTGCTCGTGAGGTTGGCTCTGGCGGAGGTATTGAAAGACGCCGAGGGGGGAGACGCGCACGAGGATGAGCCCCAATCGGCGGCTTTGGAATGGGCGCGGGCCCTTCTTCAGCTATCTGTCCAGTGCGATGCATGTTTACAGAAAAGCTCGCGCTCGCCTCCCCTGGCGGCGGGGTGAAAGCCATGCAGAAGGAGACGGCAAACAGGCGTGTCTTTGTCGTTGACGATGAGGAAGGCGTCCGCAACGCCACGGCGCTCTTGTTGCAGATGGAAGGCTATGAAGTCGAGATCTTCCCTTCCGCGAGCGCATTTCTGGAAAGCATATCGGCGCCATACGACGGATGCGTCATCACCGACGTGCGTATGCCAGGGATGGACGGGGTTGAGCTGATCGCCCAGCTGCACAAAAAATCCATACCATTGCCAGCGATTGTCGTGACGGCCTATGCCGATGTTCCGCTCGCTGTCCAAGCAATGAAGCTCGGCGCCTGCGATCTTCTTACGAAGCCTTTCGATCTTGATGCTTTGCTCGCGGCGCTAGATACGGCTTTTAATCAGAAAGGGAGCGACGAGGGCCTGGAAACGATCCGGGACCGCCTATCGACGCTGACGCATCGAGAAGCCGAGGTGCTTCGTGAACTGCTTGTGGGGAGGAGTAACAAGGAGATCGCCCACAATCTTGGCATTAGTGCGCGAACTGCGGAGGCGCATCGGGCCAATATTATGGCGAAGACCAGAGCCCGGGGCCTCGCGGGGTTGATAAAGATGGCTGTCGCCGCGGACCCAGCGCAGCTCCATGGGCTGGTTGCGACCGGTAAGGCGCCTACCCCCGCGATTACAAAGTAGGATCCGCGCTTGCAGCCTCTAGAGGGGCAGAGTCTCTCTCGACGCCAGATAAAGCTCGCGGAGCAGAGATGCTCGATGGCTCGACTTTTTTTAAAACGATTGCATAGCGCGGCCCGCGCCTTGAATCTGTGCTTGCCCGGCTCGTCGGAAGATATGCGGAATGTTATCTCTAACCCAAGCAACAGGGCTCGACTGGGCGGAAACCAATGG
Organism: Methylocystis parvus OBBP; assembly: GCF_027571405.1. Taxonomy (GTDB): domain Bacteria; phylum Pseudomonadota; class Alphaproteobacteria; order Rhizobiales; family Beijerinckiaceae; genus Methylocystis; species Methylocystis parva. Next base: position 2,383,396 of record NZ_CP092968.1, read on the forward strand.
CCGCAAACAATAATACCGACAACGCGCTTCCCGCTCATACGCCGGTATGCGCGCTTGGCGCCTCGGCCGGCGGCGTCGCCGCGCTTAAGAGCTTTTTCGCTAATGTCCGACCCGACCTAGACTTGGCCTATGTCGTGGTCGTGCATCTCGCCCCAGACCACCCGAGTTCTCTGAGAGTCCGTTTGAGAATTGATTTCAGTGCGCGATCCTGCGCAAGAGGAGTCCACCGAGAGCGACGTGGATCATGGCCTTGGAGACGTCGATGCGCTTTTCGTAATCGCGCACGAGGCGTCGCCAGCGGGTCATCCAGCCAAAGGTTCGCTCAACCACCCAGCGTCGCGGCAGGACTTTGAAGCCTGGATCGGCGTCGATGCGCTTCACGATCTCGACGACGAAGTCCTTGAACGCCGCCTTATCCATGAGTTTCCTTCGATCATAGGCGCCGTCGGCGAATAGATGTTTGATCCACGGCCAGCGCTTACGAATGGCGTCGAGAACCTGCTGCGCGCCCGCGGAGTCGGAAATATCCGCCGTCGTCAGATTGACCATGAGCAGCCGTCCGTCCGTGTCCACGGCGATGTGGCGTTTGCGCCCGTTACGAATTCGACTACGCATGGGAGATGGTTCCATTCAAGAAAGGGGGCCCACCGCAATTTGATAAAGGTTGAAGCATCCCCTCTATCCGCGCGAGAACCGCCCCCGTGAGAGCGGTGTTCGTCACCCTTCATTGGGTAAGCAACACCGGGAAGGCGGCACCGCGCTCATGCCCAGGTTTATTTGACCACTTGGGGGACACATATGGGGCCCATCTGGGGGACACGTGGCTAGCAACTGCGCGTAAGCTATTGAATTTACTAATCCAAGGAGGAGCAATCTAAACTGGCGGAGGGGGCGGGATTCGAACCCGCGATACGGTTTCCCGTATACACACTTTCCAGGCGTGCGCCTTCAACCACTCGGCCACCCCTCCATTTGCCGCCGCAATATATTCATGGCGCGCCGGAACGCAATTGCCGATGCGGAATAAAGCGAAGACCGCCGCCTTCGTCCCCAGTTTCTGGGCGTTGAGAGCCAATTGTCCCGCAGTTTGCTCATCTTCAAGTGCTTGCAACCCCGAGCTTGATCCTTCGCCACTCCATATGCTAATGCCACCGCGCCACACGAAATTCGGCTTTACTGTCGATTGAAGCGCCGCGGAGAGGTGGCTGAGTGGTTGAAAGCACCGCACTCGAAATGCGGCATACGGGCAACTGTATCGGGGGTTCGAATCCCTCCCTCTCCGCCACCTTGGCCAGAAGAGCCGTTTCAGCGAACGATTTACCGCCGATCGCCGCCGTTTTTCCTCCATGGCGCTCACTTCCTGCCTCGCCAATCGGACTGAGGCGCGATGTTCTATCCGCTTCGCAATTGCTTTCGTAGGACGCTTGCCCTACAAGCCATTAGGTCAAATGTCCTATAGTGCGGTCGGCGGCTTTGTGCTCGTCCGCGCTATGATCATGGAGGCCGGATATGAGTGCGAGCGAAACTCGCCGCCAGATCGCGGATGTCGCCGACCGGCTGTTTTACGAGCATGGTTTCGAAGCGACCTCCTTTGCCGACATCGCCAGGGACGTCGGGCTGTCGCGCGGTAATTTCTATTATCACTTCAAAACCAAGGACGAGATACTCGATGCCGTAATCGCACGGCGTGTCTCAAACACCCGCGCCATGCTGGACGCCTGGGAACAGGCTGCGTCTTCGCCTGCAGAGCGCATCCGCAGCTTCATCCATATTCTCATCGCAAACCGGACGAAGATCATGGCGCATGGCTGCCCGGTCGGCACGCTCTGCAACGAGTTGGCGAAGCTCGATCACGCCGCAAAGAACGACGCGATCCTTCTGTTCACCCTCTTCCGCGACTGGCTCGCCCGGCAGTTCGCCGCGCTCGGACGGGAAGCGGACGCCGATGGGCTGGCTCTCCATATTCTGATGCGCAGCCAGGGCGTTGCAACCCTGTTCACCGCCTTCCGCGACGAGGATTTCATCCGCCGCGAGGTCGCAGACATGGAGGCGTGGCTGCAAGCCCAATGCCCGGCCGCATCATTACTCCATTCCCGCCAATCCGCCTGATGGAGCAACCATGTTCGTCATTACCCTTCGTTTCGCAGACAAGACAAAAGCTCCGCAGTTCATGGACGGGCACAGTGCATGGATCAAACGTGGTTTCGACGACGGCGTGTTCCTGCTGGCGGGAAATCTCCAGCCGAGCGCGGGCGGCGCGATCCTCGCGCATAATGTGTCGCCCGAGGAGATCGAGGTCCGGGTGCAGGACGATCCCTTCGTCGCCCAAGGTGTGGTCAGCGCCGAAATCCTCGCCATTGCGCCGGGCCGTACAGACGGCCGGCTGGCCTTTCTGAAAGCCGAGCCATGAACGCGACGGTTCCCGGCCCGGATGGGCGCCCGCGCTGCCGCTGGTGCGCGGCGGCGCCTGAATTCCTCGCCTATCACGATACGGAATGGAGCTTCCCGGTCGATGACGATCGTCGCCTGTTCGAGAAGCTGTGTCTCGAAGGATTCCAATCGGGCTTGAGCTGGCGAACGGTCCTAGCGAAACGCGAGAACTTCCGCGCCGCGTTTCATGGATTCGATTTCGACCGGATCGCCGGCTTCACCGATGCGGATGTGGCGCGCCTGCTCAACGATGCGGGCATTGTCCGCCATCGCGGGAAGATCGCCGCCGTCATCAACAATGCGAAGCGGACGCAGGAACTGGTGAAACAGGAAGGATCGCTCGCCGCCTATATCTGGCGCTTCGAGCCGAAGGGGGAGGAATTGACCGCCCCACAAACCGCCTCGACTTCGTTCGCGTCGATCGCGCTGTCGAAAAACTTGAAGAAGCGCGGCTGGTCCTTCGTCGGCCCGAAGACAGTCTATGCCTTCATGCAGGCCATGGGTCTCATCAACGATCATGCGGAAGGATGCGTCGTCCGGGAGCGAGCGGCCGACGCCAGGATGGCCTTCACGCGACCAGCATAGCTCGAAAAGGCATCACGGGCGTAGGCCAAGGACTGACGTTTTCTTAGAAGCGGACGTTCATGACATAAAAATTCGCGTCGTACGTCGAACGGCTGCCAACCCGGACGCATTCACGCTATAGGGGCTACGTCGCGATGCACGACATGTGTAAACTCAAGTGGCATTTTCGATCAGCACCCGCAATGAGCCGATAGTCGAAGCACTTCCAAGCTCTTCTATAATCTCCCGGGATAGCGCCTCAGCAGCTGACTCGTGAAACTCTACTCTGCCTCCAGGCAACGACCAAAAAGGATCGGTTACCGCCCGATGCACTAAAATCCGCCCTTCGCTCCAAATCAGGGCAGCCGCTCTGAATTGAAACCGCGAGGGACCGTCGTCTAGGACAACCATAGTTCTTTTCGTCATTCGACCCTCATCCGCAAAACTCTTGCGCGAGCATGAACCGAGCTAATTGCTTCAATATCAGGGCATAGCCGTCGTCGACCGCTACATAGCGGCGCTACGCAATGGCCCTCAAAATGACGACGTCCTGGCAACATCTCGGCATAGGGATCTACCGGTTTCGCAAACGCGTCCCCGACAGGCTTCTGGCCCTTTGTCGAAAAGCAGATCGTTCATCGCAGCCTGCGGAGGACGCGCGATTATCGACCGTCTTGTTCGACCTCGGCGGGGCTTGCGGCCAGCAGGAAGAGCGGGAGGAGGCGCTCCAGCGCCAATCCCGCGATCAATGCGGCGAAGAATACGGTCGCTTCGCCATCCAGCAGTCCGAGATTGAACACGGCCGGCCCCGGGCAGACGCCTGAAAGACCCCAGCCGATCCCGAAAACAGACGAGCCGACGATCAGCGCGGCGTCAATTTTCCGGGAAGGCGGGGGGCTGATCGCATAGCCCAGAAGAGACGTCCGCCGCTTCGCAGCCAGCCGAAATGCGGGCAACGCGACCAGGATCGCCCCGCCCATCACGAAGGCGAGAGATGGGTCCCAAAGACCCGCGACGTCCAAAAAGCCGAGCACTTTTTGTGGGTCCGTCATGCCCGAGAGATAAAGCCCGCAGCCGAAGATGAGGCCGAGCGCGAAGGTGATTGCAAGACGCGTCATTGCTTCCTCAGCCGAAAACATGGCGAACAAGGAACACCGTCGCCATAGCGGACGCCATGAATGCGAGCGTCGCCGCCAATGAGCGCAAGGATAGTCTGGAGAGGCCGCAGACGCCGTGTCCGCTAGTGCAGCCGGCGCCGAGCCGCGACCCGAAACCGACGAGAAGCCCTGCAAGGGCGATTGTTCCAAAGCCTATGTCAAAAACAGGCGGCGCTGGCGCCCTGAAGACGCCGATGACGGCCGGAGCCGCAAAAAGACCGAGCAGGAAAGCGACGCGCCAATCCGCGTCTTTGCGCCGAGGCGGAACAAGCCCTGCAAGGACTCCGCTTATCCCGGCGACCCGCCCGATCAAGAGAATGGTCGAACCGGCCGAAAGCCCGATCATCGCGCCGCCCGCAAGGCCGGCAAGCGGAGAGAAGTGCGCCCAGTCAATCTGCATTCGTCCCGCCTTGCCTCTAATCGCCTCAGCGATTCAATCGAGAGTGTTGCGCAAAAGCTACATACTTTCTCATGTTAGTCTATCATATTTATGGAATAAAGAATCAAAAGAAGGCTGCATTTAATGAGCCGCTTGGGCCGTGTTACGCTGTTCGTCCTCATGGCTACGCCCCTATTGGCAGGCCACGCCGGCGCGACGGAAGGTTATTTCCTCGAAGGCTATGGGACGCGCGAAAAGGGCGTCGGCGGGGCCGGAGCCGCGGATTCGCGCGATCCGCTCTCGCTTTCCATTAACCCGGCGGGCCTTGTCGATGTCGGGCATCAATACACGCTCGGCCTCACCGCCTTCTCGCCGGATCGCGGTTATTCGACGTCCGGGCCAGGCTTTGTCGCGCCCGGACATGTCCAGAGCGGGCGCGGGCTCTTCCCCATTCCGAATGGCGGCTACAGCAGGCCCGTCGACGAGAAATCCGCCTGGGGCGTCGCCGTCTACGGCAATGGCGGCATGAACACCACTTACTCGCCGAATTATACGAGCCAGTTCTTCGGGAGTCCGATGTGTCCGCAGACCGGCGTCTATTGCGGCCGCAACGCCGGCGTCGATTTGAACCAGGCGTTCATCACGGCCGGATATGCGCAACGCTTCGGGAATCTGTCGGTCGGCTTCGCGCCGGTTCTCGCGGTTCAGATTTTCAAGGCCAGGGGCCTCGCGGTGTTTGGGCCATTCTCCTCCGCTCCCAACGAACTGACCGACCATAGCTATAATTGGTCCGTCGGCGCGGGCGTGCGCGCCGGCCTGCAATATCGGGTGACCGACAAATTCCGTATCGGCGTCGCGGGGTCGTCGCCGATCTGGATGTCGCCTTTCGAAAACTACAAGGGTCTGTTCGCAAATCAGGGCGATTTCGACATTCCGGCCAACATTACAGCAGGCGTCGCCTATGACGTCCTGCCGACCCTGACCCTGCTCGCCGACTGGAAGCATATCTTCTATTCGCAGGTCCCGTCGGTCGGGAATTGGTCCACCTTGCAGGCGCCGCTTGGCGTGATGAACGGCCCGGGCTTTGGCTGGAGCGACATCGACGTGATCAAGGTCGGCGCGGAGTATCGCGGCCTCGACAAGCTCGCGCTGCGCCTCGGCTACAGCTACAACAACAATCCGATCAACTCGCGGGACGTCACCCTGAACATACTCGCGCCGGCCGTCACCAGGCATCATATCAGCGGCGGCCTCAGCTATTATGTGACGCCGTCGTCATCGATCGATCTCGCGGCGGTCGTCTCGCCACAGGGTACGGTTTCCGGAATCGAACGGACGCCGCTTGGACCCAACCCGCTGCGCACGATCAATCTCTATCTCTCGACATTCGAGATTACGGCGGGCTGGACGCATCGTTTCGAGGCGGCGCCGGCGCCGGTCGTCGCGAAATATTAAAATATATGTTCTCAGGGTGGACTTACTTGCCAATCCCGAGACGGGCCCTTTTAAAGCGCCGGCGCTGAAAAGAATCCGTCGGCTCCATGCGCTTTGGCCAATGCGGCGAATTCAGCCAAGGCTTCGGGGGCGGCGTCCTCGATTTGATGCCGCTCGATCGCGACAGTATTCGGGCCCTTTATCGCCAGAGACAAAAATTCCTCGATCTTGCTACGCGGTCCTTCGACAAAGGTTTCCACCGCGCCGTTATGGCGATTGCGGACAAAACCGTGAAGGTGCAGCCGTCCGGCCTCCCGCGCGACGAAGACTCGATAGCCGACATTTTGCACGCGGCCCTCGACCAGGATGCGCACCGCGCGGTTATCCGTCATGCTTCTACTCCTTGCCCCGGCGAGATGCGCAATCATACGCCGTAACGCGCGCTCATTCCTGAATCACGAGAGAGCCGCAGGCGCTTGCGGATTGTTCTCCGGATTCGTGTCATGCTTGGTCAGCGCAAGAGGCACGCCCTGTTTCAGCAGAGGCTGGAGATCGGCTTCTATTGCATCGGCGGATTCGCGATCATAGACTTCTTCACCGGCGACATAGACCGCGAAGGACGCCAGATGCTTTCTTCGCTTTATGGGTCCTCGATGGTCGCCTTCGTCCAGGAGTAAAGCGGAAATCGATCGACGCCTTCCCGCTCGGCCGTGGAAACATAATTGGCGAATGCGTCGAATGTGCTTGTCGCCCACGCGCCGCGCCTGCGCAAAATCTCCGCGATCGGCCGATAATGAGGACTGTCCGGGTCGTTTCGCGCCGCCTCGGCCAATTCCTCGGGCAGCCTGAAACGGATCTGATACCGCCAAAGATCGCTCATTTTCATCCTCGCATCTTCGTCCTTGCATCGGCCGACAAATGCGGCGCGTCGGCTGGCTGGCGGGTTCTGCTTAACTCTACTGCGCGCGTTGTCGTTTACTGACGGGATACGCGCGCCTTGGATGAAGCGTATGGCTTCAGGCAAAGCGCGGCGACAGCCTTTTGCGCCTTGGCCGGCGCGCTGAATATTTTGCCCTCGATGACGCGAAAGCGCGGACTCGCCGCATAGAAGAGATAGCCTTTGGGCGCCTGAGCTTCATTTTGCCTGACGACGATTCCAGCTGCTTCTTCGTCTATTTCGATAACATAGGCGTGAGACATGATCGTTGACCCGCATTTTTGGATCTGGCGGCGAAGCGCTCCCTCGCCGATAAGGGAAGAATGCGCCGGAATGTTCGTTAAAGCAAACAGATTGTTCTTCTTAAGAAACAGCCTGGCGGAGCATTTCTTTCTCGCCGCCAGCCAGAAAAGGATAAAAATCCTCTCTCGGCCAGAGATTTTGACTTATTCTATAAACAATATAGATTGTTTTGGAGGGGTGAAGAATGGATGCAATCGACCTGAAAATTCTCGCATTGTTGCAGCAAGACGCGACTCGTCCGATCTCGGAAATCGCTACGAGCGTCCACTTGTCCCAGACGCCCTGCTGGAAGCGCATCCAACGGCTGGAGGCGGAGGGCGTCATCAAGCGCCGGGTCGCGTTGCTCGATCCGCAAAAGCTCCGCCTTCATCTAACCGCCTATGTGTCCATCGTCGCCGGCGAGCACTCGGACCAATGGTTTGCTGTCTTCTCGCAATTTATCGAGAGCAGGCCGGAGGTCGTCGAATTCCACCGTATGGCTGGCGACGTCGACTATATCCTATGCGTCGTCACACAGGACATGGTCGCCTATGACGCGTTCTACAAGCAACTTGTGGAAGTGGCGAAACCCCTTCGCAGCGTCGTCTCGCGCTTCGCGATGGAGACCATCAAGGCCTCGACCGCTCTGCCATTGCCCAGGGTCGACGAGAGCGGCTGGCCGCGGGTCGGGGCGGCGATCGAGTTGCGGAACAGAGATTTGAGAGAAAGGGAGACGCTGGATGTCGCCGGTTGAATTCGTCCTTGTTGATGGAATCGCGATTGGCGTTCTGGTTTCCGTGGAAGGCCGCCGACGCTTTTGCGGATCGACCCGCAATCTCGAAGACTATGAAGATCTCAGCTTCGGCGATCTTGATGAAGCGCAAACGTTCTTTGCGAGTCAGCTCAGGCGAGCGGCCGCCCGGAAGAACGCCGAAGCGGGACAACATTAGATCGATCTTCAAGGCTTCCTGTTCCTGGACATTCGGCGATCTTTCCGATTTCTCGGACGAAATTCTGCGTGCAGACCTGCGACGGCCGCTCGCGCCTTTTCAGGCGCTCGTCTTCCGGCAAACGATTATCTCGGCGAACGCCTCCTGCATCGGGTGGCGTTCGGAGAAGGCGCCGCATTTATAGAGACCCCGGCGGCTGCACAGGATTTTCGCGCACGATAGAGATTTTAGTTGATTCTTTCTGTAGACTGTATTGACTATCTAAGGTCTAAGCATAGAGGCAGGAACGCCCCGATGAGCGAAGCGAACATCCAATCCCTCGCAAAGACCTCTTGGCGCTTTTGGCGGCGATGGACGTCCGGGCGATCGACGCCCGCGAAGACAGCGGGAGTCGAGGACCATCCGGGCGCGCTCCTTCCGCGACAAACTGGTTTCGCCATTCGCATCGACAAGGTCGAGCAGGATTTCGGCTCATTCGCCGCGTTGCGCGATGTCTCGCTCGATATTCGTCCAGGAGAACTTGTCGCGCTCCTCGGCCCGTCAGGCTCGGGGAAGACGACGCTGCTTCGTGTCATCGCGGGATTGAATGCGCCGGATCGGGGGGCTGTCTATTTTGACGGCGAAGACGCGACCTTGTTGCCTGTGCAGGATCGGCGCGTCGGCTTCGTGTTCCAGAACTACGCGCTGTTCAAGCATATGACTGTCGCGGACAACATCGCTTACGGACTGAGCGTTCGACCGCGCCGCCTGCGGCCCTCTAAGGCGCAAATCGACGCGAAGGTCGTGGAACTTCTGAAATTCGTGCAGTTGGAAGGGCTGGGCGCGCGTTATCCGGCTCAGCTTTCAGGCGGCCAACGGCAACGCGTCGCGCTCGCAAGAGCATTGGCGATCGAACCGCGGGTCCTGTTGCTCGATGAGCCCTTCGGCGCGCTCGACGCCCGTGTCAGAAAGGACCTTCGACACTGGCTTCGCCAGGTCCGTCATGAAATCGGCCTTACGACTGTCTTTGTGACGCATGACCAAGATGAAGCGATGGAGCTTGCGGATCGGGTCGTGGTGCTCAACGAAGGCCGCATCGAACAGGTCGGAACGCCAGCGGAGCTGTACGATCAGCCTGCTTCGCCCTTCGTCATTTCTTTTGTCGGGGAAGCGATCGCTCTCCCCGTGGAGGTCGAAGCCGGACTCGTGAAGTTCCAGGGCCGTGAATTGACCATCGACACTCGAGGACTTCAGAACGGCCCTGCAAAGGTCTATTTCAGACCTTCGGACATGGCGGTCGCGGCCGACGGGCTTGGCGAGATTGAAGGACATGTGGAAAGCGTGCGGCGGACGCCGGGGGGCGTTCGCGCAACGATCGCCATCGAAGGTTATGATCAAACGCTCGAAATCGACGCCCCTGTCGAGCGCGCCGCTCGGCTTGGGGAGCGCGTGCCGATTTCGCTATCGAAGGCGCGCGTGTTTCCTGTCGAGAGAAAGCGGCAACGAACCAAAGTCGCCGCTGGCGCGTAAACGGCGCTATACGGATGACGACCCGAGCGCGCGACGCGTTCCGGCGAGCCGAGGTTTTTTAGTATATGAAGCCCGCTTCCAGCGATACGCGCGACTGGAGTCGCTTGTCTCCGTCCTCGCCGAAGCCGAAACCATCCATGATTTTCGGCGCACGCACATAGGCGTATTCGGCCCGGAAAAAGAATGGCCCGCGCTGGATCGTCGGCGTGAAGGTCAAGGACCAGGCGCGGCTGGTCGTTCCCAGCAGGAGATTGGGAGCGCCGTCGGCGTCCTCGGCCTTCGCCGCGATATATTCCGCGCGGAACGGCAGGCTGACCCCGCCGAGACTGAACTCGTTCCATTGAGATGGCGCCGGGAAGGAGTAGTTGGCGAGGACTGCGGCGCCGAGCGTCTGCCCATGCACATTGACGCCATATTGCGGCATCGCCGGCACTCTGGTCATCTGAAGGTAGGGCGTGACGGTCCAGGGACCGGACGCGTAGCTGTAGATCAGATTGTAGATTTGCGAATTGTTCTGTGTGATCGGGGCGGCGATCGTCGAGACTGAATTCGGCTTCACATTGGCGGCGCCGATGAACATGAAGGCATTGCTGTCGTCGAGCTGAACGCTGAGCGAGCCGGACGCCCACGTATAGCGGTTCGTGTAATAGCCATCCGTCCACGCGAAAGAGAGCCCTATCGGACCGAGCGTGTAGGCGCCCTGCACGCCGCGCGCGATCGTGCTCGTCTGGTTCCAGAGGAGCCCGCGCTGGATATTCTGATTCTGATAGGTGAAGCCGTTCTCGACGCCGCCGAGCGTCGGTATCTTGCCCGCGATGATGTTGAAATTCTCATTTGGCGCGTATTTGACATAGGCTTCGGGGATCGGGCCGAAATATTCCGACAGCGTCTTTCCCGCGCGGAAATAGGGCGCGCCGAGAGTCGGGAAGGAATAGACGCCGGCATGCAGAAGAAACTGAAATTCTCCCGTGGATTTTTGAAGAATGACATGGCCGTTGAACGCGTCGGCCAGCGCCGTGCGGTCGCCGCTTACCCGATAGGTCTGCCATTGGCTGAAACCCGATCCGATGAAAGACAATGTCATCGGCCCGAAAGATTCGACGCTGAAAGAGACTGGCTTGTCAGAAAATGATAATGTCGGACCCATGGATTCCATGTTCGACGACTCATCATTGTCCGACAAATCTTCTGTCTTTCCCTTCTCGACCCCCTCGGCTGCCAGCGAGGCGGCGGGCGAACAAAGACGGCAGAGGAGAGAGAAGACAGCCAGCGCCATCATGAAACGGCTACGATGGCTAATTATCCGCACGGCGCCGGAAATGTTTGGCGGCGGGTTTGAAGTGAACTTTCCAAAAGCCGTGATCATGCCGCTTTCCCCGCGCACGCCATCAGGCGATTGAAGACACGCTGCAAGGTTGCGGCTTGAAGATCGCTTTCGCCGTCACGCCGATCCCATAAGTCATGCTGGCGTCGATCGCTCCGCCGACAATCCCGCCAACCACCGGAGTCGCGCGTGCGAAACCCTTATGGGTCCCGTACCGTATCGCGAGATAGCGCCCCAGCACATTGTTGAATTTCCTGATCGACACGCGGGAACCATGCGAAACAGCGTCGGCGCTCAATTTTTTACCGATGCTGTAGCCAAGTTCTTGCAAAAGCGCGACAGCGCTTGAACCTGTCAAGCAGATGAAAACAAGCGTCTTGACCTTGCGATCGTGAAGAGCGTAGCCGCGCAGATGTGCGATCGCCGCGATCATGCGCACCTGAATGACGATGACGGAGCTGAGATTCAGCGGCGCCGCGATCGGCGCATTCAATATGCCGCCGAAATTGGTCATGAAGCCGACAAATGCAGCGTAGCGCACATGAGAATGCACAAGATCGGCAATGCCCTGCTCTGAATCGCCGGCGCATTTCAATCGATAGCTTTCGGCCAGTTCTATGGAGCCCGATGTGGCGTTGTCGTAGACCCATTCCAGCGCGATTGTGACGAGTTCGCTCGGCTTTTCCGTGGAAGAGCTCATCGATCGGGCTCCAGTTGAGCGATATCGCTGGCGGATTACGGTCGAAGGTCTCGCGAGGCGCGAACGGCGAGAAAACCGTTCCGCGCCTCACCCGGCCGACCTGAAGATCAGGCGCTCGGCTCGCTTTCTTCAGCGTCCGGCGTATAGGGCCGGCGCTTGGCGCGGCGCGCCTCGGCCTTGGCGACCGCGGAGTCGAAACCCGCTTCCGCGCCGTCCTCGAAACCTCTCCGAAAAACATTGCCCTCGGGAAGAAGCTCGACAAGAAATACGGCGGAGAACACGACGCCGAAAGAGACGCCATAGGCGGCGTTGTAGGCGCCTGAGTGCGCCGTCTGCTTTACCTTGCGAGCGGCGACTTTGGCGGAAGCGCGCGCATTGGTCGTCGCATCGCCCAGCGAAGCGGCTGCCGTTTCGAGCGCGTCGCCAAGGCTCGAAAGCGGATCGGAATGGATGGTTTCTTCTGTCGTCGTCGTCATTTTCGGTCTCCTTTTTGAGAATGTCCCAGCGTCAGCCGGCGCCCTCCTGATGCGGTCGTCTATCAGTTGACGTCCGAACTGACCGTCGAAGCGGACGCGCGATACGCCCCTTCAATTCCATTCGCCCGCAGGACATCAGGGAGCTTTCGCGGCTTGAGAATTTTGAGCGAAGCCAGCCACGCGCCCGCAACCGCCATGTAGGCCAGGAAGATCCACACGAGCAGATTGTTCGGATAGGCGGGCGGCGGGAACAATTCGCTGCCCGGCACGCCGATCACCCCGAGAAACGGCACCAGCATGAAGGCCACCGCGAGCCCCGACACCGTCAGCGCGCCTTTGCCGCCTTCGCCGATTTTGTAGAGATAGGCCGGCGCAGCGAGGGAGATCAGCGTGTAGGCGGTGAGGAATCCGAAACTGCACAGCGTTCCGAAATAGCCCTGGCTTTCGAAGGGGCTGGCGCCAAGCAGATAGACGGACGTCGTCACGATCAATGTGATCGTCGCCGCGACCGCGGCCGCGATATGCGGCGTTTCATTCTTGTCGTGCGCGGTTCCCAGCGCTTCATACATCAAGCCGTGGCGCGCCATCGCGTAGATGATCCGCGCCGTTGAGTTGATCGAGGCCAGCGTGCAAGAAAAAAAGCTCAGAAGAATGCCGATATTTATGAAAGCGCCGAGCCTCGGCCAGCCAAGTTCCGTTGCGAGGTAGGAGAGCGGCGCCTCCGATTTCGCGAGATCAGCGGACATGTCCTTGAAGCCGATGATCGTGACATAGGCCATGAAAATGAAGACAAGACCCGCGACGACGACGCTCTGGATGACCGACCTCGGTATCGAGCGCAAAGGGTCCTTGGCCTCCTCCCCGAGAGAGGTCGAACTTTCGAATCCCGAAAAGGCGAAGACGACGAGCACGACGCCCATCAGCACGCCGCCGGGCGTCGCGCCCTGCAATCTGATCTGCGCGACGTCGATCTGGAAGTCGCTATGCCGCCAGACGATGGTTCCGAGCGCAAGAACCGCCGCGAGCGCCGCACCCTCGAAAAAGAGCATGGCGCGGGCTGAAAGCTGGACATCTTTATAGGCGAAAAGAAAGGCTCCACTCGCGCCGAGCGCATAGAGCCAAAGCGGCGACAGGCTGATCCCGTAGGCGGACAGCAATTCGTGCGAGACGACGCTGAATCCGCACAATGTCGACATTCCGGTCAAGGTGTAACCGAACAGCAGCGCCCAGCCGCCGAGAACGCCCGTGGTGGGTCCGAGCCCTTTGACGATGTAGCTGTAGAGAGAACCCGCCGAGGCGGAACGGCGCGCGAACTGGTTGATGTTATAGCTGACGGCGACGAGCCCGAGCATGCCGATCAGGAAACTCAGCCAGGTCGCGTCGCCCGCCGCGGCGAAGATAAGGCCGAGAATTGCCGCCGGCACCGTGGAGGGCGCGATGACGGAAATCGATTGGGCGAGAACCTCCATATAGGAGAGACAGTCAGATCGAAGCCCTGGTTCAACTGCGATTGCCGCTCCGTCTCCAGCATTTACGCGCGCGCCGTTATTTTTGCCGGATTGCCGCAGGTCATCCATGGGTTCGAACAAGATTGACACCTCCGGAAAGCCGGATAAACTTCTAGTTTATAGAGTTTATCGACTAAATCAGGTTGTGTCAAACAGATGACAAGCTCATGTCGGCCGAGTGACGAGCGCGCTCAGCGCGCCAAATCCTGGCCCGGACCGAGATTGCGCCGAGCCGATGTTGTTCATGCGATGGCGTCGAGCGCGCATGTCCATCGTCAGCGGCGCGCCGGCGCCTCAACGGAGCGCGCGGCGACGCGTCTGAAACGCATTTTGACGTCCAATCCGCGCGCGCGGCATTTCACCGTCAGGAGGATCGTCCGAGCGCTCGGCAATGAACCGCAAGGCTCGGTGACGGCGCTGTTTTCCGCCGCCGGGATTTTTGAGGCGGCGGATATGGGCTATTTGTCTGGCGCCGTCACGGGCGCCGTCGGCGCGCGAATGGCCCTGCGCCGCCAGGGCGTCTGGCTTCCACGCGCAGTCCTCAGGCGAAAGATTCCGCGCCAGTCTCTGGCGCGAGTCATTTACGCGGTCGCAAATGTCTTGGAAGTCGCCGAAGAGCGGCTTCAGGCGCGCTGGGATTGGGTGTTTCATCCGGCGATGGGCGTGGTGCTCGGACTGTTGATATTCTTGCTCGCACTGGCGGGCATGACTCCGATCCTCGGCATGGGCGCGCATGCCGGCGCTTCTTTCCTTATCTCTATCGGGATGGCGGAGCGAGACGGCCTTGTCGTCATGATCGGCGCCCTCGCGGGCGTCGCGTCGCTCGCGATCGCGATAAGCACGGTCTTCGGCGCGAATCGCCTGCTTCACACGACGAAAGAGTGGTTCGCCCGCTGCTTCAAGCGCCTCAACCTGCATGCGGCCGCCTGGCTGCTCGACCGAATCGACGACGGTCTCGGCGCCTTGTGTCGCATGCGCTGGAGCAGCCTGCTTTTCATCCTTGCGGAGGACGTCGCCGGGAATGCCGGGTCGTCGATCGTCGAAAGACCTTCACTGAGAAAGCGGGTTCAGCGAATTCGCGACGCCGCGCGCGTAAAAGTCGGCAGCGGCCCAAGGAGTTGAAATGGAGCTTGAGCAGTTTTACGCCTTTGAGGTCGATGCGCCCTTGTCGGACCAGCGCCGCGCGCTGATCGAAAGCCATATCGACGCCAATGCGGAAGCTTTCGGACGGAATGTCACGCGAAGCTGGCACAGGCGCGAGGGTGAGGATTTTCTGAGAATACTGATTGACCCGGTCGTCATCGAAATTGTTTTCGCCGGCGACAAGATTGAACTCTTTGGGGCCGCTCCGGCCTGGGCGCGTCTATTGTTCACGCCAACGCACAAGGACGATCTGCGGCAGCGGATAGAGCAAGTTCTGATCGCCGCCGACTTTACCACGCCTGAAAAACTTGCCGCGCAGAAACAGCCGAAGCGAAGCCTCTTTGCGCGCGCTCACAATAAGAATGCGGCGAATTGAGAAAGAATGCAGCGAATCGAAAGCGCTTATCGCCGCCGCGCCTTACGGGCGGCGATGTAGCTCGACGCTGCGAGCGTGACCGCCCAGATCGCGACAGATGCAGCCTTTCTCAAAATTTTTGAACTCGTCGCCTCTTCGATCGAGCCTGTTTCGTCGGAGATCGTCGCGGAGCCGTCGTCATTGTTTTGCCGCGTCTGGGGCTTCTGCCGATTGTCGAGCCATTTTATCATCCGCCCGTAAATATCGTTGATCTCTCTCGCGCGTTCGTCGCTACCGCCGCGATCTGGATGATGCTCTCGCATCAAATGATCCCGCTGACGCCTTAACGCCGCGCGCGAAAACGCCTGGCGAACCGGCAGACCCAGCGCAATCGCGTCGCGCAGAAATTGGGCGCGCCCATAACGCCTCTCCACGGACGACTCTCCGTCCTAGCGTCGAAGAGTCGGGGAAAGTTCGCGAGCGGCATGCGCTGCGAGAAACGCGGCAAGCTGGTCCTTTTCTCGCTGCAGCCTGCTGGCTTCTCTCAACGGCGTCAATCCGTTGGCCACGGCGAGCAGGCCGCCAATCTGATTGAAAACCATCGAATGCATCACGCCGAAATTGCCAAACAGGGCGCCTGCCACGCAGACCAGGTTAGAAGCCAGAATCATCTTCCAGCTGCGGTCAATATTACGCTGGAGATCGTGCGAGACGTCGCGTAGATGAAGCAGCTTTTGAAGGCTCTCCTCCATGAACACGATCTGGGCGGTGTCGGTGGCGATGCTCGACGCGCCGCGCAACGAGATCGAGACGTCGGCTTTCTTCAACGCGATGGAGTCGTTGACGCCATCGCCGATGAAGCAGACGCGACGGCCTTCCTTTTGGAGAGTCTCTACGTAACGCGCCTTGTCCTGAGGAAGCACTTCAGCGAAGTAACGATCCATGCCCAGACGTTCCGCGAGCCGCTGGGTCGGACGCTCGTGATCGCCGGAAATGATCGCGAGATGTTCAGCGCCGCGCGCCCGTAGACCCGCTATGACGTCGACGACTTCGCTGCGTTCGGCGGCCTGCAGTTCGATGGCGCCGCCGAGCTTGTCGTCCACGCCGACCATGATCAATGAGTGGCCTTCGTCATGAACCCGGGCAATCTCGCGGTCGAGTTCGGGAGGAAACAAAATCCCTTCATGTTTCATGAAGCGCGCGCTGCCGACGCGTACGACATGACCGTCGACGCCGACCGTGACGCCGTAACCGACCGCATATTTCGATTCGTCCGTCTTCGGCATCGGCAGTCCGAGTCCGTTGAACTTGTCGAGAACGGCCTTTGCGATCGGATGACTGAATTTATTCTCGGCCGCGGCCGTCCATTGCAGAATCTTTTTCTCGTCATAGCCTTCGAAGGTCAGGATCTGGCCCACCTCCGGCCGTTCGCGAGTCAGGGTTCCCGTCTTGTCGAAGAGGAACGTGTCGACGTCGTTCATCGTTTCCAGCGCACGGCCGGATTTGACGAGAATGCCATGCTGAGCGCACAGCGTCAGCGAAGAAAGCATGGCGATGGGAGCCGCCATCCGAATGCCCGTGCCCAAATCGCAATTGACAACGGCGACGGCGCTGTTGACGCCGCGCGCCGCGAGGCTGACGGCGCCGAGCGCGAGAGTCGGGGCGACGGCTCGATCGGCGAGTTTCTCCCCTTTCGACTGAGCGTCGAGCGTGTAGCCGGCCGTGTCGTTGAGGATTTGGGCGAGCTTGGCGGATGTCGTGTCCTCGCCGGCGCTCGTCACCGCCACGCGGACCTTTCCGGCGATCAGCGTCGTCGCCGCCAGAACCTTGTCGCCCTTGATTTTCTCGACCGGCGCGGATTCGCCCGTCAACGCATGTTGGTCGACCATGGCCATGCCGTCCACGACCTCGCCGTCGACAGGCGCGGATTCGCCCGTATGCACGATGATGACATCGCCGACCCGCACTTTCTCGAGCGGCGTCTCGATTTCCTCGCCGTCGCTCTCGAGCCAGACGAAGCGCGGCTGCTTGCCGAAAACGTTGACGAGCATTTTCTTGGAATCCTGCTCGGTCTTTTCGACGAGCTTCCGCGAAATGCTGAGCGTAAGGCCGAGTACGGAGCCCGCGAATATCTGGTTCGTCGCAAGACACGCCGCGACGACGATGGCGTCGAGCACGTCCACGCCGAGTCGCTTTTCCTTGAAAGCGACGTTGTAGGCGCCTTTGAAGCTCGGAATCACGGAATAAAGAAACACGGCGGCGCTGAGCGGCGTCAAGGCCGGAAAGGCGAAACGACTTGCCGCGGCGAGAAGGACAGACAAAACCGATACGGGAAGATCGAGATCGACCGGCGACGGCCCGTTATCGACAGCCTTTTCGAGCGCGGAATCCAAAATCTCGATGATTTGATGCTTTCGAATCTGCTTGGGGTTGTAATGAATGAGGACGCTGCCCGTGAGCTCCTGGGTCGAGAAACGATCGACGCCGAACGTGTTGACCAGCTCCGCCTCGATCGACTGACGTAATTCGCGACGCCGGAACAAGGCCGGATTGTGCAGCCGGATGCGGCCAGGAATCTCGTGCTTCACGATCCAGGTCGACACCCAAGCCGCATATCGGAAAAGACGGAACGCGGGCTCCCTTCCGAGATATTGCGAAACGTCGGCGACTCTCCGGCCGGTCCGCGGACCGGCGCGGAAAGCGGCGGCCAGCGCTTTCAGCGACGCCGCGGGATCTGCTGCGCCCGGCAAAAATTCGATTTCCGCGCGACGCGCCGTTGCGTCGACCGCGACGCTAGCGACGCTCGGGACCGCGAAGACTTGCCGATAAAACGCTCTGGCGAGCTCGCCGCGCGGATCCGTGAATAATGCCGAACTGACGAACTCGACGCGCATCGATCCGTCCGCGGCCTCGAACAGGTCCACGCGCTCGGCGAGCGGGCGCCGCGCTCTTGCAATCGGCTCCGCGAGCCGTTGGGGCGGCAAGACCTGCGGTCGATCGGGCCCAGGGGCTTTCGCGGGGAAAAGCTCCTTGAGCGTCCAGGACTCGGTGAAGGCGGCAGACGTCATATCGGGTCACTTTTCGATTGAGCGCAGGCGGATCAGGCGTCGCTTCCGGCGCGGGGCGCGACTGGATCGGGCAGGACGGATGGGCGCGCTTCCGCGCGCCGATCTTCAATCGCTTCGATCCCGAGCAACAGCTGCCGCGCGACGGCGACGTAAAGGGACGCGATGGCTTCGCCCGCCGCGGCGAGCGGAGTCATACGGTCGGTTTGCGCCTGTTGGGGCGTGGGTGGCGACTCGCCGCGGCTTTCCCCAAGGGCTCTGACCCGCCGGGACTCGAGGCCGAGGCGTCTCGGAATGCGCGGTGAATCATTGAAATTCATATGATTTCCTTGAGGCCAAAGATTATTGCGACAGCCTAATGACATGATCCATAAAGTCAAGTAAGTCTATTAAACAAGTTATCTGCTGGGGAGCATGCATGCCGCAGGCGGCGATCGTCGGATCGAGAACGCGATCGGTGCGGACCAGAGTCGGAAAGGCTCCCGGTCGGCCGCTCGTACGATTCACGCCCAAGGGAATTCGTTTCCGCGCCGAGGCGGTATTCGCCGGGAAGTCCGACCGGCATGTCCGGGAATTTCTAACGCGCGCTTTCGCGTTGCAGGAAGTCGAGGCGGTCACGCTTTTCCCTGGCCAGACCAAGATCGACGTCGAGCTGCGCGCTTCGGCGCTCGCGGTCCGGGCGTGGCGCAAGCTCGGCGCGCTGTTGCGCGGGGCGAGCGCGCCGGACAGCTCCGTTCGAGAACGCATTGTGAGCCAAATTTCGGGCTTGGGCCTTGAAGAGCTTGCCCCTGGCGTTCCCGTTCGCGTGGGCCGCCACGGCGGCGCCCTCACAATATGGCGTGTGCGTCAGCTCGCCGCTGACAGGCTGCGAATTTCTCACCCGGCGCTGCGCCGCCGCAGAGATCTGTCACACCGGCTACGGTTCGAGCTTTCGGCCCTCCACGGCGTCGAAGCCCATTCGACCAATCCGCTGACCGGCGCGATCTCCGTTCGGTTCGACCCCAATCTGCTAGAGGGCGACAGACTCATCGCCGCGCTGGAGAAAGCCTGGCCCCGTCTGCTTTCCGGTCTGGAGCCGCCGCTCTCACCCCGTAAACTCGTTGCAGCCGGGGGGCTCCTGACGCTCGCCGCCACGGCGCAGTTCTTCCGCCCGGCGCTTCGGCCGTTCGCCGTCCTCGGCATCGCCCTTTATGGCCTGCCGAACGTCATCGCCGCCGCGAGGCAGCTCTCGCGTGGCGAAGTCGGGCTGCCCATGCTCTATTCGACCGGCATGGCGTTCATGTTGTGGAGCGGCATGCCCTTCTCGTCCGCCGTCATGGCGGTCTTCATGCAGAGCTGGCCGCGTCTTTCGCAGAAAGCCGCGCAACGCGTCGATCGAGAATTATTCGGAAATTCGAGGCGGCGCTTCGTCTGGGCGCGACTACGACAAAATGACGGCGCGGAGATTCGCATCGACGTGGACCGCCTCGAGGAAGGCGATATCGTTTTGCTGCGCGCGGGAGAATATGCGCCAGTCGACGGAATCGTGTCGGAAGGTTTCGCGGCCGTCGACGAGGACATGCTGACCGGCGTAATGGGCGCAATCGACAAGGCTCCCGGCGACCGGGTCTTCGCCTCCACCTTCTTGCGCGCGGGCTTCTTAGCTCTTCGCGTCTGCCGCGCCGGCGGACGCTCGGCCAACAACGCCATTGCCGAAAGATTGCCTTATGGCGTCATTCCGCACCTGCCTTCCAGCGCCGAAGTCGAGCGCATCGCCAATCGCAACGCCAAACCGGCGCTCGCACTGGCGGCGTTTGCGCTCGTCGCCACGCGCACGCCCCGAACCGCGCAAGCCGTTATCCGCCCGGATTACGCCACCGCCCCACGTTTGAGCGCGCAACTTTCGACCGTAATCGGCGTCGGCGAAGCGCTACGCCAAGGCGTATTTTTCCGGGCGCCGAGCGCGCTTGATCGCCTGCTCGGCACGAATGTCTATGTTTTCGACGATAGCGCTGGTCTGGATAGGGGACGTGTCGCCGTCGCGGACATATGCGCTGCAGGCGATATCGACCGGCTGGAAATATTGAAGCTCGCCACGGCCGCCTTCGCGAAGCGCGGCGACGCGCGCGCCCGGGCGTTGCGCGCGGAAAGCGCGCATCGCCGTATCGAATTGCCGAAACTTTTACGTCGACGCCGCCTCGCAGGCGCGATCCGATTCGAGGATAGCATTGGTCGTCTGATCGAGGTGGCGACGACCTCCTATATCGATCTCGCGGGGCTCGCTGTGCACGAGTCTCTTGCAACCTCGCTCGCGGCCGCCGACATCAATCTCGATCCCGCACGGGATCCGCGCGATGCGGATCTGCGTCCGCTCTGGGTGGCGCGCACAGGAGAGGCGCTTGGCGCCGTTTCGTTCGAGCGGCGCGAACCCGGCGTCCTGTCGGCGATCGAAGCGCTGCGGCTGCGAAATCCCAAAGCGCGCTTCATTTATCTTTCCGGGTCCCCACAAGACGTCGCCCAATTCGTCGCTTCACGCGCGGGAATAGAGACCGCAATCGGCGGCCTGGATCCTGACGCCAAAGCCCGAACCATCCGCGATATCAGCCGGCGCGCTGTTTGGATTGGCGACGGCGCCGCAGCAGCGTCACGCCCTTCAATGGCGGCCAGCACGATCAGCATATCGATCGGCGGCGCGCCGACCTTGCTGGACGACGCGGCCGATATCGTCCTCCTGCACCAGGAACTGTCGGACATTTTGACGATCCGCCAGCTCGCGCAGGCGCATCTCGCCCGCCTGCGCGCCGATTACCGTACGGTTTACGCGGCCAACCTTCTCGGCGCCGCCGGCGGCTTCATACTTGGCTTCGGCAGTCTGCAAGCCGGCCTCGCGTCGAATTTCGGAACCGGCCTCGTCCTGTCCGCGCGTTGGAACGATCTGAAATGTCTGGCGCGCGCGTCCGAGCGTCGCGACATCGCCAGATTGACCGCGCCGACAGAGGAGCTGGAATACGAGCAAAGGGAAATGATCGGCCTCGGCGCCGACGACGCTGCGATCAACTTTCCCGACCTCATCGAGCAGGCGCCCGTGACCGACGGCGTCTGAGGGGTGAGCAAGAAACGTGGAACGCGCCGATCTTTAGTTGAGTTACTCTATAGACTATATTAGTAATCCCCATGGACGTAAGCTGGAGAAGGTGACGGATGCGGATTAGCTGGGTCAATATCGGGGCCATTGCGGCGAGCGTCCTCGCTGTCGGGCTGATCGCGGGCAAAAATGTTGGCGGAAGCGCCGCGCATCAGATACTGAACGTTTCCTACGATCCGACGCGAGAGCTTTATCAGCGCCTCAATCCGGTTTTCATCGCCAAATATGAGAAGGAAACCGGCGAAAATGTCGGCGTGCGCCAGTCCCATGGCGGCTCGTCTTACCAGGCCCGACAGGTCGCAAATGGCGAACAGACCGCGGATGTCGTAACGCTTGGTCTGCCCTCCGACGTTGAAGGCCTCGAAAAGCGCGGCCTTATCAAAAGCGATTGGCGCGGGCGCCTGCCGGACGACGCCCAGCCATATCACTCCACGATCGTCTTCGTCGTGAGAAAAGACAATCCGCTCAATATTCGCGATTGGCCCGATCTCATCCGCCCTGGCGTTGAAATCATCACTCCGGATCCAAAGACGTCCGGAAACGGCAAGCTCACCGCGCTGTCCGCCTGGGGATATGTCGTCGCGCATGGCGGAGACGAGTTCGAGGCGCATAATTTTCTCAAGAAACTTTATGACCACGCTCCCTTTCTCGTGCCGGCCGCGCGCGCGGCCGGCGTCGCTTTCGCGATCGAGAAAAAGGGCGACGTCAATATCGCATGGGAAAACGAAGCGCTGCGGGAAGTGGACGAATCGAAGGGCGCGCTGGAGATCGTCTATCCCTCGATCAGCATTCTCGCCGAGCCTTCCGTCGCCTGGGTCGACGCCAATGTCGAGAAACACAAGAGCGCGGCGCTCGCCGAAGCCTATCTACGCTTTCTCTTCACCGAAGACGCGCAGGAAATCATCGCGCGCGAGGGCTATCGACCCTCCAACGAGAAGGTGCTGGCGCGGCACGCGGACCGCCTCCCGGAGATCAATCTTTTCCCGATCACGCTGATCGCCAAAAGCTGGAGCGACGCGCAGCAGAAATTTTTCGCTGAAAACGGCGTGATCGACACCTTTTACGTTCCCAAGCCCCGCAGTGAATGACGCCTTTGCCGTGGCGCTTTTCAAAGGATTAGAGACTTGACTGAAGCCGCATTCTCCACGTCCCCGCCCTCCTTGAATTGGCTCAAATCAAAGCGGTTTCAAAACTTCCGCAAGGATTTGGTCGCAGGCGCCACCGTGGCGGCGATCTCTCTGCCGCAAAGCATGGCCTATGCGCTCATCGCCGGCGTCGATCCGCGCTTTGGTCTCTATACGGCGATCGTCTTTACTGCCGTCGCGGGAATTTTCGGTTCGTCGAACCATCTCGTCAACGGCCCGACCGGGGCCGTGTCGCTTGTCACCTTCAGCGCCCTCGCCTTCATCGATCCGGACGCCAAACTCGACGCCTATGAAGCGATGTTCCTTCTGGCTGTGATGGTTGGCATCGTTCAGATCACGATCGCCGTCACGCGGCTCGGCGACGTTACGCGCTATATTTCCGAATCCGTCGTGACAGGCTTCATCTCCGGCGCCGCCTTCCTGACGATCATCGGTCAGATTGCAAATGCGCTCGGGGTGAAGGCTCAAGGCACCGGGCATCAGCATGTTCTCTATCGGCTCTATCTGACGCTGACGCAGCCCGGCCCTTTCAACTACAAGGCCATCGTCATCAGCGGCAGCGCAATCCTCTTCGCAATTTACGGACGTAAGCTCATCCGCAAAGTGGGGCTTCCGCAAATCGAAATGCTGCTCGCGGTCATTCTGCTCTCCGCCGCCGCCTATTTCGTCGGATGGTCGCAATTTGCGCCCGGCGCAAAGCCCGCCGTACCGTTGATCGAGGCGATTCCCGCCGCGCTGCCCGGGCTCCACGTCCCCTCGATCAAACTCGAATGGCTCGTCGACATGTCGTCATCGGCGGTGTCGATCGGCATTCTCGGACTGCTCGAAGCGCTCGCCATCGCCAAGGCAGTCGCACACAGCTCGCGCCAACAGCTCGATTACAATCGCCAGTGCCTGGCCGAAGGGATCGGCAATCTCGTCGGCGGCTTCTTCCGCTGCATGCCCGGCGCCGGATCGCTTTCACGCACGGCGATCAACTATTCCGCCGGCGCTGTGACTCGGTTCTCCGGCGTCTTCACGGCAGCGATCGTCGCGTTTGCAGTGCTAATGCTCGGCCCGCTCGCCGCCTATATTCCCAAGGCGGTTCTCG
Source organism: Methylocystis parvus OBBP (assembly GCF_027571405.1). GTDB lineage: Bacteria > Pseudomonadota > Alphaproteobacteria > Rhizobiales > Beijerinckiaceae > Methylocystis > Methylocystis parva. The sequence continues at coordinate 2,406,968 of NZ_CP092968.1, forward strand.
CGGGTCTCCTGATCGTCGCCGCCTCCCGACTGATCGACGTTGAACGCATCCGCTATACGGCGACGGCCTCGCGCGCCGACGCAATTCTTCTCGTGACGACCGCGCTCGCGGCGGTTTTCATCGAAGTCGAGTTCGCGATCCTCATCGGTTCGACCGTTTCCATCATCTGGTACATTCTGCGCGCGTCGCAATTGAAGGTTCAGGAGTTGATCGTTTCGCCCGAACAGGTCGTGCGCGCCCGCATCGCCTCCGACCCGCCGACAAGCGACGTGCTCATCTATGATATCGAAGGGGAGTTCTTCTTCGGCGCCGCGCCGGATCTCGACAAATATCTGCGCACGGCGGCGGATGAAGCTGTCAGGCGCAAAGCTCATTTCATTGTTCTCCGTCTGAAGCGCGTCCGCAACCCGGACGCCGTCGCACTCGAGACATTGGACATTTTTCTTAAAGAGGCGCGTCGAGACGGCTTGACGATCCTTCTCGCCGGCGTTCGACCGGATCTGCACGATGCGCTCGAGCGCATCGGCATCGCCAAGCGCCACGGAGAGGGCCTGATCTTCCGGGAAGAAGAGAAAGACTATTCCGCAACCTTGAGCGCCGTTCGCAAGGCCTACGACCTTGCGACGGCGCAACTCGCGGATCGAGACGCGAAGACGCCTGTCTATTATCTTGTGTAACGTCTGATCGGGCTCCCGCCCGGCGTCGCCGGCGCAAGCGCGAGCCCATTGATCCAATAGCCGGCTTCGGGAGCGACGCGATGAAGAGACTGGCCAGACTGCTCGCTATTGTTGGGCTTTACGGCGCGGCTTTGGGAGCTGCCGAGGCCGATACGAGCATTACCAATGTCTCCTATGATCCGACGCGAGAGCTCTACAAGAAGATCGACCCGCTCTTTGTCGCCGACTGGAAAGCGAAAACAGGCGAGAATGCTCGGGTCACCTCCGTGCATGGCGGTTCAGGGGCGCAAGCAAAGGCGGTGATCGAAGGGCTCGACGCCGACGTCGTGTCGCTCGCGCTCGCTTACGACGTCGATCTCATCGCGATCAAAACGGGAAAGCTCGCCGCCAATTGGCAAACAAAATTTCCAAATAATTCGTCGCCCTACACCTCGACCGTCATATTTCTCGTTCGGAAGGGCAATCCCAAGAACATTCGCGACTGGGACGATCTCGCCAAATCGGACGTCTCGGTGGTCACGCCCAGCCCCAAGACCAGCGGCGGCGCACGTTGGAATTACCTCGCCGCCTGGAGCTATGGTCTAAAGAAATTCGGCGGCGACGAGTGGAAGACGAAGGATTTCGTGCGAGGGATTTACCGCAATGCCGCCGTGCTCGATAAGGGCGCGCGCAGCGCCACGCTGAGCTTTACCAAACGCGAGACCGGCGATGTGCTGATCGCATGGGAGAATGAAGCGCTCCTGCTTGCATCAATGCGGCCCGACAAATTCGAGGTTGTCGTTCCATCGCTCTCCATCCGCGCCGAGCCGGCGGTCGCGATCATCGACAGAAATGTCGACAATAAAGGGACGCGGAAAGTCGCCGAAGCTTATTTAAATTTCCTCTATACAGCGCAGGCGCAGAAAGTCATTGCGGAGAATTTCTACCGTCCCGCCAACGTCGCTTCCATTCCGCCAGAATCCCTTAAGCCTTTTGTCAACATCGAAATGGTCACGATCGATCAGGCCTTCGGCGGCTGGGCGGCCGCGCATAAGAAGCATTTCTCGCCGGGAGGCACATTCGAAGAGATCGAGCTGAGAAACGCGTCATCGGCGCGTTGAGATAGCAGGTCATCTTTCCTGCCATGAGGGCCCGAATAGCGTGGCGACAGGCAAGGCGGCGATTTTCAAGCCCTCCTTGGCGCTCGTGAATTTTTGCCAAGCCTATTTACCTATCTATTCACTTCCATATGCCTATCGAAAGGCGCATGCCGCCTTGACGCAGCCGGTGGCGCTCAAGGATAATATAACGTGAAATCAGTTATTTTTTGCAAAGGCCTTCATCAAGGACAGATCAACGGCCCCCGACACGAAACGCCTATTTTTCTACTTGTCTTGTAGATTTATACGAGTATCATCCAAAGCGAGCTTCACGTGAAGCCCTTGTTGCAGTTCCCTCACGCAGGAAAGAAAAATGGCGAAAATCAATAAGCTCCTGGTTGGCGAGTCGCTTGTTGGCGACGGCAATGAAGTCGCGCATATCGATTTGCTGATCGGCCCTCGCGGCTCTGCGGCCGAACTCGCATTCGCCAATGCGCTGGTAAACAACAAGGATGGTTTCACGACGCTTCTCGCGGTCATCGCCCCCAACCTCCTCGCGAAGCCGAATACGATCCTCTTCAATAAGGTGACCATCAAGGGCGCCAAGCAGGCCGTCCAACTTTTCGGTCCCGCTCAGCATGGCGTCGCCAAGGCGGTGGCGGACTCAGTGGCGGAAGGCGTGATTCCGGTCGAAGAAGCCGATGACCTGTTCATCTCCGTCGGAGTCTTCATTCATTGGGAAGCAAACGACGACAAGAAGATTCAGGACTATAACTATCAGGCCACGAAGGAAGCGATCGCTCGCGCCGTCGCCGGCGAGCCCAAGGCCGCCGAAGTCGTCGCCAGGCGCAACGACGTCAAGCATCCCTTCGCCGCGAACTGACCCCCTACCACTCCGCGGCGTCGGCGACGGTCGGTCTTCCTTCCGACCGTCGCCATTTTGTAACTAACGGATTCGCCCCAGCGGGAAGGATAGTCGCCGGGGTCCTGCATGGAGCCTATCCGCAATGAGGCCTCTCGAGACGGCGATCGAGCGGCCGGTCGCAACCTCGCTCCTGATGGCCGGCCTGACGATCTTCGGCGCCATCGCATTTTTTCTTCTGCCCGTGGCGCCCGTCCCGCAGATCGATTATCCGATGATCACCGTCTCGGCCAATATGCCCGGCGCCAGTCCGCAGACGATGGCCTCGACTGTCGCGACGCCGCTCGAAAGGCGCCTTGGCCTCATCTCCAGCGTCAATGAGATGACCTCGACGAGTTCGCTCGGAACGACCCGAGTTTCACTGCAATTCAATCTCGATCGTGATATTAACGGCGCCCAGCGCGACGTTCAGGCGGCGATCGCCGCCGCGCGCGCGGATCTTCCCCTGGCGCTGCGCAGCAACCCGACAACGCGCGCCACCGGGCCGGCGGATGTTCCGGTTCTTACCCTGGCGCTGACCTCGGACACTCTCTCGCAGGGCCAATTATTCGAGGCTGCCTCCAACGTCTTACAGCAGCCATTGTCGCAAGTCCCCGGCGTCAGCCAAGTTTCGGTAAACGGAGGATCATTGCCTGCCGTTCGCGTCGAACTCAATCCCAACGCGCTGTTCAAATACGCCCTTTCTCTCGAAGACGTACGCCTGGCGCTCTCTGCGGCGAATTATAACGCGCCAAAGGGCGAGCTCATCTCCGGGGAGCGTCGCCTTCAGATCTACAGCAATGATCAACTGCGACGCGCCGAGCACTACAAAAATCTTGTGATCGCCCATCGCGACGGCGCAATCATACGACTGCATGACGTGGCGAATGTGATCGACTCGGTTGAAGATTCACGCAGTTTTGGCCTGGTCGACGATATTCCCGGCATTCAGGTCAATGTCTCACGCGCCCCTGGCGCCAACAACATCGAGGTGGCGGACAAGGTCAAAGCCTTGCTGCCCGCGCTCACATCAGCCTTGCCGGCCGACGCCGTTATGCGCGTTATGCGCGATCGAACGCTGACCATCCGTTCCTCGCTGCATGAGGTCGAGAGAGGCCTCATTCTTGCGATTGCATTCGTGATTATGACCGTATTTCTATTCCTGCGCGATTGGCGCGCCACGCTCGTTCCGAGCATATCGGTTTTCGTCTCGCTGATCGGATCGTTCGGCGCCATGTATCTGCTGGATTATACGCTCGACAATCTTTCTTTAATGGCCTTGACGATTGCGACCGGATTTGTTGTCGACGACGCGATTGTCGTCGTAGAGAATATTGTTCGGCATATCGAGGCTGGAGAGACTCGACGACGCGCAGTGCTAGAAGGAAGTCGAGAGGTCGCTTTCACAGTTCTATCGATGAGTCTGTCGCTTTTGGCGGTATTCATGCCGATCTTGCTCATGGATGGTTTTGTCGGGCGCATGTTGCGCGAATTCGCGGTAACTCTGTCCGTCGCGATCCTCATCTCGCTCGCGCTCTCCGTTTCCGCGACGCCTATGCTTTGCGCGCAAATTCTGCGCGCTCATTCGCGAAACCCCTCCTCACGGATATTGAGAGCGAGCGAGAGCGCGCTCTCGGTCATTCAACGAGGTTATGAAACGTCGCTAGGCTTCGCTCTGGCCCGCCCGCGTCTGACGATGGCGACCCTTTTCACGACAGTAGCGCTGAACGTCTACCTTTTCACGATCATTCCAAAGGGCTTCTTCCCAACGCAAGACACCGGCCGAATGCACGGCGCGCTCGTCGCGGATCAGAGCGTTTCTTTTCAGGCGATGCAAAAGAAGCTTGAGCAGGCGATCGAAATCGTTCGGAGCGACGCCGCCATCGCGACCGCGGCTGGCACGATCGGCGGGAGCTTTTTTGGTCCCGGAGGCTCGATAAACACCGCCGACATGCAGGTCACTCTAAAACCGCTCGCGGAACGCAATGCGTCCGTCGATGAAGTTCTCGCGCGACTGCGCGCCAAGGCCTCGAAGATAAGCGGAGCGTCGCTTTATCTTCAGTCAACGCAGGATGTCCGCATCGGAGGCCGGTCGAGCAACGCTCTTTATCAATATACTTTACAGTCCGACAATTTGGATGAACTCCAGGCTTGGGCGCCGCGCGTGCTGGAAGCCCTTCGCCGAAATCCGGTGCTTCAGGACGTTAATTCGGACCAGCAGGACAGAGGACTACAGACGAATGTCGAAGTCGATCGCGAAGCGGCGCGGCGCTTCAATCTGACAACGTCTTTGATCGACAATACGCTCTACGACGCCTATGGCCAAAGACAGATATCGACGATTTATGAACCTCTCAATCAGTATCACGTCGTCATGGAGCTTGCGCCAAAGTATCGGGAATCCATCGCCTCTCTCTCGGAGATCTTTATTGGCGCCGGGGCAGCCGGCGCCGCATCGCTCCCGAAGACAGGCGCGCGAAGCGAAACTCAAAGCGCCGCGAAATTGCAAAGCGCATCCATGGTGCCGCTCCTGGCCTTTAGTCGCGTCGCCCCAGGGAAAGCGTCTCTCCAGGTTAATCATCAGGGAAATTTCGCCGCCACCACCATCTCCTTCAATCTTTCCGTCGGAAAGTCGCTCAGCGACGCCACGACTGCGATCAAGGAGACGATGGATGCGATCGGCGCGCCCGCGACGCTCCGCGGAGCCTTCGCAGGAACCGCCGCCAGCTATCAGGATAGTTTGGCCAATCAGCCCATGCTGATCGCGGCCGCATTGGCGACAGTATATATCGTGCTCGGAATGCTTTATGAAAGCTTCCTCCACCCAATCACGATTTTGTCGACGCTTCCGTCAGCGGGCGTCGGCGCACTGCTCGCGCTCATGGCCTGCAACACGGATCTGAGTATCGTCGCGATGATCGGCGTCCTGTTGCTTATCGGAATCGTCAAGAAAAACGCGATCATGCTTGTGGACTTCGCAATCGACTCACGACGAAGGTTCCGCATTGGCGCCGATGACGCAATCCGTCGCGCTTGCGCGGCCCGATTCCGGCCGATCGTTATGACGACCCTCGTCGCGCTCTTTAGCGCTGTTCCTTTGGCTTTCGGGACTGGCGAAGGGGCTGAAATACGTCGTCCGCTGGGCATTGCGGTCATAGGCGGCCTGATTGTCAGCCAGCTCCTCACGCTTTATACGACGCCTGTCGTCTTTCTCTATATCGACCGCCTTCAGAACTGGCTGTTGACTTTGCGCATCGCGCCGCCCAGATCGACGCAGACAGGTTCGGACGCATGAGACGCATGGCTTATCTCCTCGGCGATTGAGCAGGGCGTCGAGGCTGATCCTGCTCGATTGTCGCCGCGGCGCTTTTGATGCGAGGACTTTCGTCGATAGGAGGACGATCTTCCCAAACGCTGCTCTTTTTGAGATTCCAGCCGCCTGATTGGTCCCTCAGAGAAAGCCCGACGCTGTTACGAAACTCAGCGCGACAATTCGTTCGGCCCCTATCCAGGCCGCGAAGGCGCGCGACAACAGCTCTGCTGCAAGACAGGTCGCGATCAAAAAGAAGAGAAGCACGACGAAGACGTCGGCGATCAAATGCTCCTCAGCGAAACGGCGCCGTTCCACATTCAAGCAGATCACCTTGCCGCTCTCGTGACCAAATCGAGCCATGAGGGTCTCCAGATGCATCGCGAGCTAAAATCATATCATGTTTGTAGATTTATGAAAGCGCTTTTCTCCCAGACCAATTTTTTCCGCTTAAAACCCAAAAGCCGACCGAATTCCTCAATCGATTGATCGCTCTGTCGCCGGACATATCGGTCGCAGCCTTGCTATTTTTCTATCACTTAGATAGATTTTATCCTCTTCATCATGAGGCCATCTGACGATGAGTTCAGACATCGCCGCGACGGACAGGCGCGCTCCCGGTCAGCCGAAACTGCATATTTCGCGCCGTCTCGTCATCCAAATTGCGTTGTTCGCGGCCTTTGCCGTCGCCGTGAGCTACGGCTACGCCAAGTTCGGCAACAGCGCCAAGGAAGCGGCTATCTCCGGTAAAGGACCGGGTCGCGGCCAGCCGACCCGCGTCGCCGCGGCGACAATTGCAAAGGGAGATCTGCCGGTCATCCTAACCGGGCTCGGCACGGTCACCCCTTCCGCCACGGCGGTGGTGAAAACGCGCATTTCCGGCCATCTTGTCGGCGTCGATTTCACAGAAGCGCAATATGTGAAGGCGGGAGACGTGTTGGCGAATGTCGACCCGCGCCCCTACCAGCTCGCGCTCGCTCAGGCCGAAGGCCAACTGCAAAAGGATCTGGCGCTTCTCCAAAACGCCGAGCGCGACCTTGGTCGTTACGAGAGTTTGATCCGTAGGATGAAGGACGTGATCTCCGCCCAACAGGTTGATGGACAGAGAGCTCTGATCAACCAGTATAAAGGGACGGTCGCGATAGACCGCGCGCTGGTCGAACAGGCGCGCCTCAATCTTGCTTATTGCAAGATCGTTTCGCCAATCGACGGTCGCGTGGGGCTACGGCAGGTCGATCAAGGCAATTACGTGCAACCCGGAGACGCCAATGGCGTCGCCGTCGTCACCAAGCTTTCTCCCATCACGGTTGTTTTCACGCTTCCCGAGAGTCAGATCCCCACAGTCCTGAAAAGATCCCGCGCTGGCGAAAAGCTGACCGTCGTCGCTTACGACCATGAGCGATCGATTGAACTCGCGCGCGGATATTTGATCGCGGTCGACAACCAGATCGACGCCGCCTCCGGCACCGTCAAGCTTCGCGCGCAGTTCGCGAATGAAGACGAGCGCCTTTTTCCGAACCAATTCGTCAACGCCGATCTCCAGATCGAGACGCTTCGCGACGTCGCTATCGCGCCCTCGGCGGCGATTCAGCAAGGCGCAAAAGGACCGTTCGTCTACGCCATCCTAACGGACTCGACTGTGCGGGCCCGCTCTGTGAAACTTGGGCCGGCGCAAGGCGAAAAGGTCGTCGTTAACGAAGGCCTCGCGATCGGCGATAAAGTCGTCGTGGAGGGCGCCGACAGGCTGCGTGAAGGCGCGACCGTCACGCTCCCCAGCGCAGAAGAGGAGCCGCGCGGCTCTGGAAGGCGCGCCACAGGCAAGAATGACCCAACGTGAGCGCGTTCGACATCTCGCGACCGTTCATTCTCCGCCCGGTAGCGACCTCCCTTCTCACGGTCGCCATTCTTCTCGCTGGAGCGATATCCTATCGGCTCCTCCCGGTGTCGGCGCTGCCTCAGGTCGACTTTCCGACAATCGAAGTCCGCACTTTCTACCCCGGCGCAAGTCCGGAGGTAATGGCGTCATCGATAACCGCGCCGCTGGAAAGACAACTCGGGCAGATGCCCGGACTGACGCAGATCGCGTCGACAAGTTCGGGCGGCGCGTCGGTCATCACGCTTCAATTCAATCTCAAGCTGACGCTCGACGTCGCTGAACAGCAAGTGCAGGCGGCGATCAACGCCGCGGCGAGCTTTCTGCCGTCAGATCTGCCGGCGCCGCCGATATATGCGAAAATCAATCCGGCGGATGCGCCCGTCCTTACGCTCGCAATCATATCGAAGACGCTGCCCCTGACCGAGGTTCAGCAACTCGCCGACACGCGCATCGCACAGAAAATTTCCCAGCTCTCCGGCGTCGGCCTCGTGGGCGTCAATGGCGGAAACCGACCAGCGGTCGTCGTGCGCGCGAATGTCGCTGCGCTCGCTTCTTACGGTCTGTCGCTCGAAGATCTGCGTGCGTCAATTTCGAACGCCAACGTGAACTTGCCGAAAGGAAACATCGACAGTCCCTCGCAAGAATTCGCTATCGATTCCAATGATCAGCTGAAAAACCCAAGGGATTACGATCAACTCATCGTCGCTGCCCGTAATGGCGGACCTATTCGGCTTCGCGACGTAGCGAAAGTCGTCGCTGGCGCGGAAAATCGTGAGCTTGGCGCATGGAGCGATCTTACGCCCGCCATCGTCCTTTCCGTTCAAAGGCAGCCCGGGGCTAACGTCATCGCTGTCGTCGATCAAATCAAAGCGTTGCTGCCAAGCCTGCAAGCGTCGCTTCCAGGCGCGGTCGAGGTCGCTATCCTGTCGGACCGAACAACGACAATCCGCGCCTCGATCGAGGATGTGCAGGCTGAGCTTCTCTTCGCCGTCTTTCTGGTCATTGGCGTCATCTATCTCTTTCTTCGCAGCTGGCGCGCCACGCTCGTGCCCGGCGTCGCGGTTCCGCTTTCTCTGGTCGGCGCGCTCGCAGCCATGTATCTCTTCGGCTACAGCCTGAACAATCTGACGCTCATGGCGCTCACGATCGCCACGGGATTTGTCGTCGACGACGCCATTGTGATGCTCGAAAACATCGCTCGCTTTCTCGAACAGGGACGCAGCCCCGTGGACGCTGCGCTGGAGGGCGCGCGGGAAATCGGCTTCACGATCGTCTCGCTGACGATTTCCCTGATCGCCGTGATGATTCCGCTGCTTTTCATGGGTGACGTCGTCGGGCGGCTGTTTCGGGAATTCGCCGTCACGCTCTCCGCCACGATCGTTTTGTCGGCAATCGTCTCTCTCACTCTCGCTCCCATGCTATGCAGCAAGCTCCTCATCGAAGGCGACATGCATGGCCACGTCGATAGCCATGCCAAAGAAGCGACCTGGTTCGACTCGGTCATCGACATCTATGGTTGGCTTTTGACGTGCGTGCTCGATCATTCCAGGACGACGCTCGCCGTCTTCGCCATCACGCTCGGCCTTACCGCCGCGCTATATGTAAAGGTCCCAAAAGGCTTTTTTCCGGTTCAGGACACCGGCCTCATTCAGGGCGCGACGATCGGCGAACAGAGCGCGTCTTTCTCCGCCATGGCGACGCGGCAGACGACATTCGTGAAAGCCGCGCTGGAGGATGACGCGGTCGATTCCATTACGTCGATAATTGGCGTCGACGGCGACAACAAGACTCTTAATAGCGGCCGCGTGCTGATCAGATTGAAAGACAGGGAGACGCGCAAAACGCCCGTTATGGAGGTTGTCCGCCGGCTCCAGGCGCGAGCCAGCCATATCGGCGGACTTTCCGTTCTTTTAGAACCCGTCCAAGATCTCACCATTGATTCCGGCGGCGGCCGCGGCGCGTATCATTTCTCTCTGCAGGACGCGAATCCCAATGAACTCGTAACATACACGCAGAAACTTGTTGATCATATCGCCGGACTTCCTCAGTTCGAGGACGTTTCCAGCAGCGCCCAAACCTCGGGACGAGCGCTTTACGTCGAAATCGATCGCGATGCGGCCGCGCGTTATGGCGTCACCGTTTCCACAATCGACAACACGCTCTACGACGCTTTCGGGCAGAGAATCGTATCGACAATTTTCACGCAAACGAGCCAGCGCCGCGTCATACTCGAAGCGGATCAGCGTCACGTCCCGACCGCGGAGGCGCTCGGCTCCTTGCGAGCGCCCGGCGCCGGCGGCGCTGAAGTGCCGCTCGCCTCGCTCGTTTCCATCAAGGAGATGAGCGCGCCGCTGTCGATTGACCATCTCGCTCAATTCCCGGCAACGACGATTTCATTTAATCTTGCCCCTGGCTACGCGCTGGGCGACGCGATTGCAGCGCTTAGACAGGCCCAAAGCGATACGGGCGCGCCGCAGGGCGTCATTACCGTCTTTCAGGGCGCCACCGCGGCCTTTGTATCCTCGGCGACGAGCACGCTGCTGCTCATTCTGGCTGCGATCGTTACGGTCTATATCGTTCTGGGCGTCCTATATGAGAGCTATGTTCATCCACTCACGATTCTTTCGACCTTGCCGTCGGCGGGCGTCGGGGCTTTGCTCGCCCTCATTCTGACCGGCAACGATCTCGGCGTGATTGGCGTCATCGGCATCATTCTGCTCATCGGCATCGTCAAGAAGAACGCCATCATGATGATCGACTTCGCATTGCAGGCGGAACGCGATGAAGGCCTCTCGCCGCGAGACGCCATATACAAGGCGTGCCTTTTGAGGTTTCGCCCGATTCTCATGACGACGCTCGCCGCTTTATTCGGTGCGCTGCCGATGATTGTCGGGGGTGGCGAAGGAGCCGAACTGCGCTTCCCGCTCGGCATGAGCATCGCCGGAGGACTGATCGTCAGTCAAATACTGACTCTGTTTACGACGCCGGTTATCTATCTGGCCTTCGACGGCATGGCGAAACGCATCGGCGCTCGAAAAAATCCGATTGCGGCCGTTTCGGCGCAAAGCAACGAAGAATGCGCCTGAGCGCAGGCATGGTCTATTCGATGGACCGCTTCGCAGACGCTTCAAAATTGATTTTTGCCGAATTGGCGGCGCCCCGGTCTTGACATGGCGGCGTCCTCACGCTTTAATCTACTTATCTACTATGAATAAGGATTAAAGATGCGCACCCTCTTCGCCCTCTACGGTCTGACATCGGCCTTCGCCCTGCTGCCCATCGCCGCCGACGCCGCCTCTTTGCAGGATGCCGCGGCCGCGCTCGGCGCCGACAGCGCCAAATCCCTCGAATTCTCCGGCGCCGGACATTGGTATCAATTCGGTCAAGCGCCTGTCCCGGGCGGGGCGTGGCCGCAATTCGAGGTGAGCAACTATTCGGCGAGCGTCAATTTTGACGCTCCCGCCGCGCGCGTGCTTCTCACCCGGATCCAGACCGTTGAGCCCGGCCGCCGGCGCCCGACGCCCACCGAGCAAAAGCTGTCCTGGTTCGTCAGCGCCGACAAGGCCTGGAACGTCGCGCCGCCGCAGGGCTCGCCCGACGCCGCGCCCGTCGCCACGCCGCAAGCCGCGGCCGTCGAAGAGCGCCTCGTGGAAATTTGGACGACGCCGCAGGGATTTTTGAAGGCCGCGCTCGCCAATGGCGCAAAATCCGAAACATCCGGCGCGGGCGTGCAAATTTCCTTCGCCGCCTCGGGTCATAAATATGAAGGCTTCATCAATTCGGCCAATCAGATCGAATGGGCGCGGAGCTGGATTGACAGTCCGGTGCTCGGCGACACGCTCGTCGAGACGAAATTCTCCGGCTACAAAGATTTCGGCGGCGTGCAATTTCCTGCCGAGTTGACGCGCATCCAGGGGGGATACCCCGTGCTGCATCTCAAGGTCGCGGCCGCCAAGCTCAATCCCGGCGTGGAAATCCCGGTTCCCGAGAACATTGCGGCCTTCAAGGCGTCGGCGCCGACTGTGACCGCCAACAAACTCGCTGACGGCGTTTACTGGCTAAATGGCGGCACACATCATAGCGTCGCCATCGAACAGAAGGACCATGTCGTATTGGTCGAGGCGCCCCTCAACGAAGACCGCTCCCTTGCGCTCATCGCGAAGATCGCGGAGATCGCCCCCAACAAGCCGATCCGATATGTCGTGAACAGCCATGTCCACTTCGACCATTCGGGAGGCCTGCGCACATTTGTCGACGCTGGCGCCACGATCGTGACTCACGAGCTGGACAAACCCTATTACGAGAAAGCGTGGGCCGCGCCTCACACGCTGCGGCCGGATCGCCTTTCACAGTCGAAAAAGGCTGCGATTTTTGAGACCTATGCGGACAAATACACGCTCTCCGACGGCCTGCGCCAGATCGAGGTCCATCGCATCGCCGGCAATGGACATAGCGACGAACTCGCACTCGTTTATCTGCCTGCGGAGAAGATCCTCGTCGAAGCCGACGCCTTCACGCCGACAGCGAAGGACGCGCCCCTGCCGAAATCGCCAAACCCCTATTCGGTGAACCTCTACGAGAATATCCAGAAGCTTAAGCTCGACGTCGCTCAGATCGTCGGGCTCCATGGGCCGCGCGTCGTTGCGTTGGCGGACCTGCGCGCGGCCATCGGACAACCGGTTCTCGCGCAATAGCTACGACGCGCCGCTCCCATATCACTTTCCTTCCTCTGACTTGGGCCGCCCTCGGGGCGGCCTCTTTTCTCATGAAGCGGCCATCATATTCACATGGCTAACGGTCCTCCGTCGGCCCTGGCGTTTCGGGAGACGCATCATGAAACGCGCCCTTTTCATCGCAGCCCTGCTTCTAACGGCCGTGTCGGCCGCCGAAGCCCGTCCGGGCTGCGTTTACACAGACGCCAATCTCTTTACTTCCCCCGCCTATCTCGGCGGGCTCATCGGAACGATCCCAGCGCCCGCACCCGTAGAGGTCGTCCAGCGCGGCCGAAAATGGAGCCTCGTCTCTTATGACGGCGAATCAGGCTATATCCGCTCCAGCCGTCTGTCGCCGAATTCGCGAGCGCGACCCGATCCGCCGCCCGCCGAGTACGAGCAATCGATTGGCGCCGAAACGCCGTTCTGGTCGAGCGCGCCCTGGACGCCTGATTGGAAGAGCCGCACCCACTGGAGCGGACAGAGCCAGATTCCGACAAGCGATCCGGCCTGGTCGGCCTGCGGCGGCGCTCCCATTGGGAGGTAAGTTCCTGAACCGCCGGCATTGCAATCATCCGCCGCTCGCGATGGGGGCGGAGCTACATAGGGCTGCAACGCAATTCTCTCGGCATGCGCACGCAAACAACTGACATCTATTGCATTTAGTTGAAAGCGAAAAATCCTTCCCTCTCCGCCGGCAAATCAGCGCCCGCCTCAACTCACTCTTTGGCGTTGGCGGGACGCGACCCTGACGGCGCATCGCCTATGCCGAATGGCGGACATGGCGTCGTCTGTCGCTCCCATCCAGGTCCAAATCCTGTCACATGCCCGCAAAACCGCGCGTCGCCACGTCAACGCCTCGCTTTTTCCCGCGGAACCTCTTCCGCCCATCGCGGTTTCGACTCGCATCGGCACTTGCAGATAGGCGGGCGCGAGATGAAGCCTCAAACGATCGACGACATTTCCTCGGCTGCGCGCGTGTCGCGGCATCCTTTCCCGGCCTGGATGCTTCGCCGGCGGCGGCTGGAGCGGCTAGCGGAACTCCTCGAAGCCGCCCCGACGCCGGCGCGGCTCTTCGTCACCATGGAATGCTATCCGAGGCGCGATCGGCTCATGCTCCGGCAGGAGGGCTCGCCCCTCTTCGTCGCCTTTGCCGATCCGCTGTTTCGCCGGGAGGGCCTTACAGGCGACAGCGTCGCGGACGGCGTCGCTTTCTTCGGCCTTTCCCTCCGTGAGGCGCATGCGTTGCTCTGCGATTGCGGCTATGGAGGCGTGATGCGGATGGGCGCGCCGCTGAACGGGTTGATCGCCGCGCGGGCCAGACGACTCGCGTCCAAGCGCACATTCGCCGAGTGGCGCGACCGTATCGTCGCATGGATTTAGAAGAGAGAGAGGTTCGACGGGGTTGGGCGCTCGACGTCAGCGCCTCGTCGGCTCGCAGAAAATCCGGCAAACGCGCAACAGGCCAGCTCTAAATGTCGCGCTCATGACGGACGCCGAGGGAGCCGCGCCCTCAGCGGAAGGATTTTTGACGCGTAAACAATTGTTTTAATATCTGCTTCCTGTACGCACCACTTCGTTTTCAACGCTTCCTTTCCACAAGAAATTGTTTTTGAACCGGCTTCATCTCAGCCGCCGGGCATGGAGATTGACAAAAAGCGTTGCGAAATCGATTGAGTGACGCGCCGAACGCGCTTTCAGCGGGTTACGCGCCACGCAAGGGGAATTCGACTCGATGAACATCACGATGATCGGCTCTGGCTATGTTGGCCTTGTATCTGGCGCGTGCTTTGCGGATTTTGGTCACGAGGTGATCTGCGTCGACGCCGACGCGTCCAAGATCGAGCGCCTGAAGCGCGGCGAGATTCCGATCTACGAGCCGGGCCTCGACGAGCTCGTCGCCAATAATGTCCGCCAGAACCGGCTGTCCTTCACCACCGATCTCGGACCCGCCGTGAAAGGCGCCGACGCCGTCTTCATCGGCGTCGGCACGCCCTCGCGGCGCGGCGACGGCCATGCCGATCTGTCCTATGTCTACGCCGCCGCGAAAACCATCGCCGAGGCCCTCGGCGAGACGTTCACCGTCATCGTCAACAAATCCACCGTGCCCGTCGGCACCGGCGACGAGGTCGAGCGCATCATTCGCGAGACGAACCCCAAGGCCGATTTCGCCGTCGTCTCAAATCCCGAATTCCTGCGCGAGGGCGCGGCGATCGAGGATTTCAAGCGTCCCGACCGCGTCGTCATCGGCGTCGAGGATCCGCGCGCCCGCGACGTGATGGAGGAGATCTACCGTCCGCTGTCGCTCAACGCCCCGCCGCTGGTCTTTGTCGGCCGCCGCACCTCCGAGCTCACCAAATACGCCGCCAACGCCTTCCTCGCGACCAAGATCACCTTCATCAACGAGATCGCCGATCTGTGCGAGAAAGTCGGCGCCGACGTGCAGGAGGTCGCGCGCGGCATCGGCCTCGACAAGCGCATCGGCGCCAAGTTCCTGCACGCCGGCCCGGGCTATGGCGGCTCCTGCTTCCCCAAGGATACGCTCGCGCTGATCAAGACCGGCCAGGACGAGGGCGCGAGCCTGCGCATCGTCGAGACGGTCGTGGCGGTGAACGACGCCCGCAAGCGGGCGATGGCGCGCAAGATCATCGTGGCGCTGGGCGGCTCGGTGCGCGGCAAGAAGATCGCGCTGCTCGGCCTCGCCTTCAAGCCGAACACCGACGACATGCGCGACGCCCCCTCGCTCGCCATCGTGGCGTCGCTCGCCGGCGACGGGGCGCAGGTGCACGCCCATGACCCGGAGAGCATGGAGCAGGCCCGGCCGCTCATGCCGGAAGCGACCTTCCACGACGACGCCTATTCGGCGATCGAGGGGGCCGACGCGCTCGCCATCGTCACCGAATGGGACGCCTTCCGCGCGCTCGATCTCGACCGCGTGAAGAACCTCCTCAAACAGCCCATCATCGTCGATCTGCGCAACGTCTACCGCCCCGCCGACCTGCGCAAGCGCGGCTTCACATATGTCAGCGTGGGGCGCAAATAGCGCGTGGCCGGCGCGCCGCTCCCTTGCGGCGCGCCGGCTACGGACATTACAATCCCGCCTTCGCCGTCATACGGAGGCGCGGCCATGACCCTTCGCCTTGCCGTCACGGGACTTAAAGGGCAAGTCGTCAGCGCGCTGATCGAACGGGCGCCGAAAGATGTGGAAATCACTGCGCTTGGCCGCCCCCAGCTCGATCTGGGGCTGCGGCATGCGGTGCTCGCAAATCTCCGGCATGCGGGCTGCGACGCCATTATCAACGCCGCGGCCTATACCGCCGTGGACAAGGCCGAGAGCGAACCCGACGTCGCCATGCGAATCAATGG
The DNA here is from genome assembly GCF_027571405.1 of Methylocystis parvus OBBP. Lineage (GTDB taxonomy): Bacteria > Pseudomonadota > Alphaproteobacteria > Rhizobiales > Beijerinckiaceae > Methylocystis > Methylocystis parva. Next base: position 2,422,889 of record NZ_CP092968.1, read on the forward strand.
CGAAGGCGCCGGCCATGTCGCCGAGGCGGCCGCCGGGCTGAAGGTTCCGCTGCTGCATCTATCCACCGATTACGTATTCGATGGCGCGCTCGACAGGCCTTATCGCGAGGACGACGCCACCGGACCGACGGGCGCCTATGGCCGCTCCAAGCTCGCGGGCGAACAACGCATCGCCGCAGTTCACGGCGATCACGTCATCCTGCGCACAGCCTGGGTCTACAGCCCCTTCGGCGCGAATTTCGTGAAGACGATGTTGCGTCTCGGCGAGACGCGGGATGAAGTCGGCGTGGTCGCGGATCAACTGGGCAATCCCACCGACGCACTCGACATTGCGGACGCGCTTCTCCTGCTGGCGCATCGGCTCGTGGCCGATTCTTCTCCGGATTTACGCGGCGTGTTTCATCTTACCGGCGCGGGCGAAGCGAGTTGGGCCGATGTGGCGCAGGCGATTTTCTCGATCGCCGAGAAGGCCGGCCGCCGATCGGTGCGGGTCAGGCGCATCACAACCGCCGACTATCCCACGCCGGCGCGCCGTCCGGCCAATTCTCGGCTGGACAACGCCAAACTCGCGGCGCGCTTTGGCGTCTCCCTGCCGCCCTGGCGCAAGTCGCTCGAAGGCTGCGTGACCCGTCTGCTGAATTCAGACGCGTAAACGGCGCAATCGTTCGGCGAAATCGGCGACGTCGAATATCCCCGCATCCTCCAGATTCGGAACGCGGGGCGCGACGCGCCGCGTCGTCTCGCCGATGCGGGGCTCCATCGCGGCGACCGCCGCCTCCATCGCGTCTGCCAGAGCCGCGGGCTCCAGCAAGTCGAGCGAGACGATATTGTCGAACCGGCGCGTCAAATCCTTCCCTTCGAACTGGTTGGTGATGGTGAGCAGCCCGGCTTCGGCCATTTCAAGCGGCGGATAGCTCGGATGCGGGGAGAGCATGAGCGAAACGCCGACGCTCGCGCGGCTGAGATAATTGGCGTATTCGGCCAAGCTGACCTTGCCGCCGACCGCGGCGTTCTGAACGGGATAGACGAGCGTCTCCGGAAATTCCTCGCCGAGAAAAAGAATGCGCCAGCGGCTAGCGCGGATCGGATCGCGCTGCTGCCAGCGGAAAAGCCCGTCGCAAATCAGTTCGAAGGCGTTACGATTCACATGCGGCCGGCCATAAATGAGCATCAGCCTCTCGCGGGGCGCCGGATCGAGCGCGGCGGAGATCTGCGCATTCATGACGTAAGGTACGCAATAGGCTTCATGGAAGGCGTATTTCCGGCTCATCACCTCATAAAGCTCTTCCGAATTGATCACGGCGATGGTGCGCGCGCCATGTCGATAGGTCGATTCCGCCAGGGCGTAACGGGAGCTGCGGCCCTGGAAATAGGGCTCGTCGTCCTGGATGAGATAGACAAACGGAAGCTCGCCTCCGAAGAGCCGCGCGCGGTCGCGTTCGAGATCGAGCGCGAAAAGCGCTGTCCACCATGCGGTCGCGATGAAGATGTCGCCGGCGCGCAGATCGAGCCGACTGCCGTCGCGCTCATAGGCGTCGACGAGCAGGCGACGGCCGAGATCGAGGCTCGCCGCATGTGGAACCGCTTCGTAATCCGAGAGTCCGTCATAGGCTTCGGGCTCGATGTCGGCGTCGGTCGCAATGATGCGGCGGTCATAATCTTCGCCCAGCGCATCCGCGACTGCAGTGAAAAGCTTGAGGGCGGTGGCGACGCCGCCGAAGATCTGATGCGGATTGACCGTCGGCGTCAGCAGATTGAGACGCGGGCGGAGGTTGCGAGAGGGATAGGCGAGCAGCGGCTTGATTTCGACGATGCCGCGATCCTGCGGCCGGAGCCCGTTGTCGACATTGCCGAGGCAGGGCTGGAACACTTTCAGCCGATGCGACGGAAGGTCCTCGGGACTGACGACGGTCAGCAATGTGTTCTGCATCGGGTAGAGATCGCGCCGGGCGACTTTGAGCCATTCGAAGCCGCTCGACTCCGCGACGATCAGCAATATGCGCTCGATCGCATGGGCGAGCGTGCCGTCGACATGGCCGCCCTCCTCCGGAAAGTCCTGGAACCCGATATCGAGGTCGAGCAGCCGGCGGAAAGCGGCGCTGCGGCCCCAGAACATGGAGCCGGAGGGGAATTCGAGCACCATGTTCTTGTCGATCTCGACGCCCATGCGCTTTGTGAGGGCGCGCGCGAGATCATAATCATAGCCCCAGTTCAATATTCCGCGCAGTTCGAAGAGATGCTGCGGGAAGACGATCCCCATCTTGGGATCGTCGAAAAGCGTCAGGATGGACCGCACAATTTCGGGCGAGCCGAGCAGATGGTCCATGAGATAATCGCGCCAGCGCGCGAGCGCCTCGCCGCCATGGGGAGAGCGCTTTGTGTGAAGATGCACAAAGAGATCGTAATTCGCGTAAACGTCACGAAAGCCGAAGAATTTCGCGGCGATGTCTCTTCCCCGATTGGGGGTCAGGCGAATGTCGACCTTGCCCTTGCGCCATCCGCGCACCGCATCCTCCAGAGCCCGCTTTTTTTCCTCGGTATTGGTCGATAAAAAGAGATCGACCGGACCCGGGATATTTTCGAGCTTTTCCAGGACGAGCGGCAGGATTTCGGGATAGAAGGCGTGGACGATGGCGGCGACCGGGCGCGCCGCGGGCGGCTCGGGCGCGAAGGCGAAAGGGATTTCGAGCGCAAAATCCATTTCATTCGCCGGCCTGCGCGAAGGAACGACGCCGTCCGGTTTGGTCAGCTCATAAGTATGGTAATATGTGATCGCGCGGTCGCGCAGCGGATCGTTTATCGGATTCCGCCGACGGCCGAGCGGAGGATCATAGGTCGCGGCGGTCTGGCGCAAGACGGCGCCGACGGTCTCGCGCAAACCATGCTCACGGAGAAAATGCGGCCCGTCGCGGAGAATGTCCTTGGGCGCGAGAAACACGCCGACGGGCGAATCGACCAGCTTGGCCGCCTCGCGCATCGCCGCGCCATAGAGCGCGACGGGTCCCCGCGACGTCAAAATGACGTATCCATTGCGCAGATGCCGCCGCACCGCCTGAAAAGTGGTTTCTTGTTTCATGCCTTCTTGTCTACTCTAGCCTTGGCCGCAAAGGCCAGCAACGAGACGGCGAGCGTCCGTCATTGATAAGCCAGAATAACCGGCTAACCTCACTTTTCGCTCGCTTGGCGACATTGGACATGATCGAACTCGGGACATGATCGAACTCGAAGACGTTTATAAATATTACAAATCGAATGGGCACCGGAAGGTCGTGCTCAACCATATCAGCCTGGAATTCCAGGCGGGGCGCAGCTACGGCATTCTGGGGGTCAATGGCGCGGGGAAATCGACCCTTGTGCGAATTCTGGCCGGAACGGAACTGCCCAATGGCGGCCGCGTCAGACGAAAAGTAAGAGTTTCCTGGCCTCTCGGCTTCTCCGGCGGACTTCATCCCAAGCTCACCGGACGGGAAAACGTCAAATTCATATCGAGAATCTACGGTCAGGATCCACGCAAGATCATTACTTTCGTGGAGGATTTCGCAGAGGTCGGCGCCTATATGGACGTGCCCATCATGACCTATTCCTCCGGCATGATCGCTCGCCTCGCCTTCGGACTGTCGATGTCGATCGATTTCGACTGCTATCTGATCGACGAGGTGACGGCGGTCGGCGACGCCCGCTTCGCCGCCCGCTGCAAGGAAGAGTTCGACAGGCGCAGAAAAAAGGCCGACATCGTCATGGTGTCTCACGCCATGAGCACGATCAAGGATTATTGCGATCGCGGCATTGTTCTCGCCGGCGGACAGATGCATGTTTTCCGGGATGTCGACGACGCCATCGAACTCTACAAGAAGCTCAATGCCTGATACCGTCGCGCAAAATGCCCAACAGGTCGCCTTCCCCCGCTCGCACGAGGCGATCGGTCCCGACGATGCAGACCGGATCGCAAAAGCCATTTCGCGCGCCTTGCGGCGCGCCGCAAACAGGTCCCGCGCGCCCTCGAGCGTAATCGCGGGGGGCGGTTACGCCGTTCGCCGCGGCGAGAAAGCCTTCCAAAAGGGCCTTTGGGGGAGTTTCGCGTTCTGCGTCATAGCGCCAGTGTTTGTTGCGTCGGTTTACTGGGGTCTCATCGCCAGCAAACAATATCTGACCGAGACCAAATTCGCCCTGCGTGGATCCGAAAGCTCTTTCGCTGCGCTCGGCGTCAGCGGCGGAGACGAAAAGCAGCTCCAAGATTCGCAGGTCGTCACAAATTATATTCTGGGACGTTCGATGGTCTACACGCTCGACAAGAGCATCGACCTGCGGCGCATATTCTCGCGTCCGGGGATCGACTATTTTTCGGGCTTCGACTCGGACGATCCGATCGAAATGCTTGAGAAATATTGGAAGAAACGGGTCGACGCCAGCGTCGATCTGATGTCGGGCATTATCTCGGTTCAGGTGCGCGCCTTCACGCCGGAAGATTCGCTCCTCATCTCTCAGAAAATCATCGACCTCTCCGAAAAGCTCGTTAACGAGATGTCGACGCGCTCGCGGCGCGACGCGCTGGAACAGGCCCAATCCGAGTTGACGCGCGCCGAAGAGCATTTGAAAATCGCGACCGTCAATATGCGCGACGCCCGCAACGCCGAAGGCGTTCTCGATGCGCCGGCGGCGGCGGAAGCCCTCAACAAGATCATCACGAAGCTACGGTTGGATCTGGCGGCCGCGCAGGAAAGTCTGGCCCTGCAGTCAAGCGCGTCGGCGACTCAATCCCCGCAAGTCAAGCTTCTCAACGCGCGCGTGGACAGCTTGAAGAAGCAAATCGCCGAATATACGGCTCAGATCGCGAGCAGGGAGAATAGCGCGACGCTGGCGGATCGCGCCGGCGTTCTTTCCGAACGCCAGGTCGAGCTCGGCCTCGCCCAGCAGCAATATGCGCTGGCCTCGTCGACCTATGAAAGCGCCCGCATCGATCTCGAACGCCAGCGCGCCTATCTCGTTCCTTTCCTGCGCCCGACGCTCGCTGAAAAATCGATCTATCCGCGCCGCTGGATCGAATGGTCGATCATCGTCGCGCCGGCCGTGCTCGGCTGGGCGATTCTCGTTGGTCTGGCCTTCCTCGTCCGCGATCATATGGCGAAGTGACATCGACTTTTCGCAGGACTGGGACAGACATCAGATCAGCTGCTCCTGGATGCTCGCGACGACGAGCGAGATGATCGCCCAGACGATCAGCAGAGCCGCGAAAAGAAGCAGAGTATTGCCGATCACCTTAGGATAAGTCGCCGACTCCGGCATTGTCGGGGTGACGACCGTGACGAGATAGAGTTGCTGGCGTTGAAGCTCCTGACGCGCGCTCTCGTAAGCCGATTGCGAAATCGCATAGAGGCGCTCCGCGAATTGCTCCTCCAGCTTGAGTTTTTCATAGGAGGCGATCTGAGTCGAAACCACATCTGACCCTTGGCTGTCGGTCAATTTTTTCTTCAGGTCGGCGATCTGTTGATCGATGGAGGCGAGGCGGGTGCGCTGGAGCCTCTGGCTCGGCGCATCGCTCGAAAGAGAGGAAGCGAAGGTCGACATCGAATTGACGATCTCGATGCGCTCCATCGTCAGTTTGAAGATCATCTCGCCAAGGCTCGCCGCGCGGGAGCCAGGATCGATCAGGAAATTGTCGTTTCGGAATTGAAGAACTTTCTCACGCGCGTCGGCGAGCTTCTGACGAGAGAGAGAGACTTCGTTTTCGGCGCGTGCGAGCGCGTCGCTACGATTGCGCAGCGTGATTTTGTTCACGAGTTCTTCGCTGAGGCGAACAATGTCCTTGGCGAGATCGAGCGCATTCTCCGGCGCGAAAGCGTCGACGCGTACGGTAAGAATTCCGGAGATCGTGTCGACGCTCGCGGAGATATGGCCAAGCCAATATCGCCAAAGATCTTCGAGATTGGAGTCCTTCGACAGGCGGGAAAAATAGTCTATTCCGGACCCGGCGAACTTCCCCTCGAGATAAGCGCGACCGCCGAGGTCGACGATGATGGCGCGGCTCTTGATATAATTGAGAACCATGAAAGAGTTCTGGACGTCCCGCGAGCCGCCGCCGCCCCCGCCGGTCAGTTTCGCGGCGATGGACGCCGCGTCTAACTTCGACGGCTCCTTCTTCACCGCCTCGCGCACCGTCAACCGGGTTTCGGCGACGTAGCGCCTCGATTGCCAAAGAGCCGTATAGAAAAAAAATAGGACAGTCGGCAGCAAAACCGCGACGATAAAGCTCTTGCGAAGCCAACCGCCGCCCCCGCCGATCGTCGAAACGGCGTCGGAGACGGCCTCGACGCTCTGAGACAGGATTGGGAGTCGGCGCCTGAGATCGTCGCCGAAATTGTTTTGTAGCCCTCGCCGCGCCGCTCCGGGCGTGAGCGCCTTTTGCGTCGCGCGAATCCATCCCAGAAGCTTCGGGGATCTGGGCGGCTCCTGCTTCTTCATATGCCTTTGGCCGGGCCTTCGTCGGGAGAAACTTGCGCCGAAGGGCGCGCGGCGCGATGCGATTCGTTCCTGCAGGCGCTATTTGCGATCATCCAAAAATAATCCCGGCGAGAGCAGGGCGCAACCCGGCCTCAAGGAAGCATTTCCGTCGTCGCATATAGGGAAAGTCCTGGGTGAAAATAGGGATCGTCCCTTATGACTGCGCGCCAACGCTCTAAAAAAAAGCGTCTCTCGCGCGCGTATACCTGCTGAAGCCGCAATCCTCCGCCGCGACTGGCGGACTGATGATGAATAAGAACGACTTGCGAATGACAGATGGTCCGCCATCCGCGCTCGCCGAGGCGCAGGCAGAGATCGACGTCGTTGAGATCCACAGGAAGATTGACCTCGTCGAAACGCCCGGCCGCGTCGAATTTTTTTCGCTCGACCATCATGCATGCCGCCGTGACGGCGGAAACTTCATGCGGCGCGAGATTACGGCCCCACCACCCCGGCGCTTTTTCGTCGAGACCGGCGCCGAAATGGCCCGCGACGCCGCCCATGCCCAAAAGCACGCCCACATGCTGCGTTTTCCGGTCCGGGTAGAGGAGCTTGGCGCCGACTGCGCCAACTTTCGGGTCGCGGGCGAAATAAAGCAGCCGTTCGATCCAGTCCGGCGTGACGATCTGCGTGTCGTTATTCAGAAAAAGAAGGAACTCGCCATCGCAGGCCTGCGCGCCCGCATTGCTCAGCGTGGAGAAATTGAATTCTCCAGGTATTTTGACGACTTTCAAGCGATCAAAGGTCGCTTCAATATCCCGAATCAGTTCGAGGGTCCGCGGTTCGACGCTATCATTATCGACGAGGACCACATCGAAATTCGAATACGCCGTCCGCTCGAAAAGGCTCGCCAGGCAAGCCTCGAGAAGGTCGGCCTTGTCCCGCGTCGGGATGACGATGCTGACCGATGGTCGCGCGTCTCTGCAAATCGCTTCAAATTGCGCAGGCGTCGGAGCGGGAGCCGCCGGGAATTCGAACAGAGGCAGCCGCAGAGCGCCGACCTCGTGCGGCGATAACCCATCAACGACCCGGTCTGCAGACATGTCGTCTTGGCGAGCGCCCGCAAGCGCCGCGCGAACGAAGGCCGCGCGACCGATATAAGGCTGCGAGAGATGAAGAGTTGGGCTCCACCCTGGCTTCAATACGGGTTTCCAGCCGGCGTAATCTGAGCAAATCTCGTCGCAATAGGCCAGTTGATGCGACGGAAATCTGGAAAAATATGCGTCGAAACAGGCGACGGCGTTGGGGCGGACGAGATCCCCGGCGCGCAGCCAGGCGACGAAATCTGTCGGGAGCGGGTTTTCGTCCGGCCGGAATTGGGCTCGACCCGTCCAATCGGCCACACGCGCGCGCGCGTAGATCTTTGGTCGCGCCTTCCAAACGCACGCGCCACTGGTCGGAGGACTGTCCCTGGATCGACGCGCAGGTTGCGTCGACTTCTTGCGCCGACGCGCCCGCAACGTCGACAAAAAACCAGAAATGGGGCCGAGCGCCGGAATAGTCGGTCGGTCTTGCCGGGAGTTCGCGGTCAAGATGGCGTCGCGCGCGCCAGGCGGCATAGGCGTCGAGCGGCTCTCCACCCAAGGCCCAGCGCCAATTGAGGTCCGCTTCTTCCTCTAAACCGACCCATCCGGCGGCGACGGCGAAGAAAAGTCGCTTGGGAGAGCGACGCAGGCGACGAATCACGTCCAGACAGCGGGCCCTTCCCATCTCCACAAGGTCGAATTCAAAGCGGCCAGGCCGATTGGTCGGGCTGATCCAGACGTCTTTGCATCCGCGTGGCGATCGGATGATCGCCACGCCCAGACCGTCGACCGGCGCCGGGAGAATATGATCTCGGTAGGACGCCTCTCCAAGCCAAAAGCGTAAAATCGGCCGCGTGGGCGGGTCGCAATTTCGCGAAGCGTAGGAGAGTTGCAGGAAGCGCGCACGCTCAATTTGAAGCGTGGGATCAATCCCCAGCCAGGGCTCGGAACTCAAAGCGACGAAGGAGGACCCCTCCCTCGCGACGTCTTTCCGGAGCTCCAGACACGCGGGGCGTTCTAGGAGGCGAGACGTTTTGGGTGACAACATTGCCCCTGGGTCGCGTCAACCGGCGAGCCGGCCAAGTCAGAATCGAGCGCAACTGGACTGACGGAGGAGCGAAAATCTTCAAGAAAAGATTAATCGCGAACAAACCACCTGCTGGAACGAAATTACGCGGCCCCACCGACAAGGTCAACGACCGGCGCGTAAGTCACAATCTGCGCTTATAATCTGGAAAGCCATCCTGGATGCGGGGGTAGGATTTGAACCTACGACCTTCAGGTTATGAGCCTGACGAGCTACCGGGCTGCTCCACCCCGCGGCAGGGAGCGAATAGGGCGTGGCGACTGGCGAATAGTTTGGTCTACTCGCTATTCGCCACTCCCTATTCGCTTGCCGTTTTTTTGCGAGATCGTTGAAGAGGAGGATGTGTTTGGCAGGCCTGGCGACGACCTACTCTCCCAGGTCTTGAGACATAGTACCATTGGCGCGGAAGCGTTTGACGGCCGAGTTCGGGATGGGATCGGGTCTGATCGCTTCGCCGAGGGCCACCAGGCCGGCGAAACACATTTCGAAGCAAGAGGGGCAGTCGGCAGTCGGGCTTCGGCAGTCGATTTCCGACTGCCTACTGCCGATTGCCGAAGCCCGCTATGGTCTTTCTATTTGTTTTTTTGCCATCGCCGTTTGCGATGGGCGTTGATAAATGAGAGCGATCAAGCCGATCGAGCTATTAGTACCGGTAAGCTACGCAGGTCGCCCTGCTTCCACACCCGGCCTATCAACGTGGTCGTCTTCCACGGCTCTCGAGGGAGAACTGGTTTTGAGGTGGGTTTCCCGCTTAGATGCATTCAGCGGTTATCCCGTCCATACATAGCTACCCTGCACTGCGGCTGGCGCCACAACAGGTCCACCAGAGGTATGTTCATCCCGGTCCTCTCGTACTAGGGACAAATCCTCTCAATTCTCCGACACCCACGGCAGATAGGGACCGAACTGTCTCACGACGTTCTGAACCCAGCTCACGTACCACTTTAATCGGCGAACAGCCGAACCCTTGGGACCTTCTCCAGCCCCAGGATGTGATGAGCCGACATCGAGGTGCCAAACAACCCCGTCGATATGGACTCTTGGGGGTTATCAGCCTGTTATCCCCGGCGTACCTTTTATCCGTTGAGCGATGGCCCACCCACTCGGGACCACCGGATCACTATGACCGACTTTCGTCTCTGCTCGACTTGTCTGTCTCGCAGTCAGGCAGGCTTATGCCATTGCACTCGACGAGCGATTTCCGACCGCTCTGAGCCCACCATCGCGCGCCTCCGTTACTCTTTGGGAGGCGACCGCCCCAGTCAAACTGCCTACCATGCATTGTCCCGGACCCGGATGACGGATCGCGGTTAGACATCCATGACGATAAGGGTGGTATTTCAAGGGTGGCTCCACCAGAGCTGGCGCCCCGGCTTCAAAGCCTACCACCTATCCTACACATGCCGACACGAATGCCAATGCAAAGTTACAGTAAAGGTGCACGGGGTCTTTCCGTCTGACCGCAGGAACCCCGCATCTTCACGGGGAATTCAATTTCACTGAGCTGACGTTGGAGACAGCGGGGAAGTCATTACGCCATTCGTGCAGGTCGGAACTTACCCGACAAGGAATTTCGCTACCTTAGGACCGTTATATTTACGGCCGCCGTTTACCGGGGCTTCAATTCAAGGCGTGAACCTCTCCTCTTAACCTTCCGGCACCGGGCAGGCGTCAGACCCTATACGTCATCTTGCGATTTCGCAGAGCCCTGTGTTTTTGTTAAACAGTTGCCACCCCCTGGTCTGTGCCCCTCCCACCTGCTTGCGCAGATAGAAGGCCTCCTTATCCCGAAGTTACGGAGGTAAATTGCCGAGTTCCTTCAACGTCATTCTCTCAAGCGCCTTGGTATGCTCTACCAGTCCACCTGTGTCGGTTTCGGGTACGGTCTGATGCGGAGGCTATTTCCTGGCGCGAGTTCACTGCCCGGACAATCCAGTAAGTCCAGACAATCTACCCCACGCGTCACCATCCGCTGGCTCACGAATATTAACGTGATTCCCATCGACTACGCCTTTCGGCCTCGCCTTAGGGACCGGCTAACCCTGCGAAGATTAACTTTACGCAGGAACCCTTGGACTTTCGGCGACACTGTCTTTCACAGTGTTTCTCGTTACTCATGTCAGCATTCGCACTTCCGATGCCTCCAGAGCGTCTCACGACTACTCCTTCACAGGCTTACGGAACGCTCCGCTACCGCTCACCCTTGCGGATGAACCCAAAGCTTCGGCTCGCAGCTTGAGCCCCGTTACATCTTCGGCGCGAGAACCCTTATTTAGACCAGTGAGCTGTTACGCTTTCTTTAAAGGATGGCTGCTTCTAAGCCAACCTCCTGGTTGTTTTGGGATTCTTACATCCTTTCCCACTTAGCTGCGAATTGGGGGCCTTAGCTGTTGGTCTGGGTTGTTTCCCTCTCCACGATGGACGTTAGCACCCACCGTGTGTCTCCCGCACAGTTCTTCCAGGTATTCGGAGTTTGGTTGGGTTTGGTAAGTCTGTGGGACCCCCTAGCCCATCCAGTGCTCTACCCCCTGGAGAATACATGCGAGGCGCTACCTAAATAGCTTTCGCGGAGAACCAGCTATTTCCGAGTTTGGTTGGCCTTTCACCCCTAACCACAAGTCATCCGAGTCTATTTCAACAGACACCGGTTCGGTCCTCCAGTGCATGTTACTGCACCTTCAACCTGCTCATGGCTAGATCACTCGGTTTCGGGTCTAAAGCAACGAACTGAACGCCCTGTTCAGACTCGCTTTCGCTGCGCCTACGCCTACCGGCTTAAGCTTGCTCGTTACTTTAAGTCGCTGACCCATTATACAAAAGGTACGCCGTCACCCAGGACGAACCTTGGGCTCCGACTGTTTGTAGGTATCCGGTTTCAGGGACTGTTTCACTCCCCTCGTCGGGGTGCTTTTCACCTTTCCCTCACGGTACTTGTTCACTATCGGTCGCTGAGGAGTACTTAGGCTTGGAGAGTGGTCTCCCCATGTTCAGACAGGATTGCACGTGTCCCGCCCTACTCGTATCTCTCAATCTTCGAAATCCCTACGGGGCTGTCACCCGCTATGGCCCGACTTTCCAGACGGTTCGAGTTGGAAGATCAAAAGCGTTGGCCTGGTCCGCGTTCGCTCGCCACTACTAACGGAGTCTCGTTGATGTCCTTTCCTCCGGTTACTTAGATGTTTCAGTTCACCGGGTTCGCTTTTATGACCTATGGATTCAGTCATAAATACCTTCTCATGATCTCTGTTAGTCCAAAGACATCGCGTTTTTGCGCCGCAAGCGGCGCGCCCCTCGCATTGGCTCGGCGTCGCGTTCGCTCCTAGCGCCGCTTGCGCGACGCCGGGGCCAAAGCCCGCCGTTCCCCTTCAAGGAACACGATGACGTTGATCCTGCGCTGTGCGCGCAGATCAAACTCTTCGGAATAACAGAGATCGAAGGTGGGTTTCCCCATTCGGAAATCCGCGGATCAAAGGTTGTTCGCACCTCCCCACGGCTTATCGCA